>JANYET010000018.1 GCA_025359785.1 Alphaproteobacteria bacterium | reverse complement strand
GAAGCGCCCTGGTTCGTCGTGCCGGCCGACAACAAGTGGTTCACCCGGCTGGTGGTGGCGGCCGCGATCGGCGACGCAATGGAGCGGCTCACACTCGAATATCCCAAGGTCGAGGGCAAAGCGCTCGCGGAATTGCAGCAGGTTCGCAAGGCGCTGCTGGCCGAAAAATAGGCACAGATCCGTCAGTATTGCTGACCTAGTCCGCGCTTGATTTAAGGCAGCGGTTTCCGCTAGAAGCTCACTTCCGGCACGCGGTTAACGCGGACTTTACCCAAGTCAGCGACGCTTCGGCCGACGATGAGGACACTGAGGCACATGTCGACGCGGCAGACCATCTGCGCGATCGAACGGACGGCGCAAGCCGGTTCCGATGCCTCTGCCGTGGCCTCGCTGATTCTGGGAACGCTCCTTCTGCTTATCCGCCCCTGAGAGCCGGCTGGGCCTTATGGCCTGGGCACTCGGGGGAAGACGGAAAGAAGCAAGCACCCTTTAAAGCGCCTCTCCGGCGCACTCGATCAGAAGGACTACCCCCATGACGTCTCAGACCAAGTCCGAAAAGGACCGCGTCGTTATCTTCGATACGACCTTGCGCGACGGCGAGCAGTGCCCCGGCGCCACCATGACCCATGAAGAAAAGCTCGAGGTCGCGGCGCTGCTCGACGAGATGGGCGTCGACGTCATCGAGGCCGGTTTCCCGATCGCCTCTGAAGGCGATTTCGCCGCCGTCAACGAGATCGCGCGCCGCGCCAAGAATTCGGTGATCTGCGGGCTGTCGCGCGCCTCGCCGAAGGACATCGACCGCTGCGCCGAGGCGATCAAGCCGGCCAAGCGAAAGCGCATCCATACGTTCCTGTCCACCTCGCCTGTGCACATGAAGTACAAGCTCATGAAGGAGCCGCACGAGGTTTACGAGATGGTGATCGGGCAGGTCACCCGTGCGCGCAGCCATACCGACGACGTCGAATGGTCGGCCGAGGACGGCACGCGCACCGAGCACGATTTCCTCTGCCGTTGCGTCGAAGCCGCGATCAAGGCCGGCGCCGGCACGATCAACCTGCCCGACACGGTGGGCTACAGCTATCCCACCGAATACGCCGACATGTTCCGCGACATCCTGCACAACGTCGAGGGCGCGGACCGCATCATCCTGTCCACCCATTGCCACAACGACCTGGGCCTGGCGGTCGCCAATTCGCTAGCTGGAGTCGAGGGCGGCGCGCGACAGGTGGAAGTGGCGATCAATGGCATCGGCGAGCGGGCCGGCAACGCCGCGCTGGAAGAGATCGTCATGGCGCTGAAGGTGCGCGGCGACGCGCTGCCCTATCACACCGGCGTCGAGACCCAGCACATCACGCGGGCCAGCCGCTATGTTTCGGCGATCACCGGCTTCCCGGTGCAGTTCAACAAGGCGATCGTCGGCAAGAACGCCTTCGCCCACGAGAGCGGCATCCACCAGGATGGCATGCTGAAGGACCGTGGCACCTACGAGATCATGAGCCCCGAGACGGTCGGGCAGGGCGCGTCCAACCTGGTCATGGGCAAGCACGCCGGCCGCGCGGGTTTCCGCGAGAAGCTGCGGACGCTGGGCTACGAGCTGGGCCAGAACGCGCTCAACGAGGCCTTCCAGCGCTTCAAGGACCTGGCCGATAAGAAGAAGCACGTGTTCGACGACGACATCGTGGCGCTGGTGGATGACGCGCTCGCCTCGGGCGCCGACCGCATCCAGGTCAAGAACCTGCGGGTCATCGCCGGCACCGAGGGACCGCAGGAAGCCTTCCTGACCGTCACCATCGACGGCGAGGAAAAGTCGGCCAACGCCACCGGCGACGGTCCGGTCGACGCGGTGTTCAACGCCATCCACAAGGTCGCCCCGCACGAAGCCATCCTGCGCCTCTTCCAGGTGCACGCGGTGACGGAGGGCACCGACGCCCAGGCCCAGGTTTCGGTGCGGCTCGAAGAGGACGGCCGGATCGCGACCGGGCAGGCGGCGGACACCGACACGCTGACCGCCTCGGCAAAGGCCTACATCAACGCGCTCAACAACCTCACGGCGCGCAAAGAAAAGACCGACCCCGGCGCGATCGCATCGGGATTCTGATCTTCCACCCTAGTGTCATCCCGGAAAGCGCGCAGCGCTTGTCCGGGACCCATGATCACCGGGCTGTCCAGCCAGCGCTCGCGCGCTCGGTTGGGTCTCGGCTCGGCCTACGCGGCTTTGCCGCTTCGTTGGCCGGGATGACGGATTTAAAGGCATGCTCTGGATCTTCATGACGGCCGCGGCCGCGCCGTTGCAGGTGGCGCGCAACGCGCTGCAGCGCGGGCTGGTGGGCGACGCCGGACCGTGGGGCGCGACCCTGGTCCGATTCCTGTTCGGACTGCCGTTCTCGCTGGCCATCTTTGCTGTCGTGGCGGCCCTCACGCCGGCCGCGACGCCGCATGCCTCACCGCGATTTCTGATCGCCGTGGCCGTTGGGGCCGTGAGCCAGGTCGGCGCCACGGCGGCTCTTCTGGTGGCCATGCGCCACTCTGGCTTCGCGGTGGCGACCTTCATGCAGCAGTCGTCGCTGCCGTTGGGCGCGCTGCTGGGTTATTTCGCCTTTGGTGACCGGCTTGGCGTTGTGCAGTGGGCGGGCCTGGCGATGACCACGGCAGCGTTGCTGGCCCTGGCCTGGCCCGGCCGTGAGAAGGCGACGGGCGCCATGGCGGGATCGCTCTTCGGCCTCGCCTCGGGGCTGGCGTTCGCCGTGGCGCTGAACGCCTATCGTCAGGCTGGCCTCGCCTTCGATTCAGCGCATCCGATCTATTCGGCCATTGCGGCGCTTTGTTTGGCGCAAGCCCTGCAATCGCTGGTGATGGTCGCGCTGCTGGCGGCGATCCGCCCGGCGGCCTTGCGGGCGGTCGGCGCGTCGTGGCGGTCCTCGCTAGGCGCGGGGTTCTTCGGCACGGCCGCCTCCGCCTTCTGGTTTTCCGCCCTGGCGCTTGCGCCGGCCGGGCAGGTGCGGGCTGTGGGCGTGATCGAGGGGCCGATCGCCGCCGCAGCCGGCCGCCGGCTCTTCAAGGAGCGGTTGACGCCGCGCCAAATCATCGGTGGCGTCATGGCCGCGGCAGGCGTGGTGATGACGGCGCTGGGCTAGGTATGCTGCATCCGATCGGCCGCCGCGCGGCGACTATCCGACGCCGGCGGGGTCGGACATAGTCGCGCTGATTCAAGGGTTCCGCATGACTGACGCGCTTGCCATTACCGGCCTGTCCAAGACCTTCGGCGGCAAGTTTGCGGTGGACAATCTCTCGCTGAGGGTTCGCGCCGGCGAACTCTACGCCCTCTTGGGCCCCAACGGCGCCGGCAAGACCACGACGCTGCGCATGGTGGCCGCCACTCTGGGATAGCGCCAGGTTCTGCAACGCGCCCGGCGTCAGCTTATACGCGCAGACCGACCGTAGTCGGAGCCTTCGAGACCGTCTTCAGCGACCCGGCTGCCCTTACCTCGTTGTGAATCCGCCGCTTCACCGTCGTCGTGAAAGCCATCAACTTGCCGTCGCTCTTCCGAACCAAGGACGCGTCGAATTCGATGGCGCTAGGGCCTTCTTCACAGCGGTGGATGCGGAAGATCGGCGTATCGTCCGGGCCGCAATTGGCGAAGTAGTATACGTCGCGATAGGTTGTGCTGAAGTCGCTGAACATCGAGCGCCCGAACCGTTGCATGGCGCAGAGATCGAAGATCTGAGGATAGGCCGCAAAGTAAAGCAGTCCGACGCCGTTGATGTCATGCGGCGGCAGTATCGCATACTCAAATTCGAAAAGCGGAGCTGGCAAATCGCTCGCCCGCTGCGTCCGATAGTCCTGAGCGAACTTCGGCAGGCTCGTGAGCGGGGCGATCTCGCAGCCTTCGGGGATGACCGGCTGGCCCTTCAGCAGAGAGGTGTTGGCGCCGGCTTCGCCGAACTTCGAGAAGCTGGTCATGATGCTGGCCTGGATCGCGCCGTTGGCGGTGGCGATCGAGGCTGAACTGAAGAACATGCCCGCCCCGAAGCGGGTCATCTCCAGGTCCATGGTCAGCCGGTCGTTCTCCTTGATGTCGGTCAGCGGCTGGTCGGAGGACAGGCAGATCCGCGTGAAGGTCGCGTAGAGCCGGTCGCCCTCGGAGTCGGCTACGGCGGCGGAGGGCGTGCGCAGCCCGCGCGTCAGCACCGACCAGTGCATGTCGCCAAGCTCCTTGAAGGTCCAGAGTTCAGAGAGGCCGCTCAGGGCCATCTGCGGCATGTTCACGTACTGGATCCGGCGCTCGGCCGTCGGGCGGCTCACGTCAGCGCCATCGACCTCGGGCGCCATCGCCGCCATCGCCGGCGCCGCAGCGGTCGTCACTGGCGCTTGTCCCTGGGCTAGGGCCACGACGTCCGAAAGCGTCATCACCGACCCCCAGTCGCGATCGGTGATCTGACGGCCGATTAGGGTCTCGATGCCGATACGCAGGTTGATCAGGCCGAAGCTGTCGATCTTCAGATCCGTGAGCGGACGTGTCAGGTCTCCTGAGGTGAAATCGGGAACGTCGCGCCGCAGCAGATCGGTCAGGGCGGACTCCGACACCGCGACGCCGCCCGCTACAGCGCTGGCGCCCACAGCCCGTGACGGCGCGGCGTAGGGCGGCAGCGCCGGCTTGCCGATCGCGGCCAGGAACTGGTTGGCGTTTTCTCGGGTCGGGGCGAACGCAAACCCCGGCGCTTGGCGCAAGGCCGCTTCCAGGTCGGGCTTGTCCAGCAGCCACCACTCGGTGGCCTCGACCGCCTCGATCACGTCGGGCGCGAACCGATAGCGCACCAGCTTGGCGGGCGCGCCGGCCATGATCGCGTAGCGCGGCACGTCGCTCATCACCACCGCACCGGCGCCGACGATCGAGCCGCGGCCGATGACATGGCAGCCCGGCGTGACGGTGCAATTGTGCCCCAGCCAGACATCGTCCTCGACGACCTGGGCCTGGACATTGGCGCGGTCTGTCGCCGACAGGCCGAATTCCTTCAGATAGAAATAGGGATGGGTCGAGAGCGCGTCGATCGGATGGTTGGCGTCGATCAGCCGTGCCGATTTGGCGATCGACGAATAGCGGCCGACCACGGTGTTTGGCGGCAGTCGCCAACGGTCGAAAGCCCCCAGCGTGTAGAGTCCGACCTTGAGGCCGGCGGTGCGTTCGAAATAGCGGCGGAGCTCAAGGCTGTTGTATTCATCACGATAGATGACTCGGGTCATCATCTTATCGATGATCGTTCGACCTATCGCCATGACGAAGCGCCTCCATCAGCATGCAGAACCCGTGAAAGTGGCGTCACCAGCCCACGCTGTTCGCGATAACACGAGCTTGTAGACGTTCGCCTTTACAGGACGCAATCAGCATAGGGCAAAGGGGTTACCCAACCCGAAAGCGGGTCTGACGCCCTTCCTTTCCGGGCGCGCGCCCGTCCGGCAGATCAAGGCCGCCATGCATCCGATCGGTCGCCGCGCGGCGACTATCCGACGCCGGCGGGGTCGGACATAGTCGCGCTGATTCAAGGATTCCGCATGACTGACGCGCTTGCCATTACCGGCCTGTCCAAGACCTTCGGCGGCAAGTTTGCGGTGGACAATCTCTCGCTGAGGGTTCGCGCTGGCGAACTCTACGCCCTCTTGGGGCCCAACGGCGCCGGCAAGACCACGACGCTGCGCATGGTGGCCGGCCTCCTGAAGCCCAACTCCGGCGAAATCGCGGTGTTCGGCCACGACGCGTTGAAGGACCCCGCCGCCGCCAAGCAGGTGATCGCCTGGGCGCCGGACGAGCCCATGCTCTACGACCGCCTGACCCCGATGGAATACCTCGAGTTTGTCGCCGGCCTATGGGGCGTCCCGGCCACCGCCGCTCTGCCGCGGGCCGAAGAGCTGCTCAAATGGCTGGGCCTGTGGGACAATCGCGGCGAGCGCTGCGAGGGCTTCTCGCGGGGCATGAAGCAGAAAACCGCGCTGGCCGGCGCGCTGATCCACGACCCGAAACTGCTGATCCTCGACGAGCCGCTGACCGGCCTCGACGCCGCCGTGGCGCGGCAGGTTAAGGACCTCCTGCAGGCGCGGGTGAAAGGCGGGGCGACGGTGATCCTGACCACCCATATCCTGGAGGTGGCGGAGCGCATGGCCGACCGGATCGGCATCATCAACAACGGCAGGTTGGTCGCCGAAGGGACACTCGACGAGCTGCGCACGCGGACAGGTGAGGGCAACGCGACCCTCGAGGACCTGTTCCTGGAGTTGACGGGCGCCGAGGACGCGGCCCCTGAGAGCGTTCGGCGGTGATCGCGCCGGCCGGGTCCACACTCTGGCTGCTGCGCCATGAACTGCGGCTGAGCTGGCGCGGGATCATGACCCGTCGCGGCCGAGGAAGGGGGCGGTTCAGGGCGCTGTGGCTGACCGCCCTGCTGCCGGTCATCCTGTTCTTCACCGCCGGCCTGCCGCTGGCCTTCGCCTTGAAGCGCGTGCAGATTCCGGTCGCGCCGATCTCCATCGCTATCGCCGCCGCGGTCGGTGTGGCGCTGTTCACCCTGATGCTGTCCCAGACACTCAGCGCCGCGGTGGATGCGCTGTACGAGCGGGCCGACCTGGACTTGCTGTTCTCCTCGCCGATGAAGCCCCGCAGCGTGCTCGCGGTGCGCTTCCTGGCGGTGGCGGTGAACGTCTTCGCGCTGTTCGGGATCGTCACCACCGCGATCCTCTTGCCTATCGCGGTCATGGGGCATCCGGGCTGGCTGGCCGTCGAAGGCGTGCTGTTCGCCATCGCGCTGGCGGCCACCGGCGTCGGCCTGCTGATCGCCGGCGGTCTCTTCCGCCTGATCGGACCCAGGCGGACGCGGACGCTGGGCCAGGTGCTGGCGGCGATCACCGGCGCTGCCTTCTTCCTGGTGGGACAGGGCTACAACATCCTCGGCAGACACCAGAGCGCCAGCGCCTGGACATCCCTGGTCCAGCTCGCCAACGCCCCTCGGTTTCGGCTGCCCCCGGGCGTCGACTGGCTGCTACGCGCCATGCTTGGGGAGCCTGGGCCGCTGATCGCCGTGCTGGTGGCGGGGGCGGGGGTTTTTCTGATCGCCAATCAGCTTCTGGGCGCCCGGTTCGCGGCCGACGCGGCCTCGGCCGCGGGCATCGGGACGGGCGGCGGCAAGGCGCGGCGGGTCGGGCGGGCGCGGTTCGCCGCCGATGCCTTCGGCGCGACGCTGAGCAAGGAACTGCGGCTGATCGCGCGCGACCCGGCGCTGATCTCCCAGGTGCTGCTGCGGGTGCTCTACATCCTTCCACTGGGGTTCGTGGCGCTGCGCAACGCTGGAACCGCCCAGACGCTGGCCTTGCCGGGAAGTGCGGCGGCGCTCAGCCTGATCGCGGGCCAGATCGTCGGCAGCCTGGCGTGGATCACCATCTCCGCCGAGGACGCGCCGGACCTGCTGAGCTGCGCGCCCACGCCGATGCGGACCCTGCGCCGCGCCAAGATCGCCGCAGCTATCCTGCCGGTCGCCGTGCTGCTGGCGCCGGTGCTTCTGCCGATGATCGTGATGGCGCCGCTGGCCGGATTGGCCGCGACCGCGGGGTGCGCGGCGTCGGCAGGCATGACCGCTGCCCTCAACGTCTGGTGGCAGCGACCCGGCAAGCGCAGCGAGTTCCGCCGCCAGCGGCAAGCCTCCTGGGGTGTCACGCTCGCGGAGTTCGGTCTGGGTCTGATTATCGCCGTCGCCACCGGCTTGCTGGCGTTCGGCGGGTTCGGCTGGGCGCTGATCCCGGCCGCGCTTGCCCTGGTCGGCGTTCTCCTGCTCAGCCGCAGCGACGCCCAGATCGCCCGGGCGCTGCGCGCCGCCACCTGACCCGCCAGCCCGCCCGGCGCTATTCGACCGCCAGGATCACGTGCGGCGCCTTGATCAGCGCCGTGATCGGCTCGCCGACCGCGATGGCCAGCGCCTTGGCGCTTTCCAGGGTGATGGCGGCGGTCAGCGTCTTGCCGCCGCCGATATCGACGCCGATCTCGCTGTTGACCGCCCCGTCCTCGCGGCTGGACACGGTTCCGGCGATCTGGTTGCGGGCCGAGGTGCGGACGCCTTCGCCCTTGGCGAGGATCACAAAGCTGGACTTGATCAGGGCGATGGCCGCCTTGCCGGGCGCCAGTTGCAGCTCTTCGACGCTGCGCTTTGTGACGATAGCCGTGATGTCGACGCCGTCGCCCAGGCGGAGCGTCACCTCGCTGTTGATCTCCCCGCCGCTGATATGGGCGATGACCCCGCGCAGGGCGTTGCGGGCGCTGGTTCTCATTCCAAGGCTCCAGAAAAGGTCGTGGGCTGGCGCATCGGCGAGATGACCTTGCAGCTTGGCCATCGCCGCATCGATCTCGATCTGCACCCGGCGGAAGGCGGTGACCACCTGCCTGCCGCGCGCTGTCACCACCGCCGCGCCCCCCGCCTTGCCGCCGGGACTCGCCTCGATCAGGGGGCCGTCGAACAGATTGTTGAGGGCCTGGATCGCCTCCCAGGCGCCGCGATAGCTGATCCCCAGGCGCGCGGCCGCCGCGGTGATCGAGCCCAGCTCGGCGACGGCTTCCACCAGGGCCACGCGGTCCAGCCCGACCCGGGCCATGGCGCCGCGCCGCAGGGTCAGGGATGCGCTGAGATCACCGCCGGATGACATTGCCGCAACCTACACCGGGACCGGCCGCGACGCTGCGGCGTTCTTGCAGGATGTCGCTGGGCCCTATGCGGTCCTTTATGCCTTGAATTCGACCCATGGGCAGGGCAGAGGGTGCGCAACGCCTTCCGGTAAATGATAACGACTCCGTACGCCTTTTGGGCGTAGACGGGATCGTATCGATCTACCGCTTGGCATCCCTCCTTGCAGCCCCCAGTCTCCAGGGCCTTCCATGATCTCTTCGCTCTTCGGCGCCATTTCCAACGACATCGCCATCGACCTCGGCACCGCCAACACCCTCATCTACATGAAGGGCAAGGGCATTGTGCTGAACGAACCCTCGGTTGTGGCGCTTCGCAATGTCGGCGGCCGCAAGGTGGTCCACGCCGTGGGCATAGAGGCCAAGCAGATGCTGGGCCGCACGCCCGGCCACATGGAAGCCATCCGCCCCATGCGCGACGGGGTCATCGCCGACTTCGAAGTCGCCGAGGAGATGATCAAGTATTTCATCCGCAAGGTTCCCAACCGCAAGGGCTTCGTGAACCCCAAGGTCATCGTCTGCGTGCCGTCGGGCGCGACCGCGGTTGAACGCCGGGCGATCAACGACAGCTGCCTGAACGCCGGCGGCCGCCGCGTGGGCCTGATCGACGAGCCGATGGCGGCCGCGATCGGCGCGGGCCTGCCGATCCACGAGCCCACCGGCTCAATGGTCGTCGACATCGGCGGGGGCACCACCGAGGTGGCCGTGCTGTCGCTCTCCGGCATCGTCTATTCGCGCTCGGTCCGGGTCGGCGGCGACAAGATGGACGAGGCGATCATCTCCTACATGCGCCGCAACCATAACCTGCTGATCGGCGAGACCACCGCCGAACGGATCAAGAAGGAGATCGGCACGGCCCGCGCGCCGGCCGATGGCGAGGGCCTGTCCATCGAGGTCAAGGGCCGCGACCTGATGCAGGGTGTCCCGCGTGAAGTGCGGATTTCTGAGAAACAAGCCTCCGACGCCCTCAGCGAACCGGTTGGCCAGATCGTCGACGCGGTGAAGATGGCGTTGGAAGCCACGCCGCCGGAACTTGCCTCCGACATCGCCGACAAGGGCATCATGCTGACCGGCGGCGGCGCGTTGCTGCGGGGCCTCGACGCCGAAATCCGCGACCACACTGGCCTGCCCGTGACCGTCGCCGACGACCCGCTCAGCTGCGTGGCGCTGGGCTGCGGCAAGGTGCTCGAACATCCGAAATGGATGAAGGGCGTCCTGGAATCCACGTTAGCCTGACCAGCATCTGAGTCGCTGCGTGGCGGGGACTGCCGAAACACCGCTCGAACGAGGCTTTCCACGTGTCCTTCAGGGACAATCCGCTTGGTGAACTGAAGGTCCCGCTGACCTGGGCGGCGGCGATCGCGTTGATCGTGGCCGTGGTCGCCGCGACCGCCATCCTGCTCTCCGACCGGCGCGAGACCTTCAAGGCCGAGGCCTATGGCGCGACCCGGCGAGCCAGCGACACCTACCTGGCGCCCGTGGCCGACGTCCTGGCCGCGCCGGGCCGTTGGACCGGGCAGGGCGCTGACAGCGTGCGAGACTATTTCGGCGCGGCCTCGGCGAACCACGACCTCAAGGCTGAACTCCGGGAGATGAAACAGTGGCGCGACGTCGCCATCGCGCTGAAGGACGAGAACGAGCGCTACCGGGCCTTGCTGGGCCTGAAGACCGACCCGCCGATCCCGATGGTGGGCGCGCGGATCGTCACCGACAGCCACGGCCCCTTCGCTGACACGCGCCTGGCCAACACTGGCCGCGAGCATGGGGTCAAGGTCGGCAATCCGGTGATGAGCGAGAACGGTCTTGTCGGCCGGGTGATCGGGGTGACCGACGGGGCGAGCCGGGTCCTGCTCTTGACCGACATCGCCTCGCGCACGCCGATCATGATCGACCGGACCAATGCACGGGCCATCCTGACCGGCGACGGCGGGCCCAACCCTCGACTCGACTACCTGCGCGGCCGCGATCCGATCCGCGAAGGCGACCGGCTGCTGACCTCGGGCGACGGCGGGGTGCTGCCGCGCGGCCTGCCGGTGGGGACGGCGGTGAAGGGCCTCGACGGCCGCTGGCGCGCGGTCCTGGCCGCGGACGCCGCCCCAATCGACTTCGTGCGCATCCTGCTGTTCCAGGACTTCACTCAGGTAGTGAACCAGAAGGCGCTGAGCGAGACACCGGCTCCGCCGCCGACGCCGGTGCCGACGTCAGGTTCGCTGAAGGCGGACGAGCCGGCCGCGGGTCCTGCCGCGGCCCCCAATCCGGCCGTGGCCAAAGCGCCGCCGCCGGGGGCCGCCTCGCCGAACCCCAGGCCTAAGCCGCCGGCCGCCGGAGCCGCGCGATGAGCGGCGCTCGGCCGCTTGAGCCCTGGCGCTGGCTGGGCGTGCCGATGCTCTACGCGCTGATCGCCACGCTGATTTTCGGTATTCCGTTTCACGCCTTCGGATTTCAGCTGCCTCAGCCGGTGTTTCCCATGGTGCTGGCCTTCGCCTGGGCGGTAATCCGGCCATCGATCCTGGCGCCCTTCGCGATCCTGGCCATGGGCCTGCTGCTCGACCTCTTCTGGGGCGGGCCGCTGGGCCTTTGGGCCCTCTGCCTGCTGCTCGCCTATGGCGTGGCGCTGGCCGGGCGAAGCATGATGGCGGGTCAGAACCTCGCTATTCTGTGGGCCTGGTACGCCCTGGTCACCGGCACGGCCATGGTCGCGGGCTACCTGTTCGTGCTGCTGGATTCGCGATCCGCGCCTGGCCTGTTCGCGATAGCTTGGCAATTCCTCGCCACAATCGTGCTCTATCCCTTCGCGCAGCGGCTCATCGACCTGTTCGAGGACGCCGACGTGAGATTCCGCTAGGACTGTAGGGGTGTCGGAACCGTCCATCTTCTTCGCCGAGGTGAATGAGCGGCAGGGGGTCTTCCACCGCCGGGCCTTCCTGCTGGGCGGTTTCGCGGGCGTGGGCCTGATCGCGCTCGGCGCCCAGCTTGGCCGCCTGCAGCTGCTGGAAAGCGAGCGCTACACCAAGCTCTCGGCGTCCAACCAGTTCAACTTCAAGATGACCCCGCCGCCGCGCGGCCTGATCGTCGACCGGAACGGTGTGGTGCTGGCCTCCAACCGGCCGAACTTCCGGCTGATGGTGGCCAAGGAAAAGGGGCTCGACGCACGGGCGACGCTGAAGACCCTGGCCGAGTTCGTGCCGCTGGATGACGGCCGCCAGGCGCGGCTGTTCCGCGAAATCTCCAATGCGCCGCGCAAGGCCCCCGTGCAGATCATGGAGGACATGAGCTGGGAGCAGTTCAGCGCGATCAACATCCGCGCGCCGGAGCTGCCGGGCGTCACCGCCGACATGGGCGAGGTGCGCGTCTATCCCTACGGCGGGGCGTTCGCCCACGTGATCGGCTATGTGGCCAAGGTCAACAAGACCGACCTGACCCCCAGCGGCCCGAACGCCGACCCGATCCTGTTGAACCCCGGATTCCGTATCGGCCGCCAGGGCGTCGAGGAAGCCTTCGACCTGGACCTGCGTGGCAAGCCGGGCGCCCAGAAGGTCGAGGTCGACGCCAACGGCCACGAGGTCTCCACCGACCCGGCGGGCGACATCAAGGCGATCCCCGGCAAGGAGATCGTGCTCACGCTGGACGCCGACATCCAGAACCGCGCCATGGAGGTGTTCGGCGCCCAGAGCGGCGCCGCGGTGATGATGGACTGCCGCAACGGCGACATCCTGTGCCTGTATTCGGGGCCCAGTTTTGACGCCAACAAGTTCGTCCGCGGCCTGACCGGGCCGGAATACAAGGCGCTCGCCCAATACGATCACAAGCCGCTGTTCAACAAGGCGCTGACCGCGACCTATCCGCCGGGTTCGACCTTCAAGACGCTGGTGGCTCTGACCTGCCTGGAGCACGGCTTCGACCCGGCGACGGTGCATGTCTGCAACAGGGCCTGGGCCTGGGGCGGCCGGGTCTGGCACTGCGATAAGGTTCATGGAGCCTTGGACCTGAAGGGCGCCATCGCCCAGTCCTGCGACATCTATTTCTACCAGGCGGCCCTCACCGTCGGGCCCGACAGGATTGCCGCGGTGGCGCGCCGGTTCGGCCTGGGCGACACCTTCGATATCGGCATCCCGGGCCAGAAGCCGGGCCTGGTGCCGGACACCGCCTACAAGAAGCGCCACTTCCCCAAAGACCCCGTCTGGCATCCCGGCGAGACGCCCAGCATGGGTATCGGCCAGGGCTATACCCACCTCAATCCGCTGCAACTCTGCGTCCAGGCCGCACGGCTGGCCAATGGGCGCAAGGCGCTTCATCCACGGCTCATCCACTCGGTGGGCGGGGTGGAACAGCCCTCGGGCGCGGCCTTCGGCGACCTGCCGTTCGAGGCCAAACATATCGACTTCGTGCGCGCCGCCATGGCCGCGGTGACGGTGTCCGGCACGGCGGCTGGCCTGAGCGACATGGGGCTGGGCGACATCAAGATGGCTGGCAAGTCCGGAACCGCCCAGGCCTTCAACTACGCCAGCGGCCATGGCCAGCACGGCGCCACCGGCGAATGGAAATACCGTGACCACGCCTGGTTCATCGCCTTCGCCCCGGTCGAGGAGCCGCGCTATGCGGTGAGCGTGCTCGTCGAGCACGGCGGGTTCGGCGCGAGCACCAGCGGCCCGCTGGCCCGCGAGCTGCTGCGGGTCGCCTTGCTCAAGGACCCGGAGATCCGCGCGAAGATCGAAAAGCCCATGCCGGCGCCGGAGATTCCGCAGGTGGAGACCGACCCCGACGTTGTCGATCCGCCGACCCCGGCGGCGGCGGCCGTCCAGACCGCCCAGCAGCAGACCACCCCATGACCGTCTCGGCCCTGACCCGTCCCGGCGAACGCGACCGCCTGATCAACAAGGTCGCCGAGATTGACTGGCTCTTCTGTCTGACCATCAGCCTTATCGCAGGCGCGGGCGCGGTGATGCTGTTTTCCATCGCCGGCTCCTCGTGGGAGCCCTGGGCGGCCAAGCACCTAGGGCGCTACGCACTCTGCTTTGGCGTCATGATTCTACTGAGCCTGATCAGCCTGAGAGTGTGGTTCCTGCTTGCCTATCCGATCTACGCGGTGGGCTTCCTCCTGCTGGTTGCGGTCGATCTTGTCGGCCACCACGCGCTGGGCGCCCAGCGATGGCTGCAGGCGGGCCCGATCACCATCCAGCCATCGGAGATCATGAAGATCGGCCTCGTCCTGGCCCTGGCGCGCTTTTACCACGGGCTGTCCGGCAAGAGCGCGCAGCTCTCCTGGTGGCTGCTGGTCCCGGCGGTGCTGATCCTCGCCCCGGTCGCCCTGGTGGCCAAGGAGCCGGACCTCGGCACCGCGATCCTGATGCTGCTCACCGGGGCCATGGTGGTGGTGCTGGCAGGCCTGTCCTGGCGGCTGATCGCCGCCGGGGTGCTGGGGCTGGCGGCGGTCGTCCCGGCGGTGATCATGTTCGGCCTGCACGGCTATCAGAAGCAGCGCCTGACCACCTTCATGTCACCGGAGAACGATCCGTCCGGTTCCGGCTATCATATCCTGCAGTCGAAGATCGCGCTGGGCTCCGGCGGCTTGCTCGGCAAGGGCTACGGTCTGGGCTCGCAGAGCCAGCTGAACTTCCTGCCGGAGAAGCAGACCGACTTCATTTTCGCGACGCTCGCCGAAGAGTTCGGCTTCGTGGGCTGCGCCTTCATCCTGGTGCTCTACGCCGCCGTGATCTTCATGGCGCTGCGCACCTCGTATCTCAGCCACAGCCATTTCGGCCGGCTGGCGGCGGCTGGTGTGACCGCCACCTTCGCGCTCTATGTGCTGATCAACGGCTCGATGGTCATGGGCCTGGCGCCCGTGGTCGGCGTGCCGATGCCACTGCTGTCCTACGGCGGCACTGTGATGCTCACCGTCATGGTCGGCTTCGGCCTGGTCATGGCCGTCCGCGTCCACCGTTACGCCGAAGTCACCAGCGGCAAGGGCTCGCTGCTCTGAGGCGACGAGCCCTTGCGTCGGGCGCCTACTTCATCGCCGCCAGGGTTCCGCGGATCTCGCCGCCGGGGTTGGCGGCGGTGTGGACGTTGAAATAGACCTTGCCGGCGTTGAGGTCGGCGATCTGGGCGTCGGTCAGGGTCGCGGTCCCCTTGATGGTCATGGGCGTTACGACCGCCGGGACGATCGGCGGGCCATTGCCGCCGGGGGTCGCGCCATCGTGGAAGTGGGCCGCCACGGCCGGGCCGGTGAGGTCCTTGTAATTGACGGTGTAGCTGAAGGTCTTGCCCTCCAGCATGGCGAAGACGTCGCCCGAGCCCTTGACGCCGGCGGCGCCAGCCAGCTTGGCGGAGTAGTGGACCATCTGCGCGGACGCGGCGCCAGCGATCAGCAGGCTCGCGGCGGCGACCGCGACGAAGAGGTTGTGACGCATGGAAATCTCCCTTGAGTTTCGGGTGTAGCGCCCGATGAGGCCACAAGGTTGCGCGCAGGCGGCCGCGCGCGCAACCGCCTCAGACGCTGAGCGCCTGATCCGTCGCCCGCACGAGGGCGTCGACGATGCCGGGCTCGGTCGAGGCGTGGCCGGCGTCCCAGACCACCTCGAAGCGCGCCCGTGGCCAGGCCGCCTTCAGCTTCCAGGCGGCTTCCATCGGGGTCACCACGTCGAAGCGGCCCTGGACGATCCAGCCCGGGATGGTCTTCAGCGACGCCGCGTTCTTTAGGATCCAGCCTTCTTCCGGAAAGAAGCCGTGGTTGGCGAAGAAGTGGCATTCGATGCGAGCGAACGCGATGGCGAAGTCGATCTCGTTGAACTTCGATGGGCGCGCCTCCGGGCCGCGGATCGAGATGGTGTCGCCCTCCCATTGGCTCCAGGCGGCGGCGGCCTCGGCCTGCACGCGGCGCTCCGGATGGGTCAGGCGCTTGTGGTAGGCGCTGATCATGTCGCCGCGCTCGGCTTCCGGGATCGGCGCGCAGAAGCGGGCCCAGGCGTCGGGGAACAGCATGCCGGCGCCGTCCTGGTAGAACCACGCCAGCTCGCGCTCGGTGAGCAGGAAGACCCCGCGCAGCACGAGGCTTTCGACGCGCTCCGGGTGCTGAATCGCGTAGGCCAGCGCCAGCGTCGAGCCCCAGGAGCCGCCGAAGACGCACCATTTTTCGATGCCAAGGTGCTCGCGCAGCCGTTCGATGTCTTCGATCAGCGCCCAGGTGGTGTTGTGCTCGAGGCTGGCGTTGGGGCGGCTGCGCCCGCAGCCGCGCTGGTCGAACAGCGCCATGCGCCATTTCGCGGGATCGAAGAACCGGCGCATGGTCGGGTTGATCGCGCCGCCCGGCCCGCCGTGCAGGATCACGCAGGGCTTGCCGTTCGGATTGCCGCAGGCCTCGTAGTAGATTTCATGCCCGTCCGCCGGCGGCAGCCAGCCGGTGTCAAAGGGCTCATTGTCCGAAAACAGGCCCCGGCGGTGGCCAGCGGCCGAGACGGACGACGTGGGCGTGCTGCGTTCCATGGTTCTATCTACGTCGGGAACCGCCAATTCTAATTAGGAAAATGTCTGGCCAGCCAGTCCAGGATGAGGCGGTTCACCTCTTCCGGCTTTTCCTGCTGCGTCCAGTGGCCGGAGCCGGCCACCATGTGCATTTCCAGATCGCCGATCACGGCGGGCATGCCCTCGGCCATGGCCGGCGAGAGCACGGCGTCCTTCTCGGCGGTGATCATCAGACAGGGCAGATTGTCGATCCTGGCCGGCAGCCCCTCGGAGGCTTGCCAGTTGCGGGTGAAGTTGCGGTACCAGTTGATCCCGCCGGTAAAGCCCGAGGCCTGGAAGCTTTCGACAAACGCGGCGAGTTCATCGGCGCTCAGCAACTGGCTGCCGGTGTCCGAGGCGTCCCAGTCCTGTAGCAGCGCCTTGAAGGCAAAGGTCGACCCGCCGGCGGCCGGCTCGGCGGCGGTCTGGAGCGCGGCGGGCTTGCGCATGAAGAACCGCATGGTCTTCTCGACGTCGGCGGCCAGCACCGCATCGGCATCGCCCGGGGTCTGGAACCAGACGATGTACATGTCGGGTCCAAAGCGCATCCGCATGCCGGCGATCGGGTCGATCGGCGAGCGGGCCATGAAAGGGGTGTTGAGGCCGATGACGCCGGCCACGCGGTCCGGGTGCAGCAGCGGCAGCTGCCAGACGACAATGCCGCCCCAGTCGTGGCCGCAGAAGATCGCCTTCTCGACGCCCAAATGATCCAGCAGCGCCACGAGGTCGCCGGTCAGATGCGCCATGTCGTAGTCGGTGACGGCCTCCGGTCGCGAGGTCAGGCCATAGCCGCGCTGGTCCGGCGCGATCACCCATCGGCCGGCGTCAGCCAAGGCCTTCAGCTGGTGGCGCCAGGAAAACGCCAGTTCGGGGAAGCCGTGGCAGAGGATCACCGGCACGCCTTCGCGGGGCCCCGCCTCATAGTAGGCCATGTCGATGCCGTTCACCGGGGCGTACTTCACCGGCGGCATCTGGCTTTCGAGTGCGGACATTTCGGGCTCCTTGGTGGCCGGCCACCATTGCAGCAAATCGCGGCGCGGCGGAACGGAGAAGACCCAAGAAGGCAGACAAGTCCGGCAAAGCTCGGCAGAAGACGGGCATGACCGTGCAGAGCCAGACCGACCGCACGCCCCCTGATCACACACCTTGGGGCCTGGTGATCCTGTTGGGATCGCTGACGGCCATGGGGCCGGTCGCCATCGACATGTATCTGCCGAGCTTGCCGGCGATCGCCTCAGGCCTGCACGCCACGCCCGGCGAGGCGCAGGCCACCGTCTCGGCCTTCCTGGCCGGCATGGCGGTAGGACAGCTGTTCTATGGCCCGGCCTCGGACAGGCTGGGCCGCCGGCCGCCGATCCTGTTCGGGACGGTGATCTATGTCATCGCCTCCATCGCCTGCGCGCTGGCGGTGTCGCCGGCCATGCTGATCGGCGGGCGGTTCGTCCAGGCGCTGGGCGCCTGCGCCGGCGGCGTCGTCTCCCGCGCGATCATCCGGGACCGTTTCAACCACTCCGAGACCGCCCGGGTGCTCAGCCTGATGATGCTGATCATGGGCCTGGCGCCGATCCTGGCGCCGCTGCTGGGTGGCGCGTTGCTGGGCCTCGGCGGCTGGCGGCTGAACTTCTGGTTCATGGTGGCCTTCGGGGTTGCTGTGGGTCTGGCCGGGCTCTGGCGGCTGACCGAAAGCCGGTCGGAGGAGACCACCGCGCACGCGGCGACCGAGACGCCGCTGCAGGCCTACTGGGCGCTCACCCGCGAACCCAGGCTGGTCGGCTATGCGCTGGCCGGCGCGCTGAACGGGGCGACGCTGTTCACCTATATCGCGTCCTCGCCCGACCTGTTGATCAAGACCTATGGCATCTCGCCTCAGGCTTTTGGTTGGGCGTTCGGCCTCAATGCCGTGGGAATCATCGGCTCGAACCAGGTGAACCGATACTTCCTGCGCCGCCACACACCGGACCAGATCCTGGCGAAATCGAGCCTTGTGGCTGTGGGGTTCGGCGTCCTGCTGCTGATTGCCGCCCTGACCGGCGTGGGCGAGCGATGGAGCGTTCTGCCGCTGCTTTTCCTGCTGTTGTCGACCTATGGGTTCATGCAGGGCAACACCATGGCCGGCGCGCTGAACGTCGACCCACGGCGGGCCGGCGCGATCTCGGCGATGATGGGCGCGGTGTCGTTCGGGACCGGGGCGCTCGCCTCAGCCGCGGCTGGCGTTCTGCACGACGGGACGCCGCGGCCGATGGCCATCGTGATGGTGGCGGCCTTGGTCGGTTCGGCGCTCTGCATGCACCGGCTGGCCCTGCCCAAGGATCGCGGATCCGTTCCAGCCTAGACCGGGTCCACACCCCGCGCGGCCCAGGCCAGGATCGCCCATCCGGTCAGGAAGCAGAGACCTCCGATGGGCGTCACCGCGCCCAGCCAGCGCGGGGCGCCCAGCGCCATGGCGTAGAGCGAGCCGGAGAACAGCAGCACGCCCGACAGGAAGAAGGCCGGCGCGAACCGGGCGCGCCGGGCGCCCACCTGCATGAACGTCGCGCAGGCAAAGGTCGCCATGCTGTGCATGAAGCCGTACATGGCGCCGGTCTTCAGCAGCTCCTGGGCCCGGGGGTCGCTGACGCCGTGGGCCGCGAAGGCGCCGACCGCGACGGCGATGAAGCCGCTGATCGCCGCCAAGGTCATCCAGTTTCGGCGGCGCCAGAAGCCCATCATTCCCAGACCTCCTTCACCCCGAGACCTCCGTCACCCCCAGACCTGGGGCCGACGGTCCTTCCAGGGGGCTTCCTTCTCCAACTGGGCGGCGAGGCGGAAGAGGGTGGCCTCGTCGGCGAAGCGGGACGTGAACATCATGCCGATCGGCAAGCCGGCGGCGTCCATCTCCAGGGGTAGCGACAAGGAGGGCTGGCCGGAGAAATTGAACGGCGGCGTGAACGGGAAGGTGCGGCCTTGGCGGCGGTTCACCTCCTTGGGCTCCAGGGTCACCGGATCGATGAAGCCGATCTCCGGCACCGGCGTCCCCAGCACCGGCGACAGATAAACATCCACGTCCTCGAAGAACGCCAGCGTGGCGCGGTTCAGCATCCGGGTTTCCTGCAGCGAGCGCATGACGTCCGGGCCGGTCTGACGGCGGCCGGCCTTCAGCGCGGCCCAGGTCAGCGGCTCCAGCTCGTCGGGCTCGGGCTCGCGGCCGATCTGGTCGATCAGCCGCGCCATGCCGGCGGCGAAATTGGCGGCCGCGGCGGGTCCGCGGCTGGCGAACAGGGCGCGGTAGTCGATCCCCAGCCCCTTCTCGATGACGTCGTGGCCGAGGCCTTTCAGCAGGGCGGCGGTGCGTTCCAGGGCGGCCTGGATCTCCGGGTCGATGGGCCGGCCCGAGGGGGTCTCCGACGACCAGGCGATGCGCAGCTTGCCAGGGCTGCGCGAGACCTCCTCCAGATAGGGCCGGTCCTTCGGCGGCGCCGGGTAGGGCGAGTGCGGCTCAGCGTAGCCGGTGGCGTCCAGCATGGCGGCTGAGTCGCGCACCGTGCGGCTGACCACATGGTCGACGACATTGCCGAAGGCGTAGTCGTAGCCGTCCGGCAGGTTCGGCACCCGGTCGCGGTTGACCTTCAGTCCCACCAGACCGCAGCAGGCGGCCGGGATGCGGATCGAGCCCAGGCCGTCCGAGGCGTGCGCCATGGGCACGATGCCCGCCGCCACCGCCGAGGCCGAGCCGCCCGACGAGCCGCCGGCGATGTGACCTGGGTTCCAGGGATTGCGGCAGGGGCCGAGCTGGGCGCTCTCTGTCGTGCCGGTGATGCCGTATTCCGGCGTGTTGGTCTTGCCCAGCGGGACGACGCCGGCCTCGCGGTAGCGCCGGGTCAGGCCGCCGTCCTCGCTGTCGACGATGCCGGCGGCGAACTTGCTGCCCGAGGTGCGCGGCCAGCCCGCGACCGGCATGGCCAGGTCCTTGATCAGGAAGGGCACGCCGCGGAACGGGCCGTCCGGCAGGTCGCCCGCGGCCCATTTGCGGGCATCGTCATAGCCCTTGTAGACCACGGCGTTCAGCGTCGGATTGTGCCGTTCGATCCGCGCGATGGCGGCCTCGGTCAGCTCGGAC
Source organism: Alphaproteobacteria bacterium (assembly GCA_025359785.1). GTDB lineage: Bacteria > Pseudomonadota > Alphaproteobacteria > Caulobacterales > Caulobacteraceae > Phenylobacterium. The sequence continues at coordinate 21,794 of JANYET010000018.1, read as the reverse complement.
GGCGTGACCTGCTTCGTGGCGACCAGGTTCGCGAGGCCCAAGCCGTCGTAGTCGGAATAGCTGTCGATGGTCGTTGAAGTCATTGGGCTCTACCTCGTGCCGCCGTTGGTCAGGAACGCCAGCTTGGGGACCGGCTGCAGGGTCGTGGACTGGGTCTTCAGCGCGCCGAACGCGCCCTCGGCGGCGTTCAGCGCGTCTTCGATGTCGGCGTCGGTCATGGCCGCGCAGAGGAACATGTTGTGCCAGGGATGCACATAGACGCCGCGGGCCAGCATCTCGGAGGAAAAGCAGAAGCCCTTTCGGAGATCCGGATCGTCGTCGAACAGGAACAGCGGCATGGTCACCGGGCCGGTCTGGCGCAGCGAGAATCCGGCCGCCGAGGCCCGCTCGTCGAGACCGCTGCGCAACCTCTGACCCAGAGCCATCATCCGCTCCAGATAGTCGGTGGTCGCAACCAGGTTCATGGTCTCCAGCGCCGCCGCCATGGGCGCGGCCTGATACCAGAAGGAGCCGGTGACGTAGATCGAGGCGGCCGCCTTGCGGGCCTTGTCATTGCCCAGCAGGGCCGAGAGGCCGTGGCCGTTGGCCAGGCACTTGCCCCAGGTGGAAAGGTCCGGCTGCACGCCGATCTTCGACCAGGAACAGTCGCGCGCGACCCGAAAGCCCGCGCGCACGTCATCGACGATCAGCAGGGCGCCGGTCTGGTCGCAAAGCTCGCGGGCGCGGCGGGCATAGGCCGGGTCCGGTTCGGCCTGATCGATGAAGGCGTCGTGCTTGAAGGGGGCCGCGAAGATGCAGGCCAGGTCGTCGCCGGCCTCGGCGACCGCCGCCTCGAGGCTGGCGACGTCATTGTAGTCGCAGGTGATCTGGTAGGCCCGGTCGGTGTCGATCGTGCCGGTGGGCCGGGGCACGCACCAGGGCGCGGCGCCATGGTAGGCGCCCTTGGCGCGGATCACGGTCTTGCGCCGGGTGTGGGCCCGAGCGGCGGTGAGCGCCATGGTGGTGGCGTCCGTGCCGTTCTTGCAGAACATCGCCCAGTCGGCGTGGCTGACCATGCCGACCATGGTCTCGGCCAGTTCGACCAGCAGGGCCGTCGGGCCGGTCAGCGTGTCGCCCAGGCCCAACTGCCGCACGAAGGCCGCGTCGATTTGCGGATTGGCGTAGCCAAACAGGTTCGGCCCGTAGGCGCACATCAGGTCGAGATAGCGCCGCCCGTCCACGTCCCAGATATGGGCGCCTTCGCCACGCTCGAAGAACTGCGGGTAGTCATCCGGCAGCAGCCCCGTCGACTGGTGGCCATACATGCCGCCGGGGATCACCGCCTCGGCGCGGGCGCGCAGTTCCTGGTCGCGGCTGTTGGTGCGGGTCATTCGGGGCGTCTCCTGATCGGCGATCAGACATTACGCGAGGCCGCGCCTGCGTCCACCGCCACCACTCACTTCTCCGCGCGCAGCGGAGCCTTGCCGGCGGCGGCTGCCGCCGGCAAACTCGGGCGTGCCCAGAGTCTGGAACGGAACGAAACTGAGCCTCTTCCCAATCATCCTTGCACTTGTGTCCGCGGGCTCGGTCGGGTCGGCGCTGGCCGGCGGCGACGCGGAGAGCTGGCGCCATGAGCCGGGCGCCGGGGCGGTCAACTATCGCGTCACGCCGGAGCTCGACGGTGGGACCTTGCGGACCTTGTCTGTGGAAGCACGTTTCACCGCGGACGCCAGTGGCCGGACGATACTTGAGCTGCCGGATCACGGCGGCGACGACAAGGAGTGGTGGCGGCTGCTTTCGGGCCTGCGGGTCGAGAACGCGACGGTGCAGGAGATATCGCCCACAGAGCGGGTGCTGACCTCGAGGCCGTCTGCCGCGATCGTCGTGCGCTATCACGTCCATACCGGCTACGACCACGATCCCACGGTCGCCGACAGAAATCTGTACAGACCGATTATCAGACCGGCTTGGTTTCAGGTGATCGGATCTTCGCGGCCCCCAAGGGACGGGAAAGGGCGCCCATGACCTTCAGTTGGGGCCCTCTGCCGGCCGGCTGGCAGGTAGCTTCCGACCTCGAACACAACACGCCCCAGACGATTGCCACAGCACAGAATAGTCTTCTGTTGGGCGGCGCTGACGTGCGCGTCGTCGAGCGCAGAACCGCTAAGGGTGGCCTGCTGCGGGTCGCCTCGCGGGGCGCCTGGACTTTCGATCCGGCTGCCTTGGCTCAGAAGGTAGCCCAGGTGGGCGACGCGCAGGACCGGTTTTGGGGCGAGGGCGGTAAGCCGTTCCTGGTGAGCCTGATCCCGCTCGCCCCTGGGGCCACCCACTCTTCGGGTGGCCGGGGATTGAGCGAGGCCTTCGCGCTCTTTCAGGAGCCTACCGCCCGGCTCGAAGACTTCACCTTCCTGCTGGCCCACGAACGCATGCACAGTTGGATTTCGTCAGGCCTCGGCGGCCTGCCCGATGATCGTGAAGCCTTGGACTACTGGCTCAGCGAAGGGTTCACGGACTTCTATGCGGCGCGCCTTCTGTTGCGTTCGGGGGTTTGGTCGCTGGAAGATTTCGCGGCACAGGAAAACGAGATGCTCGTTCGCTACGCGGGATCTGGCGCGCGAAACGCGCCCAACGCCCGCATCCAGCAAGCGTTCTGGACCGACAATGCTATGCAACAACTACCCTATGATCGAGGCCGGCTGTTCGCGACGATACTGGATCACCGCCTGAGTAGCGCGTCCCACGGCCGGTTGAACCTTGACGACGTGATGCGCCGCCAGCGCGAGCTGGCCATTCGCAACGATGCCGCGGGTGTGACGGCGACGGCAGCGGCGATCTTTCCCACGGTCTATCGGTCCGTCAGCGGTCGCGACCTATCGGCGGATTTGGCGCGCGACATCCAGGCCGGCGCGACGATTGAACTCCCCGCCGATCTCTACGGCGCGTGTGCGACGGTCAAGACCTCAAGTATCTCGACCTTTGATCGCGGCTTCGACGGCGAGAAAAGCGCGGCGAGCGGTGTGATCCTTGGGGTCGATCCGGATGGTCCGGCGTACGCGGCGGGCCTGCGCAACGGCATGAAACGGCTCGGACGGGAGGGCGGCAAGGACGGCAATTCGCAACTGTTCATCGCCTACCGTGTGGCTGACGCCGACGGCGCTGAGCGAGTCGTGCGCTATTACCCCGCCGGCAAGGCAAAGGTGACGGTCCAAAAGGTCGAGATCAGACCCGGGATGGCCCCGGCAAGGCGGTCGGCCTGCGCGCGAAGCATGAGCGGCGCCCGATAATTTCCGCGAAACCGCTCGAAGCCGGGACATCGGTTCATTTCCGCCTGCCGGTGGCGAGTGGACCTAGTCGGTATCACGGCCGATGCGCTTGGAAACATTCCCAACCCTACCCGCGACCAGCGATAAAACTTGACTCTCGCCAATCTTGATGTTCCTGTTTTGTTCATGAACGTTTCGGTCATGGATGGGGCACAGGAGCAGGCGCTCGGCATATTCGCCGATGCGTTGCTGCAGCTTGCGCTGCACATCCAGCAGGCGGCGCTGGCCGCCGAGGATCTGGACCAGAAGGTCCGGCTGGCCGGGGCGGTGCATCGGCTGGGCCGGGGGTTGCGCCAGACCGTGGCGCTGCAGGCGAGGCTGGCCCGAGACGCGCGCGCGGAGGCCGCCAAGCCCCCAGCCAAGGCCGCGCCGCCCGTTGAATCGCGTCCTCAGCCCACGCCGCCCGATGTAAAGACCCTGGCCGTGCGCCGCCGCCGCGACTGGCTGACCCGCGGGGTCGAACGCTGCGTCTGGAACGAATACGAGGCCAGCGACGAGGCCGGCGAGTTCACCGGCGAGTCGCTGCTGGAAGACTTCCACGAGCGGCTGTCCGATCTGATGGCCGATCCCGACGCCTTCTTGGCGCTCGATGCGGACACCCTGGTCGTCCAGCTCTGCCAGGAGCTCGGCCTGACGCCCCCGAAATTCCACCCGCCCGCGCCGCCGGTCCCGCCGGCAGCGCCGAGGCCGCCCGCGGCCAACGGCCACGACTCCTCCTGATCCGCTCAGGACCTCGCCGTCACCGCACGCCTGCGACCTCAACCCGAGCCCCGTGCCCCGCCGCGCGGGCCAGCTTGGCGTCGGTGGTGAGCAGGGGCGAGTCGAGGGCCTCGGCCAGGGCGATGTAGGCTGCGTCGTAGGCGGTCAGGGTCTCGCGGAGCGCCCAGGCGCGGGGCAGCAGAGCCGCGTGGGGCCAGCGCCGCAGGGTGAAGGCCTGCCAGATGTCGAGCGCCTCGCCTGCGCGGCCGGCGGTCATCCGTCCGGCGAGCGTGTGGCGGCGCAGCACCTGGGCGACCTCAAGATCGATCAGATGCGGCGCGTGCAGGGTTTCGCCGGGCGCGAACAGTCTGGCCTCCAGAGCGTCGGCGGCGGGGCCGCGCAGCAGGACCTCCAGGGCCGCCGAGGCGTCGACGACGATCAACGGCCGTCGCGTTCGGCGCGCACCGCCTCGGCGGCGGAGAGGTCGGAGGTCACCGGACTGAGGGCGGCCAGCCGCGCGCGCAGTTCCTCGACGCTGGGGGTCTCCGCCACGGCGGCGGCCTCGCGCAACAAGAGGTCGGACAGCGACAGTCCGGCCATCGCCGCGCGGGCTTTCAGGCGCCGATGCAAGGCTTCCGGGACATTGCGGATCTGGATCATGGTCATGTGAAAAGTATAGTTACATGCGCATCACATGCAATGCTGGGATTCGACGGGCGAAAGCTCATGGCGCCGACTCCGTGTAAGGCCCCAGGCCATGCCGCTCACCGTGCGCCTTGGCCTGTTCTATGGGGCGATCTTCATCGGCACGGGGGTGAGCTCGCCCTACCTGCCGGTGTGGTTCGCCCACCATGGGCTGTCGGGCAGCCGGATCGGGCTGATCCTGTCGCTGCCGATGCTCGCGCGGGTGTTCACCGCGCCGCTGCTGGCGCTGTGGGCGGACAGCTTCAAGCTGCGGCGCACGGCGCTGCTGATCCTGTCGCTGGCGGTGACGCTGGCCTATGCCCTGATGGCCGCGCCAGGAGGCTTCGCCTGGTGGACGCTGGTGTGGTTCGCCGCCTCGTCGATGGTCTCGACCCTGCCGCCGCTGGCCGACGTGATCACGCTAAGGCGGGCCCGGCTCGACGGGTTCAACTTCGGCTGGCCGCGCGGCATCGGCTCGGCCGCGTTCATGGTCGGCAATGTCGGCATGGGGGCAATGCTGACCCGTGGATCACCCGACGCGGTGCTGGTCTGGATGGTCGCGGCGATCGCGGCGACCTCGCTCGCGGCCCGCGTCCTGCTGCCGCCGGACCCGGTGCACGAGGAGGGGCACGCCGAGAGCTTCTCGGAGCGCATGGCGGGGCTTTCCGACCTCTTGCGGGACCCCGGGTTCATGACGGCCGCCGTCTCGGCGGGCCTGATCCAGTCAGCGCACGCTTTTTACTACGGGTTCTCGACGCTGGCCTGGAAGCAGCAGGGGATCGCCGAGAACATGAGCGGCGTCCTGTGGGCGACGGGCGTCGGCGCCGAGATTGTCTTCCTGTGGTTCCTGGAGCCATGGCGGCGGCGGATCGGGCCCCGGAACCTGCTGACGCTGGGCGGAGCGGGCGCTGTCGTCCGCTGGACGGCGTTGGCGTTTTCGCCGCCGCTGTGGGTGCTGCTGCCGCTACAGATCCTGCATGCGCTCAGCTACGCCGCGACCTTCATCGCCTCGCTGCTGCTGGTCGAAAAGCTCTCGACGCCGCGCACCGCCTCGGCGGCTCAGACGCTGAACTCGGCCCTATCCGGCGGGGTGTTGGCGGGCCTGGCGACGCTGGCGTCCGGACCGCTGTTCGACCGCTATGGCGCGCTGGGCTATCTGTTGATGTCGGCCATGTGCGTGGCCGGCGTGATCGGGGCGTTCCGCCTCTATGGCCTGCGCCGGCTGGACCCTTCCTGAAGGGGCCAGTCCGAAGGGGCCAGTCCGAAGGGGCCGGCCTGAAGGGGCCAGTCTGTAGAGGCCAGTCTGTAGAGGCCAGTCTTTAGGGGAGAGCGTGAATGCGCCTGTTCGGTTGTGTCTGCGGCCAGTTCCATACCTCGGCGGAGGGGTTCGGCATGAGCGGCGCGGGCCGCGTCGCGGTTCCGGTGCCGTTCTATGTGATCGAGCATCCGCAGGGGGTTACGCTGTTCGACTGCGGCCTGCATGCGCAGGTGGGGGATGCCGACAACGCCTACCGCAAGGCGCTGCAGAGCCAGGATATGGACATCACCTTTTCCGCCGAGGAGACGGTGACCCGCCATCTGGAACGGCTGGACATCGACCCGGGGCGGGTTCGTTACGTGGTGCTGTCGCATCTGCATTTCGACCATGCCGGCGGCCTGCACCAGATTCCCAACGCGACCTTGGTGGTGCAGCAGACCGAGTGGGCCGCAGGCTTCGACGACGAGATCGCGGCCCGCTACTTCCTGCCACGGCCCTATTTCGACCTGGGCCACCCGGTGCGGCTGGTGGACGGCGAGCATGACCTGTTCGGCGACGGCGCGGTGACCTGCATCCCGAGCTCCGGCCACACGCCGGGCCACCAGTCGCTGCGGGTCCGCAGCGTGCAGGGCGACCACATCCTGGTGAGCGATGCCTGCTATCACGGCGAGGCCGCCGAGACCCGCCGCTTCCCGGCCTTCTCCGACCCTGTCGCCATGAACCGATCGCTCGACGGCCTGCTGGCGCGGCGCGAGCCCGACACCGTGATGATCTTCGGCCACGACCCGACGCAGTGGGGCGAGACCGCGATACTGCCCAGCCTGCGGGGCTGACGTTCTGCGCGCCTGACGTGGCGACAGGCTTGCGCGTTTGGCGCAGCGGACCATGATCCAGCCGCCGGAGGAGTTACCATGCGGGCTTTGAGTGTCGCCGAACCGTGGGGCCTGGACCAGATCCAGGTGATCGACGCGCCCGATCCGTCGCCGGGGCCCGGCGAGGTGCTGGTGCGGATGCGCGCGGTCTCGCTGAACTACCGCGACCTGCTGATGGTCCAAGGGATGTATGCGCGCGGGCCGGCGACGGGCGGGCCGATCACGCCGTTCTCCGACGGATGCGCCGTGGTCGAGGCCGTGGGACCGGGTGTGACGCGGGTCAAGCCGGGCGACCGGGTGGCGACGATGTTCTTCCAGAACTGGATTTCCGGGCCGCCGAGCCTGGAAAAACTGATGTCGTCCCTGGGCTCGCCGATCCCGGGCGCGGGCCGCGAACTGGCGGTGTTCAGCGAGCAAGGCCTGTCGAAGGTCCCCGAGTTCCTCACCGACCAACAGGTGGCGACCTTGCCCTGCGCCGGGCTGACCGCCTGGCGGGCGCTGTTCGAGGACGCCAGCCTGCGGCCCGGCGACACGGTGGTGCTGCAGGGCACCGGCGGGGTGTCGATCTTTGGCCTGCAGTTCGCCCACGCCGCGGGGTATCGGACCCTGATCACCTCGTCGTCGGACGCCAAGCTGGGCCGCGCCAAGGCCATGGGCGCGGACCACCTGGCCAACTACAAGACCGATCAGGACTGGGCGAAGGCCGTGCGCGAGGCGACCGGCGGGGTCGGCGCGGACCTGATCATCGAGGTCGGCGGCGGCGGCACCATCGAGCAGAGCCTCCGGGCCATCCGCATCGGCGGCCATGTGGCCATCGTCGGCGTGGTGGCGGGGCTGGGCGGCGGTTTCAACACCGCCTCGCTGATCGGCAATTCGGCGAAGCTGCAGGGCCTGTCGGTGGGCTCGCGCGACATGTTCGAGGCCATGTGCCGCGCCATCGCGCTGCACCGCATCCAACCGGTCGTCGACAAGGTGTTCCCCTGGACCGAGGTCCGGGCCGCCTTCGCCGCGATGCAGGGCGGCGAGCATTTCGGCAAGATCGTTCTGGAATTCTGAGCCGGGCCTACAGAGCCCGGCCAAACGAGGAGGACGCCATGAAGACCGCCATGCTGAAGACCAGGGGTATCAACCACCTGGCGCTGGTCTGCCGCGACATGGCCGAGACGGTGGCCTTCTACACCGAGGCGCTCGGCATGCCGTTGGTGAAAACCGTCGCCCTGCCGGACGGCGGGCAACATTTCTTCTTCGACTGCGGCGGCGGCTCGCTGCTGGCCTTTTTCTGGTGGCCGGATGCGCCGCCGGCGGCGCCGGGCATCGCCTCGGTGAAGGCCTTCCCGATGGAGCCGAAGACCGCGGTGGGCTCGATGAACCACGTGGCCTTCGACATGGCCGAGAGCGAGCTGGAGGCCTCCGTCGCCCAGTTGCAGGCGGCCGGCGTGCACGTCTCGGTGCCGATGGTGGTGAACCATGACGACAGCCCGATGGGCGCGTCGCGGGACATGCACGAGGGCGTCTGGGTGCGCTCGGTCTATTTCCGCGACCCCAACGGCATCATGCTGGAATTCGCCGCCGTGCTGCGCGATTTCCGCCCCGACGACGTGGCCCACGCGCCGGCGCGCGCGCTTGAGCCAGTGGGCGCGGGCGAGCCGGTGGGGGCCTGAGCATGGCGCCGCGCCTGAGACAGGTTTCCCGCGCCGAGGCGACGTCCGAGGTGGTCACCAAGACCTACGACCTGCTGTTCGGCGACCGTGACCCGGTGGCCGAGCCCGGCACGACCACCGGCACCAGCGGCGACTGGTGGACGGTCTTCGCCCTGGTCCCGGACATCCTGGAGCACTGTAACCGCGGCTTTGGCCTCTACCGCAATCCCGCCCGCAAGCTGGACCCTGTGCTGCGCGAGCTCGCCCAGACCCGCGTCGGCTGGGCCAAGGCCAGCCAGTTCGTGTTCTCGCAGCATTGCAAGTCGCTGCGCGGGCTGGGCGTGACGCAGGACCGGATCGCGGCGGTGCCGCACTGGCAGGTCGCCGACTGTTACAACGACCGCGAGCGCGCCGTGCTGGCCTACGCCGACTGCCTGGCGCTACAGGGCGGCCGCACGCCGCAGCCGGTGTTCGACGCCCTGAAGGCCTTCCTCTCCGACGAGGAGATCCTGGAGCTCACCTACATCGCCTGCCTCTACGACATGCATGCGGTGATGACCAAGGCGCTGCGCCTGGAGTGGGACAACCGCGACGACCCCATCGTCGAAGTCGCCGCGCCAAAGGATTTCAGCGGCGCAGATTTCCTGGATATCGGGCGGCGCGGCTAGCGACTGAGGCAGATCGACCCGATTGGCCGGCCCGTTGGTTCTTCATGATTTTTCACCGAAGCAGCCGCTAAGACGTTGGTCGAGGCGGGGCGCATTTCGGGCGTCAACGATCAGCCTGGAGTGGACGTCATGACAAAACCAGCCGTTTTCGTGACCGGCGGCGCAGGTTACATCGGCAGTCACGCCGTCCTCGCGCTGCTCGACGCCGGCTACTCTGTCGTGGTGATCGACAATCTGGTGACAGGCTTTCGTTGGGCAGTCGATCCGCGGGCGGTGTTCATCGAAGGCTCCATCGACGACGAGGACTTGATCCGCGAGTCGCTGCGCCAGCACAAAATTACGATGATAATGCACTTCGCAGGATCAGTAGTTGTGCCAGAGTCTGTCGAAAACCCATTGAAATACTACAAGAACAACACGGTCGCCTCGCGCTCTCTGATCGAAAGCGCCGTGGCGTGCGGAATCGCGCATTTCATCTTTTCCTCGACCGCCGCCACCTACGGCACGCCAGATGAGACGCGCGTCACCGAAGCCACGCCGACCGTTCCCATCAACCCGTACGGCCGGTCGAAGCTGATGACCGAGCAGATGCTGGCCGACGTCGCCCTTGCCCATCCCTTCAACTACTGCGCCCTGCGCTATTTCAACGTCGCTGGGGCCGATCCGCGCGGCCGCACGGGCCAGTCAACGACGGGCGCAACCCACTTAATGAAGGTTGCCGTGGAGGCCGCAACAGGCAAGCGCGGCCACGTCGCCATCTATGGAGACGATTTCCCAACCCGCGATGGCACGGGAATCCGCGACTACATTCACGTTAGCGACTTGGCGGCCGCGCACGTGCACGCGGTCGAAGCGTTGATCGCCGAGCCAACCAAGTGCCACACGCTCAACTGCGGCTACGGCCGGGGCTTTTCGGTTACGGAGGTGCTGGACGCTGTCGACCGGGTGACCAACGTCAAGATCGAGCGGCGGATCGAGCCGCGGCGCAGCGGCGACCCGGCCAGTCTGATCGCCGATAACAGCGCGATCCTAGCCACATTTCCGTGGAAGCCAGCCCACGACAGTCTTGACCAGATTATAGCGGATGCGCTGGCCTGGGAGCGGAAGCTCGAACGCGGCTAAGGTCGGTTCTTGATCTAGGCGGCTAGTTCGCCAGCGCGGCGGCAGCCTTACGCTTTTCCAATTGTTCGGTGATCGACGATACGATCCGCTGGGCCCAGCTACCCCAGTTCAGGCTCTCACGGCTGAATCGGAAGGCGGCGTTTGCCATCGCCCGATAGCGCTCCGGCGCGGACATGAGGTCGGCGATCGCCTCCGCAAAGGCTTCCGCCGGCGCCCCCTCTTCAATCAGGATACCGGTCTGTCCGTGAAGCACGTTGCTCGGCACGCCGCCGGTCCGGTAGCTGATTGTCGGCACGCCGTAGGAAGCGCTTTCGGCGATCACAGTGGGGAAGGCGTCAAAGCGCGTCGGCAAGATGAAGAGATGCGCGCGCCGGAACAATTCCTCGAGCCGGTCCCGGCCCTCGGGCGTATTCTTGGAAATGAAGCCATGGAAGGTCACGCCCTCGATCTGGGGCGGCGGATCGCTCGGTGCGCAGCCGACGATATCGAGCTGGACGTCGCAGCCACGCGCCTTCAGCGCCTCGATGGTCTCGAGTGTGGTGTCGCCACCCTTGCCATACCAGTCGACGCCCACGAACAGCAGCCGCCAAGGGCGCTCCTGCCGCATTTCGGCGGGCGTGGTGGCGCGCGCTTCAAGGTTGGCGCCCCAAGGGATCTGGAACGTTGTCTCCTGATCCGCGTGGAAGTGTTCGAGCGCCGAGGACTGCGCCCACCGCGACGGGAAGGTGGCGATCGCCGCGCCGCGGATCGCCATACCCTCGAGGGCGTTGGCGCTCTTCTTGATCGCCGGGCTCAACCTCTGGAAGTTGATGTTATAGTCGGCCATGACGAAGAAGGTCGCGTCGGATACGAACACGGTGGCGATCTCTTCAGAGAGACGCGCTGCGATGGGCGTCGCGGCGACCGCGACGACGGCGTCGCAATTCGCGCGCTTCAAGCGCTCGACGGTCGCGTGGCCTCCAAGCCGGCTCCAGAACAGCGACCAATAGGGATCGTAGCGCCCTTTCGAGAGCCGCAGGATGATGCGGCGGGGTACGTCGAACCATGTAGGCCAGGGCTTGCGGATAATTTCAACGATGTCGGCGTGCTCGCCCAGCGCCTCCAGCATGTGGAAGGGCGTTCCAGACCAGGTGCGTACATTCAGAGGGTCGCCGCCACAGACAAAGCCAAGCCTCAGGCGCTTAGAGACACCAGGCGCGGGTTGGTCAGCGTCTTCTGACAACCGCCTAAGGCCCAGTCTCGGCGTATCAGCTTGCATCAGCATGGCTGGGGAATATCCGCACGTTTCACCTGTCACAATCGGTTTCTTCTAGGACCGAGCTAGCTAAATTTGTGTATAGAACCCACCGAGGCACATCTGTGCTTCACTATAGAATTATTATACCGGGCGCTGGTCATCCGAGTACTGTTGTCCAAATTCATTATAGAAGCGTTCGGGGACTGTCGAAAGGGCAGCGCCAGAATGTCGCAATCGCTCGGATAAACGCGGAGCAACCTCAGACTAGTTCTCCGGGGTCGCCTGAGAGGGCTCTCGGATCGTTTCAAAGACGGCATCAGCCCACCTGATTGGGCGGCTTCCGCGGGAGCGATGGATAGGCTTTTGCTTGCCGTTGCGCTACGCGGCTTTGGAACATGCGTATGAGGCGATGGCGAACTGATTCCGGGAAAAGGGCCGGGTCTGGCGCCGGCAGACCTAGCGCTTCATCGAGCGTAAACGGGTGGTCAGACACAATGTCTCCAATGCTGAATCCGCCGGATATCCGCCTCACTGATCGCCAGAGGCTCCCGTGTCGGCCGTGGCCCATCTCCCACATTGCGGGTGAATGGACGCCGGGCGACGTGACGATTAAGCGCGGCCATTCAACCTCGACACGGCGGGCGCTCGCCGACGAGGATCTGCGTTCCACAGTCAATGGCGCGCTCTGAATGCCCGAATTTCTGATCGATCGATTCCGCAATGGCCTGTCGCCGAGCGCGCGGACCACGCTGCGCCGGCTTGCAGATCGGTTCTTCAGCGGTGTTGGCTCTATCAACGGGGCGCGCAATCCCACGGACCACGTAGCCATCACGTTCGATGACGGACCAGACCCGGAGGTCACGCCACGCCTGCTGGACATGCTAAAGGCGCGCGAATGCCGAGCCACCTTCTTCATCCTGTCCGACAAGGCGGCAGCGGATCCGAGCGTCGTGCGCCGGATGGTCGCGGAAGGCCATGAAATCGCTCTCCATTCAGACCGTCACGACCGCTTGACGACCATGCCCCTCCGGGTCGTGCGCGAACGGCTCATCGCGGCTCGCCGTCGTCTCGAAGCAATCGCCGGGCCGATCCGGTTTTTCCGGCCGCCGTTCGGTGGACAGTCGTTCGGAACCTATTTCGTGGCGCGACGCCTGGGCCTCGATGTGGTGACCTGGGGCCCGCACGCCGAGGATTGGGTTGAGCAGCCGCCCGCCGACGCCGCTGCTCGCGCGCTAAACACCATGCGGGGCGGCGACATCCTGCTGCTGCATGACGGCATGGAGATGGCTGCCGGCGAATTGGCGCCGAAGCTAGACCGCGTGCGCGTGACCGAGCTTGTGCTCGACGGGATGGCTGATCGCGGGCTCATTCCCACGACGGTTGGCGACTTGGTGAGCCGGGGCCAACCTCGAATGTCCCCATGGTTCCGCTACTAATGCTGGCGCATCGTCGCTAGGCTGCGGCCGAAGGCGCGATCACTCGGCGGGTACTGTCTTGAACATCAGGGTAATGCGCAGGTCGGTGCAGCGCCGGGACATGGGCCGTGCAACATGTGGGATGACGCCGGAGAAAATCGCCAGGCGGTTCGGGCGCGGATAGATCGCCGCAATGACCTCGTCACGGGCATCGTTGAATAGCAGGGTCTCGCCGCCGAAGTCCGGCGACCAGACTGGGTGCGGGTAGTAGATAGCGGTCATGTGGGTCGGGATATTCGAGTCTACATGAGCGCCGCCTTCGGCGCCGCCGGGCATGCCGTTCGCGTAGCAGCGGGCGAGCCGATGCCCCGCCAGCGGGCCAGCCTTGAGACCTCGCCACATGTTGGCCAGCATCGGGGCGCTCTGCGCGAGTTCGTCCTCGATCTCGCCGGTTAGGGGCTCGCTGCCGCTCTTCCGATAGCCGGCGTAGTGCTTGTAGAAGTAGCGGTCTGCAGCCGGCTGGTCTGATGAATAGCCGCCGTGGGACCAGCCTGGCTGATTAAGGAACGCCCATAGGACGGCGTGTTCGCTCGACGCAAGCAGGTTGTCGTAGACGGTGACGGGCGCTGCGGACATGGCGGATGTCGTGCCCCTGGCTTTGCGCCTGACGCGTTGATGACCGGGAGACCAGATACCCGCGTCGAATGAAAATAAGTTCAAGACAATTTGCTTGGCGCGCCGGCTGGCGCGTCAGGAACCTGGGTCTGGCGTTTCCCCCTCCAACTTCGCGTAGATCCGCTCCGCGGCCGCCTCGGCGCTCAGCTGCGTCGTGTCGATGTAGATTTCGGGGGCTTCGGGGGCCTCATAGGGGCTGTCGATGCCGGTGAAGTTCTTGAGTTCGCCGGCGCGCGCCTTGGCGTAGAGGCCCTTGACGTCGCGTCGTTCGGCCTCGGCAAGCGGCGTGTCGATGTGGACCTCGACGAATTCGCCATCGGCCATCAGTTCGCGCGCCATGCGCCGCTCGGCTCGGAACGGCGAGATGAAGGAGACCAGCACGATCAGGCCCGCGTCGGCCATCAGCTTGGACACCTCGGCGACGCGGCGGATATTTTCCACCCGGTCCTCCTCTGCGAACCCGAGGTCCTTGTTGAGGCCGTGGCGGACGTTGTCGCCGTCCAGCAGATAGGTATGGCGACCCTCGGCCAGCAGGCGCTTTTCCAGCAGGTTGGCGATTGTCGATTTGCCGGCGCCGGAGAGGCCGGTCAGCCACACCACACGCGGTTTCTGGCCCTTGGCGGCGGCCCGGGTCGCCTTGTCCACATCCATCGCCTGCCAATGGATGTTCTGGCTGCGGCGCAGCGCGAAGTGCAGCAGGCCGGCGCCGACCGTCCGATTGGAGATCCGGTCGATCAGGATGAAGCCGCCCAGGTCGTGGTTTTCGGCATAGGGATCGAAGGCGATGGGTGCGTCCAGCGCCAGGTTGCAGACCCCGATCTCGTTGAGCTCCAGCTTGCGGGCGGCGAGCTGTTCCAAGGTGTTGACGTTGACCTTGTACTTGGGCTCGCCCACCTGGGCCGAGACCGTGCGGGTCCCGAGCTTCAACAGGTAGGGCCGGCCGGGCAGCATGGGCTCGTCGTCAAACCACACCAGGGTCGCCTCGAACTGGTCGGCGACGGCGGGCGGATGGCTGGCGGCGGCCAGGACGTCGCCGCGGCTGACGTCAATCTCGTCGGCCAGGGTCAGCGTCACCGACTGGCCGGCCACCGCCTCGGGCAGGTCGCCGGTCAAGGTGACGATGCGCTCGACGGTGCTCTCCCGCCCTGACGGCAGGGCCTTGATCCTGTCGCCTGGCCGGATGACGCCGGAGGCGATCAGGCCGGAGAAGCCCCGGAAGTCGAGGTTCGGGCGGTTCACCCACTGGACGGCCATGCGGAAGGGCTTGTCGCGCAGATCGTCCTCGACCGGTGCGTCTTCCAGCCAGCGCATCAGCGGCGGCCCGGCATACCAGGGCGACCTGGCGCTGGGCTCGGTGATATTTTCGCCCTTCAGCGCCGACATCGGGATGGCCGTGAAGGCCTTGATCCCGATCTTCTCGGCGAACGCCCGGTACTCGGCGACGATCTCGTCGAAGCGCGCCTGGCTCCAGTCGACAAGGTCCATCTTGTTGATCGCCAGCACCACGTGCCGGATGCCCAACAGGCTGACGAGATAGGAATGCCGCCGCGTCTGGGTCAGCACGCCCTTGCGCGCGTCGATCAGGATTACGGCGGCGTCGGCGGTCGAGGCGCCGGTGACCATGTTGCGGGTGTATTGCTCGTGGCCCGGCGTGTCAGCGACGATGAACTTGCGCTTGTCGGTGGAGAAGAAGCGGTAGGCGACGTCGATGGTGATGCCCTGCTCGCGCTCGGCGGCAAGACCGTCCACCAGCAGGGCGAAGTCGATGTCGCCGCCCTGCGTGCCGAGCTTTTTGGAGTCCGCCTCCAGCGCCGCCAGCTGGTCCTCGAAGATCATCTTGGAGTCGTAGAGCAGGCGGCCGATCAGGGTCGATTTGCCATCATCGACCGAGCCGCAGGTCAGGAACCGCAGCAGGCTCTTTTTCTGATGGGCGTCGAGATAGGCCTCGATGTCCTGCGCGATCAGGTCGGAGACGGCCATTTCATAGGTTTCGGCCATCAGGAACAGACCCTCACCAACCGCTCATTCCCGCGCAGGCGGGACCCCAAAGGGCCTTGGTGGCTCCCAGAGCAGGACTTGAACTCAGCTTGGGTCCCCGCCTTCGCGAGGATGAGCGGAGGTTTCAAAAATAGCCCTCCTGCTTCTTCTTTTCCATCGAGGCGGCCTGGTCGTGGTCGATGACCCGGCCTTGGCGCTCGGAGGTCGTGGCGAGCAGCATTTCCTGGATGATCTCGGGCAGCGTCGCGGCGGTGCTTTCGACCGCGCCGGTGAGCGGGTAGCAGCCCTGGGTGCGGAAGCGGATGGATTTCATCTGCGGGACCTCGCCGGGCAGCAGCCGCATCCGGTCGTCGTCGACCATGATCAGGTTGCCGTCGCGCTCCACCACCGGCCGGACGCCGGCGAAGTACAGCGGTACGATCGGGATGTCCTCCAGGTAGATGTATTGCCAGATGTCGAGCTCGGTCCAATTGGAGATCGGGAACGCGCGGAAGGTCTCGCCGGGCCCCTTGCGGGTGTTGTAGAGCCGCCATAGTTCGGGCCGCTGGAGCTTCGGGTCCCAGCGGTGCTGCGCCGAGCGGAAGGAGAGGATGCGCTCCTTGGCGCGGGACTTTTCCTCATCGCGCCGGCCGCCGCCGAAGGCCGCGTCGAAGCCGTGTTTATCGATCGCCTGCTTCAGCCCCTCGGTCTTCCACATGTCGGTGTGCAGCGAGCCGTGGTCGAAGGGATTGATGCCGCGGGCGATAGCTTCCGGGTTCTGGTGGACGATCAGGTCCATGCCGCTCTCGCGAGCCATGCGCTCGCGCATCTCGTACATGGCGCGGAACTTCCAGGTCGTGTCGACGTGCAGCAGCGGGAAGGGCGGTTTGGCCGGATAGAAGGCCTTCTGCGCCAAGCGCAGCATGACCGCCGAGTCCTTGCCGATGGAATAGAGCATCACCGGGCGCTCGCACTCGGCGACCACCTCGCGGAAGATCTGGATGCTCTCGGCTTCGAGCCGCTGCAGGTGGGTCAACATGGGGGCGGTCAGCGGGGCTCTCGCAGGGATCGGGTCGGGCGCCCACGCTTGCGTGGCCTTGGGGGCGTCCATCAGAGGACCTTAGAGCAAAGATGACGCGAACCGCGCATGGGGTCGCTGTCATCTAGAGGGGGGCGGCCAGCCGGGCAAGGCGAGCCGCCCCCAGGAATTCTTAGGGCGCGGACAGCCCAGGTGGCGGGCCCGCGGTGTTTCGCGTCGGTCACAGCTCCGCGCTTGGCGAGGTGTGCGCCTCATGCAACATGACGCAAAGGGAAGCGTACCGGATGTTGGAGTCAGAACACGGGCTGGACCGCCGGATCTGGGGGACCACATGACCACCGCGACCACCGCCGCGCCGACGGCGGCCAAGGGCTATCGCTATCTGGTCGTGGGCCTGCTGGCCGTGGTCTATACCTTCAATTTCATGGATCGGCAGATCATGCCGACGCTGGCGGAGTCGATCCGCAAAGAGCTTCACTTCAGCGATACGGCGCTGGGGGCGCTGTCGGGCCTGACCTTCGCAGTCTTCTACACGACCTGCGGCATTCCGGTGGCCTGGCTCTCCGACCGCTTCAAGCGTGTGTGGATCATGGCCGCGGCCTGCACCATCTGGAGCCTGTTCACCGCCAGTTGCGGCCTGGCCACCAATTTCGCTCAGCTGGCGCTTGCCCGGATCATGGTGGGGGCGGGTGAGGCCGGGGGCTCGCCGCCCTCCTATTCGTTGGTGTCCGACTATTTCCCGGCCAAGGAGCGCGGCGTCGGCCTGGCGATCTATTCGCTGGGGGTGCCGCTCGGCACGATGATGGGTGTGGCGTTCGGCGGCGGCGTCGCGGCGGCCTATGGTTGGCGGATGGCGTTCTTCGCTGTGGGGTTGCCGGGCGTCGCCCTGGCGCTGCTGATGCTACTGATCATTCGCGAGCCGAAGCGCGGCGGGCTTGACGAGATGACGCTGGGCGCCGAGGCCCACGCCCCCGCGCCGCCAGCCTTTGAGGCCATCGCGTCTTTCGTGCGCAACCGCACCCTGTTGTGCACGGCCATCGCCTGCGGCCTGTCGGCGTTCGTCGGCTACGCCATGCTGAGCTGGAACCAGCCGCTGCTGATGCGGGTGAAGGGGATGAGCCTGAAGCAGGCCGCCGCCTACTACAGCCTGGTCGCCGGCGTGACCGGGGTGATCGGCACGTTCGCATCCGGTTGGCTCGCCGACAAGCTGAGCACGCGCGATCGGCGCTGGTATTCCTGGATCCCGGCCATCGCCTTCACCCTGTCGATCCCCGCTCTGGCCGGCCTGATCTGGGCGCCCACGTGGCAGATCGCGCTGATGTTTATGGCGGTCCCGGCGCTGCTCAACAACATGTACCTCGCACCGGCCCTCGCGGTGGTCCAGAACGCCGTGCCGCCCGGCCAGCGGACGATGGCCGGGGCTATCCTGCTGTTCGTCCTGAACCTCATCGGCCTGGGCGGCGGCCCGATCTTCCTGGGCCGCGTCAGCGACATGGCCAAGGCGCAGTACGGCGACCACTCCCTGCTGGTGGGCTACGCCGCCCTCGGACCGGCCATCGTCGTCGCGATCATCGCCCACCTGGTCACGGCCAACTCGATCGCGCGCGACAAACGCCTCGCCGCAACGCTCTGAGCCGAGGCCCCGCGCGCGTTCACCGTCCGGCGCGGGGTTGAGCCGGCGCGGCATCGCTGTAAGAGGGCACTCATATTTCGGGTGTACCTAGGCGCACTCATGCCTTCGCGGCCAGTTGAGCTAAGAAAGACCGTATGAAGATCTTGATCACCGGCGGGGCCGGATTCATTGGGTCGGCGGTGGTGCGGCGCGCCGTGGCGGACGGCCATCAGGTGGTGAACCTGGACAAGCTGACCTATTCGGCCAACCTCGAGAACGTGGCCAGCGTGGCGTCGAGCCCGGCCTACGCTTTCGAACAGGCCGACGTCTGCGACGAGGCCGCGGTCGCGGCGATCTTTGCCCGGCACCGGCCCGACGCGGTGATGCACCTGGCCGCCGAGAGCCATAACGACCGGGCCATCGAGGGCCCGTTGGACTTCGTGCGCACCAACGTCATCGGCACCGCGGTCCTGTTGGAGGCCGCGCGCGCGCACTGGAACGGGCTGCCGGCGGACCGGAAGGCCGCGTTCCGCTTCCACCATGTCTCGACCGACGAGGTGTTCGGGGCGCTGGGCGAGGACGGGGAGTTCACCGAGGAAACGCCCTACGATCCCAACTCGCCCTATTCGTCGAGCAAGGCCGGCGCCGACCATCTGGCGCGGGCCTGGGCGCGGACCTATGGCCTGCCGGTGGTGCTGACCAACTGTTCCAACAACTATGGCCCCTTCCAATTCCCCGAGAAGCTGATCCCGACGGTGATCACGCGGGCGCTGGAGGGCAAGTCGATCCCGGTCTATGGCGACGGCCGCCAGGTGCGCGACTGGCTGCACGTGGACGACCACGCCGAGGCGCTGCTGCTGGTGCTGCAGAAGGGCCGGCTGGGCGAGACCTATTGCATCGGCGGCGACGCCACCAAGCGCAACATCGAGGTGATCCGCATGCTGTGCGAACACCTGGACCGCATGGCGCCGGCTAACACGCCGCACGCCGACAAGATCGCCTTCGTCACCGACCGGCCGGGCCACGACTTCCGCTACGCCATCGACGCCTCGAAGCTGCAGACCGAGCTGGGCTGGACGCCGCGCATGCCGCTGCTGGCGGGCCTGGAGGACACCGTGCGCTGGTATGTCGACAACCCCGGCTGGGTCGACGGCATCCGCCAGCGCGGTTTCCAGTCGGAACGGCTGGGTCTCGTCAAGGCATGACCACCCGCATCCTGCAGTTCGGCGTGACCGGGCAACTGGCCCGCGAACTGCTGGGCCAGGCCAAGGACTTCGACGTGGAGATCACGGCGTTGTCGCGGGCCGAGGCCGATTTCGCCGACCCGCACGCCGTGGTGCGTCGCCTCGACGATGTGAAGGCCGACCTCGTGGTGCTGGCGGCGGCCTATACGGCGGTGGATCTGGCGGAGAGCGAACGGGACCTGGCGTTCAAGGTCAACGCCGAGACGCCGGGGGCGATCGCCCGGGCACTGGGGCCCGACGGGCCCGCCTTGGTGCAGATTTCCACCGACTTCGTGTTCGCCGGCGACAAGGGCGCGCTCTATGTGGAGAGCGACCCGACCGCGCCGTTGAACGTCTACGGAGCCTCGAAACTGGCGGGCGAGCAGGCGATCCTGGCGGCCTGCCCGCGGGCCCTGATCCTGCGCACCTCCTGGGTGGTCTCCAGCCACGGCAAGAATTTCGTCAAGACCATGCTGCGCGCCGCGGGCGAGGGCAGGGCGCTGAAGGTCGTCGACGACCAGTTCGGACGGCCAACCGCCGCGCGGGATCTGGCTCGCTTCATCCTCGGGCAGGCGGCTCGGCTGGCCGCGGCGCCGGCTGGTGACCCGGCGTTCGGCCTGCACCACTTCGCCAACGTCGGCGAGGTGACGTGGAAGGGCTTTGCCGACGGCATCTTCGACATCGCGCTGGGCGGCGCGGCTCCGGTTGTCGCGGCCGGCTCAGCAGCGGACTGGCCGTCGCCGGCCAGGCGGCCCGCGCGCGGCACGCTCGACACCAGCAAGCTTGAACAGACCTTCGGGGTCACCCTGCGTCCCTGGCGCGAACCCCTGGCCGAGATCGTGGCCGAACTTCAATCCGAGAGGTCTGCGGCATGAGACGCGGCGTAATCCTGGCCGGCGGCTCCGGCTCGCGGCTGCATCCCTTGACCCTGGCGGTCTCCAAGCAGCTGCTGCCGGTCTACGACAAGCCGATGATCTATTATCCGCTGTCGGTGCTTCTGTTGGCCGGCGTGCGCGAGATTCTGATCATCACCACCCCCGAGGACCAGGCCGCCTTCAAGCGCCTGTTGGGCGACGGCTCGCGCTATGGCGTCAGGTTCGAATATGTCGTCCAGCCGAGCCCTGATGGCTTGGCCCAGGCCTATATCCTCGGCGAGGAATTCATCGCCGGCGGGCCCAGCGTCATGGTGCTGGGCGACAACATCTTCTTCGGCCAGAATTTCACGCGCTCGCTGCAGGCCGCCGACGCCCGGGACACGGGCGCCACGGTGTTCGGCTACCTGGTGCAGGACCCGGAACGCTATGGCGTCGTGAACTTCGGACCCGACGGCCGCGCGCTGGGTATCGAGGAGAAGCCGGCGGTCCCGAAATCGAACTATGCGGTGACCGGGCTCTACTTCTACGACGGCCGCGCCAGCGAATTCGCCAAGACCCTGAAGCCCTCGGATCGCGGCGAACTGGAGATCACCGCGCTGAACCAGGTCTATCTGGAGGCCGGGGAACTCAATGTGGAACTGCTGGGCCGCGGCTTCGCCTGGCTGGACACCGGCACCCACGACAGTCTGATCCAGGCCGGGGAGTTCATCCGCGCGGTGGAGCAACGCCAGGGCCTGCGGATCGGCTGCCTGGAAGAGATCGCCTACCGCAACGGCTGGATCGACGCCCAGGAGTTGCGCAAGCTCGGCGAGGCCTTGGCCAAGAGCGAGTATGGGCAGTACCTGCGCCAGCTGGCCGATCGGCCGCGCGGCGCGGACGAATAGCGCCGCTTAGCCGGGACCCTGTTAGAAGGGGCCTCTCAGAAGGGGCCGCTAAGACTGGGAATGTGTGGCGGCCGGGAACCCGGCACTCCTATCAGGCGCTGTAGGCCCTTAGAGGAACAGCGCCTTGAAGCCGGCCGCGATGGCGAACCACAGGCCGACAGAGGCGCTCGCCGCGACCAGCAGGCCGATGCCGAGCGGCAAACGCGGTGAAGACCGGGTCTCGATCGCGACGCTGCGCACGCCGACGTCATGGAACGACACGTCTGCTGGCATTGCTTTTGCTCCGAACCGACCGTTCTGGGCGGCTGTCCCATAAACAACGGTCGCGTTTAAGAGATCGTGGCGAGAGATGGACAACAGCCGGTTAAGCGTCTTTCGGTCGAACGTGGCCGTAGATGGATCAGCGATCGGAGATGTGACGACTTGAGCGGCTTGGCGAACAGGGGCGACGTTGAGCGTGGTCGCGTGATCGCGGCCTTGCGCCTGCCTTCGCCTGGTTTGCCGACGGTTGTGGCGACGCACCCGTTCAAGCGGCTGCTGGACGTTTCGGTGGCGGGTTTTGCGCTGCTGCTGTTCCTGCCGTTATTGCTGATGGTGATGCTGGTGATCCGG
>JANYET010000004.1 GCA_025359785.1 Alphaproteobacteria bacterium | reverse complement strand
CTCGGCGTTGGTGAGCCGATTGAACAGGGTGGACTTGCCGGCGTTGGTGTAGCCGACCAGCGCCACGGTCGGGTACGGGTGGCGCTTGCGGGCCGAGCGCTGCAGCGTGCGGGTGCGGCGCACCTCCTCCAGCTCCAGCTTCAGTTTGCGGATCTTATCGGCGATCAGCCGGCGGTCGGTCTCAATCTGGGTTTCACCCGGGCCGCCCATGACGCCGAAGCCGCCGCGTTGGCGTTCCAGGTGGGTCCAGGTGCGGACCAGCCGGGACTTCTCGTACGAGAGCCTCGCCAGTTCGACCTGCAGCCGCCCTTCTCGCGTCCGAGCCCGGCGGGCGAAAATCTCGAGGATCAGGCCGGTGCGGTCGATGACCTTGCAGTTCCAAGCCTTTTCAAGGTTGCGCTGCTGAACCGGCGTCAGCGCGTCGTCGATGACCGCGACGTCGATCTCCGCCAGCTCAATCGTCTGACCGATTTCCTCGACCTTGCCCTTGCCGAACAGGGTGGCGGGCGTCAGTCGGTGCAGGCCCGCGATGAGGGTTTCGCGGACATCCAGGTCGAGCGCTAGCGCCAGGCCCACGGCCTCTTCCAGGCGCGCGTCCGCAGGTCGGGACGAGATGCGCCCATCTCGATCGGGGTGGATGACGATGGCGCCTTGGACAGGCGCATCACGATCTATGGGTTTTGAAGAACTCAATCGGTCTCGTCCTCGCCGGGCTCATAGAGCTGCACAGGTTGCGCCGGCATGATTGTGGAGATGGCGTGTTTGTAGACCAGCTGGGACTGGCCGTCGCGGCGAAGCAGCACGCAGAAATTATCGAACCAGCTGACAACGCCCTGCAGCTTCACGCCGTTGACCAGGAAGATGGTGAGCGGCGTCTTCGACTTGCGCACGCTGTTCAGGAACGTGTCCTGCAGGTTCTGCTTCTTTTCACTCACGGCTTTTCGCCCTTTTCTTTTTGGTCGGGCCGCCAAAGCGCGGCCCACACACGAGAGTTAGCTAGACGCGGAATTGCGACAGGCGCAACCGCGGGCACGGCCTTAGATGGCAGTTGCCTTCGCCTGCTCGATATAGAGACGCCGGAGCCTCGCCGCCACCGGCCCGGCCTTGCCTGTCCCCACCGGCTTGCCGTCCACCGCGATCACCGGGAGCACCAGCGTCCCGGCGCCGGTAATGAAGGCCTCCCTGGCCGCGACCGCTTCGGCGGGGGTGAAGGGCCGTTCATCGACCTCCAGGCCCTCGCGGCGGATGACCTCCAGAAGCGAGTTTCGCGTGACGCCGCGCAGGATGTTGGCGTTGGTGTCGCGGGTGCGCAGGCGCCCCTCGCCATCGACGATCCAGGCATTGGATGAGGCGCCTTCGGTGACGAAGCCCAGGTCGTCGACGAACCAGGCCTCCGCGGCCCCCGCGGCGCGGGCCTTCTGCTTGGCGAGCGCATTGGGCAGCAGGCCCACAGTCTTGATATCGCAACGGCCCCAGCGGCTTTCCGGCGTGGTGACGACCGAGACGCCCTGGGCGGCGCGGGCCTCCGAGGCGACGCGGTCTACGGCGCTGACCGTGATCACCACGGCGGGCCGGACCGGCGGGTTCGGGAAAGCATGGTCGCGCCTGGCGACGCCACGACTGACCTGCAGGTAGACCAGGCCCTCGCGGACCCGGTTGCGGCGCACAGCTTCCCGCAGCACCAGGGTCAGGGCCGCACGGCTCATGGGCCTGTCGATGGAGAGTTCGCCAAGACTGCGCTCCAGGCGGGCGAAATGACCCTCGGGGTCGGCGAGCCTGCCCTCGAACAGCGCCCAGACCTCATAGACCGCGTCGGCCAGCTGATAGCCACGGTCCTCGATGTGCACGACGGCCTCGCCGTGTGGGACGAACCGGCCGTTGACGTAGGCGATGCGGCCCATCCTACTTCGCGCCCGCTGTGAGTTTCGAAGGGCTGGGGATGCGGCCTGCGAACCCTTGTTGAAGCAGGCCCATCAGCTGACCTCTTCCTCCAGGGCCCGCGCCCCGGATAGGCCCAGCGACTTCAGCTTCCGGTGCAGGGCCGAGCGCTCCATGCCGATGAAGGCCGCGGTGCGCGAGATATTGCCGGAGAAGCGCAGCATCTGGGCGTTCAAATACTCGCGCTCGAACACCTCGCGGGCCTCGCGCAGCGGCAGCGCGATCATCCGCTCAGCGCCCAGGCTGATGGCCTGGTCGGTGACCATGGCCTCGGCGGGCAGCATGTTGGCGGTGATCGGGTCGGACGGCGCGCCCGAGGCCAGGATCAGCATCCGCTCCACGTTGTTGCGCAGCTGGCGCAGGTTTCCGGGCCACTGACGCACCTGCAGGGTGGCCAGCGCATCGTCGGCCAGCCGCCGACGCGGCATGCCCGTCGCCTCCCCGATCCGCTCAATGAAATATTCCACCAGTTCGGGGATGTCCTCGCGCCGCTCCGCCAGCCCGGGCACATTGACCGGCACGACGTTCAGGCGGTGGAACAGGTCCTCGCGGAACCGCCCCGCGGCGATCTCCTCGCGCAGATCGCGGGAGGTCGAGGACACCACGCGGACATCGACGTGGACGTCGGAGTCGCCGCCGACCCTCCGGAAACTCTGATCGACCAACACCCGGAGGATGCGGCCCTGGGTCTCGCGTGGCATGTCGGCCACTTCGTCAAGATAGAGGGTGCCGGAATGGGCGCGCTCGAAGACGCCGACCTTGGCGGTGCGGCCGTCGTCGCCCTCCTGGCCGAACAGCTCGACGTCCATGCGTTCCGGCGTCATGCCGGCGGCGCTAATCGGCACGAACTCGTTGCGGGCGCGCGCCGATGCGCCGTGGATCAGTCGGGCCACCGTCTCCTTGCCGGATCCAGGCGGGCCGGAGATCAGCACCCGGCTATTGGCGCCGGCCAGCTTGACGATCATCTGGCGCAGCTGCTGGGCGGCCATCGACTTGCCGGTCATGCCCTCCGGCGTGATCGCCTGGGTGCGCAGCCGCCGGTTCTCGCGCTTCAGGTTGGCGGCCTCGAGCGCACGCTCGACCAGCAGCAGCAGGCGGTCGGACTTGAATGGCTTTTCGAGAAATTCGTAGGCGCCGCGCTTGATCGCGCTGACGGCGGTCTCGATGTTGCCATGGCCCGAGATCATGATCACCGGCAGGTCGGCGTCCAGGCCCTTGACCAGGTCCAGCAGCTCCAGCCCGTCCATGCCGCCGCCAGACATCCAGATATCGAGCACCAGCAGCGCGGGTTTGCGCGCCCGGATCGCCGCCAGGGCGGACTCCGAATCGTTGGCCGTGCGGACCGCATAGCCCTCGTCGGAGAGGATGCCCGCGACCAGTTCGCGGATGTCGGCCTCGTCGTCGACCACCAGAACGTCAGACGCCATTCGCTAAGTCCTTCACGCCGTCACGGTTGCGGATTTCGGCGCAGGGACGACCCGCGCCGACGGAGGAAGACGCAGGGTCACCAGCGCGCCGGGCCCGTCGCGGGCATCGGTCAGCTCCAGCTCGCCGCCGTGGTCTTCCAGGATGCGTTTGACGATGGCGAGGCCGAGGCCAGTGCCCTTCTCGCGGGTCGTCATATAGGGCTCGGTCAGGCGGTCGCGGTCTTTGTCGGGCAGGCCGATGCCGTTGTCCTCGACTTCAAAGGCGACGCCTGTCTCGTCGGAGATCAGGCGCGCGGTAATCCTGCCGGCGACCATTCTGTTGGGAGACTTCGCGGTACGCCGCGCGCCCACCGCTTCGGCGGCGTTCTTCAGGATGTTGGTCAGCGCCTGGGCGATCATGCGTTCGTCAGCGACGAGGCGCACGTCGGGGGCCGGCTCTTCCAGCACGACATCCAGGTCGGGACTGGCCACCTGCTGGGCGAAGACCGCCGCCCGGATCAGCTCCGTCGCATCCTGCTCGCTGAACTTGGGCGCTGGCATGCGGGCAAAGGCGGAGAATTCGTCGATCAGGCGGGTGATGTCACCCACCTGACGCACGATGGTGTCGGTGCAGCGGTCGAAGGTCTCGAGTTCGGCGACCGGGATGTCCTTGCGGTACTTTTTCCGCAGGCGGTCGGCGGACAGCTGGATGGGCGTCAGCGGGTTCTTGATCTCGTGGGCGATGCGGCGGGCGACGTCGCGCCAGGCGGCGTTGCGTTGAGCGGTCACCAGGCGGGTGATGTCGTCGAAAGTCAGGACCTGGCCGTCCTCGATCCGGCTCGCGCGGACCCGCAGGCGCAGAGTCTCGCGGCCGCGCACCACATCGACCTCCTCCTCGGCTTCGGAGCGGCCGGCCTGGGCGGCGACGGCGGCGACCTCGGGGGCCACGTCGGCGAGCTTGCGGCCCCTGCCCTGGTTGGCCGGCAGGCCGAGTAGCAGTTCGGCCTGGCGGTTGGCGGCGGATATCCGACCCTTGGCGTCGAGGCCGATGACCCCGGCGCTCACCTCGGCCAGCACGGTCTCGATGAACTCGCGGCGGCGCTCGGCCTCTTCATGAGCGACACGAATGGCTTCCTGCTGCGCCTGAAGATCATGGGTCATGCTGTTGAAAGCCCGCGACAAGACGGCGATTTCTTCCGGATCGTTGGCGGCATCGACCCGGGCGCTCAGGTCACCGCCAGCCACCTTGCCCGCCGCAACCACTAGACGCGCCACCGGGCCGGAGATGGCGTTCGCGGCGCCGAGGCCGAGCCAGACAGCGCCGACCAGCACCAGCAGCGCGGTCTCGAAATAGCTGAGCGCGAAGATCGTCTGGATCTTCTGGCGGTTCTGAGCGGCGTCGCGATAGGCCACCAGACTGGCCTCAGCCTCGATCAGGTGACTGACGATCCCCTTCTCGACCGGGCGGACGACATAGAGGTAGGTGTCGGTGTAGCCGCGCAGCTTGAAGACCGAGCGCATGACATCGCCGCAGTTGGCGTTGCAGACCCAGATGTCGCCCTGATCGGCCGCCTTGAAGCTCGAGGCCGGCGGCATGACCAGGGCCGGTGCATCGGCCGCCTCGGCGCGGGCCAGGACCCGACCGTCGCGATCGACCAGATAGCCCGCGGTGAAGCCATGGAAATTCACCAGGCTGGCCAGAAAATGGTTGAAGGTGATCGGGCTCGCCTCGAGCCCGGCGGCGCTGCGGTTGAGATCGTCGCCCATCGGGATGACGTGGTCGTGGATGTAGCTCTTCTGCTCTTCCACGTAGGAGCGGGCCACGGCGGCGGAGTTCTCCACCACGGTCTGGACGCGCTGGCTGAACCAGTTCTCCACGCCACGGGTAACCAGCACGCCATAAAACAGCGCCACGACCACGGCGGGCGCCATCGCGGCCAGCGCGAACATGGTGACGAAGCGCAACTGTAGGCGCGCGCCCGCATCGACGTCGCGGGCGTCCAGCAGGGCCCAGAATCGGCGAATGACCACCAGGGTCAGCGCCAGGATCAGGATGAGGTTGAAGCCGAGGACGGTCAGGATCAGCTGGCTGGCCGGTCCCAGCGGCCCGGTGGACGGCGGCGAGGCGGCCAGCAGAATGGCCAGCGCCGTGAGCAGCGACGCCAGGCCATAGCCCACGCCTAGCACCGCGCGGGACTGCATCGCCTGCCAGAGCCGCCCGGTCTCCGCGCCGGCGAACCACTGTCGAATATCCGAAGCCATCGCCGCCGAGCCTAAGGGAGCGTGCCCTAAACGCAACAGCCTTGTGGCATGGAAGCGTCAGCGTGGCGCACCCCTGCCCGACTCGGGCAGAATCAGCCGGCGCAGCAGGCGCAACAGACGGTCTAGCGCCGCCCGCGCTGCATCTCGACGCCGAGGTCGGAGATCTTCTTGCGCAGGGTGTTGCGATTGAGGCCCAGAATCTCGGCGGCGCGAACCTGGTTGCCACGGGTGGCCGAGAGCGTGAGCTGGATCAGCGGCCGTTCCACCTCCTCCAGCACCCGGTCGTAGAGGCCCGCCGGCGGCAGGCCATCCGGCTGGTCGGCGAAGTAGCTGGAAAGCTTGCGCTCGACGAGCTGAGCCAGCGTCGCCGGGCCTTCCTCACCCTGCGTGACCGGCTGCTGATCGGCCAGTTCGCGCTCGACGATGCGGGCGGTGATCAAGTCCTCGCCATAGAGGGCGCAGATGCGGCGGATGAGGTTTTCCAGCTCGCGGACATTGCCCGGCCACGGGTGCTGCTTCAGTCGATCGAGGGCGCCGGCGTCTATGGTCTTGGACGGCAGGCCCTCGCGGTTGGCGCGCAGCAGGAAGGCCCGCGCCAGGTCTGGAATGTCGTCCGACCGGTCGCGGAGCGGCGGCAGACGCAGCGGGGCCACGTTCAGGCGGAAGAACAGGTCCTCGCGGAACAGGCCTTCGCGGATCAGGCCGCGCAGGTCGCGGTTGGTGGCCGCGATAATCCGGACGTTCGGCCGCCGATTGGTCTTGGGATTGAGCGCCGGCTCGGAGCCGTCGATGACCCGCAGCAGCCGGGTCTGGGCGTCCAGCGGCATGTCGCCGATCTCGTCGAGGAACAACGTGCCGCCGTCGGCATCGATCAGCTTGCCGCAGTCGCCGTCTTCCTTGCCGAACAGTTCGGTTTCGACCCGTTCGCGCGGCACGGCGGCCAGGTTGATGGTCACAAACTTGCCGTCGCGGCGGCGCCCCATATCGTGCAGCGCGCGCGCGACCAGCTCCTTGCCGGAGCCGGACTCACCGGTGACCAGCACCGTCAGGTCGGCGCCCACGAGGCGCGCGATGGTCCGATAGACCTCCTGCATCGGCCCGGAACGGCCGATCAGCGGCAGGCGGTCGTCGCGTACCGCGCGGGCCTGGGCGCGGGCGGCCTCCGGGTCGGCGGGCCGCGAGAGCGCGCGGCGCGCACAGCCGGTCATGTCGTCCAGATCGAAGGGTTTGGGGATATAGTCGAAGGCCCCGAGTTCCGCGGCGTTCACCGCGGTGATCAGGTTGTTCTGCGCGCTCATCACGATGATCGGTAGCTTGGGCCGTTCCTTGCGGATGCGCGGCAGGACGTCGAAGACGTTCTCGTCCGGCATGACCACGTCGGTGATCACCAGATCCCCCTCACCGTCGGTCACCCACTTCAGCAAGGTGGCGGCGTTACCGGTGGCGCGGACCTGATAGCCAAGCCGGGTGAAGGCCTGGCTGAGCACCAGCCGGATCGACGCGTCGTCGTCGGCGATCAGAATCTTCTTACTGGCGGCGTTCATGCCGGGAGGTCCTCTTCGGGAGCAATGGGAAGCAGGACGCGGAAAACCGTCCGTCCGGGCTCGGATTCGAAATCCAGCAGGCCGCCGTGGGCGGCGACCAGCTTGGAGACCAGAGCGAGACCCAGGCCCGCGCCGTTGGCCTTGGTGGTGACGAAGGGCTGGAACAGGTGCTCGCGCAGGTGGGCGGGCACGCCGGGGCCATTGTCGAGGATGCGGACCTCCAGCGGCGCGCCGCGCAGGGTCTGGCCCTGAGCGGCGCGGACGCGGACGCCGTGGCGGTAGGCCGTGAAGATGCCGATAGCCCCGCGCCCGTCGCCGCGCGAATGGGCCGCCTCGGCAGCGTTTTTCACCAGGTTCAGGAATATCTGGATGAGCTGATCCTCGTCGCCCAGCACGGCTGGCAGCGAGGGGTCGTACTGTTCACG
This sequence comes from Alphaproteobacteria bacterium, assembly GCA_025359785.1. Taxonomy (GTDB): domain Bacteria; phylum Pseudomonadota; class Alphaproteobacteria; order Caulobacterales; family Caulobacteraceae; genus Phenylobacterium. Next base: position 12,346 of record JANYET010000004.1, on the reverse strand, counting down.
CAGCGCCAGACCGTCGGCGACACCGTTCGCGGCCAGGGCGCGCACCCGGTCCAGCACCTGGTGGATGTTGAGCGGCGTGAGCTGCGGCAGGGCGTCGTCGGAGAAGGCCTCCATACGGTCGACCAGGCGGCGGACACGGTCGGTTTCATCGACGATCAGCTGCGCCAGCGGCGCGTCTTCGGCCTTGGCTCCGGACTTCAACAGCTGAGCCGCGCCCCGGATGCCGGCCAGCGGGTTCTTGATCTCGTGCGCCAGCATGCGGCCCAGGCCCACGATGGAGCGGAGCCCGCCCGCGGCCTCCGCGCCACCGCGCTCGACGCCGAGGCCGGCCTTCACCGTCAGGGTCAGCAGCACCGAGCCGTCGCCCAAGGGGGCTGCGGCGCCGTCGGCTTCGAAGGGCGGCAGGCCGAAAAGCGTGATCTGGACGCCACGCTCGCGGACCTTGGCCTGTTCCTGAAGGGCGCGGTTCAACAGCGAGACCAGGGCCGAGCCCGGCGGCAGGGCAGCGCTGAACCGGCCACGCGCCAGCAGACCCAGGCCCTGCCCGAACAGCGCCTCGGCCGCCTCGTTGACCGCCACCAGGGCGCCTGTCTCGTCGACCACCATGGCCGGATCGGGGCTGAGCTCGAAGGCGGCAGCCTTCAGCGCCAGCACATCGACGCCCAGCGATTGAGGAAGCGTGCGCCAGCTCATGCGGCCAGCCTGTGTTCGGACCCTGTCCAGAGCGCTGTCAGACCAGCTTCGACGCCGGCGGGATCCTCCAGGCGGCAAAGCGCGCGGCGAGCTTCGCGGCGATGCTCGGCGCTAGCGGGCCACGGCGCCTGTTCGACATAGGACGCCAGATGCTTGCGGAAGATCCGCAGGCCCAGGCGGTCGCCATAGAAGCGCAGGGCGTCGTGGAAGTGGTCGAGGGCGATCGCCAGGCGCGCCGCGGCGTCGGGTTCGGCAAAGGCTATGCCGGCGAGCTCGGCCTCGAGTTGCGCCGCGATCCAGGGCCGGCCGTAGACGCCGCGGCCGACCATCACGCCGTCGGCGCCGGAGGCGTCCAGCGCGGCGCGCGCCGTCTGGCCATCGACAATGTCGCCGTTGACGATCACCGGGATCGAGACCGCGTCCTTCACGGTGCGGACGGCGGCCCAGTCGGCGGCGCCCTTATAGAACTGGCAACGGGTGCGGCCGTGGACGGTGATGGCCGCGACGCCCAGCGATTCGGCCGCCGCGGCAATCTGCGGCGCGTTCCTTGAGACGTCGTCCCAGCCCAGGCGCATCTTCACGGTCACCGGTACATCGACCGCCGAGATGGCCGAGGCGATCAGGCGCTCGGCCAGCTGCGGCTCGCGCATCAGGGCTGAGCCGCACTGGGCGCCGGTCACCTCGCGCGCAGGGCAGCCGAAGTTGAGGTCGATGATCTGGGCGCCGGCGGCGACGGCCAGCCTTGCACCCTCTGCGATATGGCCCGGATCGCGGCCGACAAGTTGAACCACCATTAAGGGTAGGCCCTCGCCCACCGCCGCGCGGCGCACGACATCGGGGCGGCCCTTGGAGAACTCGGCGCAGGCGACCATTTCGGTCGCGACGTAGGCGGCGCCCAGCCGGCTGGCGGCCCGCCGGAAAGGCAGGTCCGACACCCCCGTCATGGGCGCGATCCAAACGCTACCGCCGACCTCTACGTCGTCTAGTTTGAGCCCATTGCTCATTTTATAATCATCCCCACAGCCTTCTATTTAGGCAATTTGTGCGATGCGGTAAAGCCCACGTGAACTGGACAAGCGCCGCCGGCCCCCTAAAGCAGGGACCGTGACATTTTCAGCCATCGTCGTGGCGGCGGGCCAAGGCCTGCGCGCCGGTCCGGGTGAGCCGAAGGCGTGGCGGCTGTTGGGCGGCCGCGCGCTGGTCCGCTGGTCGGTGGAAGCCCTGCTCCAGGCGGCGGCCGATGAGGTCGTGGTCGTGGTGGCGTCCGACCGCGTCGACGCCCTCGATGAGGCGCTGTCCGGTCTGCGCGGCTGGCGCGGCGTCGCGGGCGGCGCGACCCGAGCCGCGTCGGTGCAAGCGGGGCTCATCGCCCTGACCCGCGATGGCGACCAGCCGGTGCTGATCCACGACGCCGCCCGGCCCTTCGTGACCCGGATACATGTCGAGCGCCTGCTGGCCGGCTTGAACGGCGCGGACGGCGCTGTCCCGGCCCTGCCAGTGCCCGACACCCTGAAGCGGGGCGACGGCGTCGTGACCGAGACGGTAAGCCGGGCTGGCCTGTCTCGCGCGCAAACGCCGCAGGCGTTCCACCTCGGTCGTCTGCTTGCCGCCTATCGCGACTGGCCGGTGGGCGAGGAGCCGACGGATGACGCCTCGGTCGTCGAGCGCGCCGGCGGCCGCGTCGCCCTGGTGGCCGGCGATCCGATGCTGATGAAACTCACCTGGCCGGAGGACTTCGCCATAGCCGAACAGCTTGCCGGCGCCCGGCGCATCACGCGGACCGGCTTCGGCGTCGATGCTCACCGATTCGGACCTGGGGACGCCGTGATGCTGGGCGGGATCAGCATTCCGCATGAGCAGGGGCTGGTCGGTCACTCCGACGCCGACGCCGGCCTGCACGCGCTGACCGACGCCCTGCTGGGCGCCATCGCCGAGGGCGACATCGGCGAGCACTTCCCGCCGTCGGATCCACGGTGGCGTGGCGCCGCCTCGGACCAGTTCCTGCTGCACGCCGTAAAACTGACCCAGGCCAAGGGTGGTGTCGTTCTAAGCGCCGACCTGACGCTGATCTGCGAGCGCCCGAAGATCGGTCCGCACCGCGACGCCATGCGCGCCCGCATCGCGGCCCTGCTGGGCCTGGCCATCGACCGGGTCAGCGTCAAGGCGACCACCACCGAGGGCCTGGGCTTCACCGGGCGCGAGGAAGGCCTGATGGCCCAGGCCGTCGTCTGCGTGGAGATGCCGTCCTAACCCTCGCTCTTCGGATCGAGCTTGGTCACCAGTCGTCGCCATAGGGCTCCGAAGAGGTTGGTGTAGTCGTCCGTCCAGGGGCGCACCTTGTCGGGCTCGGTCGGCTGCCAGCGGGCGTCGTTGGCGAACCGGGCGAGGCCCGCCGGCGAACGCGCCACGATCACCGCGTCCTCCGGCGAGGGCCAGCCGGCCCGCTCCTTCTCCACGTCCGGCCGATAGTGCTGGATCAGCGCCACGCCGCCGGCGGCCTTGGCCACCGCCTGCGCCGGGCCATTGAGGTCCAGGTTGCGGTTCGACAGGTGCAAGATCAGCACCCCGTCCGGCTTGAGGTGGGTCAGGTAGCCCCGCACCGCCTCGGTGGTCAAAAGGTGCGTCGGCACCGCGTCGGACGAGAAAGCATCGATCAGCAGGATGTCGAAGGCCCCGAGGGGTTGCTTCGCCACGGTCAACCGCGCGTCTCCCAACACGTAGTCGACCTCGCCCTTGGCGCAGAGTGAGGTGTAGCTGAAATGGCCCGGATCGCTGGAGATACGGATCACCAGCGGGTCGATCTCGAAGAACGTCAGCTTGTCGTATTTCCGCACATAGGCCGCGACCGAGCCCGTGCCCAGGCCGACGGCGCCGATCCGCAGGCCCGGCTTCTCACGCTCCTGCGCCAGGAACACCTGCCCGATGGGACTGGTCTGGGCATAGTAGACCAGCGGGTTGCAGCGCCAGGTCGGCGTGACCGCCTGGGCGCCGTGCAGCGTGGTCCCATGGCTCAGCATCCGCACCGGCCCGCCCAAGGCCGGGACCATGGTGTGAGACTGGCGCAGCACGCCGAAGAAGCTGCGCCAGCTGTGTGTCGTGTCGGTGCGGTCGGCCGCAGCGTTGGCCCCAAGGGACAGCACGACAATCACCGCGGTGAACAGCAGAGCGCGGCTCCTGACCAGATAGGCCGCGATCACGCCCAGCCCCAGGCAGAGCTTGACCGCCAGGTCGAAGAGGTCGGCCTGGGTGAACCCGCCGACAATCGGTTTGGCGTAGAGGTGCGGGGCCACGAAGGTGTTGAGCACCGGCATGGCCACGCCGGCCGCGACGCCGAGGATCACCATCGCCCAGGTTGTCCGCTCGACCTTCCAGTCCCCCCAGGGTCGGACCAGGCCGGCCAGGACCAGGACCAGCGGATACTCCCAGACATTGTCGAAGATCACGGGCGCCAGAAAGGCGTTGAACGAGCCGCCGACCACACCGCCCAGCGACATCCAGAAATAGAACTCGGTGAGCTGGGCCGGGTCCGGCCGCCGCGCCACCAGGGCCCGGTGGCACATCAGGGCCGTGAAGAAGAAGGCCCCCAGATTGACCGGCAGCAGGATGGCGAAGGGACTGGCCGCGAAGGGGATCAGGGCCGCACACCCTGAAACCAGGGCCGCCTGCAGCAACAGAGTGATGTCGCGCGGAATCGCGGGCCGGGCCTGGAAGGCGATGATGAAGGTGAGCAGGTAGAGCGCGAGCGGCAGGACCCAGAGGAACGGCGCCGAGGCCACATCCGTGGTGATGTAGGTGGTCACGCCGAGCATCAGGCTGGAGGGGATCGCCGCCAGGGCGACCCAGGTCAGGCGCTCACGCCAGGCGATGGGCGGCAGATGCGACGCCTCGGTCACGGCGCGGGCGCCTCCGGCTCCACCGGCCCGGACAACGACGATGGCCAGCCCGGCCATCAGCAGCAGGAAGGCCGCGTAGCCGCCGCTCCACCCGAAACGTTGGGCGTGCAGCGTCAGCCCTGGCTCGACGATCAGCGGATAGGCGAGCAATGCCAGCAAGCTGCCGAGGTTGCTCGCGGCATAGAGGACATAGGGCTCCCGGCCCTCGCCGGTCCCGAACACCCGCGCATGCCACGCCTGGACAAGGGGCGCGGTCGCCGACAGCGCCGCGAACGGCGCGCCGATCGAGACGGCCAGCACACCCAGCAGCCAGAGCGTCGGATGGTTCGAGGACGGCGGCCCGACCAGTTCGTTGATCCGCAGCGGCAGGGCGAGCGCGGCCAGCAGCAGGACGCCGCCGTGCGCCAGAGCTTGCGCGCGCAGCGTGCGAAGCCGCTGCAGCCCATGAGCGTAGGCGTAGCCCGCCAGCAGCGCGACCTGGAAAAACGCCAGGCTGGTATTCCAGACCGAGGGACTGCCGCCCAGCCGCGGTAGCACCAGCTTGGCCACCATCGGCTCCACCAGGAACACCAGGGCGGCGCTGGCGAACACCGTTACGGCGAACAGCGCGGCTGGAGCCGTCGCCCTGCCGTCTGCGGAAGGGCCGGGCGTCGAAGGCGCAAGCGTCGTCATGGCTCCGCAACCATGGACGTGAATCGCCTTGAATGCACAGGGTGTCCGATGCTCTGGTCGGACGACCTTCTGAGCCGCCAAAGGGCCCGCCGATGTTTTCCCTCGAGATCGTGACCCTGGCCCGCCTGCTCGTCGACGAGGCCCGCGAGCGGTCGCTGCGGATCGTGACGGCGGAGAGCTGCACGGGCGGCCTGGTCGCCGGCGCGATCTGCCAGGTGGCCGGCGCGTCCGACGTGTTCGAACGCGGCTTCGTCACCTATTCCAACCGCGCCAAGCAGGAACTGCTCGGCATCCCCGGCGACCTGATTGCCGACCTGGGCGCGGTCTCCGAGCCGGTGGCGCGGATGATGGCCGAAGGGGCGCTGGAGAATTCCAACGCCCATATCGCGGTCGCGATCACCGGCGTGGCCGGACCGGGTGGCGGAACGCCGATGAAGCCGGTCGGCACGGTTCACATCGCCACGGCCAGAACCAACCACGGCCTGATGCACCGCCAGGAATTCTTCGAGTTCGAGGACCGCGAAGGCATTCAACTGGCCGCTGTGCAGTCCGCCCTGCAGATGCTGCGCGATACGATGAGCTAGGCTTTCGCGGGCGCCGGTTTGCGGCGTTTGGAGCCCGGCAGGCGCATCAGCGCGAGGTCGCCGTCCGGATAGGCCCGGAGGTAGAGCGCCACCAGCGGCGGCCCGGCCAGGAATACCGAGGTCACGACGCCGAGCGCGATGGCGATCTCGGCGGTCAACAGCCCCATGTGCGCATTGAGATCGACGCCGCGGGCGATGACCTTGGGGATGCTGATGCCCAACGCGATCGATTTCCAGAACACCGAGCCGAACAACAGGCCCCGCCACAGCGGCGTCGGCAGGACCCACCAGTTGAAGGCCTGAGCGCACAACGCCCACAGCGCCACGGGCGTGAAGACCGCAAGATCGAACCAGTCGGCCGGCGTCAGCGTCGCGGGGCGCAGGCCCGCGCCCATGAGGTTGAAAGCCCCAAGCGCGCAATAGACCCCGAAGTAAGCCTTCCAGAACATAGAACTCGTCCTCTCCCATGGCCCCAGGGGGCCTGGTCGCAGGGTCGAGCATCGGGCTTGCGCGTTGCAGAGCCCCTAACAAGCGTGGTCAGCACGGCGTTCACCACGCCGTCGCCGTTCGCCATTCAGGCCGTTGGTTTGCCGCCATAGAGCGCCTGGGCGCGGGCCTCGAAACAGGCCATCAGCCGGTCCACGGCGTGGGCGAAATTGGCGCTCAGCAAGGTTTCCAGCAGGCGAGACTTGAACTGGAAGTCGATGTCGAACTCCACCCGGGTTCCGCCCTGGCCGTCGTCGTGGAACCGCCAGCGGTTGTCCAGCCGCCGGAAGGGTCCGGAGAGCAGGCTGACGTCGATCTGGCGGGCCGGCGCATCGCGCCGTACCCGGGTCGAGAACCGCTCTTTCAGGAAGGAAAAGCCGACGCCGGCCTCGGCATCGACGGTCTCGACGCCCTCGCCCAGGTCGCGGGCGTTCCAGATCCGCATCGTGGTGATCCACGGCACGAAGTCGGGGTAGGCCATCACGTCGCCGACCAGGGCGAAAAGCTGCGCCGGGGTGTAGGGCAGCGGCTTGGTGACGTGGTGCTTCAAGCGGCCGAGGCGCCGCGCCCGGCCAGATCCTTGGCGAGCCTGGCCGCCTGGAGCCGCGCGAAATCCTCGCCCGCGTGATGCGACGAGCGGGTCAGCGGACTCGACGCCACCATCAGGAAGCCCTTGGCGCGCGCGATCTCCTCATAGGCCGCGAACTCATCGGGGTGGACGAAGCGGTCGATGGGCGCGTGCTTGCGGGTCGGCTGCAGGTACTGGCCGATGGTGATGAAGTCGACGCCGGCCGAACGCATGTCGTCCATCACCTGCATGACCTCTTCCTTGGTCTCGCCCAGACCGACCATCACGCCGGATTTGGTGAACTGGGTCGGATCGCGCTCCTTCACGCGCTCCAGCAGGCGTAGCGAATGGTAGTAGCGCGCGCCCGGGCGGATCGAGAGATAGAGCCGGGGCACGGTCTCCAGATTGTGATTGAACACGTCGGGCTTGGCGTCGATCACCGAAAAGGCGGCCTCCACCGGCTTACGCAGGAAATCCGGCGTGAGGATCTCGATGGTCGTGCCGGGCGCGGCGGCGCGGATGGCGCGGACGACAGCGGCGAAGTGCCCTGCCCCACCGTCGGCCAGGTCGTCGCGGTCCACCGAGGTGATCACCACATGCTTCAGGCCCATCTTGGCCACGGCGTCGCCGACGCGGGCCGGTTCGGTGGGGTCGAGCGGCTGCGGTTTGCCGGTGGCGACGTTGCAGAAGGCGCAGGCCCGCGTGCAGACCTCGCCCATGATCATCATGGTGGCGTGGCTCTTCGACCAGCATTCGCCGATGTTGGGGCACGCCGCCTCTTCGCATACCGTGACCAGGCCGTGGGCTTTGACGATGTCGCGGGTGGCGTTGTAGCCCGCCGATCCCGGAGCTCGCACCCGCAGCCAGTCCGGCTTGCGCAGCAACGGCGTCTCCGGATTCGCCTGTTTCTCCGGATGGCGAGGACGGATCGTCCCGCCGAGATTGTCGATGACCACGGCCATGGTCCCTAGATCGGCCGTCAGGGCTTCCGGATCAAGGCGCGATTGGCCGCCAAGCCGCGATCACGCTCCGTAACCATTCTTTGCATCGCCCGAGCGAGCCGATAGGCTCTCGCCAACGATAACAGGTGGGAGGCGCGGGCGCTTGTCGGGTTCTTTTGACGCTAAGCGGGCGAGGATGAGCCTGTTCGACGCCCTGGTGGAGGCCCGCCACACCTATGGCGCCAAGAAGCTGATCCTGGAGGACCAGGAACGCACGCCCCTGACCTATACCGATTTGATCCGAGCCGCGTTCGCGCTGGGTCGCAAGATCGCCGGCTTCACCAAATCGGGGGAGCGGGTCGGCGTCATGCTGCCGTCCAGCGTCGGCGGCGTGGTCACCTTCTTCGCCCTGCATGCCTTTGGCCGCGTGCCGACCATGCTGAATTTCACCGCCGGTATCCGCAACCTGAAGGCCGCCTGCGAACTGGCTGGGGTCAGGACCGTGCTGACCTCCCATCGGTTCGTGGAGCAGGGCAAGCTGCACGACCTGATCGACGCGCTCGAAACCCTGACCAAGGTTGTCTATCTGGAGGACGTGCGCAAAACGGTAGGCTTGGCGGACAAGTTGTTCGCCGCCGCCGCCAGTGTATTCCCCGCGCGGTTCCGCGCCGCGACAAAGCCCGATGCCGCCGGCGTCATCCTGTTCACCTCCGGCAGTTTCGGCGCGCCGAAGGGCGTTGTGCTGAGCCAGGCGAACCTGATCGCCAACTGTCGCCAGATCGCCCAGCACATCGCGCTCGACCCGGACTGGGTGTTTTTCAACCCGCTGCCGATCTTCCACTGCTTCGGTCTGACGGGCGGCGCGCTGCTGCCGATCCTCACCGGCCTGAAGGCGTTCCAGTACCCCTCGCCCCTGCACATCAAGCAGATCCCGGCCCTGGTGAAAGACACCAAGGCCAATGTGCTGTTCGCCACCGACACCTTCATCAACCAGTACGCCCGCTCGGCGGCGCCCGATGAGCTGTCGGGCCTGACGTTCGTGGTCTGCGGCGCCGAGAAGGTGCGCGAGGAAACCCACAACCTGATCCATGAGAAGTTCGGCCCGATCCCACTGCTGGAAGGCTATGGCGCCACCGAGGCCTCGCCGGTGATCGCGGTGAACCAGCCGGCGGACAACCGCCGCGGCACGGTGGGCGCCCTGCTGCCCGGCGTCGAGACCAAGCTGGTCCCGGTCCCCGGCATCCCTGGCGGCGGCCAGCTCTATGTGCGCGGGCCGAATGTGATGGCCGGCTACCTCAACGCCGCCGGCGGGGTCGATCCGCTGGTCGATGGCTGGCACGACACCGGCGACGTGGTCTCGATCAGCGACGACGGCTGGGTGAAGATCAAGGGTCGGGTGAAGCGCTTCGCCAAGGTGGCTGGCGAGATGGTCTCGTTGACCGCCGCCGAGGATCTGGCCTGCGCGGTCTGGCCGGAGCACCGCCATGCGGTGGTCTCCCTGCCGGATCCCAAGAAGGGCGAGCGGCTGATCCTGGTCACCGACCGCCAGGATGCCGACGCTAGCCCCCTGATCGTCCACGCCCACTCGATCGGCGCGCCCGACATCGCCGTGCCGCGCAAGATTATCCGCGTCCAGGAAATCCCGGTCCTGGGCACCGGCAAGACCGACTACGTCGCCCTGCAGCGGATCGTCGACGCGGAGATGGGCACGGCGGCCTGACCCTCACCGCGGCCGGCCTCTCATCAGATATGCAGAACCAGCCCGTAGGCGTCGAGGGAGGCCTCGTGCATGGCCTCGCTCATCGTCGGGTGCGGGAAGATCGCGCCCTGCAGCTCCGCCTCGGTGGCCTCGCAGGTCATGGCGATGACGTAGCCCTGGATCATCTCGGTGACTTCGGCGCCGATCATGTGCGCACCGATCAGGGCGCCGGTCTTGCCGTCGAACACCGTCTTGACGAAGCCGTCCGTCTCGCCGGACGCGATGGCCTTGCCGTTCACCCGGAACGGGAAGCGGCCGACCTTCGGCTCGCGGCCCTGCTCCCTGGCCTGGGCCTCGGTGAGACCCACCGAGGCGATCTGCGGCGTTGAATAGGTGCACCCTGGGATCGGGCTGTCGATGTTCGTGGGTTTGAGGCCCGCGATGTGTTCGATGCAGTGGACGCCCTCGTGGGAGGCCTTGTGCGCCAGCCATGGCGGGCCGGCGACATCGCCGATGGCGTAGAGGCCGGGGACGCCGGTGGCGCCGTGCCTGTCGGTGACGATGTGGGTGCGCTCGATCTTCACGCCCAGGGCCTCCAAGCCTATGTCCTCGACATTGCCGACGATACCCACGGCGACGATAGCCACCTCGGCCTCCAGGGTCTCGGCCTTGCCGCCGGCCTCGATCTCAACGGCGACGCCGGACTTGGTCTTGGTGAGTTTCTTGACGTTGGCCGGCACGCGGAACTTCAGGCCGCGCTTCTCGAACGCCTTGAGGGCTGCCTTGGAGACCTCTTCGTCCTCCACCGGCAGGATGCGCGGCAGGGCCTCGACCACTGTGACATCCGAGCCCAAGGCCCGGAAGAAACTGGCGAATTCCAGCCCGATGGCGCCCGAACCGATGACGATCAGGCTCTTGGGCGCGGACTTGGGAACCAGCGCCTCGCGGTAGGTCCACACCCGCTCGCCGTCCGGCTCAAGGCCGATCGCCGGGATCGTGCGGGCTCGCGCGCCGGTGGCGACGATGACGCTCTTGCCGATGAGGGTGCGCGAGCCGCCAGCCTTCAGGGCCACGACGACGTTGGGCGCGGGGCTGCCCTTCGTCAGGGTCGCGGCGCCTTCGACGACCTCAACCCCGTGCTTCTTCATCAGGAAGGCGACGCCGGCGTTGAGCTGGGCGGAGACCTTGCGCGAGCGCTGCACCACCTTGTCGAAATCGAAGCCGCGTTTTTCCACAGACAGGCCGTAGTCGGCCAGGTGGTCGAGCTGCTCGTAGACCTCGCCGGACTTCAACAGCGCCTTGGTGGGGATGCAGCCCCAGTTGAGGCAGATGCCGCCCAGAAGCTCCCGCTCGACGATGGCGACCGTCATGCCGAGCTGGCTGGCGCGGATGGCGGTGACGTAGCCGCCGGGACCGGAGCCGATGATGATGACGTCAAAGCTCCCCGCCTTGGTTTCGGCGGCCATCAGAGCAAGGCCTCTATGGCGCCTTCCAGGGACTGCGGCGTGTCGGTCGGCGCGAACCGCTTCACCACCTCACCCTTCCGGTCGACCAGGAATTTGGTGAAGTTCCACTTCACGCCTTCGGAGCCCAGCAGGCCCTTCCTGGTGTGTTTCAGATAGGCATACAGCGGGTGGGTCCGTGGGCCATTGACGTCGATCTTGGCCATCATCGGGAAGTCCACGTCGTAGGTCAGCGAGCAGAAGCTGGCGATCTCGGCGGCGTCGCCTGGCTCCTGGGCGCCGAACTGGTTGCAGGGGAACCCCAGCACCACGAGGCCCCTCTCGCGGTGTTTCCGGTAGAGCGCCTCCAGGCCCTCGTACTGCGGGGTGAACCCGCATTTCGATGCGGTGTTGACGATCAGGACGACCTTGTCCCGGTAGGCCGCCAACGGCGCCGGCTTGCCGTCCAGGGTCTCGGCGGTGAAGTCGTAGATGCTCATCGCGCCTCTCAGACGATCATGGTGATGGGGTCTTCGATCAGCGGCTTGAAGGCGGCGAGGAACCGTGCGCCGGTCGCCCCGTCCACGACCCGGTGATCGCAGGTCAGCGTGACGCTCATGACGGTGGCGATGGCCAGCTCGGCGCCGCGCACCACGGGCCGTTTCTCGCCGACGCCCACCGACAAGATCGCGCCCTGCGGCTCATTGATGATCGACGCGAAGGACCTGATGCCGAACATGCCGAGGTTGGAGACCGAGAAGGTGCCGCCCTGGAACTCCTCCGGCTTCAGCTTCTTGGTGCGCGCCCGCTCGGCCAGGTCCTTGGCTTCGGCGGCGATGGCAGCCAGGCCCTTGGTCTCGGCGGCGCGGATGATCGGGGTGATCAGGCCGCCGGGCACGGCCACGGCCATGGCGATGTCGGCGTGGTGGTGCATGGCGATGCCTTCGGGCGTGTAGGAGGCGTTGGCCTCCGGCACCCGCATCAGGGCCACCGCGCAGGCCTTGATGACCATGTCGTTGACGCTGACCTTGCCGCCGGACGCTTCCAGCATGGCGTTGATCTTGGCCCGCGCCGCCAGCAGCGAATCGATTTCCAGGTCGATGGACAGCGGGAAATGCGGCACGTCCCGGAAGCTGTCGGTCATCCGCCGGGCGATGGTCCTCTTCATCCCGTCCATCGGGCGCAGATCGTAGGAGCCGGCGGGGATGCCCATCTGTTCGAGGGATTTGACTTGGCGCGGAGCTTCCGGCGCGGCCGCCGCGGACTTTGGCGCCGGCGCGGGACTGGGCTTCGCCGCGGCGGCTTTCGCGCTCGGGACGGCGGCTTCGACGTCGCGCAGGATGATGCGGCCGTGTGGGCCGGTGCCCG
>JANYET010000065.1 GCA_025359785.1 Alphaproteobacteria bacterium | reverse complement strand
CTTCGCCGAGGCTGCCCTCCCCATGAAGGGGAGGGGGGGCGAGTCGCTCGACGCGTCACTGACGTGGATGAGGCTCGGGCTCCAGCTTCGCCGCGCTTTGTCGCCGGCGTTGCTTGGCCCGTTTAGGGTCGTAGCACCACATCCTGCTCCACTTGACGTCGGGTTTGCGGACGAGACCGACGAAGCCCGTCTCCACGGACCATCGGATCCAGTCTGGAAACAGCTCGGCGGCGGCCGCCCCTCCAGCACCTTCGGTGGTCCCCCTCCCCCGCGAAGGGGCGCAGGGGAGGACACGGGAGGAACTAGCGCCCAGCCTCCTCGAACCACCAAGCCTCCTCGGCCGCCCGGCGGAGGGCCGCAGACTTCTGCAGGGTCTCCTGATATTCCGCCAACGGGTCGCTGTCGGCGACGACACCGCCGCCGGCCTGGACGTGGAGGACGCCGTCCTTGATCAGGCCGGTGCGCAGGACGATGCAAGTGTCGACCGACCCGTCGGCGCCGAAGTAGCCCACCGCGCCGCCGTAGACGACGCCGCGCTTCACGGTCTCCAGTTCGTCGATGATCTCCATGGCCCGGACCTTGGGCGCGCCCGACAGGGTGCCGGCGGGGAGGGCGGCCATCAGGACGTCGACGGGGTCGAGGCCGTCCGGCGCGTCGCCCTCGACGTTGGAGACGATGTGCATGACGTGGCTGTAGCGCTCGATGACGAAGCTCTCGGTGACCCGGACGCGGGGCGCGACCGGGCCGGCGTCTTCGTCGGGTTCGTTGCGGCCGTTGTCGCGCAGCATGGCGACGCGGCCGACGTCGTTGCGGCCGAGGTCGAGCAGCATGAGGTGTTCGGCGCGCTCCTTCTCGTCGGCGAGGAGTTCGACCTCGAGGGCGAGGTCCTCTTCCGGCGTCGCGCCGCGGCGTCGGGTGCCGGCGATCGGACGGATGGTGATCTTGTTGTCGCGCAGGCGGACCAGGATTTCCGGGGACGAGCCGACGAGCTGGAAGCCGGGGAAGTTGAGGAAATAGAGGAAGGGCGACGGGTTGGTCCGCCGCAGCGAGCGGTAGAGCGCGAACGGCTGGCCGGTGAAGGGGGCGGTGAAGCGGTGGCTGGGCACCACCTGGAAGATGTCGCCGGCCTCGATGTAGCGCTTCGCCCGCTCCACGAGCGCGCCGTAGGCGGCGGCGTCGACGGCGGAGGCGAGGGATTGGGACGTCGCTGCCGCAGCCGAGGCCGCCTTCGCCGCAAGCGGTTGGGCGAGGTCGGCGGCGACGGCCTCAAGGCGCGCGGTTGCCTTGGCGAAGGCCCCGGCGGCGTCGATCTCGGAGGGCCGCACCGTGGTGACCAGGATGATCTCCTGGGCGATGGCGTCGAAGATCGCCACCACCGAGGGCCGGATCATGATCGCATCGGGCAGGCCGAGCGGATCGGCCGGAACATCGGGCAGGTGTTCGACCTGCCGCACCATGTCGTAGCCAATGACGCCGAACACGCCGGCGGCCATCGGCGGCAGGCCGTCCGGGATATCGAGGCGCGAGCCGGCGACGAGGTCGCGCAGGGAGTCGAGAGCGTCTCCCGCCTGATCGTGGAAGACGCCGCGGGCGATGTCGCTGCCGGCGGCGATCCGCGCGCGCGAGCCCGCGCACTGCCAGACCAGATCCGGGTCCATCACGATCAGGGAATAGCGTCCGCGCCAGGCGCCCCCCTCCACCGACTCGAAGAGGAACGAGTAGGGGCGGTCGCGGGCGATCTTGAGATAGGCCGAGACCGGCGTCTCCAGGTCGTCGATCAGCCGGGTCCACACCAGCTGCGGACGTCCGGCGTCATGCGCGCGCGCGAAGTCCGCGAACGATGGCTCGACCTTCACGGGCCCGGGTTCATTTCGCCGGCGCGGCCGCCTTGGGACCGGCCGTGGGATCGACCCCGATCGCCTGGCGGGCGAGGGCGACGTTGATCTGGGGTTTGATCTCCCTGCGCGCCGCCGCCTTGGCGGAGGCCAGGACATCCTGGAGGTAGGTCTCGCCCATCTTGCCCCGGATGGCGTTGGTGACCTGCGCCATCTGGGTCGGGTCGCCGGGGCGAACCGCATCCACCTTGGCGATGTAGACGCCGTTCTGGGCCCCCGCCGCGAAGGCGTCGCCGGGCTTCACGCCGAATACCGCTTCGACGAAATTCTGGCCCATCGCCTGGTACGTCGCGGCTTTGATACGCTGCATGCCCGCCTGCCTGACGACATGGCCGCCCACGGTCGCCGCGACCTGCTCGATCGGCGTTCCTGCCTTGAGCTGCGCCACCAGCGCATTCGCCTTGGCCCTTAGCGCGGCGAAGAACTCCTGGCTGAGGTAGGCGTTGGTGAGCGCCGGGCGCGCCTCGGCGAGCGTTGGCAGGGCCGGCGGCATGACCTTGAGCACCTTGATCGCGGAGTATTCGCCCGAGCCGGCGTCCTCGAGATCGGCGTCGTCGCCGACGTGCTTGGCGAAGGCCGACTTGACCATGCGGTCGGTGAGGCCGGCGACCGGCTGGCCCTGCGGATCCTTGCCGGTGGCCATGAAGGGGCCGACCGTCTC
>JANYET010000011.1 GCA_025359785.1 Alphaproteobacteria bacterium | reverse complement strand
GTAATGGGGTTTTCGATCAGGCCCTTGAACGCGGTCAGCCAGCGCGCGCCGATAGCCCCGTCCAGCACCCGGTGGTCGCAGGTCAGGGTGACGGTCATCACCGTGGCGATGGCGAGTTCGCCGTCCCTGACCACCGGCCGCTGTTCGCCGGCGCCCACGGAGAGGATCGCCCCCTGCGGTTCGTTGATGATCGAGTTGAACGACCGGATCCCGAACATGCCCAGGTTGGAGATCGAGAAGGTGCCACCCTGGAACTCCTCGGGCTTCAGCTTCTTGGTCCGCGCCCGCTCGGCCAGGTCCTTGGCCTCCCGGGCGATCTGGGCCAGGCCCTTGGTCTCGGCGGCGCGGATGATCGGGGTGATCAGGCCGTGCTCGAGGGCGACGGCGATGGCGATGTCCGCATGGTGGTGCATCGCGATCCCCTCGGGGGAGTAGGAGGCGTTGGCCTCCGGCACCTGTTTCAGCGCCACGGCGGCGGCCTTGATCACCAGGTCATTGACGCTGGCCTTCACCCCCTGGGGCTCCAGCAGCTTGTTGATCTTGGCCCGGGCGGCCAGCAGCTCGTCGATCTCGATGTCGAGGGTCAGCGGGAAGTGCGGCACATCGCGGAAGCTCTCGGTCATCCGCCGGGCCACGGTCTTGCGCATGCCGTCCAGGGGAATGAGATCGTAGCTGCCGGCCGGAATGCCCATCTGCTCCAGCGACTGCACCTGGCGCGGCGCGGCGGGCGTTGGCGCGGCCGAGGTCTGACCGGTTGGCGTGGCGGCAGGCGCCTTGGCCTTACCGGGCTGGGCGCCCTCGACGTCGGCTTTTACGATCCGGCCATGCGGGCCGGAGCCCTTCACCGCTGAAAGGTCGAGGCCCTTCTGGCCAGCGATCCTGCGGGCCAGCGGGGATGCGAAGATGCGAGCGCCGTCGGCGGTTGTGCCTGGGGCCATCGGCTTCGACACCTCACCCGCCTGCACGGCCGGTGTCGCCGAAGGTGACGGAGAGGACGGCAGCGTCCCCTCACCCGAAGTCTTCGCTTCGGGCGAGATTTTTGGCCCCGTCGCCGCGCCAGCGTCGTCGCCGGACAGGCGGGCGATGGGGGCGTTGACCTTGACGCCTTCCGTGCCTTCGGCGACCAGGATCGCTTCGATCTGGCCCTCGTCGACGGCTTCCACCTCCATGGTCGCCTTGTCGGTCTCGATCTCGGCGATCACATCGCCGGACTTGACCGTGTCGCCGGCCTTTACGTGCCACTTGGCCAGCGTGCCCTCCTCCATGGTCGGCGACAGCGCGGGCATCAGGATGTCGATGCTCATGCGGGCTCCTTGGAGAGGTGGGCCAGATCGTGGGCGTTGGCTTCCCAGTTCTGGCCATCGAAGGCCTCGATGTTGAGCTCAAAGCCGTCGGTGGCGTCCAGGCAGCGGGCGTTGACGCTCCAGCCGTCGGGATTGGAGCGCGGGCGGTAGAAGCCCTTGATGCCGCACTCGGCGCAGAACAGGTGCTTCGCCACCCGCGTGTTGAAGGTGTACTCGGCCAGCCGCTCGGCGCCCTTGGTGATGCGGAAGCGGCTCTCCGGCACGATGATGTGCACAAAGGCGGTCTTGGCGCACATCGAGCAGTTGCACGACTGGGCGTCGACCACGGGCGGCAGGGCGACCTCGAAACGCACGCCGCCGCAGTGACAGCCACCGGCGTGCCAGGCGAACGGGCTTTCCCGGCCGTCGGCAGAAGAAGACGGCGCGCTCATTTGTAGCAGACCGCCTTCGCCGCCTGGACGATCTTATCGACCGAGGGCAGCGACAGCACCTCCAGGTTGGCCGCGTAGGGCAACGGAACGTCCTCCTGGTGGACCCGCAGCGGCGGGGCGTCCAGGTAGTCGAACGCCAGCTCCACGACCTTGGCGCAGACCTCGGCGCCGACGCCCATCGGCCCCCAGCCTTCCTCGGCGGTGACCAGGCGATTGGTCTTCTTGACGCTTTCCACGACGGTTTCGATGTCCATCGGGCGAATGGTGCGCAGGTCGACGACCTCGGCCTGGATGCCCTGCTCCGCAAGCTTTTCGGCCGCCTGCAGACAGAAGCCGACCATCCGGCTGTAGGAGACGAGCGTGACGTCGGTCCCCTCGCGGCGGACCTTGGCCTTGCCGATGGGGACCACCCAGTCGATGCCCTCGGGCACGTCGAACTCGGTCCCGTAGAGCATCTCGTGCTCCAGGAAGACCACGGGGTTCGGGTCGCGGATGGCGGCCTTGAGCAGGCCCTTGGCGTCGGCGGCGTCGTAGGGCGCCAGCACCTTCAGACCGGGCACGTGGCCGTACCAGCCGGCGTAGTCCTGGCTGTGCTG
This sequence comes from Alphaproteobacteria bacterium, assembly GCA_025359785.1. Classification (GTDB taxonomy): domain Bacteria; phylum Pseudomonadota; class Alphaproteobacteria; order Caulobacterales; family Caulobacteraceae; genus Phenylobacterium. Next base: position 6,486 of record JANYET010000011.1, on the reverse strand, counting down.
GGCGCCGACGCGGGAGGCCGCGCCATTTGGGCCGCGGAACACCACGGAGCACTTGATCTGGCCGCCAGACATATAGAGCGTCTTGGCCGCCGAATTGATAATATGATCAATGGCCTGCATGGCGAAGTTGAACGTCATGAACTCGATGATCGGCTTCAGGCCGGCCATGGCTGCGCCCACGCCTAACCCTGCGAAGCCGTGCTCGGTGATCGGGGTGTCGATCACCCGCTTGTCGCCGAACTCGGCCAGCAGGTCGCGGCTGACCTTGTAGGCGCCCTGGTACTGGGCGACTTCCTCTCCCATCAGGAAGACGTCCGGGTCGCGGCGCATCTCCTCGGCCATGGCGTCGCGCAGCGCGTCGCGGACCGTGACCTTTACCAGCTTCACACCCTGCGGCAGCTCGGCGTCCGGGATCGGAACCGCGACCGGCGCGGCCGGCATGGCCTGGGCCGGCGGCGGTTCGGCGACCGGCTGACGCTGAGGATCGCCGGAGGCTTCAGCCCGGGAGGCCGGCTGCGGGTCCGCGGTCATCGGCGGCGGCGCGGCCGAGGCGCCGTCCTCGCCGGACAGACGCGCGATCGGCGTGTTGACCTTCACCTCCTCGGCGCCTTCGGCGACGAGCAGTTCCTCGATCGTCCCCTCGTCGACGGCTTCGACCTCCATGGTGGCCTTGTCGGTCTCGATCTCGGCGATGATGTCGCCAGAGCGGACCTTGTCGCCGACCTTCACGTGCCACTTGGCCAGCGTGCCCTCTTCCATGGTCGGAGAGAGCGCCGGCATCAGGATGTCAGTCATGCGGACGCTCCCACGGGACTGGCGGTGTAGACGTCCGTGTAGAGTTCAGACGGATCGGGCTCGGGGGACGTGCGGGCGAATTCCGCGGCGTCGGCGACGATGCGCTTCACCTCGGCGTCGATGGCCTTCAGCGTCGCCTCGTCGGCCCAGCCGTTCTTCTCCAGCATCTCTTCGACATGATCGATCGGGTCGCGGGTCTTGCGGATCTCGTCGACCTCGTCGCGGGTGCGGTACTTGGCCGGATCGCTCATGGAGTGGCCACGGTAGCGGTAGGTCTTCATTTCCAGGATGTATGGCCCCTTGCCCGACCGGGCGTGCTCAGCGGCCTTCTCGGCGGCCGCCTTGACGGCCATCACGTCCATGCCGTCGACCTCTTCGCCCGGGATCCGGAACGAGGCGCCGCGCTTATAGAGGTGGGTCTCGGCTGACGAGCGGTCGATGGAGGTGCCCATCGCGTACTGGTTGTTCTCGATCACATAGACGACCGGCAGGCTCCAGAGCTCCGCCATGTTGAAGCTCTCGTAGACCTGGCCCTGGTTGGCGGCGCCGTCGCCGAAATAGGTAAAGGCCACCTTCCCGTCGTCCCGGTAGCGGTTGGCGAGCGCCAGGCCCGTGCCCAGGCTTACCTGAGCGCCCACGATCCCGTGGCCGCCGTAGAAGGCCGCCTCGGTCGAGAACATGTGCATGGAGCCGCCCTTGCCCTTGGACGAGCCGGAGGCCCGCCCGGTCAGCTCGGCCATGACTTCCTTGGGGTCCATGCCACAGGCCAGCATGTGGCCGTGTTCGCGGTAGCCGGTGATCACCTGATCGCCCGGTTTCTGGGCCGCCTGCACGCCTACGGCGATGGCTTCCTGGCCGATGTAGAGGTGGCAGAACCCGCCGATCAGCCCCATGCCGTAGAGCTGGCCCGCGCGCTCCTCGAAGCGGCGGATCAGCAGCATGTCGCGATAGTACTTCAGAAGCTCGTCTTTGCCGCCGCTCTCGACCTGGGCCAGCGTCTTGCCTTTCGACGGCTGGGTCTTGGCGGCGCCGTTGGCTTTCCGCTGACCGGCCGCGCCGGTCTGCTCACGCGCCATGCGTATCTCCGTGATCCGTACAGTCCTCTAGAACCCGCCAGGGGCGCTAAGGCTTCATGCGGATCACATAGTCCCTCGGATCGGCGAAGCCTAGCAGGGAGCGCGCCCTTTCCTCGAGCAGATCAGCGGAAAGACTGGTGTCGCGCAACAGATGCGCGCGCATTTCCAGATCATTGCGCTGGGCGCGCACCTGGGCGAGCTCGCGGGTCTTGGCGATCAGGGTTTCGTCGCGCTGATTCGAGGTGAGCAGCCCTCGGTCCCCGGAAAAGGCGTTGAGGGCAAAGTAGACGATCAGGAGCAGCAGCACCGCGGTCGGCAGAAAGGGGCGAAGGCGAGCAAGCACGGCGAATCCCTGAAACAGCCCACTTTCATCGCGCCGATAGGCTTAATAGGTCGCTAACCTTCCGACGGCGCGCGCCAGGCGAGGAAGGCCGCGCAGGCGCCGCCGACCAAGGCCATGGGCAACAGACCCATCAGGACCTGCACCGAGCTTCCGCCAGCGGCCAGCAGGATTCCCGCGAGCAAAGGTCCGACGATCGAACCGGTCCGACCGACGCCGACCGTCACGCCCAGGCCCGTGCCCCGGACACGCTCGGGGTAGAAGGCGCCGGCCACGCTGAACAGGACCACCTGCAGCGCCAGGATCGCGCCGCCCAGGACGATCGCCAGGCCGGCTGTCGCGGGCCCATGCACCAGGGCGAGCAACAGCAGCACCCCGGGCAAGGCGATGACGCACAGCGCCACGCCGAGCCGGCGCAGGCGCGTGTCGAGCATCCGTCCCACACTCAGCGCCCCGACGGCTCCGCCCACGTTGAAGCCGACCTGCGCCAGCGCGGCCTGGCTCTTGGTCAGGCCCTGCGCCGTCAGGAGTAGCGGGAGCCAGTTCAGCAGCAGGTGCAGGGTAAGCACCGCCAGGAAGAACCCGATCCAGAGCACCAGCGTCCTCGGCAGCCGTCCGTCGCCGAACAGCGCCTTCACGGCCCCGACCGGAACCCCAGCGGCGGCCGGTAAAGTCTTGCTGGGATGGCTCAAAACGGCCGGCAGGAACATCGCCATGGCGACCGCGGTGGCGAGCGGCGTCACGCCGCCGATGATGAACACCTGGCGCCAGTGCTCGACGGGCAGCAAGACCACCAGCAGGCTCGCCACCGCGCCGCCCAGCGGCATGCCGATGTAGGTGAAGGCGATGTCGCCGCCCTTGGGTAAGCCGCCGCGCGCGCCGGCCGCGGTCGCGATCATGTTGGGCATGGTCCCGCCGAGGCCCAACCCGGTCAGCAGGCGCACGATGGTCAGGCCCTGCATATCGCCGACGAAAGCGGTGATGAGCGAGAACAGGCCGAAGATCGCCAGCGAGCCGATCAGCACCGACTTGCGGCCCAGCCGGTCGGACAGCCGGCCGCCGATCACCGCGCCGATCAGCAGGCCGATGTTGGCGGCGCTGAAGAACCAGCCCAGCGCGCCGGGCGCCGGATGGAATTCCCTGGCGATCCCGCCGGCCGCGACGCCCGCCGCCTGTACGTCGAACCCTTCGCAGACCGCGGCCAGGAAGCAGAGCCCGAGGATCAGCCCCACGGACGGTGACGCTTCGGACCTCAGCATGGCGGGCGCGGCCATTTTGCCGGCCCTAGTGCTTCAGCGCGGCGCGCCCCGCGTAGACCGCCTGATCGCCCAGTTCTTCCTCGATGCGCAGGAGCTGATTGTACTTGGCTGTGCGGTCGGAGCGCGAGAGCGAGCCGGTCTTGATCTGCCCGCAGTTGGTGGCGACGGCCAGGTCGGCGATGGTCGAGTCCTCGGTCTCGCCCGAGCGGTGGCTCATCACCGCGGTGTAGGCGTTGCGGTGGGCCATATCGACGGCGTCCAGGGTCTCGGAGAGCGTGCCGATCTGGTTGACCTTGATCAGGATCGAATTGGCCAGACCCTTGCCGATCCCCATGGACAGGCGCTCGGGGTTGGTCACGAAAAGGTCGTCGCCCACCAGCTGGATCTGGCCACCCAGCCGGTCGGTCAGCAGCTTCCAGCCTTCCAGGTCGTCCTCGGCGCAGCCGTCCTCGATGGTGACGATGGGGAACGAGGCCACGAGGTCAGCCAGATAGTCGACCATGCCGGTCGGATCGACGGTTTTGCCCTCGCCGGCCATGACGTATTTGCCGCCTTTGAAGAACTCCGAGGAGGCCGCGTCCAGGCCGAGCACGAAGTCCTTGCCGGTCTTGAAGCCCGCGCTTTCGCCGGCCTTGACGATAAAGGCCAGCGCCTCCTTGGCCGAGCCGATGTTCGGGGCGAAGCCGCCTTCGTCACCGACGTTGGTGTTGTGGCCCGCGGCGTGCAGCTGGCTTTTCAGGGCATGGAAGATCTCCGCGCCCATCCGCAGGGCCTCGGCAAAAGTGGCGGCCCCGGTCGGCAGGATCATGAATTCCTGGATGTCGATCGGGTTGTCCGCGTGGGCCCCACCGTTGATGATGTTCATCATCGGCAGCGGCAGCACGCGGGCCGAGACGCCGCCGACGTATTTGTAGAGCGGCAGGGCGGCCGAGCCCGCCGCGGCCTTGGCGGCCGCGAGGCTGACGCCGAGGATGGCGTTGGCGCCCAGGCGCGACTTGTTCGGTGTGCCGTCGAGTTCGATCAGCATCTTGTCGAGGCGGCGCTGGTCCTCAGCGTCGGCGCCGGCCAGCGCGTCATAGATTTCGCCGTTCACCGCATCGACGGCCTGCAGCACGCCCTTGCCGCCATAGCGGGACTTGTCGCCGTCCCGCTTCTCCACCGCCTCGTGAGCGCCGGTCGAAGCGCCGGAAGGGACCGCCGCGCGGCCCATCGACCCGTCTTCCAGGATCACATCGACTTCCACCGTTGGGTTGCCGCGGCTGTCGAGGATCTCGCGGGCGATGATATCGACGATCTCGGTCATGGCGGTCTCTGGGGATTCCCTGGGGTTTCGGGCGCGGGCGAGGCTTAGCCAGCTTCAGGGGCTCGGGCAACTTGACTTCGACCTGCCCGCTTCGTTCATGCGGCCATCCGGAGGAACCCCATGCTGCTCGTCGAACACCAGGACGCCGTCGCCATCGTCACGCTCAATCGCCCCGAGGCGATGAACGCGCTCTCCAAGGCCCTTCGCGCGGCCCTGCAGCAGGCGCTGAGCGAACTGGACGCCGATCCGAGCGTTAAGGTCATCGTGCTGACGGGCGCCGGGGAGCGGGCCTTCACCGCCGGCCTCGACCTGAAGGAGCTGTCCACCGATCCGCTCGGCATGGGCGCGGCCAATGCGGTCGACCCGGCGCAGAACCCGGCGCGCGCGGTGCTGGCGTGCTCCAAGCCGATCATCGGCGCCATCAACGGCGTTGCGATCACCGGCGGGTTCGAGGTGGCGCTGGCCTGCGACGTGCTGATCTGCTCGACCAACGCCCGCTTCGCCGACACCCATGCCCGAGTCGGCATCATGCCGGGCTGGGGCCTGTCGCAGCGCCTGCCCCGCACGATCGGCGTCTATCGCGCCAAGGAGCTTTCGCTCAGCGGGAATTTCCTCGACGCCAGGACGGCGCTCGAGTGGGGATTGGTGAACCGGGTTGTCGAACCGGAAGATCTGCTCCCGACGGCGATGACACTGGCCGCCGACATGGCTTCGATCCCGGCGGAGACCCTGATGACCTACAAGCGGATCATCGACAGCGGCTTCGATCTCGATCTCGCCGACGGCCTGACGCTCGAGAGGAAGCTATCGACCGCGCACAATCAAGAAGTCACGCCGGAAATGGTGGAGGCGCGGCGCGAAGCCATCCAGGCGCGGGGGCGGTCGCAGTAGAATAGGGAGGGCAGCAAGTTCGGAGGGTCGGCGCCCTCGCCTACCTGTCAATCGACCGTCAGGCCGATCTATCGGAAGGGATCGGCGGGGCGCCGACCCTCCGGTAATCAGTCTTCCTTGACCGCGAAGATCTGACGGCCGCGGTACATGCCGGTCTTCAGATCGACGTGGTGGGGGCGGCGCAGTTCGCCCGAGTCCTTGTCTTCGATGTAGGTGTTGCTCTCGAGGGCATGGTGCGAGCGGCGCATGCCACGGCGCGACGGAGAGACTTTGCGTTTCGGAACGGCCATGATGTTATCTTCAAGGGTGCAAACGAAAGCGGCGGCCTGACCGGCCGCCGTGATTAGCCGTCATCTATGCCGCAAAACCCGCGCCGCTTCAAGCGTCGGGGAGAAGCGCCCCAAACTTCCGTCCTCCGCCATCCCGCACGCGGTGAAGCGAAGCGGAACGGAGATGCGGGACTTAGCCGGGTTCTTCAGGAAAGTGCGGACTGGGTCACGGGTCTATGCTCCACTTCGTTGCGCTCCGCCCGGGAGACGGACGTGGGTGACTTGACGCAGCTCCGCCTTAAACCAGCCGGCTCTGCTCCACCGCCGCGGCGATGAAGCTGGCGTAGAGGGGGTGCGGGGCGAAGGGGCGGCTCTTCAGTTCGGGGTGGTACTGCACGCCGATGAACCAGGGGTGGTCCGAGCGTTCGACCGTCTCGGGCAAGCCGCCGTCCGGCGACATGCCGGCGATTTTCAGACCGACCCGACCCAAGGTCTCGACGTAGTTGATGTTGACCTCGTAGCGGTGCCGATGGCGCTCCATGATCGAGGTGGC
>JANYET010000034.1 GCA_025359785.1 Alphaproteobacteria bacterium | reverse complement strand
TACGAGGGCAGCCGGGACCGAGGCCAGTAGCCAGTCGAGAACAAGACGTCGAGACATCGCAGGCTCCTGGCGCACCCGACGGCGCGTCGCCCAGGATAGTGCCGAAGGGTAAAAAGAAAACGGCGGACCCGTTTCCAGGTCCGCCGCCATTTCTCTTAAGTCCGAGTGCGTGCAGGTTTAGTCCTTTTGGGCCTTCTCGCGGAGCGCCGCGCCCAGGATGTCGCCCAGCGAAGCGCCGCTATCCGAAGCGCCGAACTTCTCGATGGCCTGCTTCTCTTCGGCCATCTCCAGAGCCTTCACCGACAGGGACACGCGGCGCGCGGCCTTGTCGACGTTAGCGATCTGGGCGTCCAGGCGATCGCCGACGGCGAAGCGTTCCGGGCGCTGGTCAGCGCGGTCGCGGCTGAGGTCCGACTTGCGGATGAAGGCCGTCATCGGGGCTTCATCCTCGCCGAACTTCACCTCGATGCCGCCCGAGGTGATCTCGGTGACGGTGACGGTGACAGTCTGGCCCTTGCGGTAGACGTCGCCCTGCATCGGGTCGCCCGCCAGCTGCTTGATGCCCAGCGAGATGCGTTCCTTCTCCACGTCGACGTCGAGCACCTTGGCCTTGACCATGTCGCCCTTGGTGTATTTGGCGATGGCTTCCTCGCCGGGCGCCGCCCAGTCGAGGTCCGACAGGTGCACCATGCCGTCGATATCGTTGTCCAGGCCGATGAATAGGCCGAACTCGGTGGCGTTCTTGACTTCGCCCTCGACGGTGGAGCCGATCGGGTGCGCCGCCACGAAGGCGTCCCACGGATTGGCCATGGCCTGCTTGAGGCCGAGCGAGACGCGGCGCTTGGACGGATCGACGTCCAGCACGACGACTTCCACTTCCTGGGAGGTGGAGACGATCTTGCCGGGGTGGACGTTCTTCTTGGTCCAGGACATTTCCGAGACGTGGACCAAGCCTTCCACGCCCGCTTCCAGCTCCACGAAGGCGCCGTAGTCGGTGATGTTGGTGATCCGGCCGGTGAACTTCGCGCCCACCGGATACTTGGCTTCCACGCCGTCCCATGGGTCGGACTGCAGCTGCTTCATGCCAAGCGAGATGCGCTGGGTGTCGGGGTTGATCTTGACGATCTGCACCTTGACCGTGTCGCCCACCGCCAGGACCTGGCTCGGGTGGTTGACGCGCTTCCAGCTCATGTCGGTGACGTGCAGCAGGCCGTCGATGCCGCCCAGGTCCACGAACGCGCCGTAGTCGGTGATGTTCTTGACCACGCCTTCGCGGACTTCGCCTTCCTGCAGCTGGGAGACCAGCTCGGTGCGTTGCTCGGCGCGGGCTTCTTCCAGGATGGCGCGGCGCGAGACGACGATATTGCCGCGCGGACGGTCCATCTTGAGGATCGCAAAAGGCTGTTCCTTGCCCATCAGGGGGCCGACGTCGCGGACGGGACGGATGTCGACTTGCGAACCGGGGAGGAAGGCCGAGGCGCCGCCGAGGTCGACGGTGAAGCCGCCCTTCACGCGGCCGACGATGGCGCCCATGACCGGCTCGTTGCGCTCATAGACGGCCTCGAGGCGCGTCCAGGCTTCTTCGCGGCGGGCCTTGTCGCGCGACAGCACGGCTTCGCCCATGGCGTTTTCGACGCGTTCCAGGAACACTTCGACGGTGTCGCCGACCTTGATCGGGTCCTTGCCTTCTTCCTCGCCGAACTCCTTCAGCGAGACGCGGCCTTCGGTCTTCAGACCGACGTCGATGATCGCGATGTCCTTTTCGATCGCCACGACGACACCTTGGACAACCTGACCTTCCATGAAGTCGCGGCCACCCAGGGACTCGTCCAACAGCGCCGAGAAATCGTCGCGCGTCGGGTTCATGCTCATATCGTCGGCCATAGAATCTCTTGTCTTTCGAATGACTTGGAGGCGCCGGACACCTACAGGCGCCGCACGGAATCCCCACGTCGGGTTAAGGGTTGAACCGAAGGCGTGGGGCATACCCCGCGCTTTAGTGACTCTGCCCGCAGCTGCCGAGGACGATGCGCGTTGGGATTGCTAGCTGGAGACGGTCCAGCGGGCTCGCGCGGCCTCAACGATGCGGCGGGCCGCATCGGCGGCCTGCTCTATAGTCATTTCGGAGGTGTCCAGCAAGACGGCGTCCTCAGCGGGCGTCATCGGCGCGGCGTCGCGGCCCCCGTCGCGGGCGTCACGGCGACGGATGTCGGCCGCGACGGCCTTCAGCGTGACCCGCTCGCCCTGCGCCTTCAGCTGGGTCCAGCGGCGGTGCGCGCGGACCTCGGCGCGGGCGGTGACGAACAGCTTGGCCGCGGCGTCGGGCGCGATCACCGTGCCGATATCGCGGCCATCCAGCACCGCGCCGCCCTCCTGGCGGGCGAAGGTGCGCTGGAACTCCAGCAGGGCGTCGCGGACCCGCGGATGCACCGCCACCCGGCTCGCCGCCTCGCCGGCCGCCCGCGTGCGCAGCGCCGGATTGGCGAGTTGGTCGGCGGTCAGCAGTATCGCGGCGGCGGTGGCCGAGGCGGCGTCGTCGAGATTCTCGCCCGCCTTCTGCACCAGATAGCCGACGCAGCGATAGAGCAGGCCGGTGTCCAGCACCGGCAGGCCGAACGCCGCGCCGAGCCCGGTCGCGATGGTCCCCTTGCCCGACGCGGCGGGGCCGTCGACCGCGATCACAAAGCCGGGTGGCTGGTCGCTCTCGTACTCGCTCATGAGGCCTCGATGTCCGCGCCCAGCGATCGCATCAGATCCAGGAAGCCCGGGAAGCTGGTGGCGATCATGCCGGGCTCGTCGACGGCGACGGGCCGGTCGGCGGCGAGGCCGAGGATCAGGTGGCTCATGGCGATGCGGTGGTCGCCGTGGGTGGTGACCAGCGCGCCGCCGGCGACGGGATGATTACCCCGCACCGAACCCACCACCGTCAGGCTGTCGGGGCCTTCCTCGACGGTCACGCCACAGGCCGAAAGTCCGGCGGCCATCAGCGCGATCCGGTCGCTCTCCTTGACCCGCATCTCGCCGATGCCGCGCATCGTCGTCGGCCCCTCGGCGAAGGCCGCGGCGACGGCCAGGATCGGGTATTCGTCGATCATCGAGGGCGCGCGCTCCGGCGGCACCTCGACGCCGGTCAGGGCGGAATAGCGCGCGGTGATGTCGGCGACGCTCTCGCCGCCCTCCTCGCGCAGGTTGGTCACCGAAAGGTCGGCGCCCATGTCGCCCAGCGTTTCGAGCAGACCGATGCGCAAGGGGTTGAGCAGCATGCCCTCCACCGTCACCACCGAGCCGGGCGTGATGAGGGCCGCCACCAGCGCGAAGGCCGCCGACGACGGATCGCCGGGCACCCGCACGCGGGTTCCGGTCAGGCTCTGGCCGGCGGGCAGCACGATGCGCCGGCCCGCACCGTCTTCGGCCACATCGACCTGGGCGCCGAAGGCCCGGAGCATGCGTTCGGTATGGTCGCGGGTGGCCTGCGGCTCGATCACCTCGACGCCGCCGTCGGCGTGCAGGCCGGCCAGCAGGATCGCCGACTTCACCTGGGCCGAGGGTTCCGGCAGGCGATAGGCGACGCGCGCGAGGTTTCCGCCCTTCAGCGTCAGGGGAAGCCGGCCGCCGGCGCGGCAGACCCAGCTCGCGCCCATCTCACCCAGGGGCTTCAGCACCCGGTTCATCGGCCGCCCGCGCAGGGAGGCGTCGCCGGTGAAGGTCGCGACCAGGTCGAAACCTGCCGCCGCGCCCATGATCAGGCGCACGCCGGTGCCGGCGTTGCCGCAGTCAATGACGTCGGCGGGCTCGGCGAAGCCGCCCTTGCCCGCGATCCGCCAATGGCCTTCACCCAGCCGCTCGACGCCGGCCCCGAAGGCCGCCATGGCCTGCGCCGTGCGCTTGACGTCCTCGCCTTCCAGCAGGCCCTCGACGTGCGTCACGCCATGCGCCAGCGCGCCCAGGATGAGCGCGCGGTGCGAAATGGATTTGTCCCCCGGGGCGCGCAACACCCCCTTGAGCGGGCCACAGCGCTTGCTTACCCACTGGGCGGTCATCTGAGCCGCCGTCATTTGATGGACACGAGCCTCCACGGACTTCGAGTTTTTGTGAGGGGGATTGCTTTTGACAGCCGCCCTCCTGCGTGGCAAGGGAGCCCGCTTCGCGACTGCGACCCCCAAACATATTCAAGGACCATCGCCTTTGGCCAATCCCGAGCTGGGCTCCAAGCAACTCTGCCCCAACTGCCAAGCGAAATTCTACGACCTGACCAAGCGTCCGGCGCACTGCCCCAAGTGCGACCACGAGTTCGATCCTGACGAGGCCGTGCGCAACCGCCGCGTCCGCGCCCGCTCGGCCGCCCCAGAGCCGGAAGCCGAGGAAGAGCGCGACGACCAGGTGAAGGACGACGCCGAAGCCGAGGACGAGGACGAGGAAGAAGAGGTCGTCACCCCGGAGCTCGACGAGGTGATCGACGATCCCGTCCTGGCCGCCGATGACGACGATGACGCCGAGCCGGCGCCCGCCGTCTCCGAAGACCTGGGCGAGTTCACCGACGAGGAAGAAGTCGAGGAAGACGACGCCGACGTGCCGTTCCTCGAAGAGGACGAAGACGACGAGTTCGACGAAACCGAGATCGAAGGCCTGCCGGGCGAAGGGGAAGACGACCGGTAGGGTCTTAAAGAGCCCTCTCCTTGATCCTCTCCCTCTCCGCTTCGCGGGGGGAGAGGAGACGGCGCGCGCGAAAAAGCCCAAAATGGTGGGTTGATCGCGCAAGGGTGTTTGAATAGGTTCCGCGCCTTCCTGGGGCCCCGGCCCTTAAGGAAGACCCGAGACCCCTCCTTCGGGAGGTTTGGGGCTTTAGCTCAGCTGGTAGAGCGCTTGCATGGCATGCAAGAGGTCAGCGGTTCGACTCCGCTAAGCTCCACCATCCTTTCCCCGGCCCTCGTAGGGTCGGGGAAGGGTCCACTTTCCAAAGGCTTATGACGACGGTGTGTTACATCTGGCATAGGATGTAACGGCATGGCTCGTATTCCCCGTCGCGGCGCGATCTACTACATTCAACAGGCCATCCCTCGGGACCTGCACAGCGCCTGGGGCGCAAAGCAGGAATGGCGATCCCTTCTCACGCCGGACTGCGAAACCGCCAAGGGGCGGCACCTCGAAGCGAAGCTCGCCTATCGACGGCGGTTCACCGAGATGCGTGTTGCCCGCGCCGCCAAGGCGCAGCAGACGGCGGCCACCAAAGCCACCCTTGAGCCCGATGTCGATTGGGAGGGCCTGGAGGCGATGGAGCGGCATTGGCAGGAGGTCGATGCCCGCAAGGAGATTGACCCGCTGTATCGGGCGCAAGTCCGACATGCCGCCATGCTTGACCGCGAGGTGGCCGACAAGGAGTGGCAGGCGGAGCTACGGGATGAGCGCCGGGCCGCCAAGTCGCGAGTTAAGGGCGATCCGCTGGGCGACGTTGTGGATCAGTGGGCTCTGACCCAGACCAATGAGAAGACCGTGGACCGGATGCGGGCGGTGGTCGCTTGGTTTGAGGACTTCATGGGCAAGGTGCCTATCCAGGCGATCATGCCCGACGACGTGTGGACGTTCAGGGCCAAGCTCCTAGAGAAGACCACTCAGCGCAATGCACGGGTCAAGCTGCGCCTCTTCAACACCCTCATGCGCGCCGCAAAGGATCAGCGCCGCAGGCCGGACAACCCCGCCGCCGACATCAGCGTGACGATCAAGGCCGATCCCGAAGATCAGATGTTGCCGTTCGATCTTCCGGCCCTCGCCGCGATCTTCGGTTCACCCGTCTTCCTGCAAGCCGAACGTCCCGCCGCCGGATCGGGCGAGGCGGCCTATTGGCTGCCGTTGTTGGCGTTGTTCACGGGGGCGAGGTTGAATGAGCTTGGTCAGCTTCGTCCCTCGGACATCCTGCAAGAAACCTACGTCGATGCGAACAACGGCGACGTGGACGAAACGGCATGGGTGATCCGCATCGTCGCGAACAGGAGCGAGGGCCTTAAGCTCAAGAACGCCGGGAGCGCGCGTCGCGTCCCGATCCATGCCGACCTCATTCGCCTAGGCTTTCTGGACTTCGCCGCCGGGACCAAGGGCCAAGCCCGCATCTTCGGCGCGCTGCGGCCCGATAAGTACGATCACATCACCGCCAACTGGTCGAAGTGGTTTGGTCGCTACCTGCGCAAGGTCTGCGGCGTCACCGATCCGCGAATGGTGTTCCACTCCTTCCGTCACAGCTTCCGCTTCTACGCCCTTCAGGTCGGCATCCCGGATGTCGAGGTGATGGCGATCATGGGTCACACGGGACCGGAGGTTAAGGCCAAGTACGGCGGCCCGACACCGCAACTGAGCCCGCTCGTGGAAGCCATGCGCCGTTATCGCGTGCCGGGCTTCACTCCGCCGTCTGCCCCGCGCGCCGATCCGTATCGCCTCGCATCCGATGCCCCGTCTCTGATCGTGGAGTGAGGCCGGGACGCCAGACAGCGACGGTCGGCCATTGCAAAGCTTACGTGTGAACTGATTAGACTGCTCGCGATGTGGGAGGCGCGCTTGAGATTTCAGAGCAGGTTATGGGCCCCAATCGCCATGCTGCTCTGCCTGCATGGAACGGCTGCCATTGCGCGCACCGCTCGGCACCCAAGCCCCGCTCAAGCATCATGTCGTGCTTTGGACGCCTCAAGTATCTTGGGGGACCTAGTAGGACCGGTGAAGGTCGAGCACCGGCTATTCAGACAGGCCGGTAGAACCCTCCAGTGGGTCCTAGTCTCTTGGGAGGGGCCACCTGAGGGTAAGGTCTTCGTGGCAGACTGCGCCGGTCGCCGCCTAGCCGACTTAGACCTCGGATATGTTGACCATGCCACTGCTGGCCCGGCGATCCAGGGCAACGCCACGCTAGAGGTCAGATACATCCCTGCAACTGGCACGAACATCAGAGAGCAATCGGTGTCGCTCCTCCAGTTCCAGAAGGAGGCAATCTCGGTCCTATGGGACCACAAGAGCATGGAACTGGCGTCCGCCCCACTCGTGCCGATGGATACAGCGGACCTATATCGCTGGCGTTTCCTTGATGGCGGATTGAGGGTCGCTGTAACCGGAACGCGGACCACCGGCACCATCAAAGACATGCGACGCGGGATCATTATCGGCCGCAACAAAGCCCTCCCTGCCGAAAGCTTTTGCTTCGACGCCAAGAGGGGCGTGTTCACCGGCTGCCGCTAAGGCTGCTTGTGGTTCGATTGGCAAAGCGCAAAACGAGACAGATGCGCCTCGTGCGAACGCTAGCAGCAATACGGCCAGGAAAATCGTTTTCTCCCCGGATGGTATCGTAACTAAGGTCAAGGCCGGAGGCGGCTTAGCCGCAAGGATCGCAGACGGATTTCAGGTCGGTGAGTGAGGGCGTCACTGGTGTCTTAGGCCCAAGGATTTGATCGCTGCGACCGCTATGTGTAAGCTGTATTAAATCCGGTCGTTAGCAGTAGGAAAATCAGAGAACATCATTCCTTCAAATCGTTCGGCTAACACCCCTTTATAGTGGAGTTAACTAATAGGTTAAACCGGAGTTATATAAATAGGATTAAATCAGCTATTATCTCCCTAAACTAATAGGGGGAGGACCGATGGCCGATCTGCTCCTCATGGATGTTCAATCGTACTTCCACGTTGCTGATTTTCCGGGCCGCTGAGGCTGGTCCGAACCCGGCGGCTACCCTACTAGCCGAAGACCCCGGCAAAGCCGCCCACGGGCCGCCTGTGGGGCTTGGCGGGGCGTCGTCAGGCCGCCCGGTCGATCACCCGCTTCACCGCCATTGGCGTCCAGCCGTTTCCCCGCGCCGTCCGCACCCGCAGGGCGTTCAGTCCCGACGCGATGGCGGCCAGCGACACCGCGCCGTCAGCCTGTAGCCCCCGGATGGTCGGCAGCACGCCGGACGCGAACGCATCGGCCTTGTCCCGCTTCGCCGCCGTGCCGAGGTCGGGCCTGCGCACCGTCAGCCCCTGGGGATTGCCGAGCCGGGTGACGGGCCGTCCCGACCGGCGCGAGACGTGCGCCTCGCCCGCCGCCAGCTTGGCCCGGATTGAGCCGAGCGCCGCCGTGGTGCGGGCCGAGATAGCCTCCCGCTCCTGCTGCGCCACCGCCGCCATGATATGCACGGTGAGCCGGTTCGCGGTGGGCATGTCACAGGCGATGAAATCCACGCCCTGTTCCATCAGGCCCGACAGGAAATGGACGTTACGGCTAAGCCGGTCCAGCTTGGCGATCAGCAGCGTCGAGCCCGTCAGGCGGCACCGCTCCATCGCCTCAGCCAAGGCAGGCCGGTCCGACCGCTTGCCGCTCTCGACCTCCTCGAACTCCCCGATCAGTTCGCCGCCGTGGGCCGCTACGTGGTCCCGCACCGCCTGTCGCTGCGCTGCGATCCCGAGCCCCGACGCGCCCTGCTTAGCGGTAGACACACGGTGGTAGGCGATGAACTGAGTAGCCATAACATTCCTCGTAACAGTCGTTAGTAGGATTGATATGGCGTGAGGCGCTTGTGGTCAAGCCTTGGCGAAAGCCGCCCGGCCCGCCCCATGGGGACTGTCCGCCTGCGCTGAAGTCTCATGTGCTCTCTCGCGTGCGGAGCACCAATCCATGTCGTGAAGTGAGGCGCTACGCTGCCGGTGTCGTTGACAGCACGACCCTTCGCGGTGCTGATAAGCTCAACTATTGAGAGTGTTCGATGCTCGGACGGTTCTTCACCGCTGCGGTCGCAACTGCGCTGTGCATGAGCATATCGCTTGGCTTCGCCATGCCGAGAACGAGGTGGGCTGAACTTCGCGCGAGCGATTGGATGACCGGGCTCCTAGTGATTGGCGGCACCGCAACCCTCGTTGGCCTAGTCGCCGCCGTCTGCGTCCTGTTCTCAGCTCGATCCAGACGGACCCGCTATCTCCGCGAGGGCGGTTCCAAGAAGGACTTTGACCCTCTGGACATCCTTCCGTTCATTTGAGGGGCGCACGCCTTCCCAAAGAGCGTCGCCGCTGCTACATCGGCCTCTCTCAACTGTAACATTCAGTCGAAAAAAGCCTTGGAAAATCAGTGGATGCTTCGTATCCGCTAAGCTCCACCATGAAGGCCCGCCGGGAAACCGGCGGGCCTTCGCCGTTTGGGTGCGCTGTGCTAAACTCGTTGTATGAACGCCAAGGCGACCAACATGCAGCGGGCGGCGCTTCCCGATACGGATGCCGACATCGACCAGTTCCTGGCCGACGAACACGATGACCTTGCCACGAAGCTGGCGGCCGGCCGCGAGCAGATCGCGCGCGGCGAGGCGACGCAGCTTGAGCCGCTCGACGCGATGCTGCGCGACGCCCGCGCGGGGCGATAGCGGCCTCTCCGTTTCATGGCCCGCATCCTTCGGACGCCGCTTGCGCGCGCCGACCTCCTAAACATCTGGACCTACATCGCCGGCGAGAGCTCTCCCGCCATCGCCGATACGTTCCTTGCCCGCATCTACGGGGCTCTGGAGGTGGTGGCGTCAGCCCCGTACATCGGCCGGGAGCGGTCAGAGTTCGACGGCGGCCCGCGCAGCCTGGTGGTCCGTCCCTACGTCATCTTCTACGAGCCGCTCGCCGAAGGCGACGGCATCGCGATCTGGCGCGTGTTGCATGGGGCGCGGAGGATGGAGGATCTGCTGCGGAAGCCCGGCCGACTCGAATAGCCGGAATCCGCGCGAAGGCGGGCGACGGCGCCGGCAGCTAAACCCGTCGCCATAATTCACCGGCTTGGTTGGCGCCGGGCTATCCTCAATCTCACCCGTCGCGATCCTGCCGACCATGACGGCCAGTCCGATGGCGTCAGCGGGGCGCTTCTGTCCTTGGGGGCCTTTAGGCATGGGGACGTCTCTGAATTTCGTGTACCGCGAACAGCTTGAAAACCGCCCATAAGGCCACCAAGCCGCCGACGGAAACAAATGGCCATGAGCGATCAATCAGGCCCCAGCTGACAGTCATAATGCCGACGGCGAGTTGGGCGACAGAGATGCCGATACTGAGGGTCCGGACCTTCATGCCGCCGAAGATAGCCCCAGCCCCGATCTGGCGCCATGCTTGTCAACGGCGGCCGATTTCAAACTGAGACACTACCGGCGCGGCGCATCGGCGACGCCAGGCCGTGGATTCGGGGGGTCCGTCCTAGCTCAACGTCGCCTCCGCCTCCGCCGCCGGGCGGGGCCTCAGGGTCTGTTGGATCGCGGCGTCGTGGGCGTCGAACGTCTGGCGCGCGATGGTCTCGTACATCGCCAGCAGCGGCGGGATCATGGCGTCGAGATCCATCAGGAAATCGAACGACGCGCCGCGCGGATCGGGGTCGGGGGTGACGGCGGAATTGGCGATCGCCTGGGTGGCCTCGAACAGCGCGTCGAGCGTCAGGCTGATCTGCAGCAGCAGGAGGTGGGTGCGGGCGCGCAGGGCGGGGTCGCGCACGTCGAACAGGGTCTCGCGGTTGCGGTCGTAGATCTGGGTCTCGCGATGCGCCGCCTTCAGGAACCGCTGGGTGATCGGGCCGAAGGGCTCGCCGCGACCGACCGCCTGGTTCGCCAACCGCAGGATCAGCTTCAACGCCGCCAGGATCTCGCCGAACAGCTGGGCGGCGCTCTGCTCGCGCTCGCGGCGGCGCAGGTGCTGCTCGAACCGGCCGGACAGCAGGCCGCCGACCGAGGCCAGCAGGGCGCCGACCGTGACGCCAAACAGGGTTTCCTGACTTGGATCGAGATGCATGCCCGCCTGCCCCTGCCGCCGCCCTGTTTGCGTTCGCCGGGCGCGAGTGGGCGGCGCCTGGACCGAGGAATCAAGGTCGCGCGTCGGCGGCGACTTCGCGTTATGACGGTTTCCATGAGCCGATCCGCCCGCGCCTTCGCCCTCCTGGCCGCCCTGGCGCTGTGCGCGTGCGACAAGCCGAAGCCCCGGCATCTGCCGCCGGACCCGATGGAAGCCGCCGTCCCGCCGCCGGCCAAGGCGGTGGAGCAGACGCAGGCGCCCCTGTCGGCGGGCCTGCCGAAACGCCCCGAACTGGCGGGTTTTTCCCTGGATACGATCGGCGCCGCGGCCGACCCGTTGAACAAGCAGCCGGCGGTGATCTCGGCGGCCGAGCCGGTGGTGCTGCAGGGGTTCGGCTTCGATCCCGTCGCCAGGCTGCCGGCCAAGGGGGTCGACGTGGTCATCGACGGCAAGGCCTATGGCACGGCCTACGGCGCGCCGCGCGCCGATGTCGCCACCTACTTCAAGGCGCCGGCGATGATCGCGGTGGGGTTCAAGACGACCCTGCCGGCCGGCCTGATCGGGGTCGGCGACCATCAGGCGGTGGTCCGGGTGATCGCCGCGAACGGCAAGGCCTATTTCGACGGCCCGCCGATCGCCTTCACGGTGCAGTTCGCCGAGCCCAAGCGGCATTGAAACCTGACGTCGCGCTCCCCAGATAGCGCTCAGTCCGGTCGAGCCGCGCCGCCAGCGGGCGGCCCGGCCGGAGAGTCGCTTATCGCAAGGACTCGTTGACGAATGAACAGGTCGGTACTCTTCGACAGCCCGTTTCTCTTGGGCTTCGAGCACACGCGCGGACTGATCGAGCGCGCCGCGAAAGCCGCCGCCGAGAGCTATCCGCCGTACAACGTCGAGGACCGTGGCGACGGCGGAATTCGTATCACCCTGGCGGTCGCGGGCTTCTCGCCCGACCAGCTGGAGGTGACCGTCGAGGACCGCCAGCTGACCGTCGCCGGCCGTCGTGACGAGACGCTCTCCCGCAACGGCGACGCGGCCAGGGCCGAGGCCTTCCTGCATCGCGGGATCGCCGCCCGCGGCTTCATCCGCAGCTTTGTGCTGGCGGACGGCATGGTGGTGGAGGAGGCGAGCCTGGAGCACGGCCTGCTGCACATCGATCTCGCGCGGCCCGAGCCCGAACGGCGGGTGCTCAAGGTGCCGATCCGGTCCCGGGCGTGATCGGCGAAGCCGGGCCGGGCAGAGACTGAGTTTCAAAAAAGAGACGGTCGGATGTCCGTCGTCTCGTCAATCGGACGGCCGGCTGAACCGGTGACCGTCCGAAGCGTTGCGTAGTGTGGAGGTGGTCTTGATGACGCCTATTCTATCGATTGAAGCTTTCGCGGCGCTGGGCGCCCCTGATCTGGTCTATGTGCGTCCGGTCAGCGCGGCCGAGATTCTGGCCAGCGTGCCGCAGGCTCAGGTGAAGGGGTTTGAACTGACCCCTGGCCAGACCCTGTATGCGGTGCACCGGGCCGATGGCGAACGCCTGGCGGTGCTCACCGACCGCGATTCCGCCATGGCCGCCGCCCTGGCGCACGAGCTGGCGCCAGTCTCGGTCCACTAGCAAACGAGGCGGTCAGGCGGCCGATGAGCGGCTGGCTTGCACCGGGTCCTGCACCAGCAGGGCGTGGATCGCGTCGGCCGTGTGGACCTGACGCAGCTGCTGACGCAGTTCGGGATGGCGCAGGGCGCGCGACACGCGGGCCAGCGCGCGCAGGTGCTCGACGCCGGTGGCGTCTTTCGGCGCGAAGATCGCGAAGATCAGGTCGACGGGCTGGTCATCGACCGCCTGGAACTCCACGGCGTGATCCAGCCGCACGAAGACCCCGCGCAGACGGGTCAGGCCCTCGAGCCGGGCATGCGGCGCGGCCACGCCGTGGCCCACCCCGGTCGAGCCCGCCTGTTCGCGTTCGGTGAGCGCGCCCAGCACCTCGCCGGCGTCCAGCCCGAAGTTGCGGGCCGCGATCTCGGCGATCACCGCAAGCGCGCGGTTTTTGTTGGTCGCGTGCACGCGCAGGGCGATCGCGTTGCGATCGAGGAGGTCGCCGATTTGCATGATGTCTCTAGGAAAACTCGCACTGCCTCGGCCCATCCCCCTGAAAGGCCGCCTTTAGACGGTGGCTTGAAGCGTCTTCAAGCCTTCCCGGCTCCGTCCGATCCGGCCCCGTTCGCGCCCGTACCGTTCAATCCCGGCCCATTCCCCTTGGTCCGCGCCGGGTCGATCCAGCCGATGTTGCCGTCGGGGCGGCGATATACCACCGACAAACCGCCGTGCGCAGCATTTCGGAACACGATTGTTTGAGATTCACTCAGGTCGAGTTCCATGACCGCCATGGAAACAGTCATGACGCCAATTTTCGTCTCGGTCTCGGCGATGATCAGCGGTTCCGGGAAGCTCGCGGCCGGGCTATCGAGCGGCTCGTCGTCCTCGCTGTCATCCGGCGCCTGCAGGACGTAGTAGGCGGCGGTCTCCGCCTGGCGGGCGAGCGCCTGGGGGTGGTGGTCCTTCAGCCGGTTCTTGTAGCGGCGGATGCGCTTTTGCATCTTGGTGATCGCCGCGTCGAAGGCCAGGTGCGCGTCGCCGCCCAGGCCGTGGGTGGTCAGCTGCTGGCCCGAGGCGAGCGTCACGGCGCAATCGACCTTGAAGGCGTGGCCCTCGCGGCTGACCACGACGTCGGCGCCGCCGCCGTCGCGATCGAAATATTTGCCGATGCTGGAGGAGATTTCGTCGGAGACCCGCGTGCGCAGGGCGTCTCCAACGTCAACGTGTTTGCCGGTGACCTGGACTTGCATGGAAGGATCAACGCACCCGGCGGCGGAAGGTGTCAATCAAACTGGAGTTGATCGTCCTCAGGCGTGTTCCTTAAGGCGCCGGCGGCGATCCACCGAGGACGGGATGCGCATGGCCTCGCGGTACTTGGCGACCGTGCGCCGCGCGATATCGACGCCGGCGCCCTTGAGGATATCGACGATGGTGTCGTCGGAATGGACGTCGCGCTCGTGGGCCTCGGCCTCGATCATCTGGCGGATCTTGTGGCGGACGCTCTCGGCGGAGTGGGCCTCGCCGCCCTCCGACGACTGGATCGCCGAGGTGAAGAAGAACTTCATCTCGAAGACGCCGCGCGGGGTGGCCAGATATTTGTTCGAGGTGACCCGGCTGACGGTGGATTCGTGCATGCCGATGGCATCGGCGACGGTCTTCAGGTTCAGCGGCCGCAGGTGTTCGACCCCGAAGGCCAGGAAGGCGTCCTGCTGACGGACGATCTCCGAGGAAACCTTGAGGATGGTCTTGGCGCGCTGGTCGAGGCTCTTCACCAGCCAGCTCGCCTGGGCCGCGCAATCGGAGACGAAGGTCTTTTCCTGATCGGTCCGCGCCGAGGCGCTGACCCGGGCGTGGTAGCGCTGATCGACCAGCAGGCGGGGCAGGGTCTCGGAATTCAGTTCCACGTGCCACAGGCCGCCCAGCCCCTCGCGGACATAGACGTCGGGCACCACGGTCTGGGCCGGCTCACCGCCGAACGCCGCGCCGGGCCTGGGCGTCAGCGCCCGAAGTTCCGCGACCATCTCGCGCAGGTCCTCGTCATCGACCCCGCAGGCGCGCTTCAGGGCCGGCATGTCGTGGCGGGCGAGCAGGGGCAGGTTGTCCAGCAAGGCCATCATCGCCGGGTCGCACCGGTTGCGGTCCTTGAGCTGGATCATCAGGCATTCGCGCACGTCGCGGGCGCCGACGCCCACCGGCTCGAAGCCTTGCAGCACGGCCAGCACGCGCTCCAGCAGGTCCTCGCCGCAGCCCAGGCGCTCGGCGGTCTCGGCGAGGTCGGCGCGCAGGTAGCCACCGTCGTCGACGGCGTCGATCAGCACGATCGCCGCGGCCGCCTCGACGCCCGACAGGCCGGCGGCGGACAGCTGGTCGTGCAGATGCTCGTTGAGGGTCTTTTCGCGGACGTGGGCGCCTTCCAGGCCCTCGCCGTCGTTGTCGAAAGAGCCACCTCGGTTGGCCTTCGACCAGTCGATGGAGGCGCCGGCGTCGGCGCCGCCCATGTCGTTCTGCGCGTCGCCCGTCACCCGGTCGCCCGGTGAGGCCTCGTCGTGGGTGGTGTCCAGGTCGGCGCGGGCGTCGGCGTCGGCGATGCGGTCGGTGGAGAGGTCCGTGCCCGCCTCGCTCGGCGCCTCGGCCTCCGGCTCGGCGTCGCGCT
The DNA here is from genome assembly GCA_025359785.1 of Alphaproteobacteria bacterium. Classification (GTDB taxonomy): domain Bacteria; phylum Pseudomonadota; class Alphaproteobacteria; order Caulobacterales; family Caulobacteraceae; genus Phenylobacterium. Next base: position 84,730 of record JANYET010000034.1, on the reverse strand, counting down.
CGTCGCGGGCCAGCAGTGGGTTGCGCTCCAGCTCGGCGTCCACGAAGGCGTCGAGCTCGAGATTCGACAACTGCAGCAGCTTGATCGCCTGCTGCAGCTGCGGCGTGATGACCAGACCCTGGCCCTGCCGGATCTCAAGACGAGCGCTGAGCGCCAAGCCGTCCCCCATGCAGGCCCCTTGGCCTGTTTCTTGCTGCGAACCTTACGCAGCCGAACGCCACCGATTAGTTAATGCCGCGCGTGAAACGCCACCGTTGGCGCGCACGTCGGCGCCTGTCACACTGTCAGCACCTTGGCAGGATGGGTCCACCGATGCGACGCGCCGACCGGCTGTTCCAGATCATCCAGGTGCTGCGCCGCACGCGACGGCCGGTGACGGCCGACGCCATGGCCGCCGAATTGGAGACCTCCAAGCGCACCATCTACCGCGATATCGCCGACCTGATGGCCCAGAGGGTGCCGATCCGCGGCGAGGCGGGTGTCGGCTATGTGCTGGACGGCGGCTACGACCTGCCGCCGCTGATGCTGACCCCGGACGAGATCGAGGCCGCGGTGCTGGGCGCCCAATGGGTGGCCGGGCGCGGTGACCCGGCGCTGGCGCGCGCGGCGCTGGACCTGATCGCCAAGATCGGGGCGGCGGTGCCGGAGCGGCTGCGGCCCTATGCGCTGGAGCCCGCCACCCGGGCCGCGCGGCGCTGGGACATGGCGGTCGATGCGCTGGACATGGCCCGGGTGCGCGGCGCGATCCGGGGCGGGCACAAGATCGCGCTGAGCTATGGCGACGAGCAGGGCCGCATCAGCCAGCGGACCATCTGGCCGTTCGCGGTCGGCTATCATGAGACCGTCCGGCTGCTGATCGCCTGGTGCGAACTGCGCAGCGACTTCCGCAGCTTCCGCACCGACCGGGTGACCGCCGCCGACTTCCTCGAGGAGCGCTATCCCGAGCGGCCGGCGACGCTCAGAGCCCGCTGGCGCAAGACCATGAACGAGCGGATCGGCGAGACGGACGGCCGCCGCGCATCTTGACGAGTCGCTTATTCGGCAGCCCGCCTTCGGTATCGAACCGATACGGTCCTTCGCGCGAAAATCCCGGCTTCGAGGCGCCCCTGTGCGCCTGATCGTGGAGTTCTGTTTTTTCGATGCGCCCAGATTCTTCGATGCGCCCAGACTCGATGCGCCGAGTTGCGTCAACCGGCCTGCTGAGCAGAGACCCGCTTCTGTCGTTGCTGGCCCGCGCTCATATCGACCGATCCAGCGTGATCCGGGTGACCGGCCCCAGCGGCCTGTCGGCCCTTCTGTGGCTTTGCCGGCATGGGTTTGAGCAGGTGGGGTATCTGAAGCCCGGCGCGGGGCCGCATGAGCAGCCCGACGCGCTGATCGTCGCCCACACCTGCGACGCGGCCTCGCTTGAGGCCTTGCTGGCGACCGGCCCGCATGTCCGCGAGGGCGGCGCGCTGGTGTTCCAGTCGCCCCTGCCGCGCGTCCTGGGGTTTCGCGCCGACCCGATCCATCGGCTGCTTGAGCGCCACGGCTATGGCGTCGAGCAATGCCACCACGGCTATCATCGCGAGCTTCACGTCGCCCGCCGCGCGCCCCGCGACGGGTGGAAGGCGGCGGCCTGAGATGACGTCGGTTTCCGATCTCTCAACGCGCACCTGCAGATACGTCATCGCCGAACGGCTCGGCCGCTGGCAGGTGCGCCACGACGCGGGGGACGCCGGCGCGTTCGCCGACCTGGACGACGCTCTGCGCTTCGCGTGCGGACAGGCGCGCGACCAGGCCAGATGCGGCGTTCTGGGGATCGTGATCGTGCAGTCCGACGTCCGGGAAATGCACTGTTTCACGCCGCCGGCCGGAGCCCGGGCCGCGCCGCGACCCCGTCTCCGCGTGGTGGGCAAGGCGCGATGAGGCTACCGCCGCCGCATACGCCCACCGAAGCCTGGTATCGCCGGCGCATGGCGAGCTATCGGCGGGGATTGGCAGCCTGCTGGCCTGTGGTGTTCATCGCCCTGGGCGCGGCGATCGCGATCGGTCTGATCAGTCCGGATCGAAGCCAGCCGAACGGCGGTGCGGCGCCGGCGAGCGCCGAGAACGCCAGATAGCCGGGTGTCAGTCGATGTCGAGCTTCAGCGGCGCCTTCGCCAGCCGGATGCGCCGGGCGCTGGGCTGGGCTGCGGGCGTGTAGGTCGGCTGGCCTTTGACCAGCGGCAGCGGCGCGCGGTGGCCGTCGGCGAATTCGATCTCGCCGGAACCCGCGCCCACGAAAACCACGTCGGCGAGCTTGGGCATGGCCAGCGCCATGATCCCGGCGGCTTTGCGGACGCCCGCGGCCGCCTGAGCGATGGCGGCGGCCAGTTCGCGGGCGTCGAGGTCGGTGGCCGGCGCGACCATCGGCTCGATGCCGACCGAGACCCCGATCTTCACCGTGTCATCGACGCCGAGCTCCAGCTTGCCCTTGTCGAGCTCGCCGAGGCTGGGCAGGCGGCCGACCCGGCCCTCGGCGTTGAGCGGCAGGGGCGTGCGCTTGCCGTCGGCGATCAGCCAGACCGGCGCGGTCAGCGGCTGACCGTGGCTGTGCATGTAATAGGCGATCGTGAAGTGGCTGCGGTCGGCGGCGGGCAACTTGAGATAGGCGCCCAGCATCGGAAAGGCCTTGGCCGCCTCGACCTGCTTGCCGGCAGCCAGCGCCGGGCCGCCCAGCGTCAGACCGGCCAGCGTCAGACCGGCCAGCGCCAGACCGGCCAGCGTCGGGGCCGCCAGACCGACCGCGAGACCGCGCCCCGGCCGGTTGATCTTGCCGCGCGCCGGATCAGGCAAAGGTGTCGCCCAGGTAGACCCGGCGCACTTCGGGATCGTCGATGATCTCGCTCGGCGCGCCCTCGAACAGCACCTCGCCGGCGTGGATGATCGAGGCGCGGTCGATGATGTCGAGCGTCTCGCGGACATTGTGGTCGGTGATCAGGATGCCGATGCCGCGCTTCTTCAGATAGGCGATCACCTCGCGGATGTCGGTGATGGCCAGCGGGTCGATGCCCGCGAAGGGCTCGTCCAGCAGCATGAAGGAGGGTTCCGAGGCGAGCGCGCGGGCGATCTCGACGCGCCGGCGCTCGCCGCCCGACAGCGAGATGGCCGGGGCATTGCGCAGGTGCTCGATGTGCAGCTCTTCCAGCAGTTCGGTGACGATGGCGCTGGCCTTCTTGCGGTCACGCTCGCGCAGTTCGACCACCGCCATGACGTTCTCGCCGACGCTCATGCCGCGGAAGATCGAGGTCTCCTGCGGCAGGTAGCCCACCCCCATGCGGGCGCGCTGATACATCGGCTGGGCGGTGATATTCTCGCCGTCGAGGTAGATCGCGCCATAGTCGGCGGGGATCAGGCCGGTGATCATGTAGAAACAGGTGGTCTTGCCCGCGCCGTTCGGACCGAGCAGGCCCACGACCTCGCCGCGCGCCAGGCGCAGGGAAACGCCCTTGACCACCGGGCGGCCGCGGAACGATTTGCCGATGTTGTCCACCACCAGGCCGTCGCCGGCCTGACCTGCTCCGGGTTGTCCGGGCGGCATGTCGAAACGCTCCGCCTTCACCCGCGTCCGCTCATTTCGCGGCCTTCTTCGGCTTGTCGACGCCGCCGGTCTTGTCGTTGGCCGCGTCGGTGCTTGAGTCCTTCGGGTAGAAGACGCCGCGCGGCCGGGTCTTGGATCCCGGACCCTTGCCGCCGCCCTCGACATGACCTTCGCCGGTCTCGGTGTTGTAGACCATCTTGGCGCCGCGCATGACGTCGTTCTGGCCGTCGACGGCGGTGACGTCGCCGGTGATGGTCATGGTCTTGCTGGCCGCGTCGTAGAAGCCGTTGTCGCCGTGCACCCGGCGACCGTCGGCGGCCACATAGTAGACCCCGCCCTTGGCTTCGAGGCTGGTCATCTGACCGCATCCCGAACTGCCGGCGCCGCCCGAGGCCGAACCGCCGCCCGACCGGCTGTCCTTCTTTTCGAGGTGCGCGATCATGGTCTCGGACCGCAGCCGCGAGGCGCCTTGCAGGGCCTCGGCCGATCCGGTCCAGATGGCGATGCATTCGCCGCCGCGGGTTTCCAGATGATCGGCGGTGACGTCGATCGGCTCCTTGCCCTTCGACAGCTGCGCGCCGGCGGGTTGCGCCACCAGCGCCACCAGCGCCACCAGCGCCATCAGCGCGGCGAGCGCGCCGGATCTCCTCAGGGGCGGGCTCTTCATGGACAGGCTCAGCCTCACTTCGGTTGCAGGCGCGTGTGCACGCCGCCTGAGAAGACCATGCGCGCGCCCTTGTCATAGACGCCATAGGACTTCGCTTGAATTTCTCCAAGCGACCCTAGCCCCTGAACGGGACCTGAACCTTCCAGTTCGCCGCTCTTGATGTCGTAGACCGACTGGGCCGTGTCAAAGGCGCCACGCGCCCCCGACAGCCGCACCCCGCCGCTGACCTCCAGCTTGCCGGTGTCCTCATGGAAGATGCCGTGGGCGGCGATAATGTGCAGCGGATCGGCGCCGTCGTCGTCGAGGACCAGGTTCGGCTTGTCCAGATAGACGCGGTTGTAGTCCTGCGGGTCGCGCGTGGCGGTCTCGGACGACAGGGTGAACGGTCGGCCGCGAGCGTCACGGCCGATGAAATGCGGGTGGACCAGCCGGATCGGATCGGAGGCCCGGCCCGGCGGCGCCTTCTGAATCGCGAGCGTGCTGTAGGCCACCGAGCCGCCCAGACCGAGCAGGATCGCCACGATCAGGCCGGGCAAGACCACGCGCAGACCCTTGACCACCCGCGAGCGGCGGCGCCACCGCTGGATCGACGTCCGGCGCGGCGGGCTTGCAGGCAGCGGTATGTCCGAGACCGCGGTCATGGCGTCAGCTGTGGGCGAAGATGTCGGTGTCTTCCCAGCCGGCGACGTCGAGGACGGCGCGGTGCGGCAGGAAGTCGAAACAGGCGCGGGCCAGGCCGTCGCGCCCCTCGCGCACCAGCATCTCGTCGAGCCGGGCGCGGAGTGCGTGCAGATGGGCCACGTCGGAGGCGGCGTAGGCGACCTGATCGTCGCTGAGCTTGGCGTTCCCCCAGTCGGAACTCTGCTGGGCCTTGGAGAGATCGACGCCGATCAGCTCCTTGGTCACGTCCTTCAGGCCATGGCGGTCGGTGTAGGTGCGCGCCAGCTTCGACGCGATCTTGGTGCAGTAGACAGGCGTCGTCAGGACCCCGAGGTGCAGCCAGAACATGGCGATATCGAAGCGTCCGAAGTGGAACAGCTTGATCACCGCCGGATCGGTCAGCAGGCGCTTGAGGTTGGGCGCGTCATAGGTCGAGCGATCGAGTTGCACCACGTGGGCGTCGCCCTGACCGTCCGACAGCTGCACCACGCACAGCGGGTCACGCCCCAGGCGCAGGCCCATGGTCTCCGAGTCGATCGCCACGGCGCTCGCCCCGGACAGCACGCCGTCCGGCAGGTCGCCCTGGTGCAGGAAGGTGGTCACCTTTTTCACGCTGCTCCGCCAATCATCCGTCACCCATATAGAGGGTCGGAGGGCGCCTAGGTAAGGGGCGATTGGCGGGCACGCCGGAATGACCGCCCTTACGAAAGGTTGGCTGGCTCGGTTTCGTTCAAGACCTGGGCGACCCGCAGCGCCAGCGTTGGACCGTCAAACGGCTTCTTGAGAAATGAGACGTCTCCGACCGCGGCGTCCAGGACGATGTTGTCGAGGTGTCCCGAGATGATCAGGAGCTTCTGATCTGGCCGCATGTCGCGGGCGCGCCGCGCCACCTCGGCGCCGTTCATTGCGGGCATCACGAAGTCCAGCAGGAACAGATCGGGGTCGATCTTCTCAAGCGCATTGAGAGCCTCTTCGCCGGTCGAGGCCTCGGAGACCACGTAGCCTTGGGCGCGAAGGGTCTCAACGACGATGTTGCGAACGCTGTCGTCGTCGTCCAGGACGAGAACGCGTCGGCCGTCCGGTTCGGCGGGCTCGTCAGGCTTGGACGCTGACTCCGTTTCCGCCATCGCGATCTGAGACGGGCTTGCGACGGGCAGCAGAAGGCGAACCCGTGTGCCCTGCCCGATGACGCTGTCGATCATCACCTGGCCATCGGACTGCGTCGCGAGGGAATAGACCTGCGCGAGCCCGAGGCCCGTTCCCTTGTTGGGCCCCTTGGTGGTGAAGAACGGATCGAGGGCGTGTTCCAGAACGTGCGGTTCCATGCCCTGGCCGGTGTCGCTAACGCTCAGGGCCACGCAGGGCGATGATCCGCCCTTGCGGCCATAGCTGGACATTTCCGAGGCGATGGTCAGGACGCCGCCGCCGGGCATGGCGTCTCGCGCGTTCACGGCGAGGTTCAGCAGCGCCAGCTCGAGCTGGTTGCGGTCGGTGCTGACCCACCGGGCGTCCGGCGCGATGTCAACGACCACCGCGATGGTCGCGCCCAAGGACTGATCGAGCAGGACCGACATCCCATCCACGGCGGCCCTGATGTCCACGGCCTCGACGCCAAGACGCTCCGTGCGGGAGAACGCGAGGAGCTTGGATGTCAGCTTGGCGCCGCGTTGCGCGGCGTCCAGGGCGCCTTCGAGATAGCGGCGATCCCGATCGCTCGGCTCGGATCGCCGCAGCACCAGGTCCAGGCCTCCGATGATCGCGGTCAGCAGATTGTTGAAGTCGTGCGCGATCCCGCCAGTCAGTTGGCCCACCGCCTCCATTTTCTGCGATTGGCGGCGCCTGTCCTCCTCACGGCGAGCCTGGGCGATGTCGCGAAGTATCAGCCAGACGATCAGACTGGACAGCGCGAGGCACCCCAGGGCCACGCCAAGCCAGACGGCGACGGACCAGTAGCGCGCCGCATCGAACGGGTGGGCCGCGACCGCCACGTGGGTGGACCATCCTGTCACCGGCGAGGTCACGTAGGCCGTGTAGTTGGGCGTCCCTTCCAGCGTGAAGCCCCGGTAGACGCCCTGGCCGCCCTGCCGAACGGCGGCGCGCAGATAGGCGGAGCCAGGCCGGCCGACCAGTTTCGCGTAGTTCATATTGCGCGCGATGAAGCGCCCGTCCCGATCCACCAGGGCGCTGACGACGCCTTGCGTCGGAAACCGCGCGGCGGCGATCCGTTGCATCGACATGGGATCGAGCTCGACCGTCAGAACGTAGCGCAGCGTGCCGCCGCGCATCACCGGCACATGCAATGGCACAACAGGGTTCGCCTGGGGGCCGAAACCAACCCCGCCGATCGTGGGGCCGGAAGCGGCCGTGCGCGCGAAGGCCGCCGCGTCTGGCGCGATGGCGACAGCGCGCGCCGTCAACGGCCGTCGAAGGTCGAACAGTTCAACACCGGCGCTCGGGTCGGAAAGACGCACGCTGCGCCAAGTTCCCGCTATGCCGACGAGCTCGCGCGCCTGGGCGTAGGTGGCTGGGATGTCGTCGTTCTGAAGCGGGGTCGCCGAGGCCAGCGCCCGGGCGAGTTTCATCTCCGCGCTTACCTGGGCGTCGACCAGGCGCATCACTTCGGCGGCCCGGCTCTTGCTCAGATCTTCAAGTCCGCGTCGTTGCGCGTTGACCGAGTCGTAGAGTTGCAATCCCGTCAGGATAAGGAGCGGCAACAGCATCGCGGCCGCAATGCTGACGGTCTGCCGCCTCAGGGATGCGTGCCCTAGCCTGATCACAGCAACCCCCACACGTCAGGCGCCCAAAAGGTGGTCGGGCCGGCGCAGGCCAGGACCGTTTCGCAGACTTGCTAACGCCGAAACCCGAGACTGAACAGTGTTCCGGATTGTGCGTCGAGCCGCCGATCTGATCCAAGCGGGCGTGAGGGTCTCAAGTCGCCCGCAGCCCCGCGCACGAGAGGGGTGCGCCGCGAACTCGGGAGACCTGAGAAACACCACTCTTCCAGCGCCACCGAGAACGATGGTGCCCAGGAAAGGACTCGAACCTTCACGGCCGTTAAGCCACTGGCACCTGAAGCCAGCGCGTCTACCAATTCCGCCACCTGGGCCCGATCCGTCGGATCGCCCGAGCCGGCTTCCTTAAAGGCCCCGCTCCCGGCGGTCAACGGCTGAGGCGTTCTAGATCCTCCCCCAGGCCGAAGGCCGATTGAGGGGGAGGTGGCCCACAGGGCCGGAGGGGGTCGCCGTCCTCAGTTCCCAAAGCCGCGAACCGGCGCGGATGCCCGCATTTGCGGGGATGGCGGAGTGGGTTGGAACCCCCACCGTCAGCTTCGCTGACACCTCCCCCTGATCGCGCTGCGCGCTGGGGGAGGATCTAAGCTGCGGGGCGCCTCGGCAAGCCGCCCGGATTGCAGCCAGGCGCGGCTTCGGCTATCCGCATGGCCATGCAAAACCTCGTCACCGTCTTCGGCGGATCCGGCTTTATCGGCGCGCAGGCCGTGCGCCAGCTCGCCAAGGCCGGCTGGCGGATCCGGGTCGCCGTGCGCAACCCCGCCAAGGCCTATGCGATGCGCCTGCACGGCGACGTCGGCCAGATCGACATCGTGCAGGCCAACATCCGCAATGCGCCGTCGCTGCGCCGGGCGCTGGTGGGCGCGAGCGCGGCGGTCAATCTGGTCGGCGTGCTGCGCGAGACCGGCCGCCAGGGCTTCCAGGCCCTGCAGGCCATGGGCGCCCGGAACGTGGCCGAAGCGGCTCGCGCCGAGGGGGTGACCCGGCTGGTGCAGATGTCGGCGATCGGCGCGGATGCGGGCTCGGAGTCCAAGTACGCGCGGACCAAGGCCGAGGGCGAGGCGGCGGTCCGCGAGATCTATCCCGACGCGGTGATCCTTAGGCCCTCCATCGTGTTCGGCCCCGAGGACGACTTCTTCAACCGCTTCGCCGCCATGGCGCAGATCAGCCCGGTGCTGCCGCTGATCGGCGGCGGCGGAACCCGCTTTCAGCCGGTCTTCGTGGGCGATGTCGGCAAGGCTATCGCCGCGGCGGTCACCCTGCCGGACGCCGCCGGCCAGACCTATGAACTGGGCGGTCCGGGCGTGCTGACCTTCCGCCAGCTGATGGACGTCCTGTTGTCGCAGATCGGCAAGCGCCGGTTCCTGGCGCCCCTGCCGTGGCCGGTGGCGAGCCTGCTAGGGGCGGCGGGCGACCTGGCCGGCGCGTTCATCGCCCCGCCGATCACCGCCGATCAGGTGTTGCTGCTCAAGAGCGACAATGTGGCCAGCGGCGGCTATCCGGGCCTGGCCGAGCTGGGCGTCACGCCGACCAGCCTCGAGGCCGTGCTGCCGAGCTATCTCTACCGCTACCGCAAGGGCGGACAGTACGCCGACCAGGAAGACCGCGAACTGGCGGCCATTTAGCGCGGCCTATTTGGCCATCAGCAGCGCCAAGCCGACGCCGCCGATCGCGATGCGAAGCCAGCCGAACGGCGCATAGCCGCGCCGGGTGATCACCTCGAGCATTGCGCGGATGACGAACAGCGCGACGACGAACGAGACGACGAAGCCCACGGCGATCAGCTCGACGTGGCCGAGGTTCATCAGGTCGTGCCGGCTCTTCCAGGCGTCGACCGTGAAGGCGCCGGCCATGACCGGAATGGCCAGCAGGAACGAGAACTCCGCGGCGACTCGCTTTTCCACGCCCATCAGCATGGCGCCGACGATGGTCGCGCCGGAGCGCGAGACGCCGGGGACCAGGGCCAGGCACTGGAACAGACCGATGGTGAAGCAGGTGCCGAAGGGCAGCGCCATGGCGTCGCGGCGCGTCGGATAGGGCGCGAACCGGTCGATCAGCAGCAGCACCACGCCACCGACGATCAGCGAGATGCAGATCAGCTTGGGGCTCTCGAAGAGCACCTGCTTGATGAGATCATGCAGCAGCAGGCCGGCGATGGCGGCGGGGATGAAGGCGATCAGCAGGCCGAACACGAAATTTCGCGCCCGGGGCTGGGTCGGGATCATCAGGGCGATGGACCACAGCCGTTTGAAATAGATGACCACCACCGCCAGGATCGCGCCTAGCTGGATGAGGACGCAGAAGGTGTCCCAGAACTGCGCATTCTCGCCGTTCAGGCCCAAGGCCTGTTTGGCGAGCAGCAGCATGCCGGTCGACGATACCGGGATGAACTCGGTCAGGCCTTCGATGAGGCCCAGAATGACGGCGTGGATCCAGTCCTGCATGGTGTTCCCCGAATGCGGCCGGCGAAATCGTTGGCGGGCCGCGCCGACGATGAGGAATGTGCGGGTATGGTGAAGAAGCCGTTTATGCGGCTTTCGCCCTCGCCGCCAAAGCACCCGGCGTATATCCTTGGGCCGCTATCCTTGGGCCGTGCGTTTCGTGGGCCAACAATCCCGGGAGTTGACGAGCATGGCGTCGGCGGACGTCGGTGGAACGGATGTGGGCACAGCGGTGCAGGCCGCCTTGCGGCGTGGCGACCGGGCCGGCGCGCTGACGCTGGTGCGGGACGCGGAGGTCGCCGCGCCGGGCGACATGGCGCTGAAGATGCAGCGGGCGATGATCTGCCGGACCCTGGGCGACCTGGCCGGCGCGGTCGCCGCCCTGGATGACGCGCTCGCCATAGACCCCTACGACTATGTGGCGCGGCTCTCGAAGGCCGCCCTGATCGAACGGATGGATGGCGAGCGCGCCGCCGTCACGCCCTACCGCCACGCGCTGGCGCTGGCGCCGCCGGACGCCGAGCTGCCGCCGCCACTGCGCGCGCCGACCGCCCGGGCTCGCGACGTGGTGGCCCGCGGCGAACAGGCGCTGGAGGCGCACCTGCTGGCCCGCACCGGCGCGGTGCAGGCGCAGGTCAGCGGCGAGGCGCGCCGCCGGTTCGACGAAAGCGTCGGGATTCTCGCGGGTCGGACCCGCGTCTACACCCAAGAGCCCCTGCTGCTGCACTATCCACGGCTGCCGGCGATCCCGTTCCATGACCGGTCGCACTTTCCCTGGTTCGCCGAGCTGGAAGCCGCCACCGACATGATCCGGGGCGAGCTGGAGGCTGTCCTGGCCGGCGCCAAGGACGATTTCGCGCCCTACATCGCCTATCCCAAGGGCGCGCCGGTCAACCAGTGGGGCGAGCTCAACCATTCGCGGAAATGGAGCTCCTTCTTCCTGTGGAAGGATGGGGTGCGCCAGGACGGCGCCTGCAAGCTCTGCCCGAAGACCGCCGCGCTGCTGGACACCCTGCCGCTCTGTCACCTGCCGGGCTATGCGCCGACCGCCATGTTCTCGGTGCTCGACGGCCGCACCGCCATCCCGCCGCACACCGGCTCGACCAACGTGCGCCTGATCTGCCACCTGCCGCTGATCCTGCCGGGTCCGGCGGGGTTCCGGGTCGGCAATGAGACGCGCGCCTGGACGATGGGCGAGGCCTGGGTGTTCGACGACACGATCGAGCACGAGGCTTGGAACGACGCCGACGACCTGCGGGTGATCCTGATCCTCGACGTCTGGAACCCGTCCCTGGACCTGGGCGAGCGGGAGCTGGTCAAGGCGCTGCTCAGCGCGCGGCAGGAATTCTTCGCGGGCTAATCTTCCCTCCCCGTTAAGGGAGGGAAGTCAGCTGAATTCCGGCTCGGGCCCCACGTACCGCGCTCGGGGGCGGATCAGGGTGTCGGCCTGGCCCTGCTCGATGGCGTGGGCGATCCAGCCGGCGCAGCGGGCCACGGAGAACAGGGCGAAGGGCGCATCGGCGGGCAGGTTCAGCGCCTCGCAGCCGGCCATCAGGGCGAAATCGACGTTGGGGGCGAGGCCGGTGACGGCGAGGACCGCCTCGCGCAGGGCCTGCAGCTCCGGCGGGGCGGTGAAGCGGTCGAGCAGGGCGGCGGCGCGGGGATCGCCGTCCGCATAGAGCATATGGCCGAAGCCCGGCAGGACGCGGTCCTCCACCAGGCGATTGGCGATGGCCTGGCGGGGTCCGAGCTGGGCGGCCTCGGCGGCGAAGGTGCGGACCGCCGCGGTGGCCCCGCCGTGGCGCGGGCCGGAGAGGGTGGCCAGGCCCGCGAGCGCGCTGGCCGCGAGCGACGCCCCGGTCGAGGCCGCGACGCGGGCGGCGAATGCCGAGGGGTTCAGCTCATGATCGGCGACCAGCACCAGGATGCGGCGGATCAGGTCCGCGCCGGGGCCGCCCGGGCCGACACCCCAGGCCAGCGCCAGCCGGTTGTGGATCGCCCCGCCGCCGACCTCGTCGGCCACCGCGTCGGTGAGCACGTCCAGCAGGGTCGCGGCCTCGACGGCCAAGGCCAGCGGATGGCGGCCGCGGGCCGGCGGATCGGAGCCGGCCCGGGTGGCCAGCGCCAGGTAGGCGCGGGTGCGCATGTCGGGATGTTTCGGCGGCGCGGGCCGGTCGGTGCGCTTGAGCGCCGCGCCGTGGCCGCCGCGCAGCAGCCGGGCGACGGCTTCCAGGGTCTCGGTATCGGCCAGCCGGATGGCGTCGCGGCCCCGATAGAACAGCCGCCCGCCGGCGACGGTGGTGATCTCCGAGGCCAGCACCGGCTCGCCCCAGGCGATGGCGCCAGCCGCCACCTCGGAGACCTTGCGGCTGCGCGACTTGCGCTGTTGCAGGGCGGCGATGTCGGCGGCGCGATAGAGGCTGCGGCGGGGATCGCGCGGGTCGGCGCGGACCTGCACCCGGCCGCGGCTGACATAGGCGTAGAGCGTCTGCGGGCGCACCCCCAGACGGTCCCGGGCTTCCTCGGCGGCGATCCAGTCGGCGGCTGCGGTCATATATTGATTATGTTGATCAAGATTGACGATGAGAGGTTGAAGGCATTTCTCACGGCCTGCAAGTGGGATTTGAAAGGACAGATGATGTCGGATGGATTGGAAGGCGTCGTCGCCGCGGAGACCGTGCTGTCGGAGGTCGATGGCCAGGCCGGGGTGTTGATCATCCGCGGCCATTCTCTCGACGAGCTGGCGGGACGGGCGACCTACGAAGCCGTCACGCGCCTGCTGTGGGATGGCTTTTTCGACGACCTGCCGGCGGATCTGGCCCCGGCGCTGGGCGCAGCGCGGGTCGCGGTGTTCGCCGAGGTCTCGGCGCTGGACACTGGCCTGCTGGACCGCTCGCCTATCGAGGGGATGCGCGCGCTGACCGCCCGCCTGGCCGACGGCGACGACCTGGCCGTCGCGCTGCGCCTGACCGCCGCGCCGGCGGTGTTCACCGCCGCCATGGTCCGCGCCCAGGCCGGCGAAGCGCCGGTGCGGCCCGACCCGGCGCTCAGCCACGCGGCGGACATGCTTCGGATGCTGCGCGGCAAGGCCGCCACGCCGGGCGAGGTTGCCGCGCTGGACACCTATCTGGTGACGGTCAGCGACCATGGGCTCAACGCCTCGACCTTCGCCGCCCGGGTGATCGCCTCGACCCGCGCGGGCCTGACCTCCGCCGTCCTGGGCGGGATCAGCGCGCTGAAGGGCCCGCTGCACGGTGGCGCGCCAGGCCCGATCATCGACATGCTGGACGACATTGGCCGACCCGAGAACGCCCGGGCCTGGATCGAGGCGGCGCTCGCCCGCGGCGACCGGCTGATGGGCTTCGGCCACCGGGTCTACCGGGTCCGCGACCCGCGCGCCGACGCCCTGAAGGCCGCCGTCCGCAAGCTGACCGAGGGCTCCGGCGCCCTGCCGGGCCGCCTCGCCTTCGCCGAGGCGGTGGAAAGCTCGGTGCTGGCGATCCTGAAGGCTCGCAAGCCCGACCGGTCGCTGCAGACCAATGTCGAGTTCTACACCGCGCTGCTGCTCGAGGCCCTGGCCTTCCCGCCCTCGGCCTTCACCTGCGTCTTCGCCACCGGCCGCGTCGCCGGCTGGATCGCCCATGCCCGCGAACAGTTGGCCGGCGGCAGGCTGATCCGGCCGGCGTCGCGCTATGTCGGGCCGATGCCAAGGGTGGCGGCCTAAGCTGAGAGTCGTTCGCGCTGGCCTCGGTGGGCGCACGCACTAGATTCGGCGTCATGAACACCGCCCAAGGCCTGTCACCCGAAAAAGCCGCGATGCTGACGCGGCGGGTGACGATGCTGTCGGTCGCCATGGCCAGCGTGCTGGTGAGCATCAAGATCGTCGCGTGGCTGAGCTCAGGGTCGGTGGCGATGCTGGCGTCCACCGCCGATTCCGGCCTCGATCTGGTGGCCTCGCTCGCCACCTTCTACGCGGTGCGCTTCGCCATGGCGCCGCCCGACGCGGAGCACCGCTACGGCCATGGCAAGGCCGAGGCCTTCGCCAGCCTCGTCCAGGCCGGACTGGTTTTCGCCTCCGCCGCGCTGGTCGGGCGCGAGGCGATCGTCGACCTGATGCATCCCCATGCCCTGCGGCAGGAGGGGTGGGCGATGGCGGTGATGGCGGTGTCGATCGTGCTGACGGCAGGGCTGCTGACCGCCCAGGCGCGCGTGTTGCGCCAGACGGCGTCCGTCGCGGTGTCCGGCGACCGTATGCACTACGCCCTCGACCTCGCCTCCAACGTGGTGGCTCTGATCGGCATCGGGCTGTCGGCATGGCTGGGCCTGAACTGGCTGGACGCCTTGGCGGCCCTGCTGATCGCCGCCTTGCTGCTTTGGGGCGCGGTGGGTGTGTTCCGCGAGGCCTCCGGCCAGCTGATGGATCACGAACTGCCGGACGAAGCGCGCAACCGGATCATCGAGCTTCTGATCCAGGATCCGCGCCTGACCGACGTGCATCAGCTGCGCACGCGCGCCTCGGGGCCCTTCGTCCACATGCAGATGCACGTCGATCTCGACCCACACCTGACGCTGGAGGCGGCGCACGAAGTGATCGTCGCGGCGGAAAAGCGCGTGCTGGAGGCCTTTCCCCAGGCCGACATCATCATCCATGCCGATCCGCGGGGCCGGGCCGAGCCGCACGGCGGGGCCTTCGCCGAGATTCATCCCCAGCAATCCAAGGCGGCCGCCTCGTAGTAAACGCCGCCTTAACGGGTCCGGGCTCCATTGGGTCAACGATTCGTCCCGCCGTCGCGTTAGTTGGACATGAGCCTCGAACGCATTCTGCATCACTTCCCGCTGGACCCCGCCTCGCGCCAGGTGCGCCTGGTGCTGGGCGAAAAGCGCTTGGCCTTCACCGAGGTGCAGGTCCGCTACTGGGAGCGGCCAAAGGCGCTGACGGCGCTCAACCCGTCGGGCCTGGTGCCGGTGCTGGAGGAGACCGACACCGATCTGGGCCGGCATCTGGTGCTGTGCGAGGCCCGCGCCATCCTCGACCACCTGGAAGAGACCGTGCCTGAACCGCCGCTGCTCGGCCGCGACGCCGCCGAGCGGGCCGAGGCCAGGCGCCTGCTGGCCTGGTTCGACCGCAAGTTCGAGCACGAAGCCGGCGGCTACATCCTGCACGAAAAGATGGAAAAGCGGCTGCTGGGCCTGGGCGCGCCGGATCTTGCCAACCTGCGCCAGGGCCGCGATGGGCTGCGCACCCACATGTTCTACATCGACAAGCTGTTGCAGGAACGCGAGTGGCTGGCCGGTCGCCGGCTGTCGCTGGCCGATTTCGCGGCGGCGGCGCACCTGTCGGTGATCGACTATTGCGGCGACATGCCCTGGCCGGACTTCCCCGCGGTGAAGACCTGGTACATGAAGCTGAAATCCCGGCCGTGTTTCCGGCCGCTGCTGGCCGACCGCTGGCCGGGCCTGACGCCCGCCAGGCACTATGACGATCTCGACTTCTGACACTATTGCAGGTGATGGGGCCGAAGACCTGATCCGCGCCGAAGCCTTGCGGCTCGGCTTCTCCGCTTGCCGCTTCACCCCGATTCCGGACGCCTGGCCCGCCGGCGCGCACCTGGCCGAGTTCATCGCGGCCGGGCGGCATGGTGAGCTGGACTGGATCGCCGACACGGCCGAGCGCCGGGCGCACCCGCGCGCTATGTGGACCGAGGCGCGGTCGGCCATCGTGCTGGGGGTGAACTACGGACCGGACCACGACCCGCTGGCGGTTCTGGCCGAGCCGACGCGGGGCGCGATCAGCGTCTATGCCCAGGGCGACGACTATCATGACCTGATCAAGGGCCGGCTGAAGGCGCTCGCCCACTGGCTGCAGGCCCGGTTCGGCGGCGCGCTGAAGGTGTTCGTCGACACCGCGCCCCTGCTGGAAAAGCCGCTCGCGGAACAGGCGGGCCTGGGCTGGCAGGGCAAGCACACCAATCTGGTCAGCCGCGAGTTCGGCTCCTGGCTGTTCCTGGGCTCGATCCTGACGACGCTCGATCTCGCGGCGGACGCGCCCGAGGCCACCACCTGCGGCACCTGCCATGCCTGCCTGGACATCTGCCCGACGAAGGCCTTTCCCGCGCCCTATCAGCTCGATGCGCGGCGCTGCATCTCCTACCTGACCATCGAACTCAAAGGGCCGGTCCCGCCCGAATTCCGCGAGGCCCTGGGCAACCGCATCTACGGCTGCGACGACTGCCTGGCGGTCTGTCCGTGGAACAAGTTCGCGGCGATAGCCGCCGAACAGAAGCTGCGGGCGCGCGAGGCCTTGCGGGCGCCGAGCCTGGCGGAGCTGTCGCGGCTGGACGACGCGGCGTTCCGCGACCTGTTCGCCAAGAGCCCGGTCAAACGCATCGGCCGCGAGCGGTTCGTGAGGAACGTGCTCTACGCCATCGGCAATTCGGGCGACCTGGCCCTGGCGGCCGAGGCGGAGCGGTTGCTGGCCGATCCCTCGCCCCTGGTGCGGGGCGCGGCGGTGTGGGCGCTGGGGCGGCTGTTGGATGACGGGGCGTTCGAGGCGCTTCGGGATCCGCGCGTGGCCGGCGAGACGGACGCCGATGTCCTTGCGGAATGGCGCGTCGCGGTAGGCACGGGGCAGACTCGACGCTAGAGGGGACCGCGGCCCCCGGCCAGACCGGCAGCCCGCCGCCAGATGAGAAGGGAAAACCCCATGGATCTTACCAACGCTTCAGCCCTCGTCACCGGCGGCGCCGGCGGGTTCGGCAGCGCCACCGTGCGCCGGCTTGCCCAGCAGGGCGCCAAGGTGGTCATCGCCGACGTCAACGACGAGCGTGGCCTGGCGCTGGCCAAGGAGCTCGGCGGCGGCTGCGTCTATGTGCGCACCGACATCATGGACGAGGCCTCGATCGCCGAGGCGGTCGCCACGGCTGTCGGCCTCGGCCCGCTGCGCGCCGCGGTGGTGGTCCACGGCGGTCCGCCGGCGCCGGGCGCCACCGGCCCCGCCCGCACGGTCAACCGCGAAGGCGCGCGCCTGCCGCTCAGCCAGTTCGCCCACAGCGTCAGCGTCTATCTGGTCAGCGCCTTCGCCGTGACCAGCCAGGCCGCCGAGGCCATGGCGAAGAACGAGCCGCTGGCCTCCAACCAGCGCGGCGTGGTGATCAACACCGCGTCCATCGCCGGCTATGAGGGCCAGCCCGGCCAGGCCGGCTATTCCGCCGCCAAGGGTGGGATCATCGGCATGACCCTGACCGTCGCGCGCGACCTGGCGCCGCTGGGGATCCGCGCCATGGCCATCGCGCCGGGCACATTCCTTACCTACGCCTACTCATCCCGCATGACCGACGAACAGGCCCAGGCGCACTGGGGCCCGATGGTGCCGAACCCCAGGCGCATGGGCGATCCTGACGAGTACGCCATCCTGGCGGCGCACATCGTCGAGAACGATTTCCTGAACGGCACGACGATCCGCCTGGACGGCGCGCAGAGGTTCTAGGTCTTCGCTATCGGCGGGTCGGCGTTCTTTCTCCCGCAGGGGGAGAAGGACATCTAGAGCCGCGATCGGTCCTAGAACTCGGCCTTGGGCATGTCCTTGAGGCGGGGGAGGACCTGGTCCTTGTCCGACAGCACCGGCTCCACATCCAGGGGCCAGGCGATGCCGATGTCGGGGTCGTTCCAGATCAGGCCGCCTTCGAGCCCTGGCGCGTAGTCGCCGTCGACCTTGTAGAACAGCTCGGTGTCGTCGGTCAGCGTCATGTAGCCGTGGGCGAAACCGCGCGGCACCCAGAGCTGCTCGCCGGTCTCGGCGGTGAGCGTGGCGCCCACCCACCGGCCATAGGTGGCCGAGCCCGGCCGCACGTCCACGGCCACGTCGAAGATCGCGCCCTTGAGCACCCGCACCAGCTTGCCCTGGGCGTGCGGCGCCTTCTGGAAGTGCAGGCCGCGGACGGTGCCCTTTTTCGCGTTGAAGGCCTGGTTGTCCTGCACGAACTGGGTGTCGACGCCGGCGGCGGCCAGGGCCTTGTGGCTCCAGGTCTCGGCGAACCAGCCTCGCGCATCGCCATGCCGCCTGGGCGTGATATGCAGGACCTCGGCGAGGGCCAGGGGCGTGATCTTGGTCATGTGGGCTCGACGGGTTGGGAGTGAGCTTTCGGATGGCGCGCGCCGCGGCGAATGGCAAGCCCTTGCACGCGCCCCGCGAACCCGCTGTCAGCGTCGTGGTGGTGGTCTACGAGAGCGGCCCTACGTTGGCGGAATGCCTCGCCGCGCTCGCCGCCCAGACGTGGCGCGACTGCGAAATCCTGCTGATCGACAACGCATCCAGTGACCGGGTGGCGCAGGCCGCCGCGAGGGCCGATCCTGCGATCCGGCTGATCGAGAACGCCTCGAACCTGGGCTTCGCCGCCGCCGTGAACCAGGGCGCCAAGGCCGCGACGGGCCGGTGGATGGCCCTGCTCAACCCCGATGCCTACGCCGACCCAGACTGGCTGGCGCGCCTCGTGGCGGCGACGGAAGCCAACCCCGACGTGCATTGCTTCACGTCGCGCCAGCTGATGGCAGAGGATCCGACGAAGCTCGACGGCCTGGGCGATGTGATGGCGCTGGCCGGCTATCCGTTCCGGGGCGGCTATACCCACCCGAACCCCGGGGCGCTGGAACCGGGCTGGGTGTTCTCGGCCTGTGGCGGGGCGATGCTGATCGACCGTGCGCTGTTCCTGCGGCTAGGCGGCTTCGACGAGCGGCTGTTCTGCTATTGCGAGGACGTGGACCTGGGCTACCGCCTGCGGCTGATCGGCGAGCCGACCCTGCTGGTCCCCGACGCCGTGGTCCGCCACGTGGGCTCGGCCTCCACCGGCGGCCGGCGCAGCGACTTCGCGGTGTTCCACGGCACGCGCAACCGGTTCTGGGTCTTCGTGAAGGACACGCCCACGGTGTTGTTCTGGCTGACCTTGCCGCTGCACATCCTGGCGACCGTCGTCCTGTTCGCCCGCCACGCCACGCGCGGCGAAGTGGTGACGCCGATCAGAGGCCTGGCGTCCGGGATCAAGAATGTGCGGATCGCGCTGGAGGCCCGCCGCGAGGCGCAGGCGACGCGGACCGCCAGCAGCTGGGAGATCGCCCGCGCCATGACCTGGAACCCGCTGGACCTGCTGCTGCGCCGGGCGTTCATCCAGAAACGCGGCGACTAAGGGAGACCCCATGGCCCTGACGACCCTCGACCGAAACATCGCCCTGCTCGTCGTCGACCTGCAGCAGGGCATTGTCGGCATGGCCCCGAAGGCGCGGATCGCAGATGTCGTGGATCGCGCGCGGGCCCTGGTCGAGGCCTTCCGCCTTCAGGGCCTGCCCGTCGTGTTGATCAACGTCAACGGCGGCGCACCCGGCCGCACGGAGCATCCGCGGCCGAACCTGGGGTCATTGCCGGAAGGATGGACGGACTTCATTCCGGAGCTGAACCGTCAGCCGGACGACATCGTCGTCACCAAACAGACGTGGGGCGCGTTTGCCAGCACCGATCTCGAGGCGCGGCTGAAGGCCATCGGCGTCACCCAGGTCGTGGTCCTCGGCGTCGCCACCGGGACGGGCGTGGAGGCGACCGCACGCCAGGCCTATGAGGCGGGATTCAACGTCACCCTGGCGATCGACGCCATGACCGACATGCGCCCCGAGGCGCACGACTACAGCATCGGACACGTCTTCCCGCGCCTGGGGGAGACCGGAACCAGCCAGGAGATCATCGACCTCCTGCGGACAAGGAACGCCTGACATGCCGTGGCTTTATCTGGTGGCTTACGTCTTCGGCGGGGCGTTCCTGGGCAATGCTGTTCCGCACCTCGTCAGCGGCATGATGGGCCAGCCGTTCCAGACCCCCTTCGCCAAGCCGCCCGGGCAAGGCCTGTCCTCCTCAAGCGTCAATGTGCTCTGGGGTTACGCAAACCTGGCCGTCGCCTATCTTCTGGTTTGCCGGGTCGGCGACTTCGAGCTGCGGAACGGTCCGGACGCCACGGCGCTGGGACTTGGCCTGTTCCTGATCGCGCTCCTGTCAGCGCGGCAGTTTGGCCGGTTCAACGGTGGCAACACGCTGGGTAGGTCCTGAGGAACGCCGCCGGCGGCGCCTTGCGCTAATCGGCGGACGCCGCCCACTCGACCAGGCGGCGCATGAACGCCTGACCCCGTTCCATCTGGGAGATTTCGACGAACTCGTCGGGCTGGTGGGCCTGTTCGATGGAGCCTGGGCCGCAGAGGACGGTGGAGAGGCCGGTGCGCTGGAACTGTCCGGCTTCGGTGGCGAAGGACACGGCGCGCGGCGGTCCGTTGTCGCCGGCCAGGCGGCGCGCGAAGGCTTCGGCGGCGCCGTCGGGTTCCGGGGCGAAGCCGGGGACGTTGGAGTGCATGTGGACCGAAACGCCGGCCTCCGGCGCGCGGGCCTTCAGGGCGGCGTCCATCGCCTGGGCCTGCGCGAACCAGTCGGCGAGGATCACCTGGGCGTCCATGTGCGCGGGCGTTCTGAGGTCGAAGACGAAGTTGCACTCGCGGGCGATGATGTTGTGGGCCGTGCCGCCATTGACCATGCCGATGGTCAGCGTCGGGCCCTTGGGCGTGAAGGGCGAGGCGGGATCGGCGTCGCGCTCCAGCCGTGCGGCGAGCGCGTTCAGCGAGGCCATCAGGGTCACCGCCTCCATCACCGCCGAGACGCCCTGTTGGGTCTGGCTGGAGTGGGCCTCGCGGCCGGTGACGGTGACGTGGAAGGTGGCGATGCCCTTGTGGCCGTTGACGGCGACCATGTCGGTGGGCTCGCCCACCACCACGAATGCGGGCTTCGGCAGTTCGCGGTTGATGACCTCGATCAGCGCCGGCGCGCCGAGGCATCCGGTCTCCTCGTCGTAGGAGAAGGCCAGGTGGACGGGCTTCCTCGGGTGGGCGGCCAGCACGTCGGGCACGGCGGCCAGGGCCAGGGCCAGGAACCCCTTCATGTCGCAGGTTCCGCGGCCATAGAGCCGGCCGTCCTTCTCGACGATGCTGAACGGATCCGTCGTCCAGGGTTGGCCGTCCACCGGCACCACGTCGGTGTGGCCGGACAAGACCGCGCCGCCCTCGACCCAGGGGCCGATGGTGGCCAGCAGGTTCGACTTGGTCCCGTCGGCGTTGGCGACGCGGCGGTGTGGAACGCCGTGGCCGTCCAGATAGGCCTCGACCCATTCGATCAGGGCCAGGTTGGAGTTTCGCGAGGTCGTGTCGAACCCCACCAGGGTTTCCAGGATGTCGCGGACGGGGCGCAGATCGTTTCCGGGGTCGCTCATGGGCCACAGCCATAGACCCGGCGAGGCATGGCCTCAAAGACCCTTTGTCTCTGGAGGAAAAGCGTCGCGCTGGCGCGGCGCGGCGCCGCGTGGTTCCATACCGAAAATCAGAAAAAGCGGGTTGGGAGGAGATTGAGCATGGCGGATATCGCCCTCGAACCAAGTGGGGGGGAGCCGGGTGAGGCCGCGACGCCGCGTTTCGCGCCGGTCAGCGCCGCCTACGGGCGTTACGCCCTGGCCCTGCTGGTGGCGATCTACACGGTCAATTTCCTGGACCGGCAGATCATCACGACGATCGGCGAGAGCATCAAGAACGACCTGCATCTGACCGACAGCCAGATGGGCGCGCTGGGCGGCATCTATTTCGCGGCGGTTTATACGATCCTCGGCATCCCGATCGCGCGGGTGGCGGACCGGTCGAACCGGCCCTGGGTGATGACCATTTCGCTGGCGCTGTGGAGCGGCTTCACGGTGATCTCCGGCCTCGCCAGGAGCTATGCGGTGCTGGCCTTCAGCCGCGCCGGCGTGGGCATCGGCGAGGCGGGCTGTTCGCCCACCGCCCACTCCCTGCTGGCCGACTATTTCCCGCCCAACCGGCGCGCGACGGCGCTGGCGATCTATTCCATGGGAATCTCCATCGGCACCCTGCTGGGCATGGCGATCGGCGGCATCGTCGCCGAGCACTACGGCTGGCGGTACGCCTTCTTCGTGGCCGGCGCGCCGGGGCTGGTGTTCGCCCTTTTGGCGATCTTCACCTTGCGCGAGCCGCGCAATCAGCTGAGCCGCGACGCCCAGGCCGTGGCCAACGCCGCCAACCACATCCCGCTGCTGACGGTGTTCTCGACGCTCGAGCAGCGGCCGACCTTCTGGCTGTTCGGGCTTGGCGGGGCGCTGACCTCCTTCGTCAGCTACGCGCACGGCCAGTTCATGGTCCCTTTCTTCCTGCGCAACCACGCCCACGACCTGACGATCCTGGCCGGCCAGTTCGGCATGGCGCCGGCCGCCGGCAAACCGCCGCTGGGGTTCATCAGCCTGGCGCTGGGGCTTGGCGCGGGCTTTGGCGGGGCTTTCGGATCGTGGCTGGGCGGGGTGCTGGCCGACCGTTGGGGCGCCAAGGACGTGCGCAACTACGCGCTGTTTCCGCTGCTGGTGCCGTTCGTCAGCCTGCCGGTGCTCTGGTACGTGGCGGGGACGGACAACATGCCGCTGGCGCTCGCCCTGCTGCTGATTCCGAATATCGGGGTCGGCGCCTGGTGGGGCCCGGTCTATGGCGGGGTGCAGGGCCTGGTGCCGCCGGCCATGCGCGCGCTCAGCGCCGCGGTGCTGCTGTTCGTGATCAACATGATCGGCCTGGGCGGCGGCCCGACCGCCTTCGGCATGACCACCGACGCGATGACCAACCACTACCTGCTGGGGACCGGCCTCGACGTCGGGGCCTGCAAGGCCGCGGCCGGCGCCGCCAAGGTCGCCTGCGCCGCGGCCTCGGCCCATGGGATCAAGACCACGGTCTATCTGTCGACGGCGATCATCCCGCTGGCCATGCTCTGCTTCTTCTTCAGCCGGGGCACGATCGCCAAGGACGTGGCCAAGGCCGAGGCGCTGCCCGCCAGGTCGATGTCGACCCGGCGGCTCGCGGCCTATCTGTTCGTGGCCGGCGCCTTGCCGGGCGCGGCGCTGGCCAATGCCTCGTCGATGTTCTTCAAGGCCCCGCCGCCGATGTTCTGGCTGCAGGGCCTGGCGGTAGGCGGGCTGATCGGGGTGATCCTGGCCGTCATGGTCGCGGCCGCGAGCCGGCCGAAGCTGGCGTAGGGCTGCGATGGCGGCGCCTTCCATCCGGCTGCGGGCCGCGCGGCGCGAGGACGTCGCGGCCATTGTGGCGCTGCTGGCCGACGATGGCCTCGGCGCGGACCGCGAACAGGTCTCCGACCCGCCGGCCGGCGGTTATCTCGCCGCCTTCGAGCAGATCGCCGCCAACCGGCGGACGCTGCTGGCGGTGGCGGAGACCGACGCCGGCGAGGTGGTGGGCACGCTGCAGCTCACCTTCATCCCCGGCCTCTCGAACCAGGGCGCGGAGCTGGCGCTGGTCTCGGCGGTGCGGGTGAGTTCAGCCCTGCGCGGCCAGGGCCTGGGCGAGACCATGATGGCCTGGGCCATGGACGAGGCGCGCCGCCGCGGTTGCCGGCACATGGAGCTGTTCACCCATCTGAGCCGGGTGGACGCCAAGCGGTTCTACGAGCGGCTAGGCTTCGCGCGCAGCCACGCCGGGATGCGGCGCGAACTCTAGGCCCCGGACCGGTCGATCTGCAGGGCGCGCTGAGTCGAGACCGTGAGCGGCGCGGGAAGGTCGCCCGGGCCGAACCAGCCGATCTCCGCCAGCGCCTGCGGTTCGCGGTTCGAGGGCTCGCCGCCAACGATGCTGGCGCGGAAAACCGGGGCCACCCAGTGGGTTCCCGCGGCGTGATCGATCTGATCGACGACGCAGATCAAGTCTCCGACCGCGATCTCCACGCCGAGTTCTTCCAGAATCTCCCGCGCGCAAGTTTGAGCGATGGTCTCACCGAAATCGACCTTGCCGCCGGGCAGGCCCCAGTGCCCGGCCTCGGGCTCGCGCGACCGCTTGACCAGCAGCAGGCGCCCGGCGCTGTCGGTGATGAAGGCGCCGACGCCCACGCGTGGCGGCCCGGGTGGTGTCCGGGTTTCGGACACGCCGCGACCGGCCTAGCCTTTGCCGACGCTGCCGGGGCCCGGCAGGAAGTCGATCAGCTCGATCTTGAAGATCAGCGCCGCGCCGCCGGGGATTTCGCCCTGGCCTTCCGGTCCGTAGCCCAGCTCGGGCGGTACATAGAGCATCCAGACGTCGCCGGGCCGCATCTTCTGCAGGGCTTCCTTCCAGGCGGGCACCAGGCTGTTCAACGGCATGGCGGCGGGCTGGCCGCGCTCGTAGGAGCTGTCGAAGACCTTGCCGTCGATCAGCTTGCCCTCGTAGTTGACCTTCACCTCGTCGGCGAGATGCGGCTTCAGGCCCGTCGCGGGACCGGAGCTGACGATCTTGTATTGCAGGCCATCGGGCAGGACGATGACGCCCGGTTGTTTGGCGTTGTTCTCCAGGAAGGCCTTGGACGCCACGCTCTGGTCGCCGACGGCCTGTGGCTTCGGATGGCAGGCGGCAAGCGACAACGCCGCGGCGAAAATCATCAGGGTACGGAACAACATCGCTATCCTCGTCAGACTGCGCGCGGCGGGTAGCCCGCCTCGCCCCATTCTTGCTTTAGACGGCGCGCGGCGGGTAGCCCGCCTCGCGGAGCGCGTCCATGATTTCCTGGGTGTGCTGGGCGTCGCGGGTCTCGATCAGGATGTCGAACTCCGCCCCCTTGGCCGGTACGTCGAGCGCCAGGCGATTGTGCGCCACCTCGATGATATTGGCGCCCAGCCGGCCGATGATCGCCGACACCGTGCCCAGCAGCCCGGGGCGGTCGTCGCCAATGATCCGTAGGCTGACGATCCGCTGCTCACGGACCAGCTCGCGGGTCAGCACCGAGGCCAGGAGGCGGGTGTCGATGTTGCCGCCGGTGATCACCAGGCCGCAGGTCTTGCCGCGGAATTTCTCCGGGAAGGCCAGGAGCGCGGCCAGGGCGCCAGCGCCGGCGCCCTCGGTGACTGTCTTTTCGACATTGCAGTAGAGCGCCACGGCGCGCTCGAAGAACGGCTCCTCGATCAGCAGCACCTCGTCGACCAGCGGGCGGGCCACGCCGTAGCTCACATCGCCGACCTGCTTGACCGCGATACCCTCGGCGATGGTGGCTCCACCGCTGGCGGCGCCGGCGTTCACGCCGCGCATCCGGGCGGTGAACGACGGATACATGGCCGGCTCCAGGCCGACGATACTGATCGACGGCTTCACATGCTTGGCCGCCGTCGCCATGCCGGCGATCAGTCCGCCACCGCCGATGGGGATCGGCAGGACCTCGAGGCCCGGCACGTCCTCCAGCATCTCCAGCGCGACGGTGCCCTGGCCGGCCATGACGTCCAGGTCGTTGAACGGATGGATGAACACCAGGTCGCGTTCCTCGCGCAGCCGCATGGCGACGGCCGAGGCCTCGTCATAGCCGTCACCCTCGATCACCACCTGGGCGCCGTGGGCGCGGGTCTGCTGCACCTTCACGAAGGGCGTGGCCTTGGGCATGACGATGGTCACGGGGATGCCGAGGCGGGCGGCGTGGTAGGCCAGCCCCTGGCTGTGATTGCCGGCCGAGGCGGCGATCACGCCGCGCTTCTTCTCCGCCTCGGTCAGCTGCAGCAGCTTGTTCAGCGCGCCACGCTCCTTGTAGGCGGCGGTGAACTGCAGGTTCTCGAACTTCACCCAGACGTCGGCGCCGGTGATCTCCGACAGCGTCCGCGAATGGCGGCACGGCGTGCGCTCAATATGACCCTGCAGCCGGTCTTTGGCTGCGAGGATGTCGTCAAAAGCGAGGGTCATGGCGGTGGCCGGAGTCTTTCAGAAAAGGCGCGCAACCTAACGGGAGGGCCCTCTCGGGGCAACGCCGCGCTTTCGCAGGTGGGGAGGGCGCAACCACGAACCCACACGAACCCCACGAACGCGCCCGGGAAGCCCACCGACCGAAGGCCATTTCGTAAGGGCTCGCAGCCAGGCAATCCGGGTCGCGGCCCCCCAGCCGGCAGGCCGCGTTCGTGGCGTTTGTGTGGGTTCGTGGTCGAATCTTGATGGCCGCCCGGCCGGCCAGTGTATCAGCCAGCGCTACAACAAATCTTCCCGGCCCGCCTGCCTGACCATCTCGACCGCCGCGCGGACCGCGCCGGCGTCGTCGCGGCGGGTGACCAGGACAACGCCGTTCTCGACGACCACCGCCAGGTCCTCGACGCCGGCCACCACGACGATCGGGCCGTCGGAGATGACCAGGCAGTTCGCCGCGCCGGCGACGATAGCCGACCCCTGCAGCACGTTGCCGGCGGCGTCCTTCGCGCCGTGCGCCCAGAGCGCGTCATAGACGCCGACGTCGCTCCAGCCGATGTCGGCGCTGACCACCACCGCCCGGTCGGTCGCCTCGAAGACCGCCACGTCCACCGGGATCGAGGGGACATCCGCGAACGCCGGCCCCAGGCGCAGAGCGTCCCTATCCTCCACGGTCCGGGCGCGCACAGCCTCGGCGAAGGCGGTTTCCGCCGCGGCGGTGAGGTCGGGGGCCACGCGCCGCGCCTCGGCCAGGAAGGCTGAGGGCGCGAACAGGAAGATGCCGGCGTTCCAGCTGTAGGCGGGGTCGGCGACATAGGCCTGGGCGGTGGCCAGGTCCGGCTTTTCCACAAAGGCCGCGACCTTTCGGACGCCGCCGGCGCCCGGTCCTCCTTCGGCGACCTGGGCGCGGATGTAGCCATAGCCGGTCTCCGGCCCCGTCGGCGTGATGCCGAAAATTACCAACGCGCCGGCCTCGGCCGCGGGCGCGCCGATGGCGATGGCCTCGCGCAGCGCCGCCGCATCGGCCACCCGCGCGTCGGCGCTCAGCAGCAGCACGAGCCCGCCGCCGGCCGCCTGGGCGCTCAGCGCCGCGATCACCGCCGCCGCGCCGGTGTTACGCCCCTGCGGCTCCAGGATCAGGCTGGGCGAGACGCCGACCGCCGCCAGCTGTTCGCGCACCAGGTCGGCATGGTCGATGTTGCAGATCACGGTCGGCGGCCCGAAGGCGTCGGTGGTGAACCGCAGCGCGGTCTCCTGGATCAGGGTCCGCGGCGTCCCCAGGGCATGGAACTGCTTGGGCCTGGCCCGCCGCGACAGCGGCCACAGCCGGGTCCCGGCGCCGCCGGACATCAGGACGGGGGTGATGCGGCTCACGGCCGTCAGCCGCCTTCCGGATATTCGTCGAACTGCGGACCATCGTCGCCGATGACGTCCCAGCTGACCTTCGAGCCCACCATGATATGGCCGGCCACGCGAGGACCCGGATCGGTATCCAGGCCGCCTGCCGGCACCCAGACGCGCTCGCCGTCCGGCGTGAGATGCGGCGCCGGGCAACCGCAGGTGCGGCAAAAGACGGTGCTCCAGCCCGAGGGCAGGGCGAAGGTCTGAAGGTTATCCTCGCCGGCCAGCCAGGTCAGCCTGGCTTTGCTGACGTTCAGGCTGGCGTTGGAGGCGACACCTGAAACTCTGCGGCACTTCGAACAGTGGCACATGCCGACGCCGGGCAACCGGCCGCTGACCGCGAAGCGCACGGCGCCGCAAAGGCAGCTCCCGGTAATCGGTTCGCGGTCCACGGGCTCGCTCATGATCTCCTCGCGTCTAAGCCGCTTCCGCCGGCGGGTCGAACTCGGAGACCTTAGACGCGACCTCCGACTTTTTGAAATCGCCCACGGCCGCGCGGCCCGGCTATAGTGCCGCGGTGCCCGACATCCCGACCGCCGCCGCCCTGCGCCCCGCGCTCTTCCTCGACCGCGACGGGGTGCTGAACGAGGACAAAGGCTATGTCTATCGCTGGGCGGACTTTCGCTGGATCGCCGGCGCCCGCGAGACGGTGGCGGCGTTCAACCGCGCCGGCTGGCTAGTGATCGTGGTGACCAATCAGTCGGGCGTCGGGCGCGGTTACTACAGAGAGGCCGACGTCCACGCCTTGCATGCGCAGATGGCGCAGGACCTGGCCAAGGTCGGCGGCCGGATCGACGCCTTCTACCACGCGCCGCACCACCCGGACGCGCCGATGGACGCCTACCGTCATCCCGATCCGCCGGACCGCAAGCCGAACCCGGGGATGATCCTGCGCGCGCTCAGCGACTGGCCGATCGACAAGGCGGCCTCGATCCTGGTGGGCGACAAGCCCTCGGACCTGGAGGCCGCGCTGCGCGCCGGCGTGCGCGGCGTGCTGTTCCCCGGTGGCGACCTCGCGGTCTTTCTGGCCGCCGAGGCTCTGCTGCCGGCGCCCGAGGTTGGCTAATTGCATCGGCTGAGCCATACCGCCCGTTCAGCGTCGTGGAGCCCGCGTCGGCCCAGGCATCGGAAAATCCCGGGGACTGGCCGTGGCGCCCTCTGAGCCGTCGAAACCCGCCGCCGCCGACAGCCCGCTGGTCGAGGCCTTCCTGGAGAAGCGCGAGAGCCTGGTGTTGTTCCTGGCCGCGCGGACGCGCTCCATGGCGATGGCGGAAGACCTGGCGCAGGACCTCTATCTGAAGATCGCCGCCATGCAGCCTGGGACCGAGATCCGCTCGCCCGGGTCGCTGCTCTACCGCATGGCGTCCAACCTGCTCGTCGACCATGTGCGCTCCGCCCAGCGCGCGCGTCGCCGCGATTCGCAATGGCGCGACGACACCCGCACCTCGGTCGGCGGCGAGGAGGTCGTGGAGGAGCCCTCGGCCGAGCAGTTGATCGTCAACCGGGAACGGGCCCGCCAGCTTGCCGAGGCTGTCGCGGGCCTGCCGCCGCAGATGGGCCGCGCCTTCCGCCTGAACAAGCTGGAGGGGCTCACCCAGATGCAAACCGCCGAGGCGATGGGCATCTCGCGCAAGATGGTCGAACAGCACATCCATGCGGCGGTGAAGAACCTGACGCGGAGGCTGGGGTCGTGATGCATCGGGAATTTGCCCTTCGACCTAGGGACAAGGTGTCGCGGCGCCGTCTCATGGGCTGTCTGGCGCACTCGGCGCAGACCGGACAGTTGAACCGATGACCATCATCTCCGCGCAAGCGCACCGCGCCATGGACGAAGCCGCCGGCTGGCTGGCGCGTCTGCAGCGCGACGACGTGGCCGAGGCTGACGGCCTGGCGTTCGAGGCCTGGCTGACGGCCTCCGCCGACAACAAGACCGCTTATCGCACCGCGCTGGCGCTCTGGCACGAGTTCGACGCCGCCGGCGCCGAGGTTGACGCCGAGCTGGCGGCCCGGTCGCGGCGCGAGGCGGCGGGCCGCACGACGCGGCGTCAGTGGATGGTCGGGGCCGGCGGCTTCGGCATCGCGGCGGGCCTCGCCGTGGTCGTCGCGCCCGCGCTGATGGGCGGTCCGGCGATCCAGACGCTGGCCACCCGGCGCGGTCAGCGCCAGCGCTACACGCTCGCGGACGGATCGACGATCGACCTCAACGCCGAGACGCGGCTGCGCGTCAGCTTCAGCCGCTCCGAGCGCCGCGTCTCGCTGGACGACGGCGAGGCGATCTTCGACGTGACGCACGACGCCGCGCGGCCCTTCATCGTGGCGGCGGGCGAGCGGTCGGTCCGCGTGGTCGGCACCCAGTTCGATGTGCGCAATCGTCAGGGCGCGCTCACCGTCACCGTGGCGCGCGGCAAGGTGGAGGTGCGGCCCGCCGCGTCCGGACCCCACGTCTACGCGCTCACGCCCGGCCAGCGGCTCGACGTCAGCGCCGCCGGCGCCGAACGGACCCGGTTCGTCGACCCGGAAGAGACCTTCAGCTGGCGGGCCGGCCGTCTGGTCTATCGCGGCGAGGCGCTCAGCGACGTCGTGGCCGACCTCAACCGGCAGTTCCCGGAGCAGATCGAGATCGCAGACCCGGAACTGGGTCGGATTCCGATCACAGGTGTCATTGTTCTCGACGATCCGCGCTCGGTTATAACGCGTCTGTCCTTGATGCTTCCCATCAGAGCGGTAACTTCCGGCCCGGGGCTGCTGCTGCTTCGCAAGTAAGGCGGAAGACAATTCACGGGCGTCGGGACTTCGCGGCCGCGGTCGCGCTTACCGCCATGGCGGTGAGCTGGACGGGATATGCCCAGGCCGCGCTGGTGCTTGTCCGCTTCCGGATCGAGCCCAAGCCCTATGCCGAAGCCCTGCTCGACCTGGCCCAGCAGGCCAATATCACCCTGCTCGGCGCGGGCGCCTGCGGCGGCGTCTCGCGCGAGGCGCTGGCGGGGCCGCTGACCGTCGAGCAGGCGCTGGACAGGGTCCTGGCCGGCGCGCCCTGCACCTGGAAGGAAATCGCGCCGAACACCATCCAGATCTCCGCGGTGTCGCGCCCGGCCGCGGCCAGGCCAGCGGTGGTTCCGGTCTCGGTCTCGGAGCTGCTGGTGACCGCGACCAAGCGGGTGCGCGACCCGCGGCAACTGGCTGTCGCGGTCACCGCCGTCAGCGGCGCGGACCTGCAGGCCAGCGGCGCCAGCGACGCTGCGGAGGGCGCGGCGCGCCTCAGCATGCTGTCGACCAACCTGGGCCCAGCCCGCGACAAGCTGCTGCTGCGGGGCCTCTCGGACGGGGCCTATACCGGGCGCGCCCGCTCGACGGTGGCGACCTACCTCGACGACATCCCGCTCAACTACAACGCGCCGGATCCCGACCTGCGGCTGGCCGACGTCCAGCGCGTCGAAATCGCCCGCGGTCCGCAGGGCGCGCTCTATGGCGCGGGCTTCCTGAGCGGCATCTACCGGATCATCTCCAACAAGCCGAACCTCAACGAATTCTCGGCCGACGGCAGCGTCACCGGAGCCCTGACCGACCGTGGCGGGCCCAGCGGAGCCATCGAGGGCTATGTCAACGTGCCCATCGTCTCGGACCGGATCGGCGTGCGGCTGACCGCCTACGACCAGGTCGATGGCGGTTATCTGGATGACGTCCGGCTGGGCAAGAAGCAGGTCAACCGCACCGAGCGCCGGGGCGCGCGGCTTTCGGTGCTGATCGAGCCCCGGGACTACTGGACGATCCTGCTCACCGGCACGGACCAGCATCTGAAGTCGGACGACACGCAATATACCACCAACGGACGCGGCCTGACGCGCGACAACCGGATCGCCGAGCCGCACACCAACGACATTTCGCTGTGGACCGCCCAGGTCAAACGCGCCTGGAGCTGGGGCGAACTGACCTCATCGACCGGCGTCGTGCAGCACGCCTACGGCAGCCTCTACGACGCCACCGCCTCGCAGGATCTGTTCACCCGGGGCGCGCTGACCTCGGCCTATTTCGAGCGCACCTCCACGACCATGCTGGTGGAGGACCTCTATCTGACCTCACGCGGCACCGGGCGGTTCCAATGGCTGGCCGGGGTCTACGGCGCCAGCACCACCGAACACTCGCCCAGCACCTTCACGGCGCACCGCGCGGCCGGCGCGGACACCACCGCCTACAGCGACAACCGGCGCGACCAGATCGACGAGGTCGCGGTCTATGGCGAGGCGTCCTACGCGCTCGCGCCGGACTGGACGCTGGCGGTCGGCGGCCGGATCTTCTCGATCCTGACCCACACCCGCAGCCATGTGGAATCCGAGAGCGAGAACTTCCGACCCCGCGAGCTCGACCGGTCCGCCCGGTTCCATACCTTCGCGCCGAAGATTTCCCTGCAGCACGAGTTCGGCGGCGGAAACCTGGTCTACGCCGTCTATTCGGAAGGCTATCGCGCCGGCGGCTTCAATTCCGGAGGCACCGAACCCTTGCCGGAAAGCCAGGCCGTCTATGCCCCGGACAAGCTGCGCAACTATGAGATCGGCCTGAAATTACAGGGGTTCGACCGGCGCCTGTCGATGAATTCAGCGATCTACTACGCGCTGTGGAATGACATCCAGACCGACGAGTACCAGCCGTCCGGCATCCCCTACACGACCAATGTCGGCGACGCGAAGGTGCGCGGCGTGGAGACCGAAATCGCCTGGCGTTCCGGCGGCCTGACCCTGGAATTGAACGGCCGCTACAACGATACCCAGACGCTCAACCCGAACCTCAGCTTCCTGACGCTGCTGGTCAACGGCCTGCCCAATGCGCCGCCCTTCTCCGGCGGCGCGATGGTGAGCTATGAGCGGCCGATCCTCGACGGCGTCCTGCTGCGGCTGGCCGGTGAGACCTCCTATGTCGGGCGCAGTCACGTGACCTTCGCCACCGGCTTCCCGGAGATGGGCGGCTATGTCCGCACCAAGCTGATGGTCGAGGTTCGCCGCGGCCGCTACGGCGGGCAGATCTTCCTGACCAACCCCACCAACGCGTTCAGCGACACCTTCGCCTTCGGCAACCAGTTCAATCCAGCCCAGTCGCGCCAGATCACGCCGCAGCGGCCCACGACGCTCGGCGTCACCCTGTTCGCGGCCTACTGAGCCGCCAGCATGCGCTCAAGGGTCGAAAGCGCGTCGGCCTCGCCGGGCGGCTTGTCCCAGCGCAGGCGATTGATGCGCGGGAAGCGCATGGCCACGCCGGACTTGTGGCGCGTGGAGCGTTGCAGGCCCTCGAACGCCACTTCGAAGACCAGGCCATGGTGCGGCTCGGCGCGGACCGAGCGGACCGGCCCGAAGCGCTCGAGCGTGTTGTCGCGGACGAACTTGTCGATCTGCTTGAGTTCCTCGTCGGTGAAGCCGAAATAGGCCTTACCGACCGGGGTCAGCACCCGCTGGCCGGCGTCGTCTTCCGTCCAGACCCCGAAGGTGTAGTCGGAATAGAAGCTCGACCGCTTGCCGTGCCCGCGCTGGGCGTACATCAGCACCGCGTCGATCAGCAACGGGTCGCGCTTCCACTTGAACCAGGGCCCCTTGGGCCGGCCGGCCTCGTAGATCGAGTCCAGGCGTTTCAGCATCAGGCCCTCGGAGACCTGTGGGTCGCCGGCCGGCGGATTGGCCCTGAGCGCCGTCAGCTCCGCCCAGGTGGCGAAGGGTTGGATCGGCGACAGGTCGATGCGGTCGCTTTGCTCCCGCGCCACGAAGGCTTCGAGCCGCCGACGCCGCTCGGCGAAGGGCAGGGGCCGCGTGTCCTCGGGTCCTTCGGCCAGCAGGTCGTAGGCGCGGATGCCGGCCGGGAACTTGGCCAGCAGCTTGGCGTCGACGCTCTTGCGGTTCAACCGCTGCTGCAGGTCACCGAAGCTGGCGATCCTGCCGTCGCGCATGACCAGCAGTTCGCCGTCGATCGACCCCTCGGCGGTCAGCGCATCGACGACATCGGGAAAGCCCTTGGAAATGTCGTCGCCGGTGCGGGTGTAGAGCCGGCGCACGCCGCCCTCGTTGACCGCCTGGACGCGGATGCCGTCCCACTTCCACTCGGCGCTGTAGTCGGCCGGATCGAGCTTGCCGAAATCCACGGCCTCGTCGAGGGCCTGAGCCAGCATGGCGGGCCGGAAGCGCCCCGGATTGTCCGACGACGGCCGCTCGCCGTGGCCCTCGAGCCAGGCGAACAGGTCCTCATAGGGCGGATGCAGCGCGTGCCACAGCTCCTCGATCTCCACCGCCGGGACGGGCTCCGCGCCCATGTCGGCCACCGCCCGCTTGGCGAGGCGCGCCGTCAGGCCGACGCGCAGGCCGCCTGTCATCAGCTTCAGCAGCGCCCAACGGCCGGTGGGCTGCAGCGCATCCAGCCAGCCCTCGATCAGCCGCTGGACCTCGGGCCGGGTCGCGCCGCGCAGGGCATCGACCACCTCGGAAAGCTGCGGCTCGCGGTTAGCGCCAGGGCGCGCCGGCCAGACCAAGGCCACGGTCTCGGCCAGGTCGCCCACATAGTCGTAGGACCACGCGAACAGCTGCGGATCCATCCGCGCTTCCACCGCCTTGCGGATGAAGGCGGGCTTGGCCGC
This sequence comes from Alphaproteobacteria bacterium, assembly GCA_025359785.1. Taxonomy (GTDB): domain Bacteria; phylum Pseudomonadota; class Alphaproteobacteria; order Caulobacterales; family Caulobacteraceae; genus Phenylobacterium. The sequence continues at coordinate 50,838 of JANYET010000034.1, read as the reverse complement.
GTCGAACGACAGCTCGCCGGTCAGCGCCGCCAGCGCCCAGCCGCGGTCCGGGTCCGGCGTCTGCCGCAGATAGTCGCGCACCAGGGTCAGCTTGGCGTTGCGCGAGGCCGTGAGCGAGAGGCGGTCGAGGAGCTCTGCGAAGGCTTTCAACTGAAAACCCGCGGAAGAGAGGAGTCAGTCATCGTCCTCTTCCTCATAGCCCACCAGCGCCATGGCGCGGGCGGGCACGCCGTGCAGTTCCGCCCAGCGGGCGAGCGCCTCCTCGCGGCCGTGGGTGATCCAGAGTTCGCCGGGGCGCAGTTCATCGACGGTGGCGGTAAGCTCGTCCCAGTCGGCGTGGTCGCTGATCACCAGCGGCAGTTCGACGCCACGCTGGCGGGCGCGGGCCCGGACCTGCATCCAGCCGGAGGCGAAGGCGGTGACGGGATCGGGGAAGCGGCGGCTCCAGCGGTCCTGGGTGGCCGACGGCGGGGCGATGACGATCTGGCCCGCGAAGTCCGGCTTCTTGCCCGTGGTCGCCGGCTCCAGCGGGCCAAGGTCGATGCCGTGGCGTTCGTAGAGCGCGTTCAGCCGCTCCAGCGCGCCGTGGACATGGATCGGCCGGTCCCAGCCGGCCTCGCGCAGCAGGCGGATGATCCGCTGGGCCTTGCCGAGCGCATAGGCGCCGACCAGGTGGCTACGCTCCGGGAACTGCGCCACGGAGCGCAGCAGGCGGGCGATCTCCTCGCGGTCGTCCGGATGGCGGAACACCGGCAGTCCGAAGGTCGCCTCGGAGATGAACACGTCGCAGGGGATCGGTTCGAAGGCCGGACAGGTCGGATCGCGGCGGCGCTTGTAGTCACCGGAGACCACCATGGTCAGGCCCTTCCACCGGACCACCGCCTGGGCCGAGCCCAGCACATGGCCGGCGGGGACCAGCGTCACCTCGACATCGTCGCGGGCGAACTTTTCGCCATAGGCGCCGGCCTGCACGGTCTGGGCGAAGTCCAGGCCATAGCGCTCGCCCATGATGTCCAGGGTCTGCGGCGTGGCCAGCACCGCGCCGTGGCCGGCGCGGGCGTGGTCGGCATGGCCGTGGGTGATCACCGCGCGCGCCACCGGCCGCACGGGGTCGATGTAGAAATCGCCGGGCGGGCAATAGAGCCCTTCGGGTTTCGGGCAGAGCAGGTCCTGGGGCCGGATCATCAGGAGCCTAATGTAGGACATGGCGAGCGGGTTCGCATTGACGCAGCGCCGCGTTCGGCCCTACCGCCTTGGCGCATGGCTGACGTCCCCGACATCGTGCGCGATATGGCGCGAAGCATGACCACCAGCGTGCCGCAGGCCGCCGCCCTGGGGTTCCGGTTCGTCTCGGTCTCACCCGGCCGGGGATCGCTGGACGTCCCGTGGCGCGCGGACCTGGTGGGCGATCCCGACACCGAGGTGATCGCCGGAGGGGTGGTGACCAGCCTCCTGGACCACACCTGCGGCCTAGCCTGCGCGGCGGCGGCGGGAACGGAGCCGTTTTCTACCGCCACCCTGGACCTGCGGATCGACTACATGCGCCCCGCCGCGCCGCGCGCGGGGGTGGTGGCCGAGGCCCACTGCTACAAGATCACCCGCACCGTCGCCTTCGTGCGGGCCGAGGCGTGGGACGTCGACCGCGGCGACCTGATCGCCACCGCCCAGGCCGCCTTCGTGGTCAACCGGCCGCGCCCGGACCCGGCGTCATGACCACGGCCGGCCCAAAGACCCCGGCTGAACAGCTCGAGACCTTCTTGCAGCGGGTGCCCTACGTGCGCTTCCTCGGCATGCGCGCCGAGCTGGCGGGCGACGAGATGACCGCCATCCTGCCATTCGCGCCCCACCTGGTGGGCAACACCTTCCTGCCGGCCCTGCACGGCGGAGTGATCGGCGCGTTCCTGGAAATGACCGCCCTGGCGCAGCTCTCGGTGGCCCAGCCGTCGCCGCGGGTTCACAAGACCATCGACATCACCATCGAATATCTGCGGCCCGGCCGGGCCCAGACGGCCTACGCGCGGGCGGACCTGCGCAAGGTCGGCCGCCGCATCGCCAATGTGCATGTGGAGGCCTGGCAGGAGGACCGCGACCAGCCGTTCGCCGCGCTGCGGGGGCATTTCCTGCTGAGTGGCGACTCGTCGACCTAGGACTTCGGCGCGGCCGCCATCTCCTTGTGGACCCGGTCGAGTTTGGCCTGGGCGGCGGCGAGCGCGGCGGCATCACCCTTCGCTTTCGCCTGCACCATCTCGCCCGTCGCCTCCATCTCGCGAACCGGCAGCAAGTGAGCGTTGTCGGCATGTTTGAAGGCGCCGGTCTGGATGCGCTCCAGGATCGCGCGCTGGCGTTTGGCCTCGTCTGTGTCGCCGACGCCGTAGCTGAAGATGAAGTCGGCGACCTTCTTCTTCACCGCTGGATCGAGGTCGGCGCGCCAGACCATCGGGTCTTCCGGGATGGTCGGCGAGGTCCAGATCACCTGGATCGCGTCCAGCACCTTCCTGGCCTGCGGCGTACCGATCGCCGCCAGCCGGTCCATTGAGCGCGTATTGTCGGTGGCCGCCGGTATCGTGCCGTTGCCCACGGAATAGAGATTGGCCTCGGCGCTGGCCGAGCGGACGGTCTTGAAGCATTTCGCCGGATCGATGCCGCGCGGCCCGAAGAGGTATGTGTTGGGCGCGAGCGTGCCCGAGGTCGACTTCGCATCGCCCATGCCGAAGTCCAGCGTGTGATCGCATTTGAGCAGGCGGTCGAGCGTGATGCCTGATCCTTTCTTGACGATGATCACGCCTTGATAGCCGTCGGCGCCCTTGGGATGGGTGGTGCGCGCGAACACCTCGCCGCCGGCCCGGCGCACCGCCTCCAGGCCCGACTGGTTGGTGAACCAGCCGAGGTCCGACTGCTTGAACCGCATGGCCTCGACGAGCGCCGAATAGTTCGAGCCGAAGAAGGGCTTCACGGTCAGGCCGGTGGCCTTTTCCATGTCCTTCAGGAATGGCCCCCATTCCTGCATCTGGGTCTGGGTCGCCTCGGTAGAGACGATGGAGAAGGTGAGCGTCGTCTGGGCCTCGGCCTTGGGTGTGGGCTTGGCGCAGGCGGCGAGGGCGAGGACGGCCGCAAGGGCGGCGGCGAGGGGGGCAAGGCGTCGGATCATGGCCGCAACATAGCCCAGCTTCATGACAGCGCGTCAAAACTCCGCTTGAGCGCGTGCGCCTCGGGGGCTACCGCCAGCGCCATGTTGACTGGTCTTTCCGCCCAAGCCCGCGACGCCAAGAGCTGGCCGTTCGAACAAGCCCGCCTGCTGCTGGCGCGTATCCTCAAACTGCGGCTCTCCGACGCTGAGCGCGATCTGGCCGCGACGCTGTTCGCGCAAGGCGCTTTCGCCGACGCCGTCCAGGCCATCCCGGCGCTGAACCGGCCGGTGATCTTCCAGTGCGGCTATGGCGCGTCGGGCCTGCCGCACATGGGCACCTTCGGCGAGGCGGCGCGGCCGACCATGGTGCGCAACGCCTTCCGGGCGCTCACCGAGGACGCCATCCCGACCCAGCTGATCGTGTTCTCCGACGACATGGACGGTTTCCGCAAGATTCCGGACAACCTGCCGAACCGCGCGATGCTGGAAGAGGACCGCGACAAGCCGGTGACCTCGGTCCGCGACCCGTTCGGGGAATACGAGAGCTTTGGGGCCCACAACAACGCCCGGGTCCGCGCGTTCCTCGACAGCTTCGGCTTCGACTACACCTTCATGTCGTCGACGGAGACCTACAAGTCGGGCGGCCTGGACGCCGTGCTGCTGCGCATCCTCGAACGGTTCGAGGCGGTGCAGGCGATCATGCTGCCGACCCTGGGCGAAGAGCGGCGCGCCACCTATTCGCCCTTCCTGCCGATCAGCCCGAAGTCCGGCCGCGTGCTGCAGGCGCCGACCCTTTCCCGCAACGTCGAGAAGGGCACCATCACCTATGAGGACGAGGACGGGACGATCACCGAGACGCCGGTCACCGGCGGCCATGTGAAGCTGCAATGGCGGCCTGACTGGGCGGCGCGCTGGACCGCGCTGAACGTGGATTTCGAAGCGTCCGGCAAGGACCTGATCGATAGCGTGCGGGTGTCGAACAAGATCGTCCGCGCGCTGGGTGGCGAGCCGCCGGAGGCCTTCCACTTCGAGTTGTTCATGGACGAGAACAATCAGAAAATCTCCAAGTCCAAGGGCAACGGCCTGACCATGGAGGAGTGGCTGCGCTACGGCACGCCGCAGAGCCTCGCCTACTACATGTTCCAGTCGCCGAAGTCGGCCAAGCGGCTCTATTTCGACGTCATCCCCAAGGCCACGGACGAATATCTGAGCCACCTCGACGCCTTCAACCGCGCCCGCGCGGAGGCGGCCAACGCCGTGGCCATCGACAATCCCGCCTGGCACGTCCACCGCGGCGCGCCGCCTTCGCATGGCTCGCCCGTCAGTTTCTCGCTGCTGCTCAACCTGGTGTCGGCCGCTGACGCCTCCACCAAGGACATCCTGTGGGGCTTCCTGGAGCGCTACATCCCCGACGCGACGCCGGCCACCCAGCCGCTGCTGGACCAGCTGGCCGGCTATGCGATCAACTACTATGAGGACTTCGTGAAGCCGGCGAAGACCTTCCGCGCACCCGACGACCGGGAGCGGGCGGCCATGGAAGCCCTGGTCGCCAAGCTGAAGGCCCTTCCGGCCGGGGCAGACGCCGAGGCGATCCAGAACGAGGTCTTCGAGGTCGGCAAGGGCGCCGGTTTCGAGCCGCTGCGCGCCTGGTTCTCGGCCCTCTACGAGGTGCTGCTGGGCCAGAGCCAGGGCCCCCGCTTCGGCTCTTTCACGGCGATCTTCGGCGTCGACCGGACGATTGCGCTGATCGAGCGGGCCTTGGCCGGAGACCTCGTGGCCTAGCTTTTCGATCCGGCCCGGGCGATCCCGTCGTGCCCGCCGAGGGGTCTCGGCGGGACGTCCGTCCAGGCGTCCTGACGCGTGGCCTGATAGGCCGGGTTCAGCGGGTAGTGGACCTGGTTCTCGTCCTTCGGCCGTTCGCCCACCACCAGCAGGCGTACCGTCTCGGCGGTGTTGTTGAGGAAGGTGTGGCAGACGCCTGTCCCGGCCGGGAAGGCCACGGCGTCGCCGGGGACGAGGCCGTGCAGCACCCCATCGATCCAGACATCGGGCCGGCCCTCCAGCACATAGGCGAACTCCTCCTCGGCGCTCTCGGCGTGGGGGTAAGAGGTGCGGCGGCCGGGCAACAGCCGGATGTGGTGGATGCCGATCCGGGTGAGGCCGAGCGCGCGGCCAAGCGGCGCGCCCAGCGACTGCAGCTCGTCATCGCCCGGATAGCGGTCGGCGGCCGGGTTCTCAAGATTGCGCCAATGGTCGATGTAGTCTGGCCGTTCCATACGTCGGTCCTCAGGTTCCAAGGCTCGGCGATGGTCTAGGGGAGCGCTTTCGAAACGGGAACCGAGGAAACGCCGGACAGGCCGATACTGGCCGGCGTGAGACTCGCGCGCGCCGTCGGGCGATGCGATGGAGAGGCATGATCCCCTGGGTATGCCTGGACACCGCGACCATCCCCGACGGTGGCGAACTGCGCCTGATGCGGCGCGGCGCCGAGCTGTCGATCATGTCGGGGTCGATCGAGCTGATGAACAGCCGGCTGAGCGGCTCGGAAAAGGCGCTGGCGGACCTGACCTGCGCGCGGCTGGCGGGTCGGGCGAGGCCGCGGGTGCTGATCGGTGGCCTGGGCATGGGCTTCACCCTGCGCGCCGCGCTCGCCGTGCTCCCGCAGGACGCCGTCGTGGTGGTCGCCGAACTGGTGCCCGCGGTGGTGGCCTGGGCGCGCGGGCCGATGGCCGAGCTGTTCGAAGGCTGCCTCGATGACGCCCGGGTGACAATCCGCGAAGCCGACGTCGCCGACGCAATTGGCACGGCGCAAGGGGCGTTCGATGCGATCCTGCTCGACGTCGATAACGGGCCGGGCGGGTTGAACCGCGACGCCAACGACCGGCTCTATTCGGCCGGCGGGCTCGCTGCCGCCAAGCGGGCGCTGAAGCCCGGCGGCGTGCTGGCGGTCTGGTCGGCGGGACCGGACGAGGGCTTCACGCGGCGATTGACCGGCGCCGGCTACGCGGCCGAGGCGGTCCCGGTGCGGGCGACCGGCGGCAAGCGTGGCGCGCGCCACGTCATCTGGCTGGCCGCGCCACGCTGAGATCGCGGGCCTTGGCCAGCCGCTCGATGCCGCCGTCCAGGGTCTCGTCGCGCTTGGAAAAGCACAGCCGCACGATGTGGGTCACCGGGTCGTCCTCGAAGAGCGCCGAGACCGGGATGGCGGCGACGCCCGCTTCCCTCACCGCACGCAGGCAGAAATCGCGGTCGCCCTCGGTGATCCCCGACGCCGTCAGGTCGATGTTGAGGAAATAGGTTCCCTGGGAGGCCAGGACCGCGAAGCCTTCGCGGCGCAGGCCCTCGGTCAGCCGGTCGCGGGAGCGTTCGAGGTCGCGGGGCATCTGGCGGAACCAGTCGTGGGCGTTGTCGAGGCCCCAGGCCACCGCGCTCTGCAGGTTCGGCGGGGTGGTGAAGGTCAGGAACTGGTGGGCGCGCGCCAGGCTGTAGGTCAGCGCCGGCGCGGCGCAGAGGAAGCCCACCTTCCAGCCGGTGAGCCCGAACATCTTGCCCGCCGAGCCGATTTTCACGCACCGCTCGCGCATGCCGGGATAGGCGATCAGCGGCCGGTGGCGGGCCTCGCCGAACACCACCTGCTCCCAGACCTCATCGCAGATGGCGGTGACGTCGTGCTTGACACAGATCGCGGCCAGCAGGGCGAGGTCGGCGTCCGGCAGCACCACGCCCGCCGGGTTGTTCGGGTTGTTGAGCACGACCAGTTTCGTCCGGTCGCTGAACGCGGCCTCCAGCATCGCCCGGTCGAACCGCCAGGCCGGCGGCGCCAGGCTGACCAGTTTCGGAACGCCGCCGGCGCGGCGGATCAGCGGCAGGTAGGCGTCGTAGAGCGGCTGGAAGCAGATCACCTCGTCGCCCGGCTCGATCAGGGCGAAAAAGGCCGCCGCCAGGGCCTCCGTGGCGCCGGAGGTGATGGTGACCTCGCCGGCCCAGTCCAGGTCGAGGCCTTGCGTCCGCCCATAGTGACCGGCCACCGCCTGGCGCAACTCCGGCAGGCCGGCCATCGGCGGATACTGGTTGTAGCCGTTGAGGATCGCGTCGGCGGCGCGCGCCCGGATCGCTTCAGGGCCGGGGTCGTCCGGAAAGCCCTGGCCGAGGTTGATGGCGCCCAGGGTGCGGGCCAGACCCGACATCTCCTCGAAGACGGTCATCGGCAGGCTTGAGTAGATGGCGTTGGGCATTAGATCATCGGCCAGATACGAAAAAAGCGAGGGCGAAGCTTCGCCTTCATGACCTGACCGGAGCCTGCCCGTCCATGGAGATCGTCGAGTTCGCGCCCGAACACGCGCTGGCGTTCAAGACGCTGAACGAAGCCTGGATCGCCAAATACTTCGCCATCGAGGCCAAGGACCGCGTGGTGCTGGACGACCCGCAGGGCCAGATCGTCGATCCCGGCGGGCGCATCTTCATGGCCTTCAAGGACGGCGAGGCGGTGGGCTGCGTGGCGCTGATCGCCATGGCCGACGGCGGCTTTGAGGTGGCCAAGATGACCGTCAAGGAGACCCTGCGCGGCTCGGGCCTGGGGCGGCGGCTGATGCAGCGCTGCATCGACGCCGGCGCCGAGGTAGACGCGCCCCGGCTCTATCTGGAGACCAACTCGACGCTCGGCCCGGCGCTCGGCCTCTATCGCGCCATGGGCTTCGTCGACGCCGGCCCACCGTCGCGCCACGACTACGTGCGGGGGGATACCTGGATGGAGCGGCGGTACTAGCCGCCTATATCCATTCTTGCGAACGACTCGCAGTTGCAATAGCGTCCGTCTCTGGCGATGGAGCGGACCATGCACGACCTCGACCCGGCCTGGCGGCTACGTGGCGGCGAGCGGCTGTTGCTGCGTACGCTCCGGCTGCTCGCGCTCAGGACCGCCTGCCACAGCCTCAAGGCCCCGTTCGAGGCCGCCTGCGGCTGTGCGGGCGACGAGGCCTATCGGGCGCTGGCGGCCTTCGTGGAGCAGCTGCGGGTCAACGGGCGGCGGCGCATCGCGCTCTCCGCCCCGCTGGCGCGGACGCTGACCGAGGACGAGCAGACGATCCTGGCCGCCTTCGCCGCGGCCCAGGCCGATGACGACCGGACGCTGGACGAACGGCTGATGGACCTGACGGCGTCAGTCCCGCCCGTCTCGCTGGGCGCGGCCGCCTGCCTGGTGGCCCAGGTGTTCGCGATGCAGGGCCTGGTCCTAGTGTCCCGATTCCGAAGTTCGCAAGCGCTCGTGGCAGTCCCTGGCGAACTTCAGATCCAGCACACTAGGGGTGGCTGAACAGCACGACGCCCAGCAGCACTGCCGTCCAGTGGGCGGCGGCGGCGGCCACCACATGGCCATGCCAGATGGCGCGGGAGAACTTCAGGCGCTTGTTCACATAGAAGATCACGCCGGTCGAGTAGAGCACGCCACCGGCCAGCAGCAGCAGCAGGGCGACCCAATAGACGTTGTGGATCATCGGCTTGAGCGCCACGACAACCAGCCAGCCTAGCGCCAGATAGACGGCGACCCACAGCTTGCGGTCGACCTTCGGCGCGAACAGCTTTCCGAGCGCGCCGATGCCGGCGATGCCCCAGACGGCGGCCGTCATGCCCCAGGCCCAGGCGCCAGTCAGGTTGTGCAGGGTGAACGGCGTGTAGGACCCGGCGATCATCAGGAAGATGCCGGCGTGATCCAGCCGGCGCAGAGTGGGCCGATACCGCGCCTTGGCGAAATTGTAGGCGGTGGAAAAGGCCAGCATGGCCAGCACGCCCGCCGCATAGATCGAGACGCCGACCACGCGGGTGATCGATCCGGCTCGAACCGCCAGCAACAGCAGGATGATCCCGCCCACCAGGGCCAGCGTCAGGCCGACGATATGCACCACCAGGTCCGCGCACTTGGCCGCGGCGGTCGGATAGTGCCTCGGGGGCTTCAAGGCGGCCGGCGTCAGCGCGGTAGGCTGGCTGGCGGTAGATGGGGTGGCGGTAGGTGCGGATTCGGTCATGACGCGGACTCCATAGGCCCCATCGGTGTCATGGTTGCGACACCCTCGTCCAGGTCCGGCGTGGCGCCGCGCGCGGATATCGCCCCCGCTGTGGCGCGGCGGACCCTAGTCTTCCTTGACCCGCTTCTTGCGGAAGGAGGGGTTCAGCACCTTCTTGCGCAGGCGGATGGACTTGGGCGTCACCTCGACCAGCTCGTCTTCCTCGATGTAGGCGATGGCCTGTTCGAGGGTCGGGCGGCGCGGCGGGATCAGGCGCACGGCCTCGTCCTTGCCGGCGGACCGTACGTTGGTGAGCTGCTTGGACTTCAGCGGATTGACGTCGAGGTCGTCGCCGCGGCTGTTCTCGCCGATGATCATGCCCTGGTAGGTCTTCTCGCCGCCGCCGACGAACATGGTTCCCCGGTCTTCCAGGTTCCACAACGCGAACGTCACCGTCTCGCCGTCGGAGTTCGAGACCAGCACGCCCTTGCGGCCGGCGTCGATGGAGCCTTTGTAGGGCTCGTAGTGGCTGAATACCCGGTTCAGTACGCCGGAGCCGCGGGTGTCGGTCAGGAACTCGCCCTGGTAGCCGATCAGCGAGCGCGACGGCGACATCAGGCTGATGCGGGTCTTGCCGGCGCCGGACGGCCCCATGTCCTTCAGCTCGGCTTTGCGGGCCGACAGTTTTTCGATGACGATGCCGGTGAACTCGTCGTCGACGTCGATCATGACGTCCTCGATGGGCTCCAACCGCTCATTGGTCTCCGGGTCGTACTGGAAGACCACGCGGGGGCGGCTGATGGACAGTTCGAAGCCCTCGCGGCGCATGCTCTCGATCAGCACGCCGAGTTGCAATTCGCCGCGGCCGGCGACTTCGTAGGCGTCCCGGTCGGGGGTTTCGGAAACCCGGATCGCGACGTTGGATTCGGCTTCCTTCAGCAAACGCGCGGCGATCACCCGGCTCTGCACCTTGTCGCCTTCGCGGCCGGCCAGGGGGCTGTCGTTGACGCTGACGGTCATGGAGATGGTCGGCGGGTCGATGGGTTGCGCCGGCAGGGCCTCGGTGACGTCCATGGCGCAAAGGGTGTCGGCGACGGTCGCTTTCGACAGGCCCGCGATGGCGACGATGTCGCCGGCTTCGGCGTCCTCGATCGGCTGGCGCTTCAGGCCACGGAAGGCCAGCACCTTGGTGATCCGGCCACGTTCGATCTCCTTGCCGTCCAGCGACAGAGCGTGGATCGCCATGCCGGGCGTGGCCTTGCCCGACTGGATGCGGCCGGTCAGCAGGCGACCCAGGAAGGGGTCGTTCTCGATCAGGACCGCCAGGATCTGGAACGGCTTGTCCTTGTTGGCGACGACCGCGGGTTCCGGCACGTGGCGCACGATCAGGTCGAACAGCGGCGCCAGGTTGTCGTTGGGCTTGGCCATGTCGAGCGTCGCCCAGCCGTTCTTGCCGGACGCGTAGATGTGCGGGAAGTCGAGCTGCTCGTCGGTCGCGCCCATGGCGGCGAACAGGTCGAAGACGTCGTTCAGAACGCGGTCGGGATCGGCGTGCGGCCGGTCGATCTTGTTGAGGCAGAGGATCGGGCGCAGGCCCATCTTCAGCGCCTTGCCCAGCACGAACTTGGTCTGGGGCATGACGCCCTCTTCGGCGTCCACCAGGATGACGCAGCCGTCCACCATGCCCAGGATCCGCTCGACCTCGCCGCCAAAGTCGGCGTGGCCGGGGGTGTCGATGATGTTGATGCGGGTGTCGCCGGCCTCGCCGTGCCACAGGACCGAGGTGCACTTAGCCAGGATGGTGATCCCGCGCTCTCGCTCCTGGTCGTTGGAGTCCATGGCGCGTTCGGCGTGCGCCTCGTTGGCGCGGAACACGCCCGACTGGGCGAGAAGTTGGTCTACCAGCGTGGTCTTGCCGTGGTCGACGTGGGCGATGATGGCGATGTTGCGGAGCGACATGAGGTTCTTAAAGGGGGTCTCGGGGAGCGAGGAAGGCGCGCTTGTAGGGGAGAGATGGCGCAACCGCCAGCTTGAACTGGCCGGCCGCGACCTCGCGAACACGCCGCCGTGGCGCCGCTGTTGTGCGGTGCAACCTAGATAGGTGAAATTTGTGCCTGCGCAAGGCTCGGAAAACTTTGGACTTTTAGCTATCAGCGTCATGAAAATGCAGGTTTTTCGTCGCGTTGGCTTGCGCGATGGTGCACCGCACCGTACATTGGATTTGTGAGGCGGCCTTGCCGCCTCTGCCCTTCCTGGGCGTTTCCTCCCTATGAACTGCGGCGTCTTCGGACGCCGCTTTTTTTTGGCCTGCCCCCTGCGAAGCGGCGGGAGCCGGGAACCATCGGCCGCGCGCCGCGAAGAGCTTACGGTGGAGGCGGCACGCCAGACGGCGGGCCAGGCCTCATGAATTTCGCATGTCATCCCGGAAGCCGCATCGCAGCCGTCCGGGATGACATGGGGAAATTGAATCTAGCGCAGCCCGCTCCAGTCCGTGGCCGCCAGGGACCGGGTCAGGCGTTCCAGATCGGCCTTCAGCCGCTCGAAACCGGCGGTCGGCGTCAGGTTCGCCTCGTCCAGATAGAGCCCCCGGTTGATCTCGATCTGCAGGGCGTGGGTTCGCCGGGAGGGGCGGCCGTAGTGCTCGGTGGTGTAGCCCCCGGCGTAGGGGGTGTTGCGCGCCACGCGGTAGCCCATGGCCTCCAGCTCGCGCTCGACCTTCTGGGTCAGCAGGCCCGCGCAGGCCGCGCCGAACCGGTCGCCGAGCACGAAATCGCAGGCCCGGTCGCGTCCGCCGGCCAGCGCCGCGGCGGCCGGCATGGAATGCCAGTCGATCAGCACCGCGAAGCCGTGCGCCCGGTGCGCCTCGGCGATCAGCCGCTCCAGCGCCGCGTGATAGGGCCGGTGCGCCCCTTCGATCCGGCCGCGCGCCTCGGAGAACCTGAGCTTGCGGGCGTAGATCTCCTGGCCCTCGGCGACCACGCGCGCGATGGCCCCCAGGCCCGCCGCGACCCGCGCGGTCCGGGCCCGGGCGAACTCGGGCAGTTCGTCTTCGAACATGCCGGGGTCGAGCTCGAAGGCCTCACGGTTCAGGTCGATGTAGGCGCGCGCATAGCGGGCGGTGATGGTGGCCGCCCCCAGTCCGGGCGCCGCGGCGATCAGGTCGTCGACGAAGGCGTCCTCGGAGCGGCGGATGGTCCGGGCGTCCAGCGCCGTGGCGGCCATCATGTCGGCGGGATAGTCGCGGCCGGAGTGGGGCGAGGCGAACACCAGCGGCGTGGGCGGCGGTGCGCCCTCCGCTGCGGCGCGCCACAGGCCGAACGCCGCGCAGGGGGGCGTATCCTCGGCGGCGATCGGCTCCCAGGCGTTCATCACCCGGCATAGAACGCTGAAGCGCCATTCCCGGTCAAAGAGATATGGTCGGGTCGAGGTCAATTGGGGCAAAGCTTCATCGCGCCTTTACCGATCCGCCGCTATCGTCGCTGTCTCGCGATGCCACCGACCGCACGCCCGCCCACAGGCTCGTCCGAAGAGGCCACATGCCCCGCATTCTCCTGGCCGAAGACGACGACAGCCTCCGCGGCTTCCTGACCCGCGCCCTGGAGCGTGCCGGCTATGAGGTGACGGCCTGCGCCGATGGCGAGGCGGCGGCCGCGGTGCTGGACCAGGACTGGGACCTGCTGCTGACCGACATCGTCATGCCCGGCATGGACGGCATCGAAGTGGCCCGCCAGGCCGCCGCCCTGCACCCGGACCTGCGGATCATGTTCATCACCGGCTTCGCCGCCGTGGCGCTCGCCGCCGGCAACCAGGCCCCGGCTGGCGCCAAGGTGCTGTCCAAGCCCATCCACCTGCGCGAGATCGTCTCCGAGGTGGAGCGGATGATCGCCGCGTAGCGAGCCGGCTTGCGTGAGCAGGACCGCATCGGTATATCCCCGGCTTCCCGAGACGACGGATAAGGACGCGTAGCTCAGCGGGAGAGCACCTCGTTGACATCGAGGGGGTCACAGGTTCGATCCCTGTCGCGTCCACCATCCCGGCTCGCCGCGTCTCTGAATCGGTTCGCAAAGCGGCGAGCGGCCCGTCCATCGCGACAGCCCCCGCAAGACCGCCGATCGGCGCCGGATCCCGCACATTTTTTTACGAGCGACATTTTCGCAACAAGCCACGATGCGGACCAGAATTGGAATATTCGGTACGCTCTTTTGCGTTGCGAAGCCGCAGCGCAGCAGCGCCGGCCGCAAATGCCGTCAAGTGTCGGAATGTCTATTGAAACTTATGTTGCGGCAGTGCGTCATTTTGACGATTTCGCTGAAAGATCAAGCGAAGCCAGGAAAGCCGAGTATGCCCAAGGCGTTACCCGCGAACGCCGCCAGACGGCCAAGCTATCGCCGGTAACTTATAGCGACGTTATGTTGCCTCGATGAAAAACTGCTGGCGCTCCGAAATGCGGCGGCGGATGCTCCGGAATATTTCAGGCTGAAACCTTCGCGACAGACGAAGGCCAGCCACATCAAGGGGGAGGAACCCGACTATGTTGAAGAGCAGGTATTTCTGCGGCGGCTCCGCGCTGGCTGTCGTGCTGGCCATGGGATTGAGCGGCTCGGCCGCGGCGCAGGCCGCGAAGTCGACGGCGGCCGCGGCCGCGGTGACCGCGCCGGCTGAGGTCAGTGAAGTCATTGTCACCGGCTCCTACATCGCCGGCTCCTCCGAAAAGGCCGCCCAGCCCGTCGAAGTGATCGGCGCGCTGGAGCTCGCCAAGCAGGGCTCGCCGAGCGTTGTGCAGCTGGTCAAAACCCTGACGGCGGCGCAGTCCTCGCTGGGCGAGAGCAACCGCTACAACGGCGGCGCGGGCACGGCCTCGATCAATTTGCGCGGGCTCGGCTCTTCGCGCACCCTGGTTCTGATGAACGGACGGCGTCTGGCGGACTCCACCGCGGCGGCCTTCCAGGGTGGCGGCGCGGACCTGAACTTCATACCCACCGCCGCCGTCTCGCGGATCGAAATCCTCAAGGACGGCGCGGCGGCCACCTATGGCTCCGACGCCGTCGCCGGCGTCGTGAACTTCATCACCCGCAAGGACCTGAACGGCTTCGAGCTCACCGCCAACTACGCCGGGATCAAGAAATCCGACGGCGACTACGACGGCAGCCTGGCCTGGGGCAAGGTGTTCGACCGGGGCAACATGCTGTTCACGGTCGGCTACCGCACCCGCAGCCGGCTGGCGGTCGATGCGCGTGATTTCGCCCGCGTGCCATTCCAATCGGTGTTCTATGGCGGCTGGTCGGGCTCGGCGAGCCCCGGATCCTACGGCACGCCATCCGGCGCCGCCCTGTTCCGCGACAACGGTTGTAACGAACTTGGCTCGCAGCAGCTGACCGGCGCGCTCAAGCCGACGACCACGGCGGCGGGCAATACCGTGCTCTGCCGCTACCAGTTCACCCACTACAACGATCTGGTGAACGAGGAGCATCACTACCAGCTCTACGGCGAGATCAACGTGAACCTGTTCGAGGACGTCGACTTCCACGCGGAGGTCGCCTGGAACCGCAACGCCGTGCCGAACCAGCGCATTTCGCCGGCCAACCTGACCACCCAGTTCCCGACTTCGATCGCCAGCGGCGGTACGTCAGGATCGACCGCGGCGCCGGGCTTCAACAACCAGACGCGCTATTTCGTCCCGGCGACCAACCCAGGCCTGATCGCCCTGCGGACCACCTGCGCGGCGCCGCTCACCGCGGCGCAGTGCGCGGCCATGGCCGGCGGCGTGACCACCAGCCAGACCTCCTGGCGTCTGATCGGGGTCGAGGGCCATCCGCTGAATTCCGACGGCGCCGACCACCAGCAGATCGAGCAGACTCAGTACCGGGTTTCCGGCGGCCTGAAGGGCAAGATCCATGGCGGCTTCATGGATGGGATCAACTGGGAAACCGCCCTGACCTTCATGGAAAACAAGGGCATCACCACCACCAATGACCTGCTGGTGAACCGCATCCAGCGGGCCTTCAACGGTCTCGGCGGCCCGAATTGCAACTACACCACCGGCACCCCGGGCGTCGGTGCGTGCCAATATCTCAACCCGTTCTCCAACGCGATCGCCAAGAGCGCCATTACCGGCGCCGTCAACCCCTACTACCAGCCCGCTGTGGCCAATGACCCGCAGCTCAAGGCCTGGCTCTACGGGACCTACACGGACGTCACCACCAACCAGATCCTGGTGGCCGATGCCGTGCTTAGCGGCGAGACGCATATCGCGCTGCCGGGCGGCAACATCGCCTGGGCCGCCGGTGTGCAGTACCGCTTCGACCACAACCTCGACGACTGGGAAAACCTGGGTGACGTCCAGGCGACGCCCTGCGTCGACTCGATCGACGGCCAGCAGGGCTCCTGCCCCTCGCCGGTCGGACCGTTCGTGTTCTTCGGCGCTCAGAAGGATTTCGACGTCGACCGTCGGGTCGGCGCGGTGTTCGGCGAGGTGAAGCTGCCGGTCTTCGAAACCTTCGAGGTCAGCGCGGCCGTGCGCCACGAGGACTTTGGCGGCCGGGTCGGCTCGACCACCAATCCCAGGGTGTCGGCCCGCTGGCAGGCGCTGGACTGGCTGGCGTTCCGCGCCTCCGGCGGCACGACCTTCCGCGCGCCCGGCCAAGCCGCGTTGACCCCCGGCAGCTCCAAGGGTGTCAGCAACATCGGCGGCTCCTATCGCGCCGTCGTCACCGCCAATAACCCCGACCTGCAGCCCGAGACGGCCAAGACCTATAATGCCGGCGTGCTGGTCAATCACGGCGGGTTCTCGGCGTCGGTCGACTACTTCCGGTTCGACTTCCAGAAGGAACTGGGGGTTGAAGACACGACGGCCCTGTTCAACTCGCTGGACTGCAGCAAGCCGGCGCTGGTCGCCCGCTTCGTCTTCAGCACCGCCGGTTGCGGCAAGGCCAACGTGCTTCAGTTGACCCGTAAGATCGTCAATGGGCCGCAGACCCGCACCTCCGGCTTCGATCTGCGCGCCGAATACGATTGGGATAATGTCTTCGGGTACGACTTCCACGACGCCCGCGTGTCGGTCGGCGGCGACGCGACCATCCTCAACGAGTTCAAGCGCGGCGCGGCGTCCCTGCCGGAAGACTCCTCGGTGGTGTTCGCCCAACCGATCGATCGGGCGGGCCTGCACGACCTGGGCGGCGGCGACTTCTATTCCTTCCCGAAACTCCGGGCCAACGCCTTCGTCAACGTCAAGGGCTCCAACTGGAACTTCCGCTACCAGCTGCTCTATCGGTCGGGCACCACCAACGTCGGCGCCACCTGCCTGGGTGACGCCAGCGCCGGGGTCACCGCCGACTGCCGCTACAACTATTCGACCGGCGTCTATGAAAGCGTCGGCCGGACCCGCGCTTACTGGCAGCACGACATCAACCTGAATGTCGACCTGCCGTGGGACACCAGCGTCTCGGCGAGCGTGCTGAACCTGCTCGATACCGACCCGCCGTTCGCGCAGAGCTTCTACAACTACGACCTCACCAACGGGAACCCGCTCGGCCGGGTGTTCAAGGTTGGCGTGAAGAAGAAGTTCTAGGGCGGACGTCGCCCGACAAGGCGGTTTCTATCAAGGCGCCGGCATCATGCCGGCGCCTTTCTTCTTAGGTCAGGATCGGGCTTCTTGGCGGGTTCGGCTCCTGAGTTGACCCACCCAAAGCTCGTCATGGCCGTCCCTTGTGGTCTGCTCTCGGGCGGGTCGCGTCGCGCGCGACCCGGGGGCATCCAGATACGCCGACGCGCGCCATGGGAAACACGACGGCGCCGAGCCTCGTCTTGCATCGGCAGTGTTTCTGGATTCCCGGCACGGCGTCGCTGCGCTCCTGGGCCGAGAATCACGAGCAGGATTGTAGAGACCTCGCGAACCCGCTCAGCCGCCGAAGGCTCTAGGTCAGGGGCGGGCCTTGCGCGGCAGGGCGGCGATCTCTTCCGGCGTCAGCTTGCGGATGTGGCTGACCGGGCAGCGCATCGGGCCGATCGGCGACCGGGTCACGATCTCGGCGTCGAGGCCGGTGCAGATGCTGTCGCCGCCGCGCGAGACCAGCGCGATGCGCTGGTTCCAGTCGATGTCGGGGCAGGAGCCCATCATCTGGAACTGATAGACATCGCGCGCGCCGACGCGGACGTTGACAGTGCGGTCGTCCTGGGCCGCGAAGCCGTCAGCCTGACGGGTCCAGAAGCACTGACGGGGCTCGGCTGGCTTGTCCGCGGCGCCCGCCGCGCCGGCGGCCAGGGCAAGCGTGGCGGCCAGCACTGTGGCGGCCAGCACTGTGGCGGCCAAGACGGTGGCGGCCAAGACTTGGGTCTTCATGGGCGTGGTCCTCGTAAACGCCGTCCCCAGGGCCGAACCTACAGCGGCCATGCGCGGTTGCCTATTGCCTAGGAGCCCCGGCGGGCGGCGCGACGGGCGAAGCGGGCGGGGTCGACAAGCGCGGCCAGCGGCCCGGGCAGGGGCGAGGGCGCGCCCAGGGCGAGCGCCGCCACATGCTCGGCCAGCAACGGCGCCAGGGTGAAGCCCCGGGCGCTGAATCCGCCCAGGACGAAGAGGCCCGCGTCCGCGCCCGGCGCCGCACCGGCCACGGGCATGTAGTCGGGCGTGGCGACCCGGATCGAGGCGCGGCCCTCCAGCGGCGCATCGGCCAGCCGCTCGGCCAGCCGCGGCAGGCCCTCGGCAAGGGTTGCGAGGTTGCGCCGATGATCTTGCGGCCGGACATCGCAGGCGTTGTCGCCACGATCGTTGGTGGCGCCGAACAGCACGCCGTCGCGCATCGGGATCGCATAGCCGCCGAACGCCGCGGCGGGCGGCGGATCGCCAGACGCGGTCCAGCTCGCCTGGCCGCGCACGGCGCTGAGCGGCAGGCCCGGTGAAAGGTCCTCGATGGCGAGGCCCGCCGCGAGGATCACCGCGTCCACGCTCGCCAGCACCGCGCCGGCGGCATCTGTCAGGCGCCAGCCCGTGTCGGACGGCGTGGCCCGGCTGACGGTCGCGGCGCTGACGTCCGGGGCCCAGGCGGCAAGGACGGCGGCGGGTTCAATGACCAGGCCGTCGTTCAGGGCCAGCCCCCGCGGCGCCGCCTCGCCAGCGCGCTCGCCCGTCTGCGCGGCGGAGAGCGTCTCGATGGCGCCGGGCTCGAAGAGGTCGGAGCCCGCGATCTTGTCGAACCGGACGGCATCCTGGGGCTGGACGGCGAACTGCAGGGCGCCGTGAGCGACGATCGCCCCGCGCTGTTCGGCATAGAGCGCCGTGGCCCGGCGGAACGCCTGGGCGAACAACTGGGCGGGCTCCGCCAGTCCAGCGTCCAACCGGGGTGTCACCAGGGCGACGGGGTTGCCCGACGCGCCGGCCCCCCGCGCGGTGGCGTCGAACACCAGGGCTTCGCCACCCAGCGCCCGCACGGCGCGCGCCGCCGCCGCTCCACCGATACCCGCGCCGATGATGGCCACGCGGCGAGCGGCGCTCCCCGGCGGCGTCGAACCGGGCAGGCGCGCGGTCAGCCGCTCGCGCTTGCGGCCGAAGCCAGGGGCGCGGGCGACCGTGAAGCCCGCGGCGGCGAGGCCGCGGCGCACCTGGCCCGCGACAGTGAAGGTGGCGGCTACGGCGCCCGGCGCCGAGCGGGCGGCGACCAGGGCCAGCACCGCGTCGCGCCACATGGCGGGATTGCGCGCCGGCGCGAAGCCGTCGAGGAACCAGGCGTCCGCCCGGCCATCCCAACCCCGCAAGGCGTCTTCGACCTCGCCCACGGCCACGTCGAGGATGACGCCCAGATCGGCGAATTCCACCCGGTGCGGACCGCGCGCGCGGCCGGGCCATGCCGTGGTCAGGCGCTCCGCCAGATCGGCCAGTTCCGGCCAGTGGGCCAGCGCGCGCCGCGCGTCCGGCGCCGTGATCGGATGGACCTCCACGGAAAAGATATGCAGGCGGCCCCGTGGCGGCCGCGTGCGCCGCCAGAGATCGATCAGGGCCAGGATGTTGAGCCCCGTCCCGAACCCGAGCTCACCCACCACGAAGCGCCCGGCGGCTGGAAAATCGGGGCCGGCCCAGGCCTGCGGCAATCCGCAGCCGGCCAGGAACACCGCGCGGGCCTCGGCCAGCCCGTCCTCGGCCGAGAAATAGACATCGTCATAGAGCCGCGAGCGCGGCTGGCCGTCGTGGCTCCAGTCAAGCGGGGTCTGAGCGTCGTCGTCGGTCATCGCGGCCAGACTAGCCTGTCGCACGGGAAAAGGGGCCGGCGCTTCAGGCCGGCGCTTCAGGTGCGGTTGCTCGCCGGACGCTCAGGTCTTGGGCGGCGTCGACGCCCCGGCGGCTGGCGCAGCAGGCGCGGCGGCCGGCGGCGCATCGCCGGCGGTGCTGGTGTCGGCGGCGGCGTCAGCGGCGGCCGCGGCGGCGGATTTCGCGGCGGCGGCGGCCGCATCGGCGCTGCCCGCCGCGGCGGTCGCTTCGGCAGGCGCGCCCGCGGCCTTCTCGGCCGGCTTCGAGCAGGCGGCGAGCGACAGGGCGGCGGCGATCAGCAGCTTTCGAGCGATGTGGGTGTGCATCCGAGCTGTCCCCTACGCGGCGCCTTCGGCCGGGATCGCCGACAGGGCTTCTTCGAGTTCCAGGAAGCTCGGCTGGTTACCGCTCGGCACGCTGCCGCGGCCGATCTCGACGGAGATCTGGGCGGCGTTGCCGTGCAGGTGGGCGACCAGCACCGCCTGGATGATCTTATAGAACGAGGCGTCTTCCTCGATCACCGCGGCCATGCGCGTGGCCATGGGCCCGACCATGCCATAGGCCAGGAACACGCCCATGAACGTGCCGACCAGGGCTGAGCCGATCATGCCGCCGAGCACGGCGGGCGGTTCGGTGATCGCGCCCATGGTCTTGATGACGCCCAGCACGGCGGCGACGATGCCCAGCGCGGGCAGGGCGTCGGCGAGGCTGGTCAGCGCGTGCGGCGGCTCCAGCGCCTCGTGGTGGTGCTTCTCGAGCTGGGCCTCCATCGCGTCTTCGACCTGGTGCGGATCTTCCAGGTTCATGGTCATCATCCGCAGGGTGTCGCAGATGAAGTCGATGGCGAAGTGGTCCTTCATGATCTTCGGGTAGCGGGAGAAGATCGCGCTGTCGTGCGGGGTCTCGATGTGGCTTTCCAGCGCGATGACGCCCTTGGATTTCATGGTCTTGGTGAGCGTGAACAGCAGGCTCAGCAGGTCGCGGTAGTCGGCGGCCTTCCAGGATGGGCCCTTGAAGACCTTGCCTATGCCGCCACCCAAGCCCTTCAGCACCGGCACGGAGTTGGAAATCAGCATGGCGCCCAGGCCGGCGCCGCCGATGCACATCAGCTCGTGAGGCGCGGCCTCGAGCACGACGCCCATGTTGCCGCCGGTCATGATGAAGCTGCCGAAGACCAGGCCGAACAGCAGCACTATGCCGATAATCTGAAACATGGGAGCTCCCGCGACGAAGGCTGGAGCATCGTCGTTATTGCTTAATTTCGGATGAGCGCGGGGGTCAGGCGAACTGGCGTTTGCACGGGGCGGCGGTCCGGCCTAATCCGCATCCCATGGCCGCCGACGCCGCATCCTCGACACCTCAGAGCGCCCTGCCCAAGCGGGCGGTGGCGATCATCATCGGCGTGTCGGCGGCGACGGCGCTGGGCAACACCGGCCTGATCTCGGTGCTGCCGGCCATCGGCCGCTCGCTGGCCATTCCCGACGAGATGGTGGTGGCGATCTTCTCGCTGTCGGCGATCATGTGGGCCATCGCCTCGCCGTTCTGGGCCCGCGCGTCGGACCGGTTCGGGCGCAAGCCCCTGATGATGTGCGGCCTCGCGGGCTTCATGGTCTCGATGATCCTGTGCGGGGCGGTGGTCAGCGCGGGCCTGCGGCATCTGGCGACGCCGCTGATCATCTTCATTCTCTTCCTGCTCAGCCGCGCGTTGTTCGGTCTGTTCGGCTCGGCCTCGAACCCGGCGACCCAGGCCTATGTCGCCGACCACACGCCGCGCGAGCAGCGCACCCAGTCGATGGCCATGCTGGCCGGCGCGTTCGGCATCGGCACCGTGGTGGGTCCGTTCCTGGCGCCGCTGTTCATCTATCCGGTGATCGGCTTGGCCGGGCCGCTGTTCAGCTTCGCCCTGATCGCCGCGGCCATGCTGTTCGTCGTCTGGCGCTATCTGCCGGAAAGCGCGCGCAAGCCCGCCGAAACCCCCGAGGAGGCCGCTCAGGACCCGGGCCCGCCGCCCGGCGTGGGGCCGATGTGGCGCGACCCGCGCGTCGTGCCCTTCCTGATCTACGGCTTTATCGTCGCCACCTGCCAGACGGCCCAGCAGCAGACCCTGGGCTTCCTGATCATCGACAAGCTCGGCGTCTCGCCGCTCGCCGCCCAGCACCCGATCGCCATCGCCATGGCCTTCGGCGCCGTGGCCGGCCTGCTGGCGCAATGGGGCGTGATCCGGATGTTCGAGATGACGCCCCGCCAGCTGTTGCGCTGGGGCGTGGCCTGCGCGGCGCTGGGCAATCTGATCGTCGCCCTGGCGCCGGACTATTCGACCGTGGTGGCCGGCTATGCGGTGGCGAGCCTGGGCTTCGGCTTCGCGCGGCCGGGGTTCACGGCCGGCTCATCCCTGGCGGTCACCTGGCGCGAGCAGGCCCGGGTGGCCGGGGCGATCGCGGCGGTCAACGGCATCAACGCGGTCTTCGCGCCGGCTTTCATGGCGCTCTACCGCGCCTTCCATGCAGCCCCGTTCCTGTTGAACATGGCGCTGATGCTGGCGATGCTGGCCTATGCCTTCCTGAGCGGCCCGCTGCGCAACGCCGACGCGGAACCCGCGACCCGGGCCGACACCGCCATCGCCACCCTGGAAAAGAGCGACGAGAGCGGCACCTAGGACGCAGCGCCGGCCTCGAGCTTCAGCTTCTCGACCATCTGCGGCGACAGGTAGCCGTCGGCCGTCAGCCCACGAGCCTTCTGCCAGGCCCTGAGCGCCGTGCGCGTGCCCATGCCAACCACCCCGTCCGGCGCGCCCGGATTGAAGCCCAGGGCGACCAGCGCGCGCTGCGCCGTCATCCGGTCGGTGAGCGACAGGGCGATTTCCGCGGGCCAGGGCCTCACCAGCGGCCCGGCCCCGGCGATCCGGTCGGCTAGCAGTCCCACCGCCAGCGCGTAGGCCACCGAGTTGTTGTATTTGCGGATCACGAAGTGGTTCGGGAACAGCAGGAACACCGGTCCCGCCGCGCCGGCCGGCGCCAGCAGCTGGGCCTCGGACGCCTTGTCGGCGTCGCTCCAGACCCCGCCATCGGCGCGGTTGACGCCCAGTGCGCCCCAGGCCTCTGGCGGCAACCTCGGCCCCTCGCTGAGCGAGAAGTCGAAATCCGGCGGCACGGTCACCTCCCGCGCCCAGCTTTCGCCACGCCGCCAGCCGCCCTTGGCCAGCAGGTTGGCGGCGGACGCCAGGCTGTCGGCGGAAGACGCCCAGATATCGCGCCGGCCGTCGCCGTCGCCGTCCACGGCGGTAGCGAGATAGGCCGAGGGGATGAACTGGGTCTGGCCCATGGCGCCCGCCCAGGAGCCTTTCAGCTGGCCGCGCGTGGCCTCGCCCGAGCCGATGATCTTCAGGGCCGCGATCAGTTCGCCTTCGGCCCAGTCGCGCCGGCGGCCCTGGGCGGCGAGCGAGGCCATGGAACGGACCACGTCGAAGTCCCCCTGAATGGCCCCGAAGGCGCTCTCCCGCGACCAGATGGCGATCAGCACCTCGCGCGGCACGCCGAACCGCTGCTCGATGTCCGGCAGCTGCGCGATCTCGGCCTGTTTGCGCGCGCCGACGGCCACCGGCCCGTCGGTCACCGCGCCCTTGATGTAGACCGAGATCGGCTGGGAGAATTCCGGCTGGCGGCTGTCGCGGGAGGCCACGCGCGGGTCCGGCGTCAGGCCGGCCATCTCGCGGTCCAACAGGGCGCGCGGCACGCCGGCCTTCAGCGCCCGGCCATAGAATTCCGCGGCCCAGGCGTCGAAGATCATGTCGCCGGATACCGCCGGCGGCGTCACGGGCGAGATCGGCGGCGTCTCGGACGGCGAGGGTGGCGGTGCGGAGCGCATCGGTGTTTGCGGCGCGGCCGCGCGCGGCTGGGGCGTCGGCGCCGGCGGCTTCACCCCCGGGCTGGCACAGGCGGCCGCCAGGGCCAGGAGGACCAACGAGAGGTGGCGAACGCGCATGACAGGGAGTCTAACGAGCGCCTGCGTCCCACTCAATCGGAACCGGTCCCCCAAAGACTGACGGGGCGGCGTTGACTCGGGAGCCCCCGTTCCGTATATCCGCCCGCTCCTTACGAAACCCCCGGACGCCATGTGTCCGCGCGCCCGAGATTAGGTCAATGAAGGTCAGAAGCTCGCTCAAGTCGCTCAAGACGCGTCACCGCGACTGCAAGCTCGTGCGCCGCAAGGGCGTCGTCTACATCATCAACAAGACGAACCCGCGCTTCAAAGCCAAGCAAGGCTGACGATCTGCTGATGCCTGGACCGCCGCCTTCGCGTGTAAGGGCGGTCATCTGGGATATCGGCAACGTCATCGTGCGCTGGAGCCCGCGCACGCTCTATTCGCAGATATTCACGGACCCGGCCGAATGCGACCGGTTCCTGGCTGACGTCTGCACCATGGCCTGGCACGGGCCCACCGATGGCGGCGTGACTTTCGCCGACAATATCGCCGCCCTCAGCGCCCAGCACCCCCACTACGCGCCCCAGATCGCCGCCTGGCAGACCCGCTGGTGGGAGATGTTCTCCGGCCCGATCCCGGAGACGGAAGCCGCCATCGCGGCCCTCCACGCCCGTGGCGTGAAGCAGTACGCGCTCTCCAACATGAGCCACGAGACTGTCGATGGCACCTTCGCCATGAGTCCGGCGTTCGGCCTGCTGGACGGCCGCATCATCTCGGGCTTCGAAGGCGTCATGAAGCCGGAGCCGGAGATTTTCCAGCTCGCCTGCGACCGCTTCGGGATCGCGCCGGCCGACGCCCTTTTCGTCGACGACAGCGCCGCGAATATCGCGACCGCCGAGCGGCTCGGCTTCCACGTCCTGCATTTCACCGATCCCGCGGCGCTGCGGCCCAGGCTGCAAGCGCTCGGCCTGCTTTAGCGGGCCGCCTGGGCGTCAGGGGGCGACGACACGCTCGCCGGCGCCGGCTTATCCACAGGCAAGGTTCATGGCCGGCATGACAGGGGCCGGACGCGTCGGTAGGGTCCGCGGCGATCCACCCCATTAAGACCTTGCGAGTTTCCCATGGCCGACGACGCCTCCGCTCACCCCGATATCCTGAACCAGGCCGCGCAGGGGCAGCTCAAGTCGATCGTCGAGCGCATCGAGCGCCTGGAGATCGAGAAGGCCGAGGTCGCCGAGCAGATCAAGGAGGTCTTCGCCGAGGCCAAGGGCAACGGCTTCGACGTCAAGATCCTGCGCAAGGTGGTCCGCATCCGCAAACAGGACCGCGCCAAGCGCCTGGAGGAAGACGCCATCCTCGATCTCTACCTCGCGGCGATCGGAGAGATTTGAACCGAAAGCCGCCCGATCTGAAGGGTGCTAAGCGGTCGGGCTTCGGCGCCAACCGCAAGCCACCCGACCCCAAGGCCGCGGCCCAGCGCGCCGCGCTGAGTGCGTTGAAACGCGCCCAGCGGCACGCGGACCGGGCCGGCGTGACGCTCTCCGAATGGGAGGGCGAGTTCCTGGGCTCCGTCGCCGACCGGCTGAAGACCTTCGGCCGCGCCTTCGGGGACCCCGAAAAGGGTGCGCCTGGCCAGGCGCTCTCCGCCCTGCAGACCGTGAAGCTCAAGGAGATCACGGCCAAGGCCAAGGGCGAAAAGAAAGAGCTGAAGCGCAAGCCGTTCAAACGGCGCGGGACCCCCGCGTAGCGGCGGCAATCTAAACCACGGATTTCATCGATTGCACGGATGAGAGCGCTTCGCGCGACGCGGCTCTATCCGTGAAATCTGTGAAATCCGTGGTTCTCTTGAATCACTTCCAGGCCCCGTAGGCGTCCACGAACGGCTTGCCGAGGGCTTCGGCGACGGCGGGGTGGGTGACCTGGCCCTTGAGCACATTCAGGCCCTTGGCCAGGTGCTTGTCCTTCTTGAGCGCGTCGAGGCCGTGGTTGGCGAGCGCCAGGCCGAAGCTCAGGGTCGCGTGGACCAGCGCCTCTGACGAGGTGCGGGGCGCGGCGCCCGGCATGTTGGCCACGCAATAGTGGACGACGCCGTCGACGGTGTAGGTCGGGTCGGCGTGAGTCGTGGGCCGGGAGGTCTCGAAACAGCCGCCCTGGTCGATGGAAACGTCCACCAGCACCGAGCCCGGCTTCATCCTCTTGAGGTCGTCCTTGCGGATCATCTTGGGGGCGGAGGCGCCGGCGGTCAGCACCGCGCCGATCACCACGTCGGCCTTGAGGATCTCCTCATCCACCGCGTCCTGGGTGGAATAGCGGGTCAGGATGCGGCCCTGGAACATGTTGTCGAGCTCGCGCATCCGCGGGATCGAACGCTCGACGATCACCACCTCGGCGCCCAGGCCCGCGGCCATGCGCGCGGCGTTCATGCCGACCACGCCGCCGCCCAGCACGACGATCCGCGCCGGCGGCACGCCGGGCACGCCCGACAGCAGCAGGCCCATGCCGCCGTTGTGCTTCAGCAGCGTCTCGCCGGCGGAGAAGACGGCGATCCGGCCGGCCACTTCCGACATCGGCGCGAGCAGCGGCAGGCCGCCGGCGGAGTCCGTCACCGTCTCATAGGCGATGGCCGCGCAGCCGGAGGCCAGCAGGCCCTCGGCCTGGGCCGGATCGGGCGCCAGGTGCAGATAGGTGAAGAGGATGTGCTTGTCGGTCAGGCGCGCCCACTCGACTGCCTGCGGCTCCTTCACCTTGACGATCAGTTCGGCGCCGGCGAACACCGCCTCGGCGTCGGGCGCGATGCTTGCGCCGGCCTTGGTGTAGGCGCTGTCGGGGTAGCCGGCGCCAACGCCCGCGCCCTTTTCGACGATCACCGGGTGGCCGTGGCTGACATATTCGCGCACGGCGGTGGGCGTGAGCCCGACACGGTATTCGTCAGGTTTGATCTCGCGGGGCACACCGACGCGCATGAGAGCCTCCATTGGGGCGGGTTTTTGCGGGTTGGCGCGGGTTTAGGGCATGGCGTGGCGGAAGTCGATGGCGGGCGTCAGCCGGCCTGACACGCCGGTCGCGAGGCCTCTAAGCTGGGCGCAGATTCGGAGGGGCGGATGGCGGTGCGGGCGTTCACGGCCAGGCTGGTGCTGGCGGCGGCGGTGGTTGGCGGGGTGAGCTATCTCGCGGCCGACCATCTGACCTTGTCGTCGACGGCGAGCCTGGCCTGGAAGGGGTCCGGTGTCGGCCTGCTGGCGCTCTATGCGGCGCTCCGGGCGCGCAACCTCGACGGCTGGCTGCTGGCCGCGGTGATGGTGCTGGGCGCGGCCGGCGACGTGCTGCTGGGCGCGGCGGGCTTCGTGGTCGGCGGCGGGGTCTTCCTGCTCGGGCATCTGACCGCCATCGGTCTCTACCTGAAGAACCGGCGGCCGGACCTGGCCGCGAGCGACCGCCTGTTCGCCATGGTCCTGATCCCCGCGGTGGCGGCCGCGGCCTATCTGCTGCCCGCTGACCGGCGCGGAGCGCCGGGCGTGGCGGTCTACGCCCTGGGGCTAGCCGCCATGGCGGCGAGCGCCGGGGTGAGCCGCTTCCCGCGCCGCGTGGCGCTGGGCGCGCTGATGTTCGTGGGGTCGGACCTGCTGATCTTCGCCCGCTCAGGGCCGCTGGCCGGCGCGGCCTGGATCGGCTTCGCGATCTGGGGGCTCTATTTTGCCGGCCAGACGCTGATCTGCCTCGGCGTGACGCGCAGCCTCAGCCGCGATGCAGCCTGAAAAAGACGCGCCGCCGGGCGGGGACCCGACGGCGCAAGACACAGAGCCTGGAGGAGCTCTCTGGTAAACCTGTACTAGGCCGTGGCGGCGGTAGACCGGCGGCGGCTGGCGCGCAGCATGGCGCCCAGGCCGCCGAAGCCCAGCAGCATCAGAGCCCAGCTGGCGGGTTCCGGCACACCGGCCACGCCGTTGACGCTCATGTCGTCGAGGGCGAAGTCGTTGCCGCTCGGTTCGGTGTTGAGATTGGTCAGCGCGAGGCTCTGCAGGCCGCCGGCGCCGGTCACGCCGGCGTAGCTGAAGTGTTGCCACAGGCCGGTGATCTGCTGGCCGCCTTCGGCCTGGAAGGTCGCGCCGTCAACCACCTGGCCGTTGATCAGCAGCTGCAGGTCCGCGGGGCTGGCGGGATAGACCGAGGCCAGCCAGAAGTCGAAGGTGAACTGGGTGTCGGCGGCGCCGATCAGATTGCTCTGCGACCAGACGATCGCGCCGGCGCGCTGCGCGCCGTTGACGACCATCATCTGGCCTTCGCCGTAGGTGTGATCCCCGAAGGCGCTGAACAGCATGTGATCGGCGTTGGGGTTGCGGCTCACATCGTAGGTCCCCTCCGGCCACAGGTTGGTCTGCGACCCATCGACCGGACGATAGGAATAGTCGCTGGCGAAGCCCGTGTTGCCGGCTTCGAAATTGCCGTTGGTCAGAAGCTCGGTGGCCGAGGCGGAGCCGGCGGCGATCAGGGTGGCGGCCAGCGCGGCGGTGGCGAAAAGCGTCTTCACGGGAGATCTCCGGTCCAGATCCCGATCTCGGCGCCGTGCCAATTTCGGACAGGGCCTCGCCCCGCGGGCGAGCCGTTGCATCGCGTGGGCCAGCACAGACACTGACGCCCGCCGGAGGCCGGCGGGCGCAGGGTCGAACAGCTTAGAAGTATCGGCGGCTAGGCGACCGCGAGCCGGCGGCGGCGGCGGCGCAGCGCCGCGCCCAGACCGCCGAAGCCGACCAGCATCAGCGCCCAGGCCGCCGGTTCCGGCACGCCGCCGGTCAGCGAGACATTGTCGATCGCCGCGATCGGCGGCAGTCCGCCCGGCCCGCCGACGGCCAGGAACCGCAGGGTCTGGGTCGCGCTGGCGGCGGTGAAGTCATAGGTCTGGGTCATCCAGCCGGTGAAGCCGTGATTGGCCACGTTCACCTGGGCGGTGATGACGTCGTTGCTCCCGAACTGCACCTCGATCTGATCGTAGGTGTCGCCGTCGCGGTTGCGCAGCTGGCCGCCGGCCCATTCAAAGCTCAGATGATAGGTTCCCCCCACCGTGAGCCCGTTGATCACCTGCTCGATCACGCCCTGGTACGGCGGACCGGAGTCGAGACCGACGAAGTTGCCGCCCTGGCCGCTGACGGTGAAGGGCGCCCAGAGGTAGCCCAGAGGGTCACCGTACTGGTTGGTGGCGTTCTCCGTCGTCTGGGTGCCGCCGCGATAGTAGAATTCCAGGTGCTCGACGCCGCCGGAATTGCCCAGGCCCGTCCAGCCGGTCACGCCCTGGCCGCCGAAGGAGGCGCCGAACTGGGTGTTGTGGATGTAGCTGGACTGTTCGAACCCGCCGTTCTGCACGAATTCCGTCGCCTGAACGCCCGTCGCGCCCAGCATCGCCGCGGCCGCGATCA
The DNA here is from genome assembly GCA_025359785.1 of Alphaproteobacteria bacterium. Taxonomy (GTDB): domain Bacteria; phylum Pseudomonadota; class Alphaproteobacteria; order Caulobacterales; family Caulobacteraceae; genus Phenylobacterium. The sequence goes on along the minus strand of JANYET010000034.1, from coordinate 22,142 downwards.
CGGCCAACCCCAAGACCTTCATCGGTAGCACCCCCACCTTGCCGGCCGACGATCACTGGCGGCCGCCATAAACGTTAACGGTCACCTATTCACGGACCGTGGATCGGGAAAATCGGTTTCCCCGTTCAGGCGAGATTCTCGCCGCTGACGCGCGCGCCAGCTTCAGAGCACGCAGTCCGCGAGTCCGTCGCGCCGCACGGTGCCGGCGGCCGCCGCGATATGGCCGCCACGCTTCTGGATATAGGGCCCCGGCCGGGCGGCTTTCCAGGCCAGTGGCTTGGGGATGATCGCGGCCAGCCGGGCGGCCTGGGCTGGATTGAGCCCGGCGGCGCTTACGTGGAAGTTGGCCTGGGCGGCGGCCTCGGCGCCATAGAGGCCGGGGCCCCATTCGATGGCGTTCAGATAGACCTCCATGATCCGCGGCTTGCCCCAGATCCCCTCGATCAGCACGGTGAACCAGGTCTCCAGGCCCTTGCGCACCCAGTCGCGGTGCGGCCACAGGAAGACGTTCTTGGCGGTCTGCTGGCTGATCGTCGAGCCGCCACGCAGTTTCTTGCCGGCCTCGTTGTGGTCCATGGCCTTGCGGATAGCGCCCCAGTCGAAGCCGTGGTGCTCGCAGAACCGGCTGTCCTCGGCGCCGATCACGCTGCGCACAAGCTGCGGCGAAATGCGGCTGAGCGGAACCCAGCGGCGGTCAAAACCGTGGCCCTGGACCATCCGCTCGACCATCAGCCAGGTCATCGGCGGCGGCACGAACCGGTAGACCGCCACCACCAGCACCGGCCCGGCCAGGCCGAAGACCAGGACGCCGATCACCGCCCAGCGAAATAGCTGGCCGATGAGACCGCCGCGGGCCTTCCGCTGGGATCTGGCGCGTCTGGCCAAGGCCGTTTCCCCCGCCGCTCCGGTTTGCGCGATCGCCGCCCCTTGCCTGACCTAGGGGCCACGCCGATAGCTGGCGTGCGCCGCCCGCAAAGGTCAAGCCGGAGCTCTTTCCCATGGACGTCTCAGACGCTGTCGCCCGCCGCATCTCGGTCCGCGCGTTCCGGCCCGATCCCATCGCTGGCGACGTCGTGGCCGACATTCTCGCCCGCGCGGCCCAGGCGCCCTCCGGCGGCAATCTTCAGCCCTGGCGGGTCTATGGCGTCAGCGGCGCGCCGCTGGCCGAGTTCAAGGCCCTGGCGGCCGCCAACCCATTCGGCGAGACGCCCGAGTACGAGGTCTATCCAGCCAATCTCTGGGACCCCTTCCGCACGCGGCGGTTCCAGAACGGCGAGGACCTCTATGCGACGATCGGCATCCCGCGTGAGGACAAGCCCGCGCGCCTGCGCCAGCTGGCCAGGAACGGCGACTTCTTCGGCGCGCCGGTGGGTCTGTTCTTCTGCCTCGACCGCAAGCTCGGACCGCCGCAGTGGGCCGACCTTGGGATGTTCATGCAGACGGTGATGCTGCTGGCCGTGGAGCGCGGCCTCGACACCTGCGCCCAGGAATACTGGGCGCGCTACCCCAAGACCGTGGCCGGGTTCCTGGGCCTGCCCGACGACCACATGGTGTTCGCCGGCATGGCGCTGGGCTATCGCGACGACGCCCACCCGATCAACCGGCTGCAGGCCGCCCGCGACGCCTTCGAAGTCTGGGGCGAGCTGCGCGGCTTCGACTGAAGGGGCGTCAGCGGCCCTGGAAGTCGGCCGGGCGCTTTTCCAGGAAGGAGGTCATGCCTTCCTTGAAATCCCCGGTGCGGATCAGCTGCAGGAACTGCAGATAGACGTGGTGGACGTGGTCGTTGAACGTCTCTTCCATGCCCATGCGCATCAGCCGCTTGGCGGACTGGACGGCGAGCGGGGCGTTGGCGGCGATCTCGGCGGCCACGGCGCGGGCCCGGGTCATCAGCTCGGCGTCGGGGACCACTTCGCTGGCGAGGCCCAGCGCCAGGCTGTCGGCGGCCGACAGCGTGCGGCCGGTGAAGATCAGCTCGGCGGCCTTCGACCAGCCCACCAGGCGGGGCAGCAGCCAGGTGCCGCCGCTCTCCGGCACCACGCCGCGCTTCACGAAGGCCGCCGCCAGCTTCGAACTCTCGCCCATGATGCGGATGTCGCAGCCCAGCGCGGTGTCCAGGCCATAGCCGGCCGCCGCCCCGTTCAGCGCACAGATGGTCGGCTTGTCGAGATTGAACAGGATGGTCGGCGGGGTGTTGCGAAGGTCCAGGTTCACCGAGACGTGGCTCGCCTGCGACGCCGAGCCGATGCCCGAGCCTTGCGTGGCGTCCACCAGGTCGAGGCCGACGCAGAAGGCGCGGCCGGCGCCGGTCAGCAGCACCACGCGGACCTTGGGGTCGGCGTTGGCCTTCAGCAGGTCGGCGGCGAGCTTGGTCAGCATCGGACCGGAGATGGCGTTCATCCGCTCGGGCCGGTTCAAGGTGATGGTGGCGATGCCGTCCGCCACCTCGTAGAGCACCTCAGACGCGGTCTGCGCCTCCGGCTTCGCCAGGGTCTCGCTCATCCCGTCCCTCCGTTTCGACTTTTCGTTGGCTAGACCTAAGCCCCTCGCCGCCGCGGCAGGCAAGCCGTTTAGAACTGGCCGTAGCCCCGGGCCATGGCCGCGGCGAAGGCCGGCAGCAGGGCAAAGAGCGCCACCTCGAGGTAGAGAAAGCGCCGGACGCCCGCGACCTGCGCGTCGCTCGGCGTGGCGTCCGCCCGGCGCCAGCCGATGTAGGCGATGGTCGGCGGCGCCGACAGCAGGCCCACCAGGACGAAGGTGACGATCTTCGCCCAGAAGAAGCCGTTGTGCGAATAGTAGGCCCAGCCCTTGGCGGCCATCGTCGCCCGCGCAAAGCCGATGATCAGGATCAGTCCGGCGAGGATGCCGTACCAGAGGTCGACGGCGGCGACGCGGGCCACCGCGGCCTGGTCCATGCCACGGCGCACGGCGATCAGTTCGGCGCACAGCACGCCGGCGAGGCCGAAGACCAGCAGGTGGTGTCCGATGGCGAACGACAGATCGAGCATGGCCTGAACCTCAGGAAGGGGCACCGAGCGGCCTTTTTATCTTACGACGTAAATTAACGTCAAGCCCTGGTTGTTTTCAGCCGGCGATCTCGGCCACTCCGGCGGCCCCGTCCTCGCAGCCCCAGGCGACGCGCCGGGCGTCCGGCGTAATCGCGAGCGCGGTGACAGCGGCGCCTTTTTCAGCCTTCAGCGGGATGATTTTCTGGCCGGTCAGGTCGCAGGCCCAGACGCGGCCGTCGTCGAGGCCGGCGGCGACCCAGTTGAGCCCGGGCGCGGCGGCCACCCGGACCACGGTCGCAGCCTCGTCATAGCCGACTTCCGCGGCCTCCTTGCCCATTGGCCCGGTCGCCCCGGAGAAGGGCCAGACCACCACGCCGTTCGCGCCGGAGGTGGCCAGCAGGTTGCCCTTGTTCAGGAAGGCCAGGCTCTTGGGCTTCGCGGGGTATCCGCCCATGCGCATGTTCTTCTCGTCGGCCACCCGCCAGCCATGCAGCTGGTTTTCCTGCATGGCGCTGATCAGGAACTTGCCATCCGGGCTCCAGGCGGCCGCCACGTGGCTGCCGGCCCAGGCGAGCTTGCCGGGCTTCTGGGTCTCGATACGGGCGTACCAGAGCCAGACGCCGCCATAGGTCGCCGCGGCCAGCCGGCGGCCCTTGGGCTCGAAGGCCAGGTCCGCCACCGACTTGTCGTGGAGGAAGGTGCGCGCGAAAGCGGCATCGGCTGTATCGCGGATGTGCACCTCGCGGCCGGCGGCAAAGGCCACCAGGCCCGAGCCGCCGCTGGCCGCCAACGCGTCGATCCACTTGCCGGGCAGGCTGGCGATCTCGGCCGCGCCGGACGGGCGCGACCAGACCAGGCGGCCGTCGTCGCCACCGGTGAGCAATCCCTCGCCTGTGGGGTGGGGCGCGGCGGCCAGGATCGCCCCGTCGTGGGCGTTGACCAGCCCGCCCGCCTCGAACCGCACCGTCCCGTCTCCCAGTGCGAACACCGCTTGGCCGGCGGCGTCGAACGAGACCGCTGTTACGTAGGCGTCAAAGGCATGGATCATGCCCTCCCCTAAGACGGCGCTTCGGGCTTTACAACGCCGCGGCGGCTTGCCAATGGTCGCTGGACTCTTAACGACGGGCGGCAAACCGCCCCAGGGAAGGAATTGAGCATGGGCGCCAAGCTTGGCGGCGGAGGCGGTGGACGCTTCGACCTCGGTCAGAACAGCGACATCAACGTCACGCCTTTCGTGGACGTGATGCTGGTGCTGCTGATCATCTTCATGGTGGCGATTCCGGCCGCGACGGTGTCGATCAAGCTCGACCTGCCGCCGGCCATTCCGCCGCCGCCCGGCACCAAGGTGAAGGAACCGATCCTGATCAACCTGTCGCCCGGTGGCGGCGTGTTCATCGGTGACAAGCCGACCAATCTCGCCTCGCTTCCGGCCGATCTGTCCCGGACGCTGACGGCGGACGACCCGACGCTGCCGCCCACCCAGCAGCGGGTCTATATCCGCGCCGACAAGCAGGTCCGCTACGGCGACTTCATGTCGGTGATGAACACCCTGCAGGGGAACGGGTTCTACCAGGTCGCGCTGATCAACGAAGAGATCTGATCGGTTCGATTTCAGCCGGTGAAATTCAAGCCCGCCCCGGGACACCGGAGCGGGCTTTTTCACGCGTGTAATATTGTAGCTTTACAGGTGTAAGTTTTCGGTCTTTCCTCGCAGTCCGTGAGGAAGGGACCAAGGCATGGGCGCGAAGCTGGGCGGCAGTGGCGGCGGGCGGTTCGACCTCGGCCAGAACAGCGACATGAACGTCACGCCCTTTGTGGACGTGATGCTGGTGCTGCTGATCATCTTCATGATCGCGATCCCGCCGGCCATGGTGTCGATCAAGCTCGACCTGCCGCCAGCCAAGCCGCCGCCGCCCAACGCGCCCGTGAAACAGCCGATCCTGATCGACATCCAGGCGGGCGGTGGAATCTTCATCGGCGACAGGGGCACGAGCCTGGCGACCCTGTCGGCAGACCTGTCCCGGACGCTGACGGCGGACGACCCGACGCTGCCGCCCACCCAGCAGCGGGTCTATATCCGCGCCGACAAGCGGGTCCGCTACGGGGATTTCATGGTGGTGATGAACACCCTGCAGGGAAACGGCTTCTACCAGGTCGCCCTGATCAACGAAGAGCTCTGAACGTGGTGAAGGAACAGGCCTAACAGAGAATAAGATTCAGCATTAATCGTGGCGTAACAGCGTTGGCGTAATCCTGGCGCTTCGGTGGGGTCAGAACGGCCCCTTGAAAGCGCGAGGCGCGACGATGTGGAATTCAGTGGAAGTGCCGGTGGGGTCCGCGGTGGTCCGGGGCCGCTATCGGGTCGAGGGCGACATTCTGGTGCTGGAATGGCGCGGCGGCCGTCTCGCGGAACGTTACGGCGTGCTGAAGCCCGAGGTGGTCGCCACCCAGCGCCTTCGCCGCGAAGCCCAGCAGCACCCTATCGCCGCTTAAGCTATACAGTCCTCGAAGCCTTCGCGAAGCTTGGCTTCGTCGAGGTTGCGGCCGATGAACACCAGCCGCGAATAGCGGTCCGCGCCGCTTTTCCACGGGCCCTGGAAGTCGCCTTCCAGGATCATGTGCACGGCCTGGAACACCAGGCGCCGGTCCTCCCCAGCCACATCAAGGATGCCCTTGGCGCGCAGGATGTCGGGCCCCTGGGCCTGCAGCACCGCGTTCAGCCAGGCGGTGACGCGGTTGGCGTTCAGCGGCTTGTGCGCCGTGAGCGAGATGCCACGGATACCACTCGCTTCGATATCATGGCCGCCGTGATCGTGGTCGTGGTGATGATGGCCGCTATGATCGTGATCATGGTCGCAGTCCTCGTCGTGGATGTGGCCCGCCTCGCCGTGGGCCGGGTTCAGGAAGTCGGGCTCGATCGCCTCGATGCGCGCCAGGTCAAACGACCCGCGGCCCAGCACCAGGTCCAGCGGCACATTTGAGCGTTCCGCCCGGTGGATCGGCGCCAGCGGGTTCAGCCGGCGGATCGCGCGCTCGACCTGCGCCAGCTCCGCCGGCGTCACCAGGTCGGTCTTGTTGAGGATGATCTGGTCGGCGAAGGCCACCTGCTCGGCGGCTTCCCTGGAATCTGCCAGGCGCAGCAACAGGTGCTTGGCGTCCACGACCGTGGTCACGCTGTCGAGCTGTGTCTTGGCGCGGACGTCTTCGTCGACGAAGAAGGTCTGGGCGACCGGGCCGGGATCGGCCAGGCCCGTGGTCTCCACGATGATCGCGTCGAAGCCGCCCCGTCCGCTGGCGGACTGGCGCTTCATCAGGCCGGAGACCACGCGGATCAGGTCGCCGCGCACCGTGCAACAGACGCAGCCATTGTTCATCTCGAAGACTTCTTCGTCGGCGCCGACGATCAGGTCGTTGTCGATGCCGACCTCGCCGAACTCGTTGACGATCACGGCGTAGCGCTTGCCGTGGTCCTCGGAGAGGATGCGGTTGAGCAGCGTGGTCTTGCCGGCGCCGAGATAGCCGGTCAGCACGGTGACGGGGGTCTTACCGGTCGCCGTCTTTTCAGGGGTTATCGCGTTCATGCCTCCCATGTAGGGGCAGGGCGCGGATTTCTAAAGTGGCCTTCTCCGGAACGAGTGTTATAGAGTAACACAAATGGCCGCCGCCGATCCCAGTTCCCCTGCCGGCGCGCCGAGCGGCCAGGACGCCTTCCGCGCGGAGCGCGCCTATCTGGGCGCCGATCATCGGCGTAACGAGCGGCGCACCTGGATCGTGGCGGGGATCTGCGCGGTGACGCTGGTGGCCCAGGTGGCCGGCGGGCTGCTGTTCCGCTCCATGGCGCTCACCGCGTCTGGCCTCCATATGGCAGCCCACGTGGCCGCCCTGCTGGTCGCGGCCGGGGCCTATGGGGTGGCTCGGCGCCAGGCGCTGAGTCCACGCTTCGCCTTCGGGACCGGCAAGATCGGCGACCTGGCCGGCTTCGCCAACGCCATGGTGCTGGGCGTCACCGCCATCCTGATCGCCGTGGAGAGCATGCAGCGGCTGTTCGCCCCGGAGACCGTGGATTACGCCTCGTCCCTGCCCCTGGCGGTCGCGGGCCTCGGCATCACTCTGCTCTGCGTCTGGCTGCTGAAGCCCACGGCGCGCGGCCGCCACGACCTCAACATCTCCGCGGCGCACCTGCATCTCTCGGCCGACGCCCTGTTCGGGGTCCTGGCGATCGGCGGACTGCTGGCCGGCCAGCGGCTGGGCTGGCGCTGGGCCGATCCGGTGGCCGGTCTGGCCGGCGCGGCCCTGGTGGCGCAGTTCGCGGTGAGCCTGCTGCGCCGGGCGGGCGCCACCCTGCTCGACATGAACCCGTCGGCCGAGCTTACCGCCCAGATTCGCAGCCTGCTGGAGGCTGAGGGCGAGCGGGTGGTGGACTTGCATCTATGGCGGCTCGGTCCAGGCCACCACGCTGCTGTCGCCGCGATCAGCGCCGAGCATCCGCAAGCGCCTGAGGCCTATCACGCGCGTTTGCGCGGCCTGCAGGGCCTCAGCCACTTGACCATTGAGGTGCGTGGCCCTGAAACCGTCAGAGTTCCATGATCTGGCGGATCGCATGACGGGGCGCGCATGACAGGGTTGGCTCAGACGTTCTGGCGCACGGTGCGCGCGCGGCCCCGGGTCGCTACAGCGCTGGCGGTCATGCTGATCGCCGCCGGCTTCGGCGGCGGCTGGTACAGCGCCGCCAACCTGGGACCCCAGAAGATTGCCTATACCAAGGGGCCCGCCGGACCCCCGATCCAGACGCCGGCTCCGCCCGCGCCGGCCGAGTTCCAGGTCGAGGTCCAGCGGATCGCCACGGCCTACCGCGAGCCGGTGGGCATCGCGGTCAGCGAGGTCGCCAAGGGCTGGACGGCGTCGGCGGACGGGACAGAGACCTTCCCCCAGCAGAGCGTCTCCAAGCTCTGGGTGGCGCTGGCGGTGATGCAGGCGGTGGACGCCGGGCGGCTTTCGCTCGACCGGACGGTGACCATGACGCCGGAGGATCGCTCGGTGTTCTATCAGCCGCTGGCCTCGCGTATCCGCAGCAACCGGCCGCTGACCATCACCATCGCCGATCTGATGCGCCACGCGCTGATCGAGAGCGACAACGCCGCCAACGACAAGCTGATCCAGCAGCTCGGCGGCCCGGGCGTGGTCACCCAGACTATCGCCGACAAAGGCCTGCGCGGCCTGGCCCTCGGCGGCACCGAGCGTGAGGTGCAGACCAAGACGGCCGGCCTGGCGTGGAAGCCGGAGTATGGCCAGACCTGGATTTTCAAACAGGCCCGCGCCGCGCTGCCGGACGACATCCGCGACCAGGCGCTGACCACCTACCTGACCAATCCGCCGGACGGGGCGACGCCGGTTGGCATCGTCTCGGCGCTTTCGGCGCTGAAGCGCGGCGAGCTGCTCAGCCGCGCCTCCACCGACTTCATGCTGGACCTGATGACCGAGGCGCGCACCGGCGCGCTGCGGATGCGCGCGGCCGTGCAGCCGGGCTGGAGCCTGGCCCACAAGACCGGCACCGGCCCGGATTGGCGCGGCGCCTCGGTCGGCATCAACGACGTCGGTCTGCTGACCGCCCCGGACGGCCGGACCTTCGCCATCGCGGTGATGATCCGCCAGACCAGCCAGGGCCCGCAGGCCCGCCACCGCCTGATGCAGGGCGTCGCGCGCGCCGTGGAAAACTATTGGCGCAACAGCCGCGCGACCGCTCTGCCGCCGCAGCAACAGGCGGCGAACGCCGCCGCGGCCCAGGCCGGCGACTGAGGCTTAGGCGATGGCCGGGCAGCGTCAGCTCTCGGCCTTGGTGACGTGGCCCCTGACCAGCTTCAGGTGGATTTTCGCGCCGGTCAGGTCCTTGGAATCTACGCCCGTGGCGGGATCGTTGGGGAACACCTGACAGAAATGACCAAAGGGCAGGGCGGGTCTCGACTGCTTCAGGCAGACCTGATCGCCCTTGGCGGTCCAGATGCCGGCCAGCGGGTGTCCGCGCCGGCTCTGGCCCGTCCAGCTGCCGTCCGGCTTCAGCCAGATCTTCTGCGACCGTCCGTCCGGATAGATCGACATCACCGTGTTGCCGAACGTCGCGGCGATCTTGGCGGAGGGCGCGGCGGCCCAGGCGGGCGCCGCGCAGAGCATCACCGTGGCGGCGCAGGCGATAAGGTTCGCGATCTTCATGACAGGTGTAACGCGCCAGACGCCGAAACGCCCCCCGGCGGCGCGCGATCCGGCGGTCTTGCCTAGTGCGGCGGCGCGGCGCCCGTCGCGGCGGCCGGCGTCAGACCATGCTCGATCCTGGCGTCGTCGCCGCGCCAGCTGTGCACCTCGTGGCAGACCGGACAGCGGAAGGATCTCGGTTCGATGACCGCGGCGAGCTCAAAATCCTGGGTGCGATGTCCGGTGGGGACGTCCGCGCCAGTGGTCGGGCAGCTGATGATGATCCTGGGCATGCAACCCTAACGGATTCAAACGGATAAGGTTGCATCCGCCCCGCAAGGCTCGTCGCCGAACGGATCATCCGAGGCTCAACGCGCCCATCGCCGGACTGGCTCTCCCGTCCCGCGACGCGGGAGAGGAAGGGCCCTAGACGACCTGACCGGCCGCCTGGGTCCGGTGCGCGCTGTCGACCGCCCAGATCTTTTCGATGTTGTAGAAGGTGCGGACCTCGGGCCGGAACAGGTGGATGATCACGTCGCCGGTGTCGATCAGCACCCAGTCGCAGGCGGGCAGGCCCTCGACACGCACCTTGCCATAGCCCTCGTCCTTGAGGGCGCGCAGCAGATGGTCGGCCATGGCGCCGACATGACGGTGCGACCGCCCGGAGGCGACCACCAGGCCGTCTGCGATCGCGGATTTGCCCTTGAGGTCGATGAACACGACGTCCTGGGCCTTGTCGTCGTCGAGACGGGCCAGGATCATGTCTTCCAGGGCGCTGATGCGGTCCTGAATGGCTTTGGATGGGTCTTCGGAAGGCGTCTTGCCTCCCTGCGCACGGGGCGCAGCTTCACGGTTCAGCGGGGTGCTCCTTTATCCTCGCAAGGCTCTCCGTAGCACAGATGCTGGCTCCGGTCAGCCGCTGTCAGGATTTCAGGCGCTTCAAGCGTTCGCGAAGCGCTGTCGAGCTCTGGAAATTGAAGCGCCCGAACAGGAAAATCCAGGCCGGTGGCTTGGCGTCCGGAAGCCGGAGCGCGGCGGTGGATGGCAGCCGATGGTGGGCGAACCGCTGGGCCGCGGGCGAGAAGCGGCTCTTCAGGGAAATCCACGGCCGCGAGACAATGGCCACCGGGACCTCGCGCATGATCTGGGTCCAGCCGCGCCAGCGGTGGAAGCTCGCCAGGCTGTCGGCGCCCATGATCCACACGAACGTCACGCCGCGGTAGCGGGCCTTCAGCGCGCGAACCGTGTCGATGGTGTAGGCGCTGCCGAGTTTGGTCTCGATGTCGGAGACGATCATCCCCGGCCCCTTGGCCAGCACCCGCGCGCCGGCCATCCGGTCTGCGAGGTTGGCGGTCTCGTGCCGCCCCTTCAGCGGGTTCTGCGGCGAGACCAGCCAGATCACCCGGTCCAGGCGCAGGCGGCGCTTGGCGGTCTCGGCGACGTGGGCGTGACCTTCGTGCGCCGGATTGAACGAGCCGCCATAGAGGCCGACACGCATCCCGGGCGCCAGATGGAATCCGGGCCTGAGCGCGCCGGGGCGTCCCCCGTCAGGGACGCGTCTGGCCGGTCCCGCGGACCACATATTTGTAGGTTGTCAGTTGCTCCGCGCCCACGGGCCCGCGCGCATGCAGGCGGTCGGTGGCGATGCCGATTTCCGCGCCGAAGCCGAACTCGCCGCCGTCGGCATATTGGGTCGAGGCGTTGATCAGCACGATGGCTGAGTCGACCAGGGCCGCGAACCGGTCGGCGGCGGCGGGGTCCTCGGTGACGATGGCGTCGGTGTGGGCCGAGCCGAATCTGGCGATGTGGTCCGCGGCGCCCTCGACGCCATCCACGACCGCGACGCTGATGATCGGCGCCAGATATTCCGTCGTCCAGTCCGCATCGACGGCTTCCGCCATGCCGGCGACAAGGCTGCGGGCGCGCGCATCGCCACGCAGTTCGCAGCCCGCCGCCGCCAGCGCCTGGGCGACCGGCGGCAGCAGTCGCTGAGCGTCGGCGGAGTCCACCAGCAGCGTCTCGGCCGCGCCACAGACCGACACGCGGCGCATCTTGGAATTGACCGCGATGGCCTTGGCCTTCTCGATGTCGGCCGCGGCGTGCAGGAAGACGTGGTTCAGGCCCTCCAGGTGCCCCAGGACGGCGACGCCGCGCGCCTCGGCCCGCACGCGCGCCACCAGGCTCTTGCCGCCGCGCGGAATGATCAGGTCGAGCGCGCCGTCGAGGCCGGTCAGCATCAGGCCGACCGCCGCCCGGTCGGTGGTCCGCACGATCTGGATCGCGGTCTGCGGCAGGCCCGCCTGGCGCAGGCCCTGCGTCACCGCCGCATGGATCGCCAGGTTCGAGGCCAGGCACTCCGAGCCGCCGCGCAGGATCACCGCATTGCCGGCCCGCAGGCTGAGCGCCGCGGCGTCGGCGGTGACGTTTGGCCGGCTCTCGTAGATGATGCCGATCACCCCGATGGGCGTCCGCACCCTGGCGATGTCCAGGCCGTTGGGCCGGTCCCAGCGCGCGATCTCCGCGCCCAGCGGGTCGGCGATGGCGGCGATGGTCTCGACGCCCTGGGCCATGGCCTCGACGCGGGCCCCGTCCAGCATCAGCCGGTCGACCATGGCGTCGGCCAGGCCTGAGGCTTTTGCGGCGGCCACGTCGCGGGCGTTGGCGGCCAGGATGTCCGGCGCGGCGGCGCGGATGGCCTTGGCCATGGCCTCCAGAGCCTGGGTGCGGGTCGCCGCGTCGGCAAGCCGCAGGGCCACGGCGGCCTCGCGCGCCCCGCGTCCCATGGCGCTCATCTGCTCCGGCAAGCTCGCGCCCGCATCGTCCATCCGCACCCCATATGCTCAGACTGAGCCTTACCTAGCCGGTTTGTGGCGCGCGAGGCCAGCGGTCGTTCGGTGGCCCTGCCCCGCGGCGCGGAGTATCAAGGCGGCCATGGACGCCTTTCCCGCCTTCTTTCCCCTGGCCGACACCGTGGTGGCGATCGCCGGCTCCGGCGAGGCGGCCGAGGCCAAGGTGCGGCTGTTCGACGGTTCACCGGCCACCCTGCGGCGCCTGACCGGCGACAAGGCGCTGACGCCCTCGGCCTATGAGGGTGCGGTCCTGGCCTTCATCGCCAGCGAGGACGACAGCTTCGCCATGGCCGCCGCCGCCGCCGCCCGCGCCGCCCACGTGCCGGTCAATGTGGTCGACCGCCCTGCGCTCTGCGACTTCACCACGCCGGCGGTGATCGACCGGGGCCAGGTGGTGGCGGCCATCGGCACCGGCGGCGCCTCGCCGATGCTGGCGACGATGCTGCGCCACGACATCGAGGCCCGGGTGCCGGAAGGCGCGGGCAAGGTCGCCGCGCTGTTCGCCAGCCTGCAGGACGAGGTGCGCCTGGCGTTGCCGGAAACCCACCGCCGCCGCGCCTTCCTGCGCGCCGCGCTCACCGGTCCCGCGGCCCAGGCCGCCATGCGCGGCGACCAGGAAGCCGCCGTCCGCCTGCTGCGCGAGGCTCTGAAGGAAGACGCGCCCGGCATCGGTCGGGTGCAGTTCATCGACGCGCGTGGTCCCGCCGACCTGCTGACGCTGCGCGCCGCCCGCGCGCTGGCCGCCGCCGACGTGCTGGTCTGCGATGAGGCCGCGCACGCCGATATCCTGGCGCTGGCGCGGCGCGACGCCGAGCGTACCGGCCCGCAGACGCCCGAGCGCCTGGCGGAACTGGCCGCCCAGGGCCTGCGGGTCGCGCGGCTCATCACCGGCCCGGCCTGGCGCAGCGAACAGGCGAGGCTGGAGGCGGCTGGCGTCGAGACCGACGTCCTGCCTATCGCCAGCTAGCATTTTACCCGGGCGATATTGACAGCATGTTTTATCCGGGTAAAAGACGCGCTCCCCTCTGGAGCCGGCCATGCTCGATCATTTTCCTGAACCCAAGCGCGCGGCGATTGCGCGCGGCCTGACAGCGGCGTTCGGCGCGACCGACCTCGACAGCCCGCCACAGCCGGTCAGTGGCGGGATGAGCGGCGCGGGCGTCTGGCGCATCCGGGTCGGCGCCATCGCCTATCTGCTGCGCCTGGACGTGGCCCCCGACGGGTTCCGCGATCCGGTGCGAAGCCACGCCTGTCTCAGGACCGCCGCCGCCGCGTTCATCGCCCCGCGCGTGCGCTACGCCGACGCCGCGGACGGTGTGACAATCAGCGACTTCATCCCACCGCATTCGCTGGCCCAGGATTATCCGCACAAAGGCTACGCCCTGGTCATCGAACTCGCTCAGGCGATCCGCGTGCTGCACGAGACGCCGGCCTTCCCGCCGTTTGCCGATTACCTCGACGGCATGGACCGGCTGATCGCCGGTCACCGCGCGCTGGATATCCTGGCGAGCGAAGCGACCGCCGAGCTGTTCGACCGCTATGCGACCCTGCGGGCCGGCTATCGGACGAAGGCCAACGATCTGGTCTCCAGCCACAACGACCTCAACCCCGGCAATATCCTCTACGACGGCCGCAGGCTCTGGGTCGTCGACTGGGAGGCCGCCTTCCTGGCCGACCGCTATGTGGATCTGGCGACGCTCGCCAACTGGTTCACCGGCGAGGCCGGCGGCGAGGATGCCCTGCTCACTACCTACTTCGGCCGCGCGCCGAGCCTGGAGGAGCGGGCGCGGTTCGACCTGATGCGGCTGGTGAACCACCTCTTCATCGGGATGATGTTCCTGAACGTCTGCGCTGCCGAACAGCCGGGTGTTCCGTTCGACGACCGCACGCTCGCAGGACTTACCCTCGAGGATTTCCGCCAGAGCCTGCGCGCCGGGACCTTCGACCTGGCCTCGCGGGACAACCGGATAGCTTACGGAAAGGCGCGCCTGGCCGCGGCCCTGGACGGTCTGCGGGCGCCGGCCTGCGCCGAGGCCCTGAGCCGGCTCACCGCCGATTGACCTCGCCGCGCCGCACGTCATGCTCGCTCGAGCTTCAGGGGGGCGATGCGATGCGTATTCGGACGATAGCGGTGGCGGTCGCCATGGCGGCGGCGAGCGGAACGGCCTGGGCGGCTCCGGCCCCAGCTCAGACCGACGCCCAGATCGCCGCGCGCGTCGCGGCGGTGTTGGCCAAGACCCCGCTGATCGACGGCCACAACGACCTGCCCTGGGAAGTCCGCGAGCGCTACGCGGGCAAGGTCGGGGTCTTCGATCTGAAGGGCGATCTCACCAAGGCTCCGCCCGCGCCCGGAAGCCCCCCGAACGCCGGCGGACTGATGACCGATATCCCGCGCCTGCATGCCGGCCACGTGGGCGGCCAGTTCTGGTCGGTCTATATTCCGGCCTCGGTCACCGGCCCCGCGGCGGTCAAAATGACCGTCGAACAGATCGATATCGTCAAGCGCCTGGCCGCCCGATACCCCGACGACCTGGCCATGGCCTACACCGCCGACGACATCGTCCGCGCGCACAAGGCGGGTAAGGTCGGCTCCCTGATCGGTGTTGAAGGCGGCCATCAGATCGACGACTCGATGGCGGTGCTCCGGGCCTATTACGCGCTCGGCGCCCGCTACATGACGCTCAGCCACTTCACCAACAACCATTGGGCCGACTCGGCGACCGACGACCCGGCGCACCACGGCCTGACCGCCTATGGCAAGGCGGTGGTGGGCGAAATGAACCGGCTGGGGATGCTGATCGACCTCAGCCATGTGTCGGCCGAGACCATGCGCGATGCGCTGGCGGTGTCCCAGGCGCCGGTGATCTTTTCGCACTCGGGCGCCCGCGCGCTCAGCGACCATCCGCGCAATGTGCCCGACGATGTGTTGCTCCTGGTGGCGAAGAACCACGGCGTGGTCATGGCCAACTACGCCACCGGCTATGTGTCGGAGGCGCGCCGCCGCTGGAACGCCGACGAAGCCGCCGACACCGCTCGGGAAGCCTCGCTCTACACCGGTGCGCCGGATCGGCGAAAGGCGGCGATGGCGGCCTGGGCTACAGCGCACCCCAAGCCCGCCGTGACCCTGGCCATGGTCGCCGACCACATCGACCAGATCCGCAAGGTGGCCGGTATCGACAGCGTCGGCATCGGCTCCGATCTCGACGGCATCCCCGACACGCCGCAGGGGCTTGAAGGCGTCGACAAGTACCCCGCCCTGCTGGCCGAACTCGCCCGCCGCGGCTGGACCGACGAGGAGCTCGGCAAGGTCGCCGGCGCCAACGTCCTGCGGGCCTTGCGGGAGACCGAGGCGGTGGCCAAACGTCTGCTGGGCGTCCAGCCGAACGAGGCGACCCTGGCCGACCTGGACGGACTGCCAAAGCCCTAATCCGTCAGCGAGCGGCCCTTGGTCTCCGGCAACAGGAAGAGGCAGGTCACCGTCGCCACCAGGGTGAAGGCGAAGGGGTACCAGAGGCCGGAATAGATATTGCCCACCGCGGCCACGATGGCGAAGGCGGTGAAGGGCACGAAGCCGCCCACCCAGCCGGTGCCGATATGGTAGGGCAGCGACAGGGCGGTGTAGCGGATCCGCGTCGGGAACAGCTCCACCAGGCAGGCCGCGATCGGGCCGAACAGGGCGGTGGCGGCGACCACGAAGACCATCAGCACGCCGAAAGCGCCCAGCAGGTTCATCCGCTTGGGGTCGGCCTTGGCGGGGTAGCCGGCGCGGGCCAGGCCCTCCTTGATCTTGCCCTCGACGCTGGTCTTGATCGCCTTGGCGACCGCCTTCGGCGCGCCGCGGGCGTCCAGCGACGGGATGGTCGCCAATCCGACGCGGACCATCGCCGCCTGTCCGGCCGGCGCGGCCTGGTTGATGTAGCTGACACCGGCGTTGGCCAGCGCGGTCTTGGCGATGTCGCAGGACGAGGTGAAGGCGGCCTTGCCGACGGGATCGAACTGCAGGGCGCAGTCGGCCGGGTCGGCGATCACCGTCGCCGGCGACGAAGCGGTCGCCTCGGCCAACGCCGGGTTCAGGGTGTTGGCCAGCATGTGGAAGCCCGGGAAATAGGCGATCAGCATCAGCCCCATGCCGAAGAGCAGGACGGGCTTGCGGCCAATCCGGTCGGAGAGCCAGCCGAAGAACACGTAGAGCGGCGCGCTCGCCGCCACGATGGCGATCATCAGCCCGTTGATGGTCGCCGGGTCCACCTTCAGGAATTTCTCCATGAAGGTCTGCACGTAGAAGAAGGCCGTGTACCAGACGGCGCCCTGCGCGAACATGATGGCGACCAGCGCCAGCAGGACGATCTTCAGGTTCTTCCACTGGCCGAAGGCTTCGGTCAGCGGCGCCTTGGATTGCGTGCCCTCGGCCTTCATGGCGGCGAAGGCCGGACTCTCGGTCAGCTTCATGCGCATGAAGATCGAGACCGCCAGCAGGGCCGAAGACAGCAGGAACGGGATCCGCCAACCCCAGGCGTCGAAGGCCCCAGGCCCGAACCATTTGCCGAGCACCAGCCGCGTCACCAGGATCACCAGCAGCGCGCCCAGGAGGCCAAAGGCCGCCGCCGTCTGCACCCAGCTGGTCGAGCGCCCGCGCGCATCCTGCGTGGTGTGCTCACAGACGTAGGTCGCCGCCCCGCCGTATTCGCCGCCCAGCGAGAAGCCCTGCAGGATGCGCATCAGCAGCAAAAGGATCGGCGCGATCACCCCCGCCGTTGCGTAGCTGGGCAGCAGGCCGATCGCCACGGTCGCGACGCCCATCAGGGCCACCGTCACCAGGAACGCCGCCTTGCGTCCGACCAGGTCGCCCACACGCCCGAACACCAGCGCGCCCACCGGACGGAACGCGAAGCCCGCCCCGAACAAGGCCAGCGCCGCGATGTAGCCAGCGGTCTCGTTCAGGCCCGAAAAGAAGGTCTTGGAGATGACCTGCGTCAGGCTGCCGAAGACGAAGAAGTCGTACCACTCGAAGGTGGCCCCGGTCGCCGAAGCCGCGACCACGGTACGCAAGCTGGGCGTCGCGGGCGCCGTGGTCGCGTCGATGGCAATCTCCGCCATGGTGTCATCGTCTCCCCGAACTCTTTGGGGCGAGGAGTAGCATTCGCGGAGCGCTCGACGCTACCTCCTCAGGGGAGAGGAAGACTTTCTAGCAGGTCTTGTGCTTGGGGTTGCCGGCGATGGCGGGGAGCGCGTGGATGTAGGCGCCGAGGGCCGCGAGATCGGCGTCGCTGAGCTTGCCGGTCGATGCGATGACGTCCTTCATCCCCTCGGGCTCGTTGAAGCACTTGTCCGTGCCGGTCTTCAGGAACCCGGCGATGTCGTCCTCGCTCCAGTCACCGATGCCGTCCTTGTGGGCTGTGATGTTGCTGGCGAAGCGGCCACCCTTCTCCAGGTTCGGGGCGCCGGCGTAGAGCTGGGCCTCCTCGACGCCGCCCAGCGCATTGCGCGGCGTGTGGCACTCGGCGCAATGGGCCGGGCCCTCGGCCAGGTACATCCCGCGGTTCCAGGCCTCGGACTTCTTCGGGTCGGCCGCGAACTCATGCGGCTTGAAATACAGCAGCTTCCAGAAGCCCACCGCGAGCCGGATGTTGAACGGGAATTTCAATTCGTGCGGCGCGCTCGGCGTGGCCACCGCCGGCAGGGTCTTCATGTAGGCGAACAGATCACGCACATCGGCGGTCTTCATCAGGCTGTACGAGGAATAGGGGAAGGCCGGATAGAGGTGCTCGCCGTGGCGGCCAACACCCCGTTTCATGGCGTTGACGAACTCGGCCTCCGTCCAGCCGCCGATGCCATATCGGGCGTCCGGCGAGATGTTGGGCGTGACGAACGTCCCGAAGGGCGAGGTAAGCTTCAGGCCGCCGGCCAGCTGGGTGCGGTCGTCCTGGCCCGGCGTGGCGTGGCACGCCGAGCAGTTGCCGGCCGTGAACATCACCTCGCCGTTGGTGACGTTCGGATGATAGCCCGCCGCCAGCGCCGAGGCTGGCAATCTCTTGGGCGCGGTCAGGACCCACAGCGCCGCCAGCACCACGAGGGCCAGCAGGCCCACCACGACCAGACCGCGCTTCAGCATCCCCAAACCCCGATAATCCCCACCCCGATAGGTGTTGGCGGCCTTTTAGGCCGGCTTCTTCTTCATGCGGTAGATGTCGTGGCACGACTTGCAGGTGTCGCCCACCGGCTTGAACGCCGCCTTGAAGCTGTCGGTGTCCTTGGCCTTGCCGGCCGTGGCGGCCAGCGTGCCCATCTCGGCCAGACGTTTGTCGAAGTCGGCCTTGTTGGCGAATACCTTCGGATCGGCGGCGGTCTTGGGATCGGCCGCGCTGCTGGCCGGATAGAGGCCCTTCAGCTTCTTGGCGTCGGCGGCCAGGCCGTCCATCAGCCCTTTCACCTTGGCGGCGTCATAGGGCGTGGCGGCGGAAGTGAAGGCGGTGGCTTCCTTCATCGTCTGGCCGACGTGCTTCATCGCCGCCTGGCGGTCCTCGACCGGGCTGCCGGCGGCGGCCGCGATGGAGGCGAAGCAGAGCGCTATGCCGGCGCCGGAGAGGGCGGCCCAGACGACGTTGCGGACAGGTTTCATTCAAAGCTCCGGTATGGACGGCCAGCAGACACGCGCCGCCAGCTTTAGTGCGCTCGCGGCCCGCCCTCAAGCCTTCGAGGGGGCTCTCAACCCTTCAGGGTCATCAGATAGTCGGCGATCGCCTTGGCGGACGCCGCGTCCGACGCGCCGGGATAGTCCATCTTGTTGCCCGGGACCGCCTTGCCCGGATCGAGGATGAAGGCCGCCAGGTTGTCGGCGTTCCAGGTCGCGCCATAGGCTTTCAGAGCCGGTGAATAGTCGTAGTCGGCCACGCCGCCGGCCTTGCGCCCGCCGACGCCGAACAGGTTGGGACCCAGCGACGGTCCGGCCTTGGGCGTGCTCTCATGGCAGGCCGAACAGATGGCGAAGTCGGCGGGCGGCGCGGCGGGCGGCGCGGCGGGCGCCTGGGCGGGTGTCTGAGCCACGGCGGCGGTGGCCATGACGGCGACGGCCGCGGCGGCCAGGAGGCGCCGTTGCGCCTTGGTTGCGAAAATCATCTCAACTCCTGCAGGTTCCGCCCGAGCAGTAGCATCGGTTCGTCGCGCCGTGGAAGCCTTGGCGCGTCGCTTACAGCGTCAAGCCGCCTCGGTTTCCTCGGCCTCGGCGGGCGGGGCGCTCAAGCGGGCGATTTCGCGCAGCAGGACGCCGGGTGAGATCGGCTTGCCGACCACCCCGTCCATGCCGGCGTCGAGATAGGCGCGGCGCTGGTGGGCCAGGACATTGGCGGTCAGCGCCACGATCGGCGTCTGGGCCGCGGCCCCGCCGAGGGCGCGGATGCGGAGCGCGGCTTCCAGGCCGTCGATGCCGGGCATCTGGATATCCATCAGGATCAGGTGGAAGTCGCCGGTCTCGGCCGCCTCGACGCCGAGGTAGCCGTCAGCCGCTGTCGAGACCTGCGCGCCAAGGCTCTCCAGCAGCTTCGTCGCGATCATCCGGTTGGTCGGATTATCCTCGACCACCAGCACACGCAGGCCGTCGAGCACCGGCTCCAGGCTTTCCGACGTGGCCGCGACGGCCTCGGTCGGCTCCGCCGCGATCTCCAGCCAGAAGGTCGATCCCAGGCCTTGCTCGGAGGTGAAGCCGACGGCGCCGGACATCATTTCCGCGAGCTTCTTGGTGATCGCCAGACCAAGGCCCGAGCCGCCGAACTTGCGGGTGGTGGAGGCATCGCCCTGGTCGAAGCGCTGGAACACGCGGGCCTGCACCTCGGTGGGAATGCCCACGCCGGTATCGATCACCTCGAAACGCAGGAAGCCAGGCCTTGGGCTCACGCAGCGCACGGTGACCGAGCCGCGCTCGGTGAACTTCACGGCGTTGCCGACCAGGTTGAACAGCGCCTGGCGCAGACGGACCGGGTCGGAGCGCACCCAGCCCAGGTCAGGCGCGACGTCGAGGCGCAACAACAGGCCCTTGCCGTCAGCCTGAGGCCGGAGCAGGCGGACCACGCCATCCAGCACGCTGCGCGGATCGAGCGCCTCGTGCGCCAGCTCCAGCCGGCCGGCCTCGATCTTCGAGAAATCGATCACGTCGTTCAGCAGCTCGGCGAGCATCTGGCCGCAGGATAGCGCCTCTTCCAGCATGTGCCGGCCGTCGTCGGTCAGGCGCTCGGCCTTCAGAAGGTGCAGCACGCCCATCACCCCGTTCATCGGCGTGCGGATTTCGTGGCTCATGTTGGCCAGGAAGGCGGACTTGGCCTCGCCCGCGGCCTCCGCCGCCCGCTGGGCCTCCAGCAGTGCGATCTCCTGGCGCTTGCGTTCGTCGAAGTCCTGGATCAGGCCCACGGCCTTCAGCCAGCGGCCGCCCTTGCCGACCTTCAGGTGGTGCGAGATGCGCACCCAGCGGGTCTCGCCGTCCGGCCGCACGATCCGGGCGTCGAAGGCGCCGGCGCGGTTGGCGCCGGTGTGCAGCGAGCGGAACGACTCGCGGACATGGTCGAGGTCGTCGGGATGGAAGCCCGGGAAGCGCAGCTGCGTGGCCTGTTCGTAGGTGGCCGCCTCGCCCTGGCCGGTGATCTTCACGAACTCCGGCGAGGCCCAGAAGGTCTGGCCCACGTGATCGATCTCATAAACCCCGGCTTCGGCCGACTCGAGGGCGACGGCCAGGCGCTGGGCGCTGGCCTGGGCCTCGCGCTGGGCGCGCTTCATCTTCAGTTCGCCGCCGCGGGCCGCGTCGCGGGCCTTGGCGAGCTCGGTGATGTTTTCGGACACGCCGCGGAGCGCGAAGACCCCACCGGGCCTGGGCTCGGTGCGGAAGGTGGCGCGCCACGATGTCCAGCGCCCGTTGACCTTCAGCCGGTGTTCCAGCGTGGCGCCCACGCCAGTCTCCACGGCCGCGGCCATCAACGCCTCGGTGTGCTTGCGGTCGGCCGGGTGAACGGCGGCGTGGAAGTGGTCGGGGTGGGTGATGTCGCCCGCGCCATAGTTGGTCAGGGACAGCAGGTCGCGAGAAAACTCGATGCGATTTTCGAGGGGCTCATAGACCCAGGTGCCGATCCCGGCGGCTTCGCTCGTTTCGCGGCGCACGCGGCGGGTCTCTTCCAGTTCCCGGGCGCCCTCGCGCTCCTGGGTCGCGTCGCGCAGTGTTACGATCAGCTCGCCGTCCGGCATCTTCTGAGTGCGTGACGCGAACCAGCCCCAGCCGCCGTCGCGGCGGCGGACACGCATGTGGTTCTCGGCGACCTCGCCCGGCGACATCTCGCGGATTCGGAGTCGGACCAGGGCGATATCGTCAGGATGGAAGAAATCCAGCGCGGGTTGGCCAACGACGTCACGCTCTTCCCAGCCGGTCAGGGGCTTCCACGCGGCGTTGACGAGCTTGAAACGGCCATCCGCGCCGATGACCTGCATGAGATCGCGGCTGTTCTCGAACAGCCACCGGATCATCTCTGCCTTGTCGGCCGCGCTTGACGCGCTTTTTCCGGCCATGGACGAATTGCCCCCAAAGATCGGGGAGAACATAGCGGCGAGACGTAAACGTAACGTTGGTCGCGCGGGCGGCCTTGACGCTACGGCACCGCGAGGTCGCGGATCGTGCGATGTCGCGGCTAGAAAGCGTTCTCGCCGGTGATCGCGCGGCCGAGGATCAGGGCGTGGACGTCATGGGCGCCTTCGTAGGTGTTGACGGTCTCCAGGTTCGCCGCGTGGCGCATCACATGGTACTCGCCGGAGATGCCGTTGCCGCCGTGGATGTCGCGGGCTTCCCGCGCGATGGCCAGCGCCTTGCCGCAGTTGTTGCGCTTCATCAGGCTGATGGCCTCCGGAACCCAGGCGCCCTGGTCGATCAGCCGTCCGAGCGCCAGCGCGCCCTCGAAGCCCAGCGCGATCTCGGTCTGCATGTCGGCGAGCTTCTTCTGCACCAGTTGGCGCGCGGCCAAGGGCTTGCCGAACACCTTGCGCGTCTGGGTGTATTCCCTGGAGGCGTGCAGGCAGAACTCCGCCGCGCCCATGGCTCCCCAGGCGATCCCGTAGCGGGCCTTGTTCAGGC
>JANYET010000050.1 GCA_025359785.1 Alphaproteobacteria bacterium | reverse complement strand
CTTCTCGAACCTGACGAACGTTCACTTCGATCATTTGAGCGTCCACGGTTCGCTGGACGGAAATCCTCAGAATGACGCTGAGGGGTTCGCTATTTCCGGCTCAACTAACGTCAGCATCACAAACTCTGAGTTCCAGCAACTTGAGCGGGGTGTTGCGATCAACACCAGCTCCAACGTGACATTCTCGAACAACAACGTCCACGACGTGGTAGTCACAGGGATCATGTTCGCCCAGGTCAATAACGTGACCATCAACGGCAACGTATTCAGCAATCTTTACCCGGAACCTGGCGATCACCCAGACGCCATCCAGTTCCTGACTGCAGGAACCAAAGAGCCGTCACACGACATCAGCATCACGAATAACATCATCTATCGTGGAGCTGGCGCGGCGACTCAGGGCATCTTCTTCCGTGATCAGTTGACGACGATGCACTACGAGAACGTCACGATCGTCAACAATCTGATCGACGGCACCGGATACAGCGGCATCGCAGTGGACCACATCCACGACCTGGTGGTCACCGGCAATTCGCTGATCTCGAACCCTGGCGACACCAACAAGACGTTCCTTAGCATTGACAGCTCCGACACTGTCACCCTGACCAATAATCAGGCCATTGTGATCGGCCTGAGTGGCACGACCAACGTCTCGCAGAGCGGCAACGTGATCAATTCGGCCGTGACAGACGGCGGTATCGGCGCGCTGCACGACTGGCTCCTCCGCTTTCCGGAATTCACGGCGCGGATCGCTCTGATCGCACCGTCCGCGATACCGGTCGCCTTGACGCAAACCTCACCGCCGGTGATCGATCAGGAGTTCAGCCTGCACTTCGATCTTAACTTCATGCAAAGCGGCTGGTCGGTGGAACTCTGACCCGACTGCTCAACGCGACGCGGCCTCGGCTAGCAGCTTCTTTACGTAGGTGGTCAACTCGGCTGGATCGCTCGTCGCCATAGGCGGCGTACGGTCGCGGACCAGTTTCAACGCTGCAGACAGCTCGTCCTCCGATTTGGCGACGGCGATCAGACCCCGGGCGCGGAAGGCCTCGGTAATCTCCTCCTGATGATCGTCATAGTGCTCGCCCAGTGAAAACAGGCGCGGCATCGCGATGGTGCGGCAGCCTTCCCGCAGGGCGGTGATCAGCGAGCCGGTGCCGCCGTGGCAAACGACGATGTCTGCCTCTCGCAGTCTCGCGATCATGCCCTCGAAGGGCAGGGTCTCCACCGTATCGACGCCTGCCGGCCGTGCGCCGCCGATGCCGGTCTGGACAAAGACCGACTCGCTGATCTCGCCGCGCGCCTTGAGCGCCGCGACGCTTTCCACGAGCCGATCGAAGGGTAAGGTAGCGCCGACCGTAGCGAAGAGCAGGGGCTTCTTGTCCGGCCGCGGGCCATCGACCATCCGTAAGGGATCGAATACCTCGGCGTCAGGCCAATAGGCGCTCAATGCCGGGGACTGGACGACCTTATGATGGGCCAGAGGTCCAGCGATGCGCGCGAACGCCGAGGGATGGTCGAAACGCGCGAATGACTCGATCACCACAATACGCGCCCCGAGGAGGCGCGCCCAAAGTAAGCTGAAATACACCGAGCCGGCGCCCGTCGAGACCACGACGTCGGGCCGTTCTCTGAAAATGATTGCGGCAGATTCAAAGAAGTTGCGTACAGCGGCAAGAGCCATCTTGAACGGCGAGCCGAGACGCGCCTGCCCTAGAGCAACATGGGTAACAAAATGCGTCCGGTGGTCGCGTGCGATGCTATAGCCAAGAGCGGTGGGCTCGGTGACAAAGCAATGGTCAAGAGACGCCCAGGCGTCCGACAAATCCAATAGCTGCCGAACGTGACCACCGCCCGAAGCCGCCAAACACACACGGATATTTCTCTTAAGACGCAATTTCAGCACCGTTTGTAAAGTAAAGTCGAGCGACCTATAGACCCACCGCACGAATTCTAGGAATCTCGTGCGCCGTTCCCTTGGCACGAGAATCGAGTCGAAAATGGTCCCCGCGTTCTTGTGCTTGGTTCGGCGGGCCCTGGTCTGCCGGGCCCCCGTTCCGCGCACAGTCCAGTGCGAAGGCATCGGGATGAGGGCTGCTACGGACGTTTCCAGCCACCCTCCGCAGAGCGGTTGAGGCCGTGGGTAGCGTAGATTTGCGGCGGATCAGAATAGGCCTTCTCTGGCACTCGGCGAGTTCCGGAAACCTCGGGGTTGGCGCCTTGACGGTCGCCAATATGACGATTGTTCGCGAGGTCGCGAAGAACCTGAATCTCGAAGTCGATT
This sequence comes from Alphaproteobacteria bacterium, assembly GCA_025359785.1. Taxonomy (GTDB): domain Bacteria; phylum Pseudomonadota; class Alphaproteobacteria; order Caulobacterales; family Caulobacteraceae; genus Phenylobacterium. The sequence continues at coordinate 249,369 of JANYET010000050.1, read as the reverse complement.
TCGTTATCTTCAGTATGCGCGACGGCGACACACCCTATCTTAGCGACAATGAGGCGGAAGTCTTCGCCATAACCACTTGGTCGCTGCTCAACCCCGCAGGATATTGGTCCGCAGTGTCGAGAACCAAGGTGGTCCTGGACATCGGCGCCGGCGACAGCTTTGCCGATATCTACGGCCTAAAGCGGTTCCTTTTCCTTTGGCTGGCGAAGGTCATCGCCTTGGTCCGCGGTCGCATGCTGCTTTTGTCGCCTCAGACGATCGGACCGTTCACGCGCGAGCCTTACAAGGTGCTCGCCACTTCAGTGCTGGACAGGACTTATGCCGTGGTGGTCCGAGACCGGCAGTCGCTAGCCGCGCTGCAGGAGCTCGCGCCAAAGGCACGTGCGTTGCTATCCGTGGATGTGGCTTTCGCCTTGCCCTACATCGACCGCAGCGCCGAGCGGGGCGGGCCTCGTCTACGTGTCGGCGTCAATGTCTCCGGGTTGCTCTTCCATGAAGCTGAGGTCGGAACAAATCGATTTGGTTTGAGCGCCAATTATGCCCTGGTCATGCGCCGCTTCCTCGCTGAACTCACCGCACGGCCTGACGTCGAGGTGCACCTGATCGTGCACGTGATATCTAAGGTAGTCGATCCTGACGACGACGGTCGACCTGCTGATCGTCTCCACCAGGAATTCCCGAAAACGGTAAGGGTGCCGGATTTCACGGGCCCATGTGAGGCCAAGTCCTACATTTCGAGCCTCGATTTCCTGGTCGCCGCGCGGATGCACGCCTGCATCGCCGCCTTCTCATCCGGAGTTCCAGTGGTGCCTATCGCCTACAGCCGCAAGTTCAGCGGGCTGTTCGGACTGCTGGACTATTCCTGGGTCATGCCCGTGCAAGGCTTTGACGATGATCAGGCCCTAGCGTTTCTAAATGACTGCTTCGAACGGCGCGAGAATCTTCACACGGACACCGCGCTTGGCATGGCAAAAGTTTCGGACTTGCTTGCTGTCTACAGGGATGAGCTCGCAAAGGTGATGTCGGCGTCGATGTCGGAGGCAGTTTGACGGGCGGCGCATCTCCCACTGTCCAGCGTGTAGTGAAAGGCCGCCTCTGCACCGGGTGCGGCCTTTGCGCTTCGGTGTCCGGCGGCGCCTACGCGATGGAATCAGATGCGGCAGGCTTCAACCGCCCGCGCCAACTCGCCCCTGTAGATCGCGCGCGAGAGGCGGTGATCGCGGAGACCTGTCCCGGCGCGGTGGTCGCGGCATGGCCGACCGTGCCCAACCGGCATCCCGTCTGGGGGCCCTATCATTCGATCTATGCCGGTCACGCGGTCGATTCGGATGTGCGGCACAAGGGCTCGTCCGGAGGGGCGGTGACGGCGCTCGCCGTGCATGCCCTGGACTCGGGTCTGGTCGATCGCGTGGTTCATGTGACCGCCAATCCGAAGGATCCCGCCGGCAATCTTGTCTGCTGTTCGACCAACGTCGCGGACGTCATCGAGGGCGCAGGCTCGCGGTATGTCTCCTCCTCGCCGTTGGCGGACATCGAGCGCGTGCTTGCCGATGGCGGCTCGGCCGCCTTCATCGGCAAACCTTGCGACGTCTCCGCGTTGCGCAGGCTGGCGCTGATTGATCCGCGGGTCGATGCCCACATTCCCCTGATGATGGCGTTCTTCTGTGCGGGCATCCCCAGCCGTCGCGCGGTCGAGCGGGTTCTGGCCGCGCTGGATGTGGCGCCGGAAGATCTCGCCACCTTCCGCTATCGCGGAAACGGATGGCCGGGCAAGGCAACCGCGACCACGTGCGACGGCCGCGTGGCGCAGATGACCTATGAAGAGAGCTGGGGCCGCTACCTGTCGAAGGATGTCCAGTTCCGGTGCAAGATCTGTCCCGACGCCGTCGGCGGGGTCGCAGATATCGCCTGCGCCGACGCTTGGTATGGCGGCGAAACCGGATATCCGACCTTCGATGAACTGGACGGTCGCAGCCTGATCGTTTCGCGCACTGCGCGTGGCGAGCAGGTCCTAGACGCAGCCGTGGCCGGCAAGGCCGTCCTGATCGAGCCGCTGGCCATCACCGAGATCGACCTGATGCAGCCCTCGCAGGCCCAGCGCAAATATGCCGTGCGGGCGCGCATGGCCGCCCTTTCGGTCACAATGCAGCCGCGCCCACGCATCCAGGGGCTTTCGGTAGAAGCCGCCTCACAACGCGCCGGTCTTAAGGATCAGGCGCGGAATTTCCTCGGAACGATCCGTCGAATTCTCCTGCGCCGCCGCTAGACCGCCACGAAGGGCTGTTTGATCGTAGGCCGTCAGGTATCTTATTAACGCCTGTTGAGCGTATTTAGCGCCAGACGACATTCAAGGTCACCGAGGGGACAATATGCGGCGTGGCAGCTGGGCGATTGGGGCCTTGATCTTGACGGTCGCGACGGGTGGGTCCGCAGCGGCTCAGGTAGCGCCACCGCCAGGCGGTGTCGGCATTCCGGGCGGCCCTCCGACAACGCGCACTTTCACCCTCGAAGCGCAGGCTTTGGTGGAACACGATTCCAACTTGGCGCGGACGTCGGAGTCTCAGGCCGCCGCGAGCAATGTGACGCCCACCGACACGATCTACGCACCGACGGTCAACATGAATTTCGCAATGCCGGTCGGGCGGCAGGCGGTGTTCTTCAATGCGTCCGAATCCTACCTGTTTCACCAGACCAACACCCGGTTGAACAGCAATCGCACGAATCTCACGGGCGGCGGCTCACTCGCGGCAGGCCCCTGCTCGGCGGTTCTGCGCGGCGGTTATTCTCGCGGGCGCAGCGAAGTTCTGGGACCTGCAACCGCACAGATCGGCGGTGCGATCGGCGCCACGGGCGGGACGCTGTTGCCTGGAACCACGAACCTAGAGAGCACGATCCTAAATATTGAAACGACCGAGGACGCCGGTCTGAGCCTCTCATGCGCAAGGGCCAGCGGGATCGGGATCAATGGGCAGCTGAGCCAGCAATGGACCTCGAACTCGGAAACGCTTTCGGGGAGTGGCAGTTATCGCTCTACGACTGGGTCCGCAGGCGCCACCTACCAGCGACCGGCCTTCGGCGCGCTGACGGTGGGCGGGGTCTACGCGCGCACGATCTATGGCGACCAAGTGAACGCCGGGCTTGTTCCGCGAGGGTTTGAGACGACCGGCGCGCAGGTCTCCTTCAACCGACAGTTGGGCGGGCGGATTCAAGCTCAGCTGATGATTGGATACACTCACGCGCATGACCTTTCACCGCCTCCGATCCCGGCCGGCGTAACGGGCGACCCCTTCGCGGACTTCAGCGGGTTCACCTATTCCGGGGGCGCCAGCTTCCGCGTAACCAGCCGCTTCCAGGCCAAGGCGAGCTTTCAGCGCTCGATTTCGCCGAGTTTGCTTTCAGGTAGTTCCTATGAGGTTCTGACGGGCTATGGCCTTGATTTTCAATATCAACTCGGAACTCATATCTCTCTGGACCTAAAGGGTGATCGCCAGCAGAGCCGCTCCAACGGGGCGCCCCTGGTGGTCACCGCCCAAACCTTGACTGAATCCAGCGTTAACGATCTGTCCGCGAGCGTAAGTTATAGGTTCAACCGAAGGCTTTCGGCGCAGCTTTCGGGAACGCATGAGACGCGGAAGGCTGACAACGTGAAATTTGCCTACGACAACGATCGCATCGCGCTGACTTTGAGTTCCACCCTCTTCTAGACGAACACGGACTGAACCCCATGTACCCTTCCAAGACCATCAGCCTGATCTTGGTCTTAGCCGCTGCCGCAGCGCCAAGCGCCGCGCTGGCTCAAGCCAAGCCCGCAGCAGGCGCTGTGGCGCCAGGTGTCGTGGCGCCTAGCCCCACCTTGAACACACCGCCGGTCACGCCGGTCGGCCCAGCCAAGGGTGATGCGTCGAAGCCGGCTGACTCCACTAAAGACGAGTACATCATAGGCCCTGAAGATGTGGTCGAGGTCGAGGTTGTGGGGCAACCGGATCACTCTCGGGCTCGGGTCTACACAGACGGTACGATTCAGGTGAACCTAGCTGGGCGACTGGCTGCCGCCGGCAAGACCCCACGAGAACTGGGCAACGAAGTGGCCGCGGCGCTGAAGGCTGGTGGCTACTACGCTAACCCGGCGGTCAACGTGGAAGTGGTCGGGTTTTCCAGTCGGTATGTCACGGTCCTGGGGGCCGTGGGCTCTCCGGGCCTCGTCCCGATCAACCGGCCATACCGGCTGTCGGAAGTGCTGGCGCGGGTCGGTGGTGTTCGTGAAGGCGCGGCCGATTACATCATCGTTCGCTCGGAGGCGGGACCGGAGAAGCGCTACAACGTCGATACGCTGTCGTCAGGCACCAGTTCTGAGGACCCGATGGTGGTGGCAGGCGACAAAATCTTCGCACCCTCCGCCGAGCTCATCTACATCACCGGCCAAGTCAAATCGCCCGGCACCTATCCGATCAAGACCAACATGACGATTGCCCAGGCGATCGCACGCTCCGGCGGCCTGACCGACTCTGGTACCGACAAGCATGTGAAAGTCACGCGCGGGGGCAAGACCGTGAAGCTTGAAATCTCCGACAAGGTCGAGGCGGGTGATGTGCTGCTTATCAACGAAAAGCTGTTCTAGGTCTGCGTCTGGGAGCTCGCGATGAGTATCGTCCAATTTCTTCGCATCCTGTGGGCCTACCGCATGCTGACGTTGCTGACCATCGTGGCGACAGTGATCGGTGCTGCTGTTGCAATCCTCATCGTACCCCCGCGGTACGAGGCGAGCACTCGGGTCATGCTGAACACGCTGAAGCCCGACCCGGTCACGGGCCAGATTCCTCCGAGCGGACAGACGCGCGAGTATCTCGCGACCCAGATTGAACTGGTCAAGGACTTCGGCGTCGCCGGACAGGCCGTCGAGTCGCTCGGCTGGCTTACCAACCCGGATTATCTGCAGGCCTATAATTCCATCAAAAATCCAGACGGCGACATGCGCCGGTGGCTGGCGCAGCAGATCATTGATCGCACTAAGGTCAACCCCGTCGTCGGCACCAACATCCTGACCATCTCGTTCCAGTCACGCACCCCCGCCGAGGCACGGTCCATGACCAACGCGCTGCGCGACGCCTACGTCGACTCCACGCTCGCAACCCGCCGGCGCGACGCCATGCGCAATGCCGAATGGTTCACCCAGCAGGCGACGCGGGAGAAGGAACTCCTCGACGCTGCCGACACGGCTAAGACGGCCTACGAAAAGGAGATCGGAATTGTCATGGAAGATGACAAGACCGATATTGAGACGGCTCGCCTGAGATCGTTAGCCGCGCAGAGCACGCTCGGCGCTCAGATCATGGCGCCGACCGTCGCGGCGACGGCGTCGCCGGCGTCTATCGAGCTGGCTCAGATGGACGCTCAAATCGCCCAGGCGATGAAGACGCTCGGACCTAATCACCCGGCATTGGTGGCGATCCGCGCAAGGCGGGCGACCTTGGCTAAAGTGGTGCAGGACGATCAGGCGGCGGCCCGCGACGTCACGGCCAACCAGGCTAGGGCGCTCGGCGCGGGATCTGGCGCGCTCAACCGCGCGGTGGCGGAACAGACGGCGCGTGTCATCGCCAATCGGTCGAAAATCCAGCATCTCAACCAGTTGCAGGGCGAGGTGAATCTGCATCGCGAGCAGATGGAGAAATCCCTCGCCCGCGCCGTGATGCTGCGCCAGGAAGCCGCCGTGGCGGACCCGGGTATCACGGTCCTCAGCGAGGCGGTGACGCCCACTTCGCCGGCCTTCCCGAAAAAAGGCCTGATCCTCGGCGGCGCGATCGCCCTCGGTGGCGCGGCCGGGCTGCTCCTGTCGCTGATCCTGGAGTTCCTGTTCCGCCGCATTCGCGGCGTGGAGGATCTCGAGGGCTCGATCAGCGTGCCCCTGCTTGCCGTTATCGGGCCACTGACCCCTAGCCAGCGTGAGCGGCCCGCGTCCTTCCTCCAGCGCTTTTCCCGTCGCAACCGTCGCGTCACCCAGCCGGCCTAGCGCAGACCCCGCTATGACCCTCGCATTGCAAAGGAATACCGTGGACGATTCGCCAATCCCGCCAGGCGCCGAACAAGGCGAATTCGCCTTGTCGAAGGCGCTGGTGACGTTGACGTCGGAGGTGACCGCTGCTGCCGAGGCGCTGCGTGCGCTGCGGACCTATGTCATGGCCCAGCATCTCGAAAAGGGTCGCCGGGCGCTCGCCATCTGTGCGCCCACGTCCGGGGTCGGCTGCAGCACGGTTGCGGCCAATCTGGCCGTAAGCCTGTCGCAGATCGGCGTGAAGACGCTGTTGATCGACGCGAACCTGCGACATCCGGTCCTTGACCAGCTGTTCGTCCCGCCGGAACCGGTGGAAGGCCTGCAGCAGTGCCTTAGGTCGGGCGCGGGGCACTTCGGCGACTACATCGAAAGCGACGTGCTTCCTGATCTGTCGATCATGTTCGCCGGTGGCGTGCCGGAAAATCCTCAGGAACTTCTGGCGACAGGCCGCTTCGAAGAGTTGATGAATTTCTGTCTGCGCGATTTCCAGATGACGATTCTGGACACGCCGCCGGCGAACAACTGTTCCGATTCGAGGCGGGTCAGCACGGTCGCCGGCTACAGCCTGATCGTCAGCCGGCGTAACAAGACGCTGGTCAACGACGTCAAGACCTTGATCAGCCAGCTTGAGAATGAGCGCGCCCGCGTCGTTGGCACTGTGCTGACCGAAGGCTGAGCGAATGGAAGCCGCAATCGACGCGCCGAAGTCGCTCTACGTCGCTATCCGCAGCCGCTGGCCGCTTTGGCTCGGCTTGGCGCTCCTGGCCGTTCCGACCACCGTCGCGGTCGGTAAACAGGTCTGGTCGACCGAATTCGGGGCGCACGGTCCGATCGTGCTGATGACCGGACTGTGGATCCTCTCGCGAAAGGCCGAAGACCTCAGGGCGAACGCGAAGCGGGGTGCGCCCTGGCTTACCGCCTTCTTCGTGCTGGCGGGCGCCGCCGTCTACATTTTCGGCAGGGCCTACGACTTCATCTCGCTGGAAGTCGCCGGCCTCTATGGCATTGCGCTGGGGTACTTGCAGGATACGGTCGGCTGGCGCGCGATGCTGCGCAACTGGTTTCCGCTGTTCTATCTTGGCTTTGTCATACCGCCGCCGGGCTGGCTGATGGACGGCGTCACGGCGCCCTTGAAAACCTTCGTCTCCTTCGCGGCGACGTCGATCCTGCAGGCGTGTGGCATGCCCATCGTGCGGGAAGGCGTGACCCTCCAGGTCGATCAGTACCAGTTGCTGGTGGAAGACGCCTGCTCGGGCATGAATTCCCTCATTGGCCTGATCGCCATCAGTCTCTTCTACATCTACCTGTTGCGAAACGCGTCGTGGCGCTACTCTGCCTTCCTGGTCTGCATGGTCATCCCCATCGCTATCGTCGCGAACATCTTCCGCATCATCGTGCTCGTGCTGCTGACCTACTTCTTCGGCGATGGCGTGGCGCAGAGCTTCCTGCATATGGCGGCGGGTCTGTTCCTGTTCGCCTCGTCGCTCTCGCTCGTGTTCCTGATCGACCATCTGGTTTCCCGCTTCGGCTTCGGCAAGGAGGTCGAGCATGGTCGCGCGGCGTGATCTGATCCTCGGCGCCGCGGCTGTGGCCGCGGCGGGGTTCGCCTACGAACTCAAGCCCCGTAAGAAGAAGCTGCTGCTGGACCACGGCAAGATGGCGGAGATCGTGCCGGTCACCTTCGGCGCCTGGTCGGCGGCGGCGGATCCCAACCTCCTGACGCCCGACACCACGGGAAAGCTGGCGGCGCAGCTTTACAGCGAGCTCGTCGGCCGGGTGTACACCAACGCGCAGACCGGCCATGAGGTGATGATGCTGATCGCCTATGGTGACACGCAGAGCGACCTTTTGCAGCTGCACAGGCCGGAGAGCTGCTATCCCGCCGTCGGATACGGTCTGAAGCTGACCGCGCCCGCCGATATCCCTTTGGGCGGCACGGTGGTTCTTCCTGGCCGCAAGGTCGTTGCGGTCAAGGGCGAGCGGCAGGAGAACATCGTCTACTGGACCCGCCTGGGGGAATTCCTGCCGAACAGCGCTGGGGCCCAGAAGCTTGATCGCCTGCGCAGCGCCATGACCGGCTACATCCCGGACGGTGCCCTGTTTCGTTTCTCGGACGTTGGCCTCGACGCCAGCGGATCGATCAGCCAGATTGAAGGCTTCATCCGCGAGCTGGTAGCGGCCATAGCGCCGACGAAGCGGAAGGCTTTGCTAGGCACCCAACTGGCGAATATCATGGCTGGGACGCCGCCGCTGAAGGGCTAGTCAGGCGGTGCTTCGCACCAGGGACCGCCGCGGCGTCAGAACTTGAGGCCGAACGGCTTTAGCACCAGGACGATATAGGCGAGTACGCCGACGACGATCGCCGCGGAGAGCGGGCCCTGGCCGTGGTTGCCGACATAGTTCGCGACCGCGCAGCCGATGGCCGGCGGCAGGTAGTGATAGATCGTGTCCTGTGGCTCGCCCTCGGCCATCAACCTGTGCAGAAATAGGACGACGAGACCGCCGAAGATGGCGATGGTGATCCAGTCATAGACAGTTTCCAAGACCGATCTCCTCGGGCGGGTGCGGATTCGCGGGACAAGATGCAAGAAGCGTGCGCGCGCCGCAATGCCAGTGCCACCGATGACTCTACAGGTCGGGCTTTGCGGAGCTGGCGCCTTTGAAACGCCCCGATCAGCCCGCACTCCGCATCCTCGTCCGCCCAATCACGTGATGCGGTATGGTGCGGAGAGGCTGAGGCAGCGCGACGCGGCATGACGGGAGGTCGAGCCCATCCACCGAGAGGGCGAAGCGTGACCCTCGCGGCCTTGCTGCTGGGGATCGCCGTAATCCTGGCGGCGTCCGGCGCCCCGGGCCTGATCCAGCCGCCGGCGCCGTTGTCCCGGGATACCTATGAGCGGCCCGGACAGATGGTGGTCCTGCCGGACCATCGGCGGCTGAACATCCGGTGCCTCGGCCACGGCTCGCCGACCGTCATCCTGGAATCCGGATTTGGCGCCAGCTCGCAGGGCTGGGGCACCACCCAGCCGAGGATCGCGACGCAGACCCGCACCTGCGCCTATGACCGCGCGGGCTATGGCTTCAGCGATCCTGGCCCCATGCCGCGCGATGGCGCCGCCATCGCACGTGACCTGGACTATGGCCTCAAGGCCGCCGGCATCTCGGGACCCTTCGTCATCGTCGGCCATTCGGCTGGCGGCCTCTACGCGCGGCTGTTCGCGGCGCGTCGGCCTAAGGATGTGGTGGGCCTGGTGTTCGTCGACAGTTCGGTAGAGCATCAGGTTCAGCGCTTGGAGGCGGCTTTTGGCCCCGGAGCCGGCAGCCTCGACGGCTTGGAACGCCGGGCGCTGACGTGCCTCAGGGCAACCTCAGCGCGCAAGACGGCGGTAGACGAGCCAGAGCTCCTGGCGTGTGCCCCTCCGAGCACCGACGCTCATACCCACGAGATCAATCTGCGGCCGGCGACGTGGCAGACACGGCTCTCCGAGCTCGAGAGCCTTTTCACTTCCACCTCCGACGAAGTTGACCGGGTCGGCGCGCTGCTGAAGGACGTCCCGGCCATCGTGCTCACCGCGGGCAAGGCTGATGGCGCCGCGGCCGGCGCCGACGATCCGGGCGCCGTGGTGTGGCGGCAGTTCCATCATGAGCTGGCCGCCGGGTTCCTGCACGGCGATCAACGGGTGGTGAAATCGTCGCATCTGATGATGAACGATCGCCCGGAGGTCGTGGCGGGCGCGGCGCTTGAGCTGGTCCAGGCCGCGCGCAAACGCTGAAGCGGCGGCCGCCTTAGCGGACAGTCTGGGTGTCGCCGAGCACGCACGGCAGGGTGCGGGCCATGATCGACAGGTCCAGCCAGACGGATTGGCGCTCGACATATTCCAGATCCAGCGAGACCCGGCGGCGGACCGCGTCGGCGGTGTCCACCGGCCCGCGCGAACCGTTGACGGCCGCCCAGCCGGTGAGACCGGGCTTCATGCGGTGGCGGTGGGCGTAGGTCTCGACCAGCTTGGAAGCCTCGGCGCCGTTGGTCAGCATGCCGATGGCGTGGGGGCGCGGGCCCACCAGGGACATCTCGCCGCGGATCACGTTCCAGAGCTGGGGCAACTCGTCGAGGCTGGTGCGGCGCAGGAATTTGCCGACCTTGGTGACGCGGTCGTCGTCGGCGGTGACCTGGCGGGCGGCGGCATAGTCGCTCATCTCGCTGCGCATGGACCGGAACTTCCAGACCAGCACCTCTTCGTTCATGTAGCCGTGGCGACGCTGCTTGAAGAGCACCGGACCAGGGCTGTCCATGCGAATGGCGACCGATATGGCAGCCAAAGCCGGCGCCAGGACGATGATCGCGGCAATGCTGAAGGTCACGTCGATTACCCGCTTCACCGCGCCTTGCAAAACTCCGTGGCGCACGCCCGAGAGGTGCGACAGCGGCATGTCGAGCAGGCGTTCCTGGGCCGCCTGTTCGCTGGCGGCGTCGAAGCCATCCATCAGCAGGCTGATGTCATTGGGGCAGGGCGCAAGCTCGGCGATCAGCTGGGCGATGCGCGCCGTCGCGCCGGAGGGCACAGCGATGACGATGCGGTCCACGTAGGGCAGCAGGCGGTGCGACTTCACGTCGGCGGTGCGGCCCAGCACGGGCACGCCGAAGATGTGTTTGGGCGCGCGCTCGCCGCGGTCGTCGAAGACTCCCAGGATGTTCACGTCGCGGTTGGACAGCGCCACGGCGATCAGCCGCTGGGCGGCCGGCGTCGCGCCGACGATAATCAGGTTTGGGGTCAACTGGCCCTGTCGCCGCATGCGCCGGATGTAGGTGAACCAGGCGAGGTGCGAGGCGCCGAGCACGGCGACGGCGATCAGGCACCAGTCGACGATCCTCAGTATGTTCGCCTGCTTCTCCGGCGAGGCCAGGGAGGCGAAGGTCAGGAGCACGAGGCTGGAGGCTCCGACCGCGCCGATCACCTTGTAGAGGTGATGATAGAGCCGCTCGCGGGCCGTGAGCTTGTAGGCGTCGAAGCTGACGAGAGCCGCGGCGACCAGCATGCTGGCGGCCAGCAGCAGGACGTTGGCTCCGCTGAGCGCGTCCCCCACGCACTTGGCGTAGAAAAGGCCCGCCACCAGGGCCAGATCGCTGGCCTGGATCAGACGGGTCAGCGACGCGCCGCCCAGGCGCGAGCGGGCGCTGGCCAGGCGGGACGGCCGTAGCGGTCCGCGACGGTTGGCATCGAAGGGGCCACGCTCAGCGCTTTCGGCGCCCGTATCGTACGGCATTTTCTGGCAGCCTCGTGTTCGCGCGGACCATGCACGGACGCCGCTGAGCAAGCCGTTAATCGGCCAGAAAAAAGAGGCTTGAACCGGAGGTCAGACGCCGCGATGGCGTTGCGAATTGGGTCGATCTTCGTCGTCGGAGGCGGGGGGCTCATCGGCGGCGGGATGCACCAGGCGGATCGTCGGGTGACGGCGCCGCGGGGTTTCCAGGACCTGCGTCTGGGCCGCCCGTTCGATGGCGTCGGCTTCGGGCGTCGCGGGCGGCGAGATCCGCACCAGCGTCAGTTCGGACAGCACGTCGCCATTCCGCGACATCAAGAGCTCAATAGTGTCCTCGCTGAGTTCCAGCGCCCGGAAGAGTGCGCGGCGCGCGCGGCGCTCAGCCCGGAGCATCGCGACAACCAGCACGGTCGTCACGATCAGCAGTCCGGCCAGAAGGCTCACCCAGAGCAGCATGGAACTCCATCGCGGTGGGACCGGCTCCCGCGGGGCCGCCTGTGCGAAACGCGCACAGTCGTCGTGGACCCCAGCGATCAACTGCAAAAGTTACGCCGAAACTATGACGAAAGATGCGCCTTCGCGACCGGAGCGCCGGTCAATCGCGGCCAATTGGCGGTTGGTTTGGCGAAAACGGTCGCTCATCGATGTCCGAAAACCGCGAGACTTCTGCCGCGTCTGTCCGCATCGTCTGGACATGGACATGGATTTCGAAGCCTGCCGTCGCGCCTTCCTGACCCGCGATCCGCGGTTCGACGGCCGGATCTTCGGCGCCGTCAGGACCACGGGCATCTATTGCCGTCCGGTTTGTCCGGCGCGAACCCCAAAGCCGGAGAACATGACGTTCTATCCGACCGCCGCAGCGTGCCAGGAGGCGGGCTACCGGCCGTGCCTGCGATGCCGGCCGGAGTCCTCGCCCGACCTCGGCGCCTGGCGTGGCACCTCGAACACGGTCTCCCGGGCGCTGGCCCTGATTGAGGCGGGCGCGATGGATGGCGGTGACGTCGATGCCCTGGCTTCGCGGCTCGGTGTCGGTGAACGGCAGATGCGCCGGCTGTTCCGCCAGCACCTGGGCGCCTCGCCGGTGGCTGTGGCCCAGACCCGGCGGGTGCTGCTGGCCAAGCAGCTGATTCAGGAAACCCTGCTGCCGATGGGCGAGGTGGCCTTGGCGTCTGGTTTCGGCAGCGTGCGGCGCTTCAACGAGACCTTCCAGCAACTCTTCGGCCGCCCGCCTGGCGCGCTGCGCCGCCGCCAGGGCGCCGATATCGCATCCGCGGCCGGCGGTATCACCGTCCGGCTGCCCTACCGCGCGCCCTACCACTGGGCCGCCATGATCGGCTTCCTGGACGCCCGCGCCATCCCCGGCGTCGAGAGCGTGACGCCGAAACGCTATGCGCGGACGCTGGCGGTAGATGGGGTGGTGGGTGTTGTCACGGTCTCGCCCGGGGCCGGCGACTTCCTGGTGGCGGACATTCGCTTCCCGAAGGTTCATGCCCTCCCGGCGGTGATCGCCCGCATCCGCCGGGTCTTCGACCTGACCGCCGATCCGGAAATGATCGGGGCGCATCTGAGCCAGGATCCGGCGCTGGCGCCGCTGGTGGCGGCCAAGCCCGGTCTGCGCGCGCCCGGCGCCTGGGACGGTTTCGAACTGGCGGTGCGGGCGATCCTGGGCCAGCAGATCACGGTGACCGCCGCGCGCGGCCTCGCCGTCAAGCTGGTGGAGGCCTATGGCGCGCACCTCGACGATCCCTTCGCCGCGAGCCTGGGCCTGACTCGGGCTTTCCCGACGCCGGCGGCGATCGTGGGCCAGGACATCGCCGCCCTGGGCATGCCGAAAGCCCGCGGCGCGGCGCTGGAGGCCCTGGCCCGCACCGTGGCGGCCGATCCGACGATCTTCACCCCGCGCGCCAATCTGGAGAGCGCCATCGCGGCGCTGAAGGCGCTGCCGGGGGTCGGCGAATGGACGGCGCAGTACATCGCCCTGCGCGAACTGCGCGAGCCTGACGCTTTTCCGCAGGCCGATATCGGCCTGCTGCGCGCAATGGCCGATGAAACGGGGCGGCGCCCGACGCCGGCCGAACTTCTGGCGCGCGCGGAGGGATGGCGGCCGTGGCGGGCCTATGCTGCGCAACATCTCTGGGCGGCCGGCGCCGAGCAGATCGCCAAGACGACAGATCGCAAGAGGACCAAGACCGATGGCCAGCAGCAACGCGCCGCCTGAGACACTCACGCTTGACCGCCTGACCACGCCGGTCGGCATCGCGCTTCTGGTCACGGACGAGGAGGGGGTTCTGCGCGCCTTCAACTGGACCGACTACGAGCCAGCGATGCTGGCCTGGATCGGCAAACACTATCCGAAGGCGCAACGCGTCGAGGGCCGTGCGCCGCCGGCGGTCCGCGGTCCCTTCGAGGCCTATTTCGGCGGCGAAGCGCGAGCTCTTGAAGCGGTCCCCTGGAAGGCCTCAGGCACGGCGTTCCAGCTTCTGGTGTGGGAGACCCTCTGCGGCATCCCGGCCGGTGTGACGATCAGCTATGCCGAGCTTGCCCGGCGGATAGGCCGTCCGACCGCGGTGCGGGCCGTCGGCCTGGCTAACGGCGCCAATCCGGTCGCCGTGGTGGTGCCCTGTCATCGGGTGATCGGCGCCAACGGCGCGCTCACCGGCTACGGCGGCGGCCTGCCGCGCAAACGCTGGCTGCTGGACCTTGAAGGTGCGATGCCGAAGGGCCAGATCGCAGCCTAGGGTCACCGGCGTATCGGCGGCTGACCCGGACGCGGGCTGTGCTATGAGCGGCCTCCCGATCAATGACCGGCGAGGCGATGGAAGAGTTCCTGCGACACTACGGGCTGATCGGGATCTTCTTCGGTGCGGGATTCGAGGGGCAGACAGCGGTCATCATTGGCGGCCTGCTCGCTCGCCAGCAGATCCTGCAGCTTTGGCTGGTGCTGCTGAGCGCCACGGCCGGTTCCGCGATCCTCGACCATCTGCTGTTCGTGGCCGGGCGGCGGTTCCGCAGCCACCGGTGGGTGGCGCGCGCGACGCAGCAGGCCGCCTTCGCCCGCGCGCTCGGCTTCATCGAGCGGTTCCCGATCAGCTACACGCTCGCGTTCCGTTTCATCTTCGGGCTTCGGATCGCCAGCCCTATCGCCATCGGCGTCACCCAGGTGCCGACCTGGCGGTTCACGATCCTGAACATCCTGGGCGCGATCATCTGGGCGACGACCTTCACGATGATCGGCTTCATTTTCGGTGAGGCGGTGCATAGCCTCCTCGGGTATGGCCATCATGCCGTTCGGTGGACCCTGATCGCCGCCGGCGTGATTGTGACAGCTGTGGGGATCGCCTGGGCGGTTCGCTATCTGTTGCGCCGGCGCAAGGCTGCGGCGAAAGACGCGGCCGATACGGTTTAGGCGGTTTCGCCGCCGTTGCAGGAACGAGTCGCCAAGCGTAGCCGTTGGCGACACATGGACTGTTCTTCCCTCTCAAGGCGTTCGTTTTTCGGAGCGGTCGGGGCCTTCAGCCTGGTGACCGGGGCCTCTGCCCAGCCTGGGCGTGTCTGGCCGGGCGGCGCCAAGGCCGCGGTCAGCCTGACCTATGACGACGCGTTGAACAGCCAGCTGGACAACGCCGTCCCGGAGCTGAAGCGACTTGGGATGAAGGCGACCTTCTTTCTGACCGAGGCCAACGCTCACTGGCGGCTGGCCGACTGGGAGGCCCTGGCCCGCGACGGCCACGAGGTGGCCAACCACACGGTGAGCCACCCCTGCGCGCTGAGCGGCTATTCGGCGAAACGCCTTGAGCAGGTCGAGATCGATCCGATGGAGGGCTATCTCGACAGCCATTTCAGCGCCGACCGCGAACGCACCTTCGCCTATCCTTGCGGCTATCTGGGCGTCGGGCGCGGCGGGCGGCATGTCCGCTACGCCCGCTACCGCAAGATCCTGGAGCGCGACAATGTCGTGGCCGCGCGAACCACCGCCGGCGGGCCGAACCGGCCGCAGGACGTGGTGGCCGACCCGCTATACCTGCACGCCTTCGAGCCGACCTATGACGGCGACACCGTCGCCCCCGCGCGGCGCTATCTGAACGAAGCGGTGGCGCAGGGCGACTGGGCGATCCTGGTGTTCCACGATGTGCTGCCGAAATGGCACGCCGACGGCGACGCCAGCGTCGCGACCCACAACAGGATCCTGCAGCATGTGGCCGGGCTCGACGTCTGGTGCGCGCCCATGGGCCAGGTGTTCGATTATGTGGAGCGTCGCTGGCGCACACGTCCCGAGCCGGCGGTCACCGGGCGATAGGAGCCCGTCTCTGTCGCGAAGACTCTGGCGCGAACATTACGCAAATTTCACGTCGGCGCCCGTCGCACCGCAGCCTGGCTTGCCGTAGAACACCGCTCGACGGAATCGTTCCGGAGCCGGGGCTGGCGATGACGACTTTTACGGAGATTGTCGCTGCGGTGGTCGTGCATTCCTCGGCTGTCGCCTTGTCGCACTTCGGCGTGACCCTTGAACCCGCTCACGTCGAGCGGGCGGCGCCCACGGCCGAGCGGGTGGTGGCCCGCACGCCGGCGCGGCGTTCCAGAACCGTCCACCTGACCGCCTGCCCGCAGCCGATCCAGCCGCCGCGCGCCATCAAGGTCTGACCCGCCTGGCGACGAGGCGGCCTCTGATTGCGCGAACGGCGTGGACGGCTGTTTCCGTCGCGAGCTATCGCGGGTAATCCTTTCCGGGCGATCGAGGCGGTGTCCGGGTTGGGACGCCGGTGGGCTTCTCGTCGCCGACGGAAGAGGCGTATGACTATCAGGAAGCGGACGCTGCCAGCGGACTTCGGGGCCTTGCCACGCGAGGGCCTGACGGAGGATCACCCGCAGTCGCGTGAGCTGGGGTCGGTCAGCCAGGCGTCCGACAAGCCATCCTGGGATATGGAGCCTCTGGAGCTCGACGTCCGGGCGGCAAGCCCTCTGGAGCCGCCGCCGGTCAGCTCGGCCGTCACGGCGACATCACCGCGAACGCCGGTTCGCCAGACCAGCGCGCAGGCGCATCCCGCCTCCACGCCCGATAGCTTTCGTACGCCGCCGGCCTGGCCGATCTACCTGATCGCGCTGGTCGTGGCTGTCCTTTGGGCGCTGGCGCCCATCGCCTTCGCCTTCGGCTATCGCAGCGCCATCGCGCCGCTGCGCAACGACGTCTTCGCCCTGGTGGTATTCGGCTTGCTGGCCGTCGGACCGGCGGTGTTCGTGTTCGCCGCGGCCTATATGATCCGTCAGGGCCAGAAGCTGGGCGCCGAGGCGCGCCGCGCCAAGGCCATGGCGGAGGACATGCTCGGCCCGGCAGTCAGCGCCGCGGCCCGGGCGGGCGACGTGGTCCGGGGCGTCCGCGAGGAAATCCTGACCGCCGCCGCCGCCGCCGATGAGGCGCGGGAAGCTCTGATGGCCCTGCGTGAAGCTCTGGCGCTCGAGAGCGAGCAACTGTTGGAATCCACAGAGACGACGATCCGGTCGACCCACCAGCTGACTGGCACCCTCAGCCGCGAGCGCCTGGAAATGGGCCGCCTGTCGCAAGGGCTCGACACCCAGGCCACCAAGGTCTTCGACAGCATCAATCAGCAGGCCCGCATGGTAGCGGACGCGACGGAGCTGGCCGAAACCCAGCTGCGCGAGGCCGGCGCGGTGCTCTCCGCCCGGGCCGCCGACCTGGCCGCCGCCGCCGGGGAGGCCAGCGACGCCGCCCGCACGGCCGGCGAGGACCTGACGCGTCATATCGCCCGGCTGGAGACGGCGGGTCTGGGCGTCACCGAGCAGGTTCGGGCCGTCGAGGGCGGTCTTAGCGAGCAGCGCACGGCGCTGATCACCCTCACGCAGACGCTGAAAATCGACCACGGGGACTTCGCAGACCAGGCCGAGGCCCATGCGGCGAAGCTGGCGGAATTCATCGACGAGGCGCGCGCCTCGTCGATCGAGCTCAGCGACCGGGCTCTGAAGGGCGGCGAGAGCCTGCGCGCCCTGATGGCCGACGCCGCCGAGCAGTTCCGCGATCTGGCCGAGACCGCCAAGGCCGAGCGCGAGGAGTTCGGTCAGTCGACCTTGCAGTCGTTGGAGGCGGTGTCCGGGGCCGCGGCCGAACAGCGGGAGAAGCTGGAGGCTCAGACCCGCGCGGCTATCGAGGCGCTCTCCGCCGCCGCCGAGGAAACCCGCGCCGCCGCCGCGAGCCACGCCGCCGCGGCGCGCGAACAGGTGGATCAGCTCTCCGAAGCCGCCTTCACCGCCGGCCAGAAGGCCAACCAGGTGTTCGAGGCCAGGCTTTCCGAGGCGCGCGCGCTCGTCGAACAGTCCTCCGATATGGTCGATCAGGCCGGAGCCGCCACGGCCCAACGGCTGGAGGACGGCGCCGCGGCCGCCCGCGCGTCGCTTGCCGCCCTGCAGGCGATGATGGCTGATATCGACCAGCGCGCCGCGCAACTGCCGGCCAGCGCCCAGGGCCAGATCGATATGGTCCGCGCCGCCGTCACCGAAGGCCTGGAAGAACTCACCGTCCAGGCCCGCCGCACCGCCGAGCAGGCCCAGGCGATCGACGCGGCCTTTCAGGAGCGCGCCCGACGCAATTTCGAGATGCTCAGCGAGGCGGTTCGGCTGATGGGCGTCACGGCCGCCCTGCCGCCCACGGCCATGGCGCCGCTTGTCGCGCCACCGCCCGCGCCGCCGCCGCGCACGGCCCGCCCACGTGCGGTCCCCAAGGCCGGCCCGGCGCCGACGCTCCCGCCGACGCCCGCCACCGTGGCCGCCGAAACTGAGGAAGACCGCGATCTCGATGACCTGATGGAGCCGGTCGCCGCGCCAGCCGCGGAGCCGAAGCTGCGACCGCGCCTGAAGCTGACGCCGACGGCGACGGATGCGGAATTCACCGCGGTGTTCGAGTCGGCCGGCGGAGTCTCGGCCGAGCCCGCGGAGGCGGCGCATGAGGGCGAGTCCTGGACCTGGAAGGACCTGCTGGCCTCGATCGACGGCGCGGACGAGGACGGCGAGCGGTTGCAGGACATCCTCGGCGAGGAACTGGCCGCCATGGGTGTCGAGCCCGCCAAGCTGCTCCCCAAGGCGCGGATCGACGAGATCGCCGCGGCCGTGCAGACGGGCGATCTGGACGGCGCGCGCGAAGTGGTCACGCGCCTCGCGCCGGCCGCCACCCGGCGGATCGCGCGACGCCTCGCCACCGACGACGCCATCAAGCGGCAGGTGCAGGTCTATGTGCGCCGTTACCAGACCCTGGTCGACGACGCCGTGGTGCGCGATCCCGAGGGCTTCCTGATGGCCACGCTGCTGGGCGACGAGGCCGGCCGCCTGTACCTGCTGCTCGACGCCGCGGCGGGCGACCTGGTCTAGGGGTCGCGTGGGATATCTGACCGCCCGGGCCGAGCGCTGGCCTCTGGCGGAGGCCTTCGTGATCTCCCGCGGCGCCAAGACGGAGGCCGAGGTTGTGGTCGCCGAGATCACCGACGGCGCCCATCGCGGCTGGGGCGAAGCCGTCCCCTACGCCCGCTACGGCGAGACCGTCGCCGGCGTGCTTGAACAGATCGAAGGCGCGCGCGGCCCGGTCGAGGCCGGTGCGGGCAGGGCGGAGCTGCAAAGCCTGCTTCCGCCTGGGGCGGCGCGAAACGCGTTGGACTGCGCGCTCTGGGACCTCGACGCCAAGCGGACCGGGCGACGGGCCTGGACGCTGGCGGGGCGTTCCCGGCTGGATCCTGTGAAAACCTGCTTCACGATCAGTCTGAGGACGCCGGCGGAAATGGCCGAGACTGCGCGCGCCAATGCCCGGCGACCGATGCTGAAGCTCAAGATCGGCGGCGTGGACGACCTGGACGCCGTGGCCGCGGTCAGGGCCGCGGCGCCGCGCGCGCGCCTGTTGGTCGACGCCAATGAGGCGCTGACTTTCGCCGATCTGCGCCGCCTGGCGCCGGACCTGGCGCGGCTGGACGTCAAGCTTCTGGAACAGCCCCTGGCGGCCGGCGCCGACCAAGAGCTGGACGGTTACGCGAGCCCCGTGCCGCTTTGTGCCGACGAGAGCCTGCACACCCGCGCCGAGCTCGCCGCCTGCGTCGGCCGTTACGCGCTGATCAACATCAAGCTCGACAAGGCCGGGGGCCTGACCGAGGCCCTGGCGCTGGCCGCCGAGGGGCGCCGGCTGGGGTTCGGCCTGATGGTCGGCTGCATGGTCGCGACCTCGCTTTCCATGGCGCCGGCGATGGTCGTGGCCCAAGGCGCCGAGTTCGCCGATCTCGATGGCCCGCTGCTGATGGCCCGCGACCGCGAGCCCGGCCTTGCGATCACCGGCTCCCTGCTGGAACCGCCTTCTGCCGCGCTGTGGGGCTGAACGTCCGCGCTTGCTGTTATACCATGGAGCCGCAAGCCGGCAGCGACGTTGGATGGGTATGGAAACCGACCGCGACCGCGCCCATCGCGCCTGGCGCAACGCCGAGCGCATCAAGAAACTCTCCGACAACCTGGTCAAGATCGGGCCATGGGGTATCGGGCTGGACGGGGTTCTGGCCTGGGTTCCGGTGGCCGGATCGATCTACAGCGTCGGGACCGGAGCGCTGCTGCTTTACGAGGGTCTGAAGGCCCGGGCCTCGCCTTGGACGCTGACACGGATGGCCGGCTACATGCTCGCCAACAGCGCCATGAGCGAAGTTCCGGTGGTCGGCTGGGCGATGGACACGGTGTTCCGCGCCCAGCTGATGTCGGCCAACGCCCTTCAGAAGGACATCGAGGCGCGGCACGGGCGCGCCGACCAGACGGTCGATGCGCCGTCGTGGCGGCCGGTCGTGCGGCCGACGGTCTGACGCTAGAGGCCACGGGCCACTTCCCGGACGGGCGCCAAACCGTGCTAGTGACCGCGCGAGCTTTTGCCGCGCGAGACCCCGATGCTGACCAACCCCTTCACCCGGACGCCCGCGAAGATCGCGGTGATCGGACTGGGCTATGTCGGGCTGCCGCTGGCGGTAGCGTTCGCCGCGGAAAACACGGTCGTGGGCTTCGACATCAAGGCCGAGCGGATCGCGGAGCTTCGCGCGGGTGAGGACCGGACGCTGGAGGTTTCCAGCGACGATCTAGCGGCCGCTACGGGGCTGATGCTGAGTTCGGATGCCGCTGATCTGAAGGCCTGCAACGTCTTCATCGTGACGGTGCCGACCCCGATCAACGCCGATAAGAGCCCCGACCTTTCGGCGCTTATGGCGGCCAGCCGCACCGTCGGCGCGGCGATCGGGCCGGGCGGCGTTGTGATCTACGAAAGCACCGTCTACCCGGGCGCGACCGAGGAAGACTGCGTGCCGGTGGTGGCGGAGGTTTCCGGCCTGGCGTTCAACCGCGACTTCTTCGCGGGCTACAGCCCGGAGCGGGCCAATCCGGGCGATCCGACGCACCGGCTGGCGAATATCGTCAAGGTGACGGCGGGCTCGACGCCGGAGGCGGCGGAATTCGTCGACGCGCTGTACCGTTCGGTGGTGACGGCGGGCACGCACCGCGCAAGCTCGATCCGAGTGGCCGAGGCGGCGAAGGTGATCGAGAACACCCAGCGCGACCTCAACATCGCGCTGGTCAACGAGTTTGCGCTGATCTTCCAGAAGCTCGGCGTGGACACCTCGGAAGTCCTGGCGGCCGCGGCGACCAAGTGGAATTTCCTGAATTTCCGCCCGGGTCTGGTGGGGGGCCACTGCATCGGGGTCGATCCCTACTACCTGACGCACAAGGCCGAGGCGCTGGGCTATCACCCCGAGGTGATCCTCGCCGGACGGCGCATCAACGACGGCATGGGTGGTCACGTGGCGCGGACGGTTATGTCCGAGATGGCGCGGCGCGGGCGGCCGGCGGCCGGGGCGCGGGTGCTGATCATGGGGCTGGCGTTCAAGGAGAACTGCCCCGACCTGCGCAACACCCGCGTCGTCGATATCGTCGTGCCGCTGGTCGAGGGCGGCGCGACCGTCGATGTCTGGGATCCCTGGATCGATGGCGCGGAGGCCCGCCACGAATATGGCTTCGAGTTGATCAACCGGCCTGAGGCGGGCGCCTACGATGGGATCGTCCTGGCGGTGGCGCACCGTCAGTTCGTGGCGCTGGGGCCTGCCGAAATCCGGGCGTTTGGCACGCCGTCGGCCGTGTTGTTCGACGTAAAGAGCGTCCTGCCTAAGGCGGCGAGCGACCTCAGGCTTTGATCGCTCCGGCGACGCCGTAGTAGTCCAGGTACCAGTCGACGAACTTGCCGACGCCGACCTCGATCGGGGTTGACGGGGCGTAGTCGAGGGCGAGTTTGGTCTCCTCGACGTCGGCCTCGGTGCGCGCCACGTCGCCCGGCTGCATCGGCAGGAGGTTAAGCTCCGCCTTCCTGCCGAGCTTTGCCTCCAGCGTACGGATGTAGTGCATCAGCTCGACCCGCTGGCTGTTGCCGAGATTGAGCACGCGCCAGGGCGCGACGCCGCTGGTGGCCGGATCGGGATGCATCGGGTCCCAGGCGGTGTTCACGGGGGTCGGGCGGTCGACGGCGGCGACCAGGCCCGAGACGATGTCCTCCACATAGGTGAAGTCGCGCTGCATCTTGCCCTCGCCGTAGACGTCGATGGGCCGGCCGGCGAGGATCGCCTCGGTGAACTTGAAGAGCGCCATGTCCGGACGGCCCCACGGTCCATAGACCGTGAAGAAGCGGAACCCCGTCGAAGGGAAGCCGAACAGGTGTGAGTAGGCGTGCGCCATGCTCTCGTTGGCGAGCTTGGTGGCGGCGTAGAGCGTGATCGGGTGCGTGGCGGGATTGTGGACGTTGAAGGGCATATTGCCGTTCGCGCCATAGACCGAGCTGGTCGAGGCGTAGACCAGGTGCTTGGGCTGGGTCGCGCGGCAGCCTTCCAGGATGTTCAGGAAGCCCACGACATTGGAGTCGACATAGGTCCGCGGGCTTTCGAGGCTGTAGCGGACGCCGGCCTGGGCGGCGAGATTGACCACCGCGTCGGGGCGGAACTCGGCGAAGAGGGCGGCGACGCCTTCATTGTCGGCAAGGTCGAGCTTGGCGTGGCGATAGTTGGCGTTGGCCTCGAGGACCGCCAGGCGGGCCATCTTGAGCTTCGGGTCGTAGTAGGCGTTCAGGACGTCGAGACCCACGACCTCGTCGCCGCGCGCCAGCAGGCGGCGCGCCAGGTGGAAGCCGATGAAGCCGGCCGAGCCGGTGACCAGAACCTTCATGATGCCTCTTGTACCCCCGCTCGCCTAAAAGACTGCGGCCCGCGTTGGAATCCCGACGACGCAGACGCTGTCTGCCGCTAGGTTTCGCTCGTCAACTACGGGGGCGACATGAAGATTTCCTACCTTCTCGCGGCGGCTGTGGTCGCAGCGGCCGGATTGGGCGCGGGCCAGGCCAGCGCCAAGACCGTGATCACCCATGAGATGCTGTGGATGATGAAACGGGTTGGCGGCCCAGCGGTGAGCCCGGACGGCAAATGGGTGGTCTATTCGGTCACTGAGCCTTCGTATGACCCGGACAAGGCGGTCAGCGATCTGTGGCTGGTCTCCGCCACGGGCGGTGCTGCGCGACGGCTGACCAACACCAAGGCCGGCGAGGGCGGCGTGGTCTGGTCGCCGGATAGCCGGATGGTGGCCTTCACCACCAGGCGCGAGGGCGACGACACCGATCAGGTCTATGTGCTGGACATCCTGGGCGGCGGCGAGGCGCGGCGGGTGACGAACCTCGCGACCGCGGCCACCAACCCGCAGTGGCGGCCGGACGGCCGGGCGATCCTGTTCGAGACCATGGTCTGGCCGGGCGCGATGGACGACGAGGCCAACCGCAAGGTCATCGCTGAGCGCAAGGCGCGCAAATACAACGTCCGCACCTACGAGCACTTCCCGATCCGCTACTGGAACGAGTGGCTGGACGAGCGGCTGCCGGCGATCGAGGTGGTCTCGCTGGACCCTGGATCGAAGCCGAAAGACATCCTGTCCCCGACCAGGCTCGCGCACACGCCGGGGTTCTCCGGCCCCGAGGGCGAGACCTCGATCTCGCTGTCGCCGGTGTGGACCCCGGACGGCAAGGCGGTGGTGTTCGCAGCCACGGTCGAGCGCTGGAATTCGGCGTTCAGCGAGGTGGGCTACCAGCTCTATAGCCTGCCGGCGGACGGCGGCGAGGCGAGCCCGGTGTCGCCGGCCAAGGGCGGCTATCGCGCGCCGACCTTCAGCCCGGACGGCAAGACGCTCTACTTCGCTTTCTCGCGTCGCAACGAGGAGGTCTATAGCCTGCCGCGCCTGCAGAGCGTCGCCTGGCCGGCGGGGGGCGAGCCGAAGGCCCTGACCGGTGATTTCGACCGCGAACCGGAACGCTTCCAGCTGACGCCGGACGGCAAGACGATCTATTTCCTGACGCCGGAAGCCGGCAAGACCAACCTCTACAGCGTGCCTGCGACAGGCGGAAAACCGGTGCTGGTCGTCGAGCCGGCCACGGGGGGCTATGGCGGGCTGACGATGCCGCAGAAGGCGGCCAAGCCGCAACTGATCGCGACCTTCGGCTCATCGGTCAGTCCGCAGGAGATCGTGCGCATCGATCCCGCCGCGAAGACGCACGAGAACCTGACGACGGTAAACACGGCGCTGGCAGCCACCATCGACTGGGCGCCGCCGATTCACTTCGATTTCACCAGCGCCGGCGGCCGGCGGATTCACAACATGATCTTCCTGCCGCCGAACTTCGATCCGGCGAAGAAATACCCGCTGCTGGTGTTCATCCACGGCGGCGCGGCCAGCATGAACGCGGACGCGATTAGCCTACGCTGGGACGCGCACCTGCTGACGGCGCGGGGTTATGTCATGCTGATGAGCGACTACACAGGTTCGACCGGCTATGGCGAGAAGTTCGCCCAGGCCATCAAACTCGACCCGCTGAAGACGCCGGGACTCGAAATCGACCAGGCGGTCAACGAGGCGCTGAAGCGCTATCCCTACATCGATGGGACGCGGATGTGCGCGGCGGGGGCAAGCTATGGCGGCCACCTGGTGAACTGGCTGGAGGCCACGACCACCCGTTACAAGTGCCTGGTGAGCCACGCGGGCGAGGTGGACCTGCTGACCCAATGGGGCACGTCGGACGGTATCTACGGCCGCGAGGTGACCAATGGCGGGCCGGCCTGGGAAGGCAATCCGATCTGGCGCGACCAGAGCCCGATCACCTACGCCAAGACCTGGAAGACCCCGATGCTGCTCACCATCGGCGAGCGGGACTTCCGGGTGCCGATCAATAACACGCTGGAGAACTGGGCGACCCTGCAGCGGATGAAGGTTCCGAGCCGCCTGCTGGTCTTCCCGGACGCCTGGCACTGGATCCTGAAGCCCGAGGACAGCCGTCACTTCTACGCCGAGGTGGAGACGTGGCTCGCGCACTACCTTCTGGACGGGCCTGCGCCCGGCGCGGCGGTCGCGGCGAAGTGACCCGATGGCGTGCGTCCACGGACCATCCCCGTGCGTAGATCAGCGTTATGGGGCATGTCGGGCGGAATCGCTGGCCCGTGGTATGCAGGGCCGCGTTCAGCCAGTATGAGACTGTTCGAAATTGACCGAGGCGGGGCGCTGATTCCGCGCGGTGAGTGGGGCCAGGGAGCGTCAGTATGAGCCAACGCAGCGTCCCGGGACTCGAGCCCGCGCCGACGAAACACGCGAAGCTAGTGGAATGGGTTCGCGAGATCGCCGCGCTGACGGAGCCGGACCGGGTGCGGTGGTGCGACGGGTCCGAGGCCGAGTGGACCGAGTTGACCGGCGAACTGGTCGCGGCCGGCACGCTGAAACAGCTCAATCCCGCCAAACGCCCGAACAGCTTCTATGCCGCCTCCGATCCGCGCGACGTGGCGCGGGTGGAAAGCCGCACCTTCATCTGCTCGGAAAATCCCGAGGACGCGGGCCCGACCAACAACTGGCTTGAGCCCGACGAGATGCGGGCCGATCTGAAGGATCTGTTCAAGGGCTGCATGCGCGGGCGCACGATGTATGTCGTGCCGTTCTGCATGGGGCCGCTGGGCTCGAAGATCAGCGCGATCGGCGTCGAGATCACCGATTCGGCCTATGTCGCCGTATCCATGAAGATCATGACGCGGATGGGTCAGGCCGCCCTCGACCAACTCGGCGAGGACGGCTTTTTTGTACCCGCGCTGCACTCGGTGGGCGCCCCCCTGGCCGAGGGACAGCAGGACGTCGCCTGGCCCTGTAACGAGATCAAATACATCGTCCATTTCCCCGAGACGCGTGAGATCTGGTCTTACGGTTCGGGCTATGGCGGCAACGCGCTGCTGGGCAAGAAGTGCTTCGCGCTGCGTATCGCCTCGGTGATGGCCCGAGACGAGGGCTGGTTCGCCGAGCACATGCTGATCCTGAAGCTGACATCGCCGCAGGGCGAGACGCACTTCGTATCGGCCGCGTTCCCGAGCGCTTGCGGCAAGACCAACATGGCCATGCTGCAGCCGACGCTGGCCGGCTGGAAGGCTGAGACCATTGGCGACGATATCTGCTGGATGCGCTTCGGCGACGACGGCCGGCTCTATGCTGTGAACCCGGAAGCCGGCTTCTTCGGCGTGGCGCCGGGCACCGGTGAGAGCACCAACAAGAACGCGATCGCCGCCCTCTACGCCAACAGCATCTTCACCAACGTGGCGCTGACCGACGACGGCGACGTCTGGTGGGAAGGCCTCACCGAGGAGGTCCCGGCGCATCTGATCGACTGGCGCGGCCACGACTGGACGCCGGAAAGCGGCGAGCCCGCCGCGCACCCGAACGCGCGCTTCACGGTGCCGGCCTCGCAGACCCCGGTGATCGCGGCCGAGTGGGAAGACCCGGCCGGGGTGCCGATCTCAGCCATTCTGTTCGGCGGCCGCCGCGCCAGCGCGGTGCCGCTGGTCAACGAAGCCCGTGACTGGGCGCACGGGGTGTTCATGGCCTCCAACGTGGCCTCCGAGGGCACGGCGGCGGCGGAAAACTCCATCGGCGAGCTGCGCCGCGATCCGTTCGCGATGCTGCCCTTCTGCGGCTACAACATGGGCGACTACTTCGCCCACTGGCTGGCCATGGGCGCCAAGGCAAAGGACCCGGCCAAGCTGCCGCGGATCTATTTCGTGAACTGGTTCCGCAAGGACGAGCGCGGCAAGTTCGTCTGGCCGGGCTATGGCGAGAATAGCCGCGTGCTGAAGTGGATCGTCGACCGGCTGGAAGGCCGCGCCGATGTCATCGACACCCCGATCGGGCGGTTGCCCGCGCCGGGCAGCCTGGACGTCTCGGGCCTGGGCCTCAGCCAGGCGCAACTCGACCTGCTGCTGACGGTGGACGAGGACATCTGGCGGCAGGAAGCGGCCCTGGTGCCGGCCTTCTACGACCGCTTCGGTGACCATCTGCCGCCGGCGCTCTGGACCGAGCTGGAGGCGTTGGTGGCGCGCCTTGGCGACCCGGCGCGCAACCCCGCGATGGCGGCGGCGGAATAGGGTTCGGACGAGGCTGATATGAATGGGGCCGCGGGTGACCGCGGCCCTTTTTCGTTGTCGGCAATGCGACGGCGTCAGCCGTTGGCCACGACCCGCAGGTTTGGCGCGGCCCCGGTGCGTTCACCGCGAATCTGGCCGACGAGGTCGAAGAGGGCGCGGCGGACGGCGTCAACTTCGCCACGCTCAGCAAGCGCTTGCATCTCGGTCAGATGGCCGGGAGAGATTCGCAGGGACGAGTTGGAGACCACTTCCAGCACCTTGTGGGCGCAGGGCAGCGAGCGTTCGGTTTCGTCCAGCAGGGCCTCGGTGAGCTTTTCACCCGGGCGCAGGCCGGTGATTTCGATCTCGATCTCCTTGCCGTGAGCGCGGCCGGAGAGCGCGATCATCTGGCGGGCGAGGTCCATGATCCGGACCGGCTCGCCCATTTCCAGCAGGAAAAGGCGCGCGTCGCGGCCTTCGCCCTCTGCGCAGGTGGCGGTGGCGTGGAGGACAAGCTGGCTCGCCTCCGGGATGGTCATGAAGAAGCGCTCCATGTCCGGATGGGTAACGGTGACGGGACCACCGCGCTCAATCTGTGACTTGAAGATCGGCACCACCGAGCCTCCGGAGCCCAGGACGTTGCCGAAACGCACGGCGGAGAAGCGGGTGCCCTGGCCATTGGTCTGCTGGGCGGCGATGACGCTTTCGGCCAGGCGCTTGGTGGCGCCCATGACGTTGGTCGGGTCGACAGCCTTGTCGGTGGAGATCAGCACCATCTGGCCGGCGCCGCAGGACTTGGACGCCTCGGCCACGTTCCAGGTGCCGATGACGTTGGTGAGCACGCCCTCGCAAGGGTGCTGTTCGACCATTGAGACGTGTTTCAGGGCGGCGGCGTGGAAGACCAGGTCGGGCTTTTCGACACCGAAGGCCTGGCGCAGGCGGCCGGCGTTGCGCACGTCGCAGAGCACCGCCTGGGCGGACATCTGCGGGTGGGTCTCGGCCATCTCGCGCTCGATTTCGAAGAGCGAGGTTTCGGAGAAGTCGAGCAGGCTGAGGTGGGCGCAATGGAAGGCGGCGACCTGTCGGCAGAGCTCGGCGCCGATGGAGCCGCCGGCGCCGGTGACCAGCACGCGGCGGCCGCGGATCAGGTTGCCGATGGCGCCGCGGTCGAGCTCGATCGGCTCGCGGGCCAGCAATTCCTCGATGTTGATGTCCCGCATCGGCAGCAGGGTGACGCCGTCATGCTGGGCCAGCTCGACGATGGAGGGCAGGCGCAGGAGGCGGATGCCGTCGGTCTTCAGGCGCCCGAGCTGGTCGGCGGTGAGGCCCTTCAGGCGGCCAGGCTCCTCGAGGAGCAGGATGGCGCGGGGATAGCGGTTCCAGCGGCGCAGGTCGGCCAGGGCCTCGTCGAGGTTTTCCAGGCTTTCGATGACGCAGACGCCGCGCACCTGCTGGCCCACGTCGCGACGGTCGGTGCCGACGATCCCCACGGGCGTGTAGGTGCGATCATGACTGCGGGCGATGTCGCGCAGATAGCTGTCGGCGAGCGCCGGCGGGCCGATGAGCAGCAGCGAGGTCGCCTGGGTGATCCGGTCGCTGGCGGTCTTGAGCGGCGAGAAGCTGTCCAGCGCATGCTCGTGCAGGGCGCGCCGCAGGATCCGCACGCCCATGGAGCCAACCATCTGGAACATCGGCGCCAGCAGGATGGCCGAGCGTGGCAGGCCAAGCGCGCGGTCGATCACGAAGACCCACAAGAGGAAGACGCCGACCGTCAAGACGGCGATGCGCGCCAGGACCAGGGCGTCGGGAATGGAGGCGTAGCGCCAGGGCGAAAGCTCCCGGCGGAACAGCATGGTGAAGCCGCCGGTCAGGACCGCGTACAGCACCACCAGTTGCGGCAGGCTCAGTGTCGCGGCGCCGGCGAGGTCGGTGGCCGGGCTGCCGGAGGCGGCCACCAGATAGGCGCAGGTGAAGGCCACGGCGGCCAGCGAGACATCGGCGACGATGGTCTGGGCTCGAAAGGCCATCCGCTCCATGCGTCGCACTCCGCTCGCTCTACGAATCGTCACCATAGGCCTGGGCGGAGGACCGTCTACTGAAAGCGACGAAACCGATCAGTTCCGTCCGGGATGTTGCCCGCAACGCACTTTCGGTGCGCATTCGCCAAGCCCTGGGACCTTAGGAAGCGTGGCGGTTTGACGCAAGGAAAAGCCGCCGCCCAGGGGGCGACGGCTCACCAGCTTAACCGATTGAATTCAGGGGAAGGTCGCTTTGATGCCGAGCACGATCTTGCTCTTGTAGATCGAGCCGAAGCTGTGCTCGTCGGTATCCCAATAGCGCAGGTCGAAGCTGACGTGGCTGTTGAGGGCGTAGCCCAGACCCAGGTTCCAGGTGGTGTAGTCGAGGGGCCCCACGACTTCCTGACGGCCCAGCGCGCCGTTGACCGAGAAGGGCGTCTTGCCGATCGGCATCGAGGCGTTGATTTCGTAATAGCTCGCCTTGCCGGTCTCGCCGAAGAAGTCGCCGGAATAGAAGTAGGCGAGGCCGACAGTGGCCGGGCCGACCGCCATCGAAGGCGCGACCTTCCACTCGTAGTAGGTTTCTTTCGGGCCCGACGGCTGGCTGGTGTAGCCGTAGCGGATCACGCCGACGTCGATGGTCACCGGCCCCAGCACCGGCTTGACGCCGGCATAGATGTCGTACTCGGCCTTGGTGCCGTTCAGGAAGTCGACGTTCGAGAGCCAGATGCCGGCGTAGCCGATGCTGCCGATGGTGGCGTCGGCGCCGCCGAAGATGCTGCCCTTGTTATTGGTCTGGCTGACGCCGCGGAATTCGTAGTCGGTATTGGCGCCCACGTTGAAGACCAGCACGAAGGGCTTGGCCTCGGCGGGCGCGGCCGGCGCATCGTCGGCGCGGGCGGCGCTGGCCATGGCCAGCATCGCTGTCGCCGCCAGGAGCGAGAGTTTCAGAAGCTTCATTTCGTGTATCCCCTTGTTCCCGGCCCGCTGTCCGGTTGACCGGATCCGACCGTGCGCGGTTATCGTCTCGGCGAGGTCGTTCAGATCAACGCCGCTGCGCGACCCAGGCTTGAGCTTGTAGGCGCTGGACGTTTATTGGGCGCCCCTAGACCCGAAAGCTATGTCTTTAGGCGCCTGCCGGCGTAAGCGGCGCGTAAAGGCGTGGAGCGTGATTCCCACCGGAAATCGGGCGTTTCGAGGCATGATCGCTTCGCAGGGCGGGCCGATTTCGGGCCGAGGCCGGGAAAAACCACCCATCGGTAGCGCGTCCGGCGAACCAATTGACGGGGCCACAAGCTGAGCTCCCGCCTAAAGCCAAGCAGACGCGCGCCCTGTGCGCCTGTCGATTGAGGGGTCTGAGTGGTGGCGATCGCGAAGGCGGCGCCGCGATCTGTTCCCGCTGCGTGGAGCGTCCAGAGTCAGATCAGTTCGATTTGCACCTTGCGGCCAAGCACGGTGGCCGCGCGCTGAAGCGTTTCAAGCGTGATGTTGCCGTCGGTAGGGTCAACCTATTTCCGCCCCACTCCTTCCCGAGGAAGTGGTGGAAAGCGGGACACGCGCCACCTTCGAGACGCACGCCACCGCAACCGTAATCCAACCCTACCGCGCCACCATCGGCGCGAAGCCGAGGTGGGAGCCGGCGTCGACCAGGAGGGTCTCGCCGGTGACGTGGCGCGAGGCGCGGCTGGCCAGGAAGACGGTGGAGGCGGCGATGTCGTCGGGCGTGGAGGCGGCTCGCAGCGGGGTGACCGACGCGGCGCTGGCGCGGATGTGGTCGACCACGGCCTCCGGCAGGCCCTTGCCGAACCAGGGTGTATCGATGAACCCCGGGCAGACCGCGTTGACGCGGATTTTCGGCGCCAGGGCGCGGGCCAGGGACAGCGTCATGGTGGTCAGCGCGCCCTTGGACGCCGCGTAGGGCACCGAGGAGCCGATGCCGACGACGCCGGCGATGGAGGCGGTGTTGACCACCGCGCCCGGCTGGGGCGCGGCCTCGAGCAGGGCGCGGCAGGCGCGGACCATCTGATAGGCGCCGACGACATTGACGGCGTAGACGTCGAAGAAGTCCTGGGCCGAGACCGCGTCGAGGTCGGCGTGGTTGGCGAAGCGGGTGACGCCGGCATTGTTGAACAGGGCGTCGATGCGGCCGAAGGGTCGGGCGGCGGCGGCGATCTTCTTGCAGTCGTCGTCGGCGGCGACGTCGCCCTGGACCAGCACGGCCTGGGCGCCTTGCGCCTCGACCAGGCGCGCGGTTTCCTCGGCTTCGGCCTGGCTGCGGGCGTAGTTGATGACCACGACCTTGGCGCCCTGGCGCGCGGTTTCCAGCGCGATGGCGCGGCCCAGGCCCGTCGACGCCCCGGTCACCACCACCACGAAGTCTTCGCAACTGCCCTCAGCCATCGTCGTCTCCCCTGATTTTCGCCGTTGATAGCCGGAAGGCGCGCGGCTGTCTTGGCGGGCGTCGCTGTTGCGGGACCGCGGCCTCGGCGGTAAAGCCGCGCGCATGGATGAAGCCCACCTGACGCAGCTTGGCCACGCAACCCCGGCGCCGGCCAGCCCGGACGCGGCGGTGCTGGAGCGCGTGGCGAACCCGCAGGCCGATACGCTCTATCTGGCGCGTTTCGTGGTCCCGGAGTTCACCTCGCTGTGCCCAGTGACCGGCCAGCCGGATTTCGCGCACCTGGTGATCGACTATGCGCCGGGCGACTGGCTGATCGAGTCGAAGTCGTTGAAGCTCTATCTGGGGTCGTTCCGCAACCACGGGGCGTTCCACGAGGATTGCACGGTGGCGATCGGCCGGCGGATTGTCTCGGCGGCCCAGCCACGGTGGCTGCGGATCGGCGGCTACTGGTTCCCGCGCGGCGGCATCCCGATCGACGTCTTCTGGCAGAGTGGTGCGCCACCAGAAGGCCTGTGGCTGCCGGACCAAGGTGTCGCGCCGTATCGCGGCCGGGGTTGAGCAAGGACTTCCGGGCCGATTACACGGATTAACGCTTGCAGCAGCGTCGATTGACTTGAGGTTTCGACCCTCGGTTCAGACGTCCCAGCGCGAGACCTGGCGCGGCATAATTCTCCTCTAAGGGGAAAAGCTCAGGCTGCTACGCCAAACGTGGCCTGGAGCTTTGCAAAAGCATTAATGCGGCGTATACGAGAGAGGCCCATCTCTCCAAAGGGCGCGTACACTTCAGGCCCGACGGCGCCCCGAGCTGTCGGGCCTTTGTGTTTCTGGGGGCCAGCTTCTCCATCTTGACCATCGGGCATGGCGCCCCTCCCTTTCCCCTCGATGGGGAAAGGGTCGGGGATTGGGGTGTGCGCATGCCGCTGAGGTGAGGGCGCGGTCGGCGCTGGCGCCCCCTTTAAGTCCCGTATTCATCGTGGCGGATGCACCCCATCCCAACCCTTCCTCATCGAGGGGAAGGGCTTAGCTAACCGGCTCCTGCCAGTGGGTGACGAGGGCGGCGACGTCGGGGCGTTCGCGCTCCATGGGAGCCTCGCGGGCCGTGCCGATCAGCAGAAAGCCCGCCACCTTTTCCGCAGGCGTCAGGCCGAGGAGCGCGGTCGCGTCGGGGTCGTAGGCGTACCAGTCAGTGATCCAGTTGGCGCCATAGCCGGCCGCCAGCGTCGCGTAGAGCAGGTTGGCGCAGACGGCGCCGGCGGAGAGCAGCTGCTCCCAGTCCGGGATCGCGGCGGGCCTGGGCGAGGCGATCACCGCCACGCAGAGCGGCGGGATTTTCAACTTGGCGAGCTTGGCGGCGGCGGTCTGGTCGTGGCGGGCCAGCGCGATCGCCTCGAGCCGCGCGGCGAAGCGGCCCTTGGCGTCGCCCTGAAGGATCACGAAGCGCCAGGGCGCGAGCTTGCCGTGGTCTGGCACGCGGGCGGCGAGGCCGATCAGGGCGTCAAGTTCGTCCGGGCTGGGCGCGGGCTCGGTCAGGGTGACGGCCGAGGTCGAGCGGCGGGTGGCCAGGAACGCCAGCACCTGCGGCGCTGGCTTGAGTTCCACGGGCGCGCCGAAATCCGGAGCCGGCGGCAGGGCGATGGTCACGGGCGCCTCACGAGGTTGAATCTGGGTGTTTCTGGGCGTTGAGGATTGGATAGGGTGGCTCCTTTATGGGTGCGCGGAGCCGTACCGCAAGGCGAGCCGAGGTCCGATGATCGACAAACCCCCATGGCTCAGAGCCCACGGCGCGCGCTGGACGCCGGGGACCGAGCGCGTGGCGTTCGAGAGCGGCTGGATCACGGTGACCGACCAGACGGCCATCGCGCCGACCGGTCGTGCCTCGCCCTACGGCCTCGTGCGGTTCAAGAACCTGGCGGTGGCGGTCCTGCCGATCCACGAGGACGGGACGGTGACCCTGGTCGGCCAGCACCGGTTCCCGTTCGGCGACTACAGCTGGGAGCTGCCCGAGGGCGGCGCGCCGCTCGACGAAGATCCGCTGGAGGGCGCCAAGCGCGAACTGGCCGAGGAAACCGGCCTGGTGGCCGCCGAGTGGCGCGAGGTGATGCGCACGCAGCTGTCCAATTCGGTGACCGACGAGCGGATGATCGGTTATCTGGCGACCGGACTGTCGCCATCCGATGCGGTCCACGCGGCGGACGAGACCGAGGCGATCGCCATCGCGCGGGCGCCGTTCCGCGAAGTCCTGGACGCCGCGATGGCCGGATATCTTCCCGACATGCTGACGGTGGCGATGCTGCTGCGGGCTCACCATATGGCTGTCGAGGGTTCTTTGCCGGGCGCGTTGGCGCGCCTCATGCTAAGGTAGGGGAGACGCCTGATGGGGCGGGAGGATCAGATGAGCCAGCAACGCCTGGAAGTCGTCGACCCGGCCAATGCGCCGCCAGTCTGGGCGGCTCTTCGCAACGAAGCCGAGGCCGCGGGTCAGAAGGAGGCGGCGCTCGCCAGCCTGCTGGCCGCCGTGATCCTCAATCACAAGTCCCTGGGCGGCGCGCTGTCCTATCAGCTCGCGCGAAAGCTGGGCGACCAGGAACTGCGCGCGATGAGCATCCGCGAGATCGCCGAAGAGGCCTATTCGCGGAACCCCGGGCTGGTGGATGCCGCCGAGGCCGACCTGAAAGCGGTGTTCGAACGCGACCCGGCCTGCAAGGGCTACGTCCAGCCGTTCCTGTTCTTCAAGGGCTTCCTGTCGTTGCAGACCCAGCGGGTGGCCAACTCGCTGTGGCATGACGGCCGCGAGACCCTGGCGCTCTATCTGCAGAGCCGGATGAGCGAGCTGTTCCAGGTGGATATCCATCCCGCGACCCAGATCGGCCGTGGCGTCTTCATCGACCACGCCACGGGGATCGTGGTGGGCGAGACCGCGGTGATCGGCGATGACGTCTCCATGCTGCAGGGCGTGACCCTGGGCGGAACGGGCGCCGAGCGCGGCGACCGGCATCCGAAGATCGGCAAGGGCGTGCTGCTGGGGGCCGGCGCCAAGGTGCTGGGCAATATCGTCATCGGCGACTACGCCAAGATCGCGTCGGGCTCGGTGGTGCTGAAGCCGGTGCCCGCCGGCTGCACGGCGGCCGGCGTGCCCGCGCGGCTGGTCAACTGCCCGACCTGCGAGGAGCCGGCGCGCAGCATGGACCACACGCTGGCCGACGTGGTCTACGACTACGTGATCTGAGGATAGCCGCGGTTGCGGGTTTGCCCGGCCGTCCGGACCGGCTAGGTTCGCGCGCCTTATAGAATCTC
The DNA here is from genome assembly GCA_025359785.1 of Alphaproteobacteria bacterium. Lineage (GTDB taxonomy): Bacteria > Pseudomonadota > Alphaproteobacteria > Caulobacterales > Caulobacteraceae > Phenylobacterium. Next base: position 214,881 of record JANYET010000050.1, on the reverse strand, counting down.
CAGGAGCCTTGGCGTGGACGAACGAATGATCCGGAAGCTCGAAGGCCACCTTCGGGGCACCTTCGCCAACGCCCGCATCGTGCTGACACCGCGTCCCAAGCAGAAGGATTCCGCCGAGGTCTATGTCGGCGAGGAGTTCGTGGGCGTGGTCTTCGAGGACGAAGACGGCGACGGCTCGTTCATGTTCGAAATGGCGATCCTGGCGGAAGATCTGCCGTAGATCGCGGCTCAGCGGGCGGGTCTGCCCGTGGGACCAGGCATCGCCTTTTCGCTGAGCGGTTTCATCAGGGCGTAGCCGGCCTTCAGCGGGTGGACGCCGTCGCGGCTGAGGCCGGGCTTCATGGCGCCGTCGGGATCGGCGAGAACCGCGCCATAGTCGATGTACGCCGCGCCCTGGGCCTTGGCGAAGGCGGCGATCCAGACATTGATCTCACGGATCTGAGCCGCTGGACGAAGGGCGGGACGCCAGGAAAAGGTCGCGGCCGGCGGGATCGAGCCCAGGATGACCCGCAGGTGGTTGGCCTGGGCTATGGCGAGCATGGCGCGCAGGTTGTTCTTCAGGTCCTCGGGCCGTTCCGGGCCGTTGTTGCCGGCAACGTCGTTGGTCCCGACCAGGATGTGGACGGCCCGTGGGCGCAGGGACACGACGTCCTGCTGGAAGCGGAGGAGCAGTTGGCCGCTGGTCTGGCCGCTGATCCCGCGATTGACGACGCCGTCGGCGAAGAAGGCGGGGTCGGCGGCCTTCCAGAACTCGGTGATGGAGTCGCCCAGGAAGACCACGCGGACCTTGCCAGCCCTGGCGATCCGTTCGTTGTCCAGGCGGTAGCGGCAGAGGTCGGCCCAGTCGTTGGCCTTGCGCCAGTCTTCGAGACGGGTGCGCTCGGGAGCCTCCTTGGCCCAGGCCGCGAGGACCCCCGGATCGGGCGGACCCTCCTTGAAGAAGCCGGCGGCCAGCGCGAGGTCGGCGTCGGTCCGGCCGAAGCTGCCGGCCGGGCAGGGTTGCGCCACCATGCCGACCGGCGCGCTGGGCGTCGGCTCGGCGGCTCGGACGGCCATGGCGCCGGTCCAGCAGGCGAGGGTGAGGGCGAGGGCCGCGACGCGGGAGCGGTGTGCGGTCATGAGTCGGATGTCCTCAGCGGATCTGGGTGACGGCGAGGCTGCCGGCGGGCAGGGCCGGGATGACGGCCTCGGGCGAGGGGCCCAGCCAGTCGGCCCACTGGGCGCGCGGCAGGATGACGATCTGGCGATTGTGGTAGGGCGCGATGTCGGGTCCCGGCTCCATGGTCAGCATGGTGAAGCGGTCGTCGCGGATGAGGCCGGCGATGCAGAACAGGTCGCCATCTGCGGCAGTGAACAGCCACTTCGACTTCTTTTGCGTCTTGGGGGCGGCCTTGTCGCCGGTGAATTTGTAGAAGCCGTCGGCGGGGATCAGGCAGCGGCCGGTGGGGAAGCGGCGGCCGTCGGATCGGAAGTTGATGACCGGGCCGCCCTGGGGCCGGGCGAAGCCCCAGCGCAGCTGTTGCAGTTCGCAGCCCTGGGCGGAGCCGACGAGGATCGGCGCGAGGTCGGTCGGGCGGATCGAGTCGCGGGGCTCAAGGTTCGGCGCGCCGCCGGCCCAATGGAGCGGCAGCCTCAGGGCGCCGAAGGTCTCGGTCAGTCGGTCGAGAGACTGCTTGAAGCGATATTCGTTGCACATGCCCCTTGAGATAGGCCGCCGGGCGGGTTCGCGTCCATGGCCTGGCGCGCGGTGGCCGCGGCGCGGTCCAGGGCCCCCAGCGCCAGGCCGCAGCGGGCGTCGCTGACCGCCAGGCCGCGGGCGACGCAGGCGCGGACGGTCTCCACGGCGCGCTCGGCCTCAGTCATGGCGGTGAGCAGGCGGCCGGAGCGGGTGTGGCGCCATTGGGCCCGGGCCGTGGCGCGGGCCTCGTCGTCGCGGGCCAGGGCGGCGGCGTCAGGGGCCGGGAAGGGCTCGGGCGCCAGGCCCGACCAGGCGACGCCGGTGGGCTGTTGGGCGATGAGGCGCCGCCGCGTCGGGGAATCTGGGTCCATTCCGGTATCGTATCAAAAATACGGACCGGCTCCAAATATTTGCGTAGATAGCCTGCGGTCAGGCTGCGCCGCGGATGATCCGGCGGGCCTGGAAGGGCGGGATGATCGCGGTGATGTGCGCCGCCCAGCGCAGGCGCGCGTCCTGGCGCGTGGGTCCGGCGATGCTCTCCAGGTCGTAGACGCCCGCGCGGGAGCCGCGCAGCAGGCGCTTGACCAGGACCTCTTCGGTGTCGAGTTCCACGACCACGACGTGGCCCAGCATGTCGGGGCTCGGGGCGGTGCGCTGGTCCTCGAAATAGATCAGGGCGCCGTCGTCGGCGATGCCGCGCATGGAGTGGCCGACCACCAGCAGCGCGCGCGCCTGATCGGTGCCGCCGGGCGGCACGGGGGCGAGATCGCCGGGCTCGTCCCCCGTGGCGAAGAGCACCAGGCCATCGGGGTTCGCGCCGACCCGGCCGACGATCGGCACGAAGCCGGCCTCGGCCGCCGGCAACATGGCGCCAGCCGCGTCATAGAGCCATTCGGGCCGGACACCGAAGGCCTGGGCGTAGTCCTTGGCTCGGCGGTAGGAGAAGGGCGCGTTGCCGTTTTCGTTGGAGCCATAGGTGTTGCGGTTCCAGCCGAAGGCGTCGGCGGCCGCGGCGGCGGTCTCGAAACCCTTGGCGACGCGGGCCTGACGCAGGCGCAGGAAGCGCTCGTCCATAGGAAATCTCCGCGGTTCGATCATGCCGTAATTAATCTACGGAAATAATTTGCGCAAGAGCCGCATGTTTTATACGGTCCGAGTCATGAAGCCGTTCAAACCGCCGACATCGCCGCTCGCCCGGGCCAGCTATTACGCCTGTCGCCATGGCGGGGCGCCGCCAGGCCTGGTGCGGGTCGAGCTGGACCTGCCGGCGGAGACGGCGGACCGGCTGGAGCGGCTGTTCCGGGCGCGGCCCGGCGGTGGCACCGACCCGATGCGGCCCGGGTTCGCGCGGCATGGAGCGCATGTGGGCGCGGTGCTGGCGCATGGCGGCTATCCGGTGCTGGCGGCGCGAGGCCGAGGATGAGCACGGCGGCGGGCGGCGAGGCGGAGGATGCCGCCGCGATGGTCGCCCGCGCGCTCAGCCGGCGCAGGCCGGCGGATCGGCCGCGGTTCCTGCGCGAATTGCTGGCGCACACCGCCGCCGGGCTGGTGGTGATCGAGGGCGACCGCGCCGCGGGCGAGGCGGTCTATCGGCTGGCCGATGCGGTGGTGGCGCGCGGCGGGCGCTGAGGTTCATTTGCAATCATCAGGGAGACGGCATGGGACGCGCCTATGATCCCGCCCGCGCGATGCGTGAGCGGCTGAAAGTTCTGGAGGCCCGCGAGCAGGGCCGGGCCGAGGCGCGGGCGGTCGCCGAGGGCGTGGCCGAGACGGTGGCGCTGGCCAGCGCGCGCGGCGCGGTGTTCGAGACGCCCGCGGCGCGCAAGGGCGAACGCGAGACGCCGTACCGGCGGCAGGCCGGGCTCGACTGGCTGGCGGGCAAGGGCCGGATCGCCGCGCGGCAGAGGCAGGCGGGCGAGGCCTACGGCGCCTGCTGGCGGCGCGCCGGGTCGGCGCCGTCGATCGGCTCGACGCTGGAGGTGATGCCGAGCGGTGGGTTGGCGGCGGGCCCGTCGCTGGGGCTGTTGCTGAAGCAGGCGGCCGGCCGGCAGCAGGCCGAGCGGGAGCTGGCGGGCTATCGGGCGCGGCTGTTCGGGCAGTCGGACCTGGTGAGCGTGTGCGACCTGATCTGTGGCCAGGAGCTGACGCCCCGCGAGGCCGGCGGCGGCGACCGTGAGGCGGCGCGGATCGAGGCGGTGCTGAAGGTGGCGCTGGATATCCTGGCGATGGCGAATCCTGGGGGTCGCTGATGTTCTTGATTTGTTCTTGACAGACCCACGCGAATTTGAGAGAGTGTTGTTAGCGTTGATTGGTGCGCCCGCCGGAACGGCGCCGAGGACTAGAGCCACTGGATCGGCGTTTACCGTGCGCCGCGATGCGCCTCGGCGCACCTTCGCGCACCGCCTCGATTACCCGAGAAGACGGGTCGTGGCCGCGCCGGAACGGGCGGGGTTACGGTGTCGGCGTTTAGGTGAGGTGGTCGCGTGAGTTTTGCGGTGATGGTGCTGATCGGTGTCTGGGCGTTCGCGACCTTCGCGATCGCCGCGGCGGGCGGGTTGTTCCGCGGGCGCGCGCCGGTGGAAGACCTGCCGGCAACGCGGCATCCGCGCACGCAGGTCGCCGACGACGGGGCCTGAGGCTCGCAGATGCTGGAGTAGTTCAGGGGCCAAGCCCAATTGGGCCTGAGGGATTTCGAGAGCTTGGTACTGACAAGCATCTGCTCAAAGCTTTGAAGGCGGAGCGCCAAGGTCATCTGAGCGCCGCTCACGCGGCAATCTGCCAAGTGGCCCTGGCGGCCCGTTTCCGGGCTAGTTCCTCGGGTGAGGAACGAAGCGCGGTTTCGGGAAGTCCCTGGGTCGCGGATGCGGTTTCGGGCGCGGCTTGAGCGGCTTTCGGCGCTCGTGGTCACAGAAGGTCATGCCCCCGTCCTTGTGGAAGTTGGTTGCGTTTCGGGGCAGATTCCACTAGGACATCAGGTGCGAACTAGATGCGTCGTGGGCTCCGCCCCGGCTCAGGTGGCCCGGCTTCGGTTGGGCCATTCGCCGTTTTAGGCTCACATTAGCCGATGGCCTCCTCAGGGACGCGTTCCTTGAGCGCGACCTTCATGTCGTCCCGCACAATGACGCCCCTGTTCTTTAGGTCAGTCAGTTTGGGGGAGATCGAGGACATGGGGACCGCCCGCCCTATGAGCGATCCAACAACCGTCTGGAGGTCCCTAGCCGTGAGCCAGACGTTGGTGCCGTTCTTTAGCGCCATGACTATCGCGGGCGTGAGCGTCGTTGGCCGTGAAGCCGTGAACCCCACCTGAGGCAGGGATTGCTGAACGGGCGCTGGCGTGGGGGTCTCGACAGACGGCCGCGCCTGTTGGGCGCGACGCGCCATATAGCGCTTCACTACCGAAAGCTCTTCAAGCTCGGCGGTCGCGTCATCGAGGATGCGGCGCAACTCCGCCTCTCGAAGCGCGATTGATTCTTCGGACACGCTCTCCATTGCCGCTTATAGGCGCCGATTGGTGTTGGCCACAATGGTGATTGGCGATTCAGCAACCGAAAACGGAAGCGAACAATGCGGCAACGTAAGCCAATCGGTTGTCAGGCGGCCTGCCGGCCACTGAGTCAGGTAGGTTAGTGCCCGCACAAGGTTCCGCGAAGCGAGCCTGCGCGCGCGGGTTCTCGCACCGACGACGATTGCCGCGCTCAGTCAACACCCCCCCGCAGGGGTGATCGCGTTCTCCCCGCAAAGCCCCTAACGCCCCGCCGTCTGGGCGTTGAACTGTTCGACCAGGTCGAGGGTGGCTTTGTGGAACGCGGGCCGGGCGTGGACGCCGTCGGCGCCGAACTCCTGGACCGTGTCGGTGGCGGGCGTGTAGGCGGGCCAGGGGGCCGTGGGCGTGCTGGGGTCGGTGGTCCTGGCGAAGGCCACCCAGGCGTCGGTGAGCGCGGCGCTCAGCTTGCGGTCGTCGGCGGTGGCGGCGGGGATGGTGCGGGTTCCCTGCACGCGGTCCTTGTCGGGGAGGTTGCCGAACACATAGGCCAGTTCGCCCCCGTGGCTGAGGCCATGCAGCGTCGCGCGCTGCGAGGCCGGGATATAGCTGTCGTAGTAGACGAAGGCCTTCTGGCCGTTCGCGACGTGCAGGCGGGCGAGCAGGCGGTCGGGCTCGATCACCGAGGACTCGGTGGACAGGTCCCACTGCACGGCCTGCAGGTTGGCCGGCGCACCGTAGGCGGCGACCAGCTTGTCTTTCAGGGCGCCGGCGCGGTCGAGCGGGGTGGCGGTGGCGAACAGGCTCGCCTCCCAGCTGTTGCCGCCGGCGATGTAGGGCACCTTGAGCTCGCGCCCGGCGGCGAAGGCCGCGGCGGGGCCTTCCGGCATGACCTTGCCGTCGACGATAGGGGTGACGGCGCCGGCGGCCTTGGAGAGCTGTTCGGGGGTCAGCGCGCGGAGCGCCTTGGCGGCGTCGGGGCCCGTGGACGTGACGCCGAGGCCGCTGGCGTAGGCCGCGCCGATCGTCTCGGCCTGGGCCATCGGCAGGCCGGGGATGCGGCCGAAGCCGGATTCGGAGATCGCCTTGGCGAACAGGCCCTTGGCCTGGGGGCTGGCCATCAGGTCGTTGATCAGGATGCCGCCGGCGCTTTCGCCGAACGCCGTGACGTTTTTGGGGTCGCCGCCGAAGGCCGCGATGTTGGCTTGCACCCACTTGAGCGCCGCGAGGTTGTCCATCATGCCGTAGTTGGCGAGCGGGGCGCCCGGCTGCTCGGCGGTGAGCGCCGGGTGGGCGAAGAAGCCCAGGCGGCCCAGGCGATAGTTGACGGTGACCAGCACCACGCCGCGCTCGGCGAAGTGGGTCCCGTCGTAGAGCGCGTTGATGCCGGAGCCGCCGGTGAAGGAGCCGCCGTGGATGAACACCATGACCGGCAGCTTGCCGCCAGGCTTGAAGCCGGACGCCGTCCAGACGTTGAGCTGCAGGCAGTCCTCGGACTGTTTCACGTCCGGCGTGACCTGGCGCATCTGGAAGCACGTGGGACCGAGCAGGGTGGCGTCGCGGACGCCGGTCCAGGTCTTGGGCGCTTGCGGCGGGCGCCAGCGCAGGTCGCCAACCGGCGGGGCGGCGAAGGGGATGTTCTTGAAGCTGGTGACCGTGCCCGCCGTCGCGCCATGGAGGGCGCCCTGCGCGACCTTGGCGGTGTCGGCGGCTGAGGCGGAGCCGGCGAGGGCCAGCGCGATCGCGACCGTGGCGATGAATGTACGGATGATCATGTGCCCGTCCCTTGGTGGTCCGCGTCTGGCGCGCGGTCGCGATGACTTGAGCCGGGCGGCAAGCGTCCGGTCAAGGCAGGGGCGAGCATGGCGCCGCCGTTCGCGATTTGGATTTCAGGCGTGAGAGAGACCTACCGGCCCTGGAACACCGGCTTCCTCTTCTCCAGGAAGGCCCTTCGCGCTTCCTGGCCGTCTTCGCTGCTGAACGCTTTGCGGATGTTGCCGACTTCGTAGCGGAGCTGGCTTTCGAGGTCCGGGCTTTCGTAGGACCGGACCATGCCGCGTTTCAGGAGGCGCAGGGTGATTGGCGACCATTCGCAGAGGGACTGGCAGTATTCCTCGAGGCGGGCGGCGAAGTTGGCGTCGTCGACGGCCTCGCCGGCCATGCCCCAGGCGACGGCCTCTTCGCCGACCAGGGTGCGGTTTTCCATCATGAAGCGCATGGCTTTCTCGTAGCCCATGGCCTGGGGCAGGGTGATGGTGAGGCCGGCGTCCGGCGATCCGCCGATGCGGGTGTAGCCGGCCATCAACCGGGCGGATCTGGCGATCAGGCGCACGTCGGTGGCCATGGCCAGGCCGAGGCCCGCGCCGACCGCGACGCCATTGATGCCGCCGACCACCGGCTTGTCGCACCGCTTGCGGATGGCCAGCAGGAAGTTGCCGACCCAGCCGATGTCGTCGAGCTGGGCGGTCATGGCGGTCTGCGGGCTGTAGGGTTTCGCGTCGGGCGACAGGTCGAGGCCCGCGCAGAAGGCGTCGCCCGAGCCGGTGATCGCCACGACCCAGATGTTGTCGTCCAGCGCGGCGGCGTCGACCGCGCCGATGATGTCCCAGGCCAGCGACTGGCTGAGCGCGTTCTTCTTCTCCGCTCGGTTCAAGGTGATCGTGCGGACGTGGCCCTGGTCGGCGGTGGTGACGAGGCTGGTCATGGCGGTTTCCCCCTGGCCGGACGCGTTGAGCGCCTCGGTGGTTTCTCTCACGCAGCATAGGCGATGGCTGCGTTGTTCCAAGACGGAGTTGCAGGATGCCCGATGACAAGGCGATGACCGCTAAAGAGCTGAAGGCCGCGGCCCGTGGCATGAGCGGGTTGGCGCTCGACACGCTCGCCCAGATCATGGGCGGGACTGGCCAGGAATCCGCCAAGCTAGCGGCTGCGCGCGAGGTCCTCGACCGAGGGCACGGCAAGCCGAAGCCGCTGGCGAAGCCCAAAGCGCGGGTGAAGCCGACATCGGGCGGCGACCTCACAGTGGTGATCAAGCGTTTCACCGACGCGCCGGATCCAGAGGCTGGTGAGTTTGAGGAACGCTCATGAGCCGGGAGGAGGTCGGCTTGACCGGCGGCTGGGAGCCGCGCGAGTACCAGAAACCGCTGCTCCGCTACCTTGAGTCAGGCGGTAAGCGGGCCGACATTGTAGCACATCGGCGTTGGGGAAAAGACGAGGTTGCCCTTCACTGGGCCGCGATCCGCGCCCTTCGTCGGCCGGGCGTCTACTGGCACCTGCTCCCGGAGGCCAGCCAGGGCCGCAAGGCGATCTGGGATGCAGTGAATCCGCATACCGGCAAGAGGCGGATCGACGAGGCGTTCCCACCCTCGATCCGCACGCGAACCCGCGACGCCGAGATGATGATCCATCTCAAGAAGGGCTCGACCTGGCAGGTGGTCGGCTCGGACAACTACAATTCGCTGGTGGGCTCGCCACCCCTTGGGGTGGTGTTTTCCGAGTGGGCGCTGGCCAAGCCGGACGCCTGGAGCTTTCTGCGACCCATCCTCGCCGAGAACGGCGGTTGGGCGCTGTTCCTGTGGACGCCGCGCGGGCGGGGGCATGCGACGCGGGCGTTCGAGAGCCGGGCGCGCGATGCCGAGTGGTTCACCCTGCGCTCGCCGGCGACGGACACCGATGTGTTCAGCCAAGAGCAGCTCGCGCGGGAGCGGGCCGAGCTGATCGCCGAGTTCGGGAGCGAGGAGGAGGGCCACGCGCGGTATGCGTCGGAGTATCTGGTGGACTTCGACGCCGCGGCGCCGGGCGCCTATTACGCAGGGTTGCTGGGCGAGGCGGAGCGGGCCGGGCGGATCGGGCGCGTGCCCCACGATCCGGCGCTGAAGGTGGATACCGCCTGGGACCTGGGCATCGACGACTATACCGCCGTCTGGTTCTTCCAGCAGGCGGGCCGCGAGGTGCGCGCCATCGACTATTTCGAGACCTCCGGCGAGGGGCTGCCGGCGATCGTGCAGGCCGCGCTGGCGGGGAAACCCTACGTCTATGGGACGCACCACCTGCCGCATGACGTGATGGTGCGCGAACTGGGCGCGGCGGGGCGTTCGCGGTTCGAGACCCTGGGCGGGCTGGGCGTCTCGCCGATCGCGGTGGGGGCAGCGATGGACCCGGAGGAGCGGATCAACGCCGGGCGCCTGATGATCCCGCTGACCTGGTTCGACGCCGAAAAATGCGCCGGCGGCCTGGAGCGTCTGCGCGGCTACAAGAAGCGCTGGAACCGGGCGACCCGCAGCTATGGCGGCCCGATGCATGACGAGAGCAGCCACGGGGCCGATGCGTTCGGCGAGTTCGCCGCGAACCGCGGCGGCGGGCCGGTGGTGCGGCCGGCGGCGCGGGCCGGGCGAGGGGAACCGTTGGGGTGGATGGGATGAGGCGAAGGCAGCCGCTGTTAACCCCACATTCGGCGAACGACGTGCAGTGTGCGGGTCGCGTCTGGGGGGCTGATGAACAGCGGCTGGTTCGACGAGCGGTTCACGGCGGCCGGCGCGAGGAGCTTTCTGTTCTCGCCGGTGCGGGTGATCGTGGGCGCGGTGCTCTGGCTGCTGCTGGGGCTGTCGGTCGGCTGGACGGTGGCCACGGCGTGGCTGGTCTGCGTGCTGGCGCTGGAAGTTCCCATGTGCCTGACGACGCGGCCGATGGCGCGCGGTCTGCCGGTCAGCCGGCGTCTGGCCTGGGCCTGTTTCGCCACCTATTGCGCGGCGATCCCGGCCTGGAGCGCGGCGGGCGCGATCCTGTGGACCTCGGACAATCCCGCCTGCCAGATCGCGGGCGCGGCCTTCTTCGCTGGCCACCTGCTTTATGTCGAGACCCACCATGGCCGCTCGATGGGGGCGCTGATCCCGGCGCTGTCGGGGCTGGCGCTGCCGGTGCTGACGCCGCTGATCGTCGCGCACTACCACGGGATCGACCAACTGATGGTGGAGGCGACGCTGTTGGTGGTGGTGGGCCATGCGGTGGTGTCGATCTGGATCACGTTGAAGGAGGCTCGCGAGCTGATGGCGGCCAATGCCTCGATGCAGCGGGCCAAGGACGAGGCGGAGATGGCGAGCCGGGCCAAGAGCGCGTTCCTGGCGACCATGAGCCATGAGATCCGCACGCCGCTGAACGGGGTGCTGGGCATGGCTCAGGCGATCTCGATGGAGACCCGGCTGCCGGGCCATGTGCTGGCCCAGGTCGAGGTGATCCGCGAGAGCGGCGAGGGGCTGCTGGCGATCCTGAATGACATCCTGGACCTGAGCCGGGTGGAGGCGGGAAAGCTCGAACTGGAGAGCATCGACTTCGATCTGGCGGCGCTGGCGGCCGGGGCGCGGCAGACGTTCAGCCCGCTGGCCGAGGCCAAGGGCGTGGCGGTGACGCTGGCGCTCGGCGAGGGCGTGGCCGGCGCCTGGCGCGGCGATCCCACGCGGGTGCGCCAGATCCTCCACAACCTGATTTCCAATGCGCTGAAGTTCACCGAGGCCGGCGAGATCACCGTGGCGCTGGCGCGCGAGGGCGAGGCGGCGCGGATCACGGTGCGCGACACCGGCGTGGGCATCGAGCCCGGCGTACTGGCGCGACTGTTCGGCAAGTTCGAGCAGGCCGATGCGTCGACGACCCGGCGCTATGGCGGCGCGGGCCTTGGCCTGTCGATCTGCCGCGAGCTCGCCGAGCTGATGGGCGGCGCGATCGGGGCCGAAAGCACGCCGGGCGCGGGCTCGACCTTCACGGTGACCTTGCCGCTGATGTGGGTGGGTGAGGTCCTCGCGCCGGCCGCGGCGAAGCCTCCGTCCACGGCCTTCGGCGCCCGGCCGATGCGAGTGCTGGCCGCCGAGGACAATGCGATCAACCAGCTGGTGCTGCGCACCCTGCTGGCGCAGGTGGGCGTGGAGCCCGTGGTGGTCGACGATGGCCAGGCCGCCGTGGCGGCCTGGGCGGCCGAGCCCTGGGACCTGATCCTGATGGATGTGCAGATGCCGGTGATGGACGGGCCCACCGCGACGCGCGCGATCCGCGCAGCCGAGATGGTGAGCGGCCGGGCGCGCACGCCGATCATCGCGCTGACCGCCAACGCCATGGCCCACCAGGTCGCCGACTACATCGCCGCCGGCATGGACGGCCACGTGGCCAAGCCCATCGAAGCCGCCGCGCTCTATGCGGCGTTGCAGGCGGTGGACGCGGCGTTGGGGCGCGACGCGGCGGCGGCCTGAGACCTTTAAAATGTTCTTATTTTGTTCTTGACGGCGACGCGCGTTTTTGGTAGAGTTTTGCCAGCGTTGATTGGCGCGCCCGCAGCGACGCAATGAGCGGCCGGGCGTCGCGCCGAGACCTTGTTCTCTCTGTTTGCGACCCCTGAACGGGGCCGCCGTTCCACCCCAACCCGCCGGGCTCGCTCGCGCGGGCGTTTTGCATTTGAGAGGCCGCCTTGTCCGACGACGAGATCATCAAAGAGGCCCGCGAGGCGTTCGAGCGGGCGGCGGACGCCGAGGCGGAGAACCGGCGCGAGGCGCTGGACGACCTGCGGTTCGCCCGGCTGGGCGAACAGTGGCCGGCGCAGATCAAGCGCGAGCGCGACCTGGACGGGCGGCCGTGCCTGACCCTCAACCGGCTGCCGGCGTTCATCCGCCAGGTGGTCAACGACGCGCGGCAGAACAAGCCCGGGATGGTGGTCCACCCGGTGGACAGCGGCGCGGACCCGGCGACAGCCGAGGTGTTCAACGGGCTGATCCGGCACATCGAACAGAACTCGGACGCCGAAGTCGCCTATGACACCGCGCTCGACTTCGCGGTGACCTGTGGGTTCGGCTATTTCCGGATCAACACCCGCTATGCCGGGGACGACACCTTCGACCAGGACCTGGCGGTGGAGCGGGTCGCCAATCCGTTCTCGATCTATGGCGATCCGGAGGGGACCGCGGCGGACAGTTCCGACTGGAACTCGGCCTTCGTGGTGGACACGCTGCCCAAGGCGGCCTTCGAGGCGCGCTGGAAGGGGGCTGACGCTGTCGACTGGTCGGCCGCCGCCTATGCCTCGCTGAGCGATCCCTGGCTCGAGGGCGATCGGGTGATGGTGGCCGAGCACTGGCGGCGCGAGGCCGTCAGCCGGAGCATCCTGGCGCTGTCTGACGGCCAGGTGGTCGAGGTGGGCGTCTATGAGGCGCAGAAGGCGATGTTCGACGCCCTGGGCGTGAGCGTGGTGGGTCGGCCGCGGAGCGTGGCGAGCCACAAGGTGACGCAGCGAATCCTGACCGGCGCGGAGGTGCTGGAGACGGTCGAGTGGGCCGGGCGGTTCATCCCGATCGTGCCGGTCTATGGCGAGGAGTTGCACATCGACGGCCGCCGGCGGCTGCGCAGCCTGGTGCGCGACGCCAAGGACCCGCAGCGGATGTTCAACTATTGGCGCACAACGTCGACCGAGCTGGTGGCGCTGGCGCCCAAGACGCCGTTCATCGGGCGCAGGGGCGCCTTCGAGACGGACTCGGCGAAGTGGGCGACGGCCAATGTCCAGACCCACGCCTATATCGAATACGATGGCCCCGAGCCGCCGATGCGTCAGCCGTTCACCGGCGCCCCGGCCGGCGCGCTGCAGGAGGCGTTGAACGCCAGCGACGACATGAAGGCGATCATGGGCCTCTACGATGCGAGCCTCGGCGCGCGATCGAACGAGACGTCGGGCCGGGCGATCATGGCGCGACAGCGGGAAGGCGATGTCTCGACCTTCCACTACATCGACAACCTGAACCGGGCGATGCGTCACTCCGGTCGAATCCTGCTGGACCTGATCCCGAAGGTCTATTCGACACCGCGGGTGATCCGGGTGCTTGGCGCCGACGGGCAGGCCCGGGCGGTCAACGTCAATTCGCCGGCGCCGGCCGCCACACCGGGGCAGCCCAACGCCGAATTGGCCGCGGTGGAGAAGATCTACGACCTGACGGTGGGCCGCTATGACCTGACCGTGCAGGCCGGCCCCAGCTTCACCAGCCGCCGGGAGGAGGCGGCGAACCAGATGATCGAGCTGATCCGCGCCTATCCGGCCGCCGCCCCGGTGATCGGTGACCTGCTGGCCAAGAACCTCGATTGGCCGGGCGCCGACGAGGTGGCGCAGCGGCTGCGGGCCATGCTGCCGGCGCAGGCCAAGGCCGGGTCGGCGGACGGGCAGGGCGCGCAAGCGCAGCTGGCCGGGCTGGCGCAGGCGTTGGCGGCGGCCAAGGCCGAGATCGCGGCCCTGCAGCAGGACAAGAGCCACGCGGCCCGCAAGCTGGAGATCGACGCCTTCGAGGCCGAGACCAACCGCCTGAAGGCGATGCAGCGCTAGGCCGCGACGGACCGAGACCGTCCATTCTCTCCCACGGGCCCGGGCCCGGATTCCAAAGGAAACCCCATGCAAGACGATGAGGCGCTGAGCGCCGACGAACCCGTGCGCGATATCGCCGAGGCCGCGCCGGCCGAAGACGACGGCGACGGCACCTTCGACCTCGAGCTCGACGGGCAGGTCCATACCCTGCCGGCGGCGCTGAAGGGCGCGTTCCTGCGGCAGGCCGACTACACGCGCAAAACCCAGGAGCTGGCACACCATCGGCGCGGGCTTGAGGCGGAGCGGGAGGCCGTGGCGGCGCACGCCCAAGCGGTGGGCCAGGCCAGCGGCGAGCAGGTGCATCTCGCGGCGCTGGACCATCAGCTCGAGCATCTGGGCGGCGTGGACTGGCAGGCCTACGCCGCCGAGGATCCGCACGGCGCGCAGGCGTTGTGGGACCGTCTTCAGCAGATGGCCCATGCCCGTGAGGGTCTGGCGCAGACGATTGGGCAGCGTGCGGCGCACGGGCGGCTGCAGGCCGCCCACGCCGCGGCGGCGCGGATGGCCGAGGCCGGGCGGACATTGCAGAAGGAGATCGACGGCTGGTCGCCTGAGCTGGCGGCCAAGCTGGTGGACTACGCTCAGACGCACGGGGTGACGCTGGAGGAACTGAGCCAGCAGGATGATCCGCGGGTCTGGAAGATCCTGCATCGGGCCCATCAGGCGGAGATGGCGGGCCAGCGGGAAGGCGCCGCCAGGACCGCCGCCCAGGCCCAGGCGGTGCGGCCGGCGGTGCTGGTTTCGGGCTCCGCGGCCGGTGGCGGCGGGGTGCGCGACGAGCTTGGCACCAAGGAGTGGATGCAGCGGCGCAACGATCTCGTGCGGAAGGGCCGCTGACGCCGGTCAGGACGCCTCCCGGCCGCGCGGCGACGCCAACGGCCTGGACCATCGGGCCTGATCGCAACCGATAAACGCCGCCGCCGGCCAAGGCCGGCCGCCCCCGAGCACGCGCATCCGCGCCTCGGCGGTCTTCGCGCGGACCACCACAACAACATTCTTGAAAGGACGACCGAATGGCCAACGCCATCCTGACGCCGACCGCTGTAACGCGGGAGGCCCTGCGCGTGCTGCATCAGAAGCTCAACTTCGTGGGCTCGATCACGCGCGAATACGACGACAGCTTCGCCCGCCAGGGCGCCAAGGTGGGCGACACCCTGAAGGTGCGCCTGCCCAACCAGTACACGGTGCGGACCGGCTCGACGCTGGCCGCGCAGGACACCACGGAATCGACCGTGGACCTGAAGGTGCAGACCCAGAAGGGCGTCGACCTGAACTTCACGTCGGTGGACCTGACGCTGGCGCTCGACGACTTCTCCGAGCGCATCCTGGAGCCGGCCATGGCGGTGCTGGCCGCCAATATCGAGGCGGACGCCATGACCATGTACCGCGACGTCTACAACCAGGTGGACAACCAGTCCCTGCCGGCGACCTTCACCAAGGTGCTGCAGGGCCGCAAGATCCTGGTGGACAACCTGGCGCCGCTGAACGCGCGGACCTGCAACCTGAACACCCAGGACAATGTCGACCTGGTGGACGCGCTGAAGGGTCTGTTCAACGACCAGACGGCGATCTCCAAGCAGAACCGCGAAGGCTTCATGGGCCGCACCGCCGGCTTCGATTTCATGGAGAACACGCTGTGGCCGTCGCATCCGCGCGGCGCGGCCAACGCCGCCTATCAAGTAAACGGCGCCGCGCAGACGGGCGCGACGCTGGCGGTCAACACCGGCGCCGGCCTGCCGGTGCAGGGTGATGTCTTCACCATGCCCGGCGTGTTCCGGGTGCATCCCGAGACCAAACAATCGACCGGGATTTTGCAGCAGTTCGTGATCACGGCGGGCACGGTGACGACCACATCGTTCCCGATCAGCCCGGCGATTGTGACCTCGGGAGCGCTGCAGAACGTGTCCGGCTCGCCGGCCTCGGGCGTGGTGATCGCGTTCCCGGGCACGGCCTCGGTGAACTACGGGATCTCGATGGCCTATCAGAAGGGGGCGTTCGCCTTCGCCAGCGCCGACATGGTGATGCCGCGTGGCGTGGACTTCGCGGCCCGCGAGGCCTTCGACGGCGTGTCGATGCGGATCGTGCGGCAGTACGACATCAACTCAGACAAATTTCCCTGCCGTCTGGACGTACTTTACGGATTCAAGACCATCCGGCCGCAACTCGCCTGCCGCCTCGCCAACCGCTGACGCGACGCCCGCGTGAGAGCCGCCCCGCTTCGCATCTTGAGGCGCACCCCGGGGCGCACCCCGGGGCGCGGGGCGGCTCGATCGTGCTTTTCATTCCCAGACATCGGAGGGCCGCCCATGGGCGCCATGATCAACGAAGACCGCTTCGGCGTTTGCCTGCTCGCGCTGGACGTCGGCGCCGTGGGGGCCAACACCTCCGCGGAGCAGGCCTTTACCGTGAAGGGCTTGAGGCCGGGCGATTTCGTCCACGTCAACAAGCCGTCACTGCATGCCGGCCTGGTGGTCTCGACCGCCCGGGTCTCGGCGGCGGACACGCTAGCCATCACCTTCGGCAACACCACAGCGGGTGCCATCGACCCGGCGGTGGAGTCCTACCTGCTGTTCTATTTCCGCGCGGAGAAGACCTTCGGCGCGGCCGTGTTCTGACGAGCGTCCCCCTCTGCACCTCTCCGCGCTCGTCCGCGGCGCCGGGCCGGCCGTGGCGCCGGCCCGGCGCCGTCCCATTCCCAACTCTGACAATCGAGGCCGCCGATGGCGATCACGACCTATGCCGAGCTGCAGGCGGCGACCGCCAACTGGCTGGTGCGCGCCGACCTGACGGCGCGGATCCCGGAATTCATCGCCCTGGGCGAGGCGCGGCTGAACCGCAGTTTGCGGACCCGGCTGGCGGAGAGCGAGGTTTCGCTGACAGCGCCGGCCGGGGCGCGGACGATCGCGCTGCCCGGCGGGTTCGCCGAGCCGCTGGCCCTGTGGATCGTGGACGGCGGCCGACGCACGGCGATGCGCCTCGTCGAGCCCAGCCTGGTGGCGGCGTCCACCGTCGCGGGACGGCCCGGCAGCTGGGGCGTCGACGGGGCCAGCCTCGCCTTCGACCGGCCCTGCGACCAGGCCTACGGGCTGGTGCTGCGGATGCTGGTGAAGTTCGCGCTGTCGGACGCTTCGCCCACCAACGGCCTGCTGGCCGACGGGGCCGACGCCTATCTGTTCGCGACGCTTTGCGAGGCCGGCCCGTTCCTGCGCGACGACGACCTGGCCCAGACCTATGAGGCCCGGCTGGCCCGGGCGATCGGTGAGCTCAACGCCAAGGACGCCCGGTCCCGCGCGGCGCGGAGCCTGGTCACAGACCTGCCGCGCAGCCGCGGCGGCGGCTTCGACATCATCCGAGGAGTTTGAACATGCCTGCGAATATTGGGCCGACCGCAATCGGGCTCACCCCCATCGGACCGGGAATCCCGGCCGCCCTTCACGCGGTCCTGACCTCGATCCAGGACGCGATCCGCGACCTGCAGACGCCGCAGGCGCCGAAGCCGGTGTTTCCGGTGAGCCAGGCCAAGCTGCCGCCCGCGGCGAGCTATCCGACCTGCGTGTGCCTGGTCAGCGACCTGAACATCCTGGCCCACTCCGACGGTAGCCACTGGCTGCGTGAAGACACCGGCGCGGTGATCGTCTGATGCCTTCGTCCTGGTCTTCATCCCTGCGTTTCGAGCTGCAGTTCACCGGCGAGAACATCAACCTGTGGGGCGACAAGCTGAACGCGGTGCTGGCCCACGCGGATTATGCGGTGGCCGGCTTCCTGACCAAGGCGCTGACCGGCGCCTATGCCCTGACCACCGCCAACGCCGGCGACGACGAGGCGCGCGCGGCGATGATCAAGTTCACCGGCGCGGGGCCGTTCACGGTGACGGCGCCCAGCGTCAGCAAGGCCTATGTGATCTGGAACGCCTGCTCCGGCGTGGTGACGCTCTCGACGGGGGCCGGCGCCGCCGTCGCGGTGCAGCCCGGCGAGATCGCCCAAGTCGCCTGTGACGGGGCCAATGTGCTGCGGGTCCAGGGGACCAGTTTCGGCGGCCAGCCCCTGACCGGCCTGGCCGACCCGACGACGCCCCAGGGGGCGGCCACCAAGGCCTATGTGGACGGGGTCGCGTTCACCGCCAACGCCGGCATCCTGCCGGGCCAGACCGGCAACGCGGGCAAGTTCCTCAAGACCGACGGGGCCGTGGCCGGCTGGCAGCCGGTGGCCAGCACCGACCTTTCCGACAACGCAGCTTTTCTCGGGCGGGCCGTGGCGCTCGCCGTCGCCCTTTAAGGAGGCAAGACCATGCCCGGCACAGCCAATTCGATCATCACGCCGCAGACGCCGCAGTCGAGCTTCGTGGCCTGCTCGACGGCGAACACCAGCTACACGACGTCGCCCACCAACACCGTGCTGGTGGCGACGGCCGGCGCCGCGGGGGCGCGGCTCACCAAGCTGCGCGCCATCCCGCTGGCGAGCGTGACCGCCACCCAGCTGCAGGAGTTCCGGTCGTCGGACGCGGGGACCACCAAGCGGTTCTCCAACAGCGCGCTGATGGCCGCCTATACCATGGCCCAGACCACGGCCGCCCCGGTGACCGACTTCGGCTACTCGGACGACAACCCGAAAATCCTGCAGGCCGGTGAGCAGCTCTATGTGGCGATCGGCGTGACGGGCGCGGTCGGGTTCGAAGCTGAGTGGGCGAATTACTGATGGCTGTTGGTCAACCCCTCCGAGGCTTTTCTGGTCAGCGGATGATCCCGAGGGCCGCCCGAATCCGCGTTCGGGAGATCGCCTACAGAACTGCAACTGGCCCGGCCACGGTGGTTTCGCCGAACTACCCGGCCGTTGTGGAAGTCTGGATTATTGGAGCAGGCGGCGGATGCCAGCAGTCGGGCGGCAACGGTGCCGGCGGCGGGGCCGAGTCAGTCTGGGCGCGTTTCCCATGCCCCGCAAATACGCTGCTGTCTTACAGCATCGGTGCAGCGGGCTCCGGCAACTCTAGCGACGGCGGCGACAGCACTATCACGCTGCCTACCGGCCAGACCGTCCGCGCACTCGGAGGCAAGGGTGGCGCTAGTCCTGCGCCAGGCGCCGGCGGTGGCGCGAACACGCAGCCCAGCATCAATGAAATTCATCGCGCCGGCGGAACCGGAGGAACTTCTGCCGCAGCGGGTTCCGCTGGTACCGATGGCGGCCCGGGGGGTGGTACCAACGGATCTAATGGTGGCGGTGGCGGCAGTGGTGGCTTCAGCAGTTTCGGAGATATCGTAAACGGCGGAGCAGGAGCTACCCCCGGCGTAAGCGGCACCAATGCTGGGAGTGGTGGCGGGCAAGCCAACGGCTTCACGGCGGGTAGCGGTCAACTATTTGCCATCTTTACACGCCTGACGATGTCTTAGGTTTCCTCGCCCTAAGTACGAAACGTAGCTCTCGAGCAATGTTGTTCTGAGTAAGCAAGAGTTGGTATGCGTCGGCTTCGCTCAGAACGCCCGATTTGAGGCGCGTGAAGTATGGCTCGTCTAACGCTGTTTCTGTGGCGACGGTCTCGAAATCCAGCCCAAGCATCAATGCGAGCGGTGTGTTTGCTCCCCCCAAAGCTAGGGCGTTCTCACATAGTCGCTTGTCGAAGAGCGCCAGCGTACCCGCCGTGATTGGGCGCACGTGGGTTGGATCGTTTAAGAAATTGTCATGCCGTGGGTGGGGTACGTGAATCGTGATTTCGCACCCGTCCGTAGCGAGGCGGTAGATTTCGCACATGATCCCTAAAAACCCAGAGGGAGTTTGACCCATGTGTTCGAGCGAATGGATGAAGCGGATCTCTGATGCGCACCCATCGGGCCATGGCCATGGAAGCACCTCTAGGTCCACAACCTCATCTGGCTCGCAGAGAACCGACGTGTCCACGTTGATAAAGCCAGCCAACTTCCGATGACCGCAGCCCATATTGAACTTCATATATCCGAGATACTCCAAGAGCCGGTTGCGGACCACCAGCGGAACAGATCCCCCAATCTTAGCGGAGTACGATCAACCCCATCTTCGCCAACGTCCCCACAACCACCATAGTCCAGCCCTCCGTTAGTCCGGCCGGCGTTGCGAGAGCGGCGACGATGGCGGGGCCTCGGGCGAGTTCCGCCCAGACGGCCGAGACGACGCTTTCCGGGATATCGGTGCGGGGGAAGAGGGGGTCGGCGATGCGGGCGCGGTAGGTTTCGAGAGTCAGGCCGGGCGTGAGCGCGGCCTGGGTCCGCGGGGTGATCTGGGCGGTGGGGTAGTGGCCGAAGCTCTGGAAGGGATCGAGCCTCGAGGGCGCGGCGCGGGGCGCGGCGGCGGCCCAGGCCAGGTCGTCGGGGTTGTTGGCCACCGCCGCGCGACGGGCGTTGAGATCGGCCCAAAGCGCCTGGTACTGGCGGTAGACGTGGGGCCAGTCATAGACGGCTCGCGCCCGGGCCTGGCCGGCCTGGCCCAGGCGGCGGCGCAGGTCGGGGCTTTCGACCAGATCGGTCAGGCGTTCGGCGAGCTGTCGCAGGTCGACGGAGGTCGCGGCGGCGGCGACCCAGCAGTAGTTGTCGTAGTCCAGCAGTTCGAGTTCGTGGCGCAGGGCGTAGGTGTGACCGGCGCGTCCCGGCTCCGGCGCCCAGGTGGCGATGCGGAAGCCGTCGACGCCGTCGCGCACCGTGTCCTGGTAGCCGTTGTAGTCGGAGACAACGGCCGGAAGGCCCGCGGCCATGGCTTCGATCGGGGTCAGGCCGAAGGTCTCCTGGATGCCATCGGCGAGGGAGACGAAGATGTCCCCGGCCGCCCAGGCGCGGCGGCGCGCGGCGTCCTGGCGGCTGTCGACCGTGATCAAACGGACGTCCGGCGCATAGCTGGCCGCGCCGTCCAGATAGGCGGCCCGCACGTCGGCCTTGGGGGCCTGGCCGCAGAGGATCAGGGCGAGCTTTCGGCCCGATCGCTCGGCCGCGGCCTGCAGGCCCTGGAAGAGCGGCAGGGGGTGAGCCTTGCCGCTGAGCACGAGGCGACCGACGTAGAGGGCCGCGACCTCGTCGGCGGCGAGGCCCAGGGCGTCGCGCGCGGCGGCCTTGTCCTGGTCGGTGAAGGCGAAGTCGTCGCAATGAACCCCGAGCGGAATGACCGGGAGCTGGGGCGGCCGAAGGCTCAGGCCGGCGCCGAAACGCCAGCGAAGGTAGTCGGTCTGGGCCTCGAGGATCACCTCGACGGTCCTCAGCGCCGCGGTCGAAGTGCAGACCAGCGCGTCCCACGGCATGACGGCCTCCGACAACAGTTCGGCGATGAACTGCTGGGTCCCGGCGGTCGACAGCGTGTGGGTGACGCCGCACAGGGAATAGCGGGTCGGGCCGACGCGGAGCCTCGGGCGGGCGAACAGGGTCAGGGTCGGGTCGGCGAGATAGAGGATGCCTCGCGTCTGACCGATGCGGCCGAGGTGCTCGCCCTGAATCCACTCCGGCGTCGCGGCCGGATCGAAGCCACGGACCATCTGGCCGAAGGCCTCGGCGGACTGTGCGCTGGGCGTGTAGCCGTAGACCGGGCCCTCGCCCCGGCCCTGAACCGCCGCGCGCAGAAAACCGTGGCCGGCGGACTGGCGACCCAGAAGCCAGGGGCGATTCAAGTCATAGCCATCTGGCTCGAAGCGAATGACGGCATCGGTGATTGGGGTCGCCATAGGCCTTCCTAGCGTCACCGGGGCCGCAAGCAAATCGGACGGCGTCCATCGGATCGGCCCGATGGCGCATCGAATCCTCTTGTGCGGACATCAGCATGCGAATTCCCCTCGACCTCCCGCCGGGCTTGAACGGCGATGACACCAGTTTCGCGGAGGCCGGCCACTGGGCGGACGGCTCCAACGTTCGGTTCCGGCTGGGGCGAGCCCAGGTGATCGGCGGCTGGGAGGCCCTAATGGCCTCGCCGCTGACCGGGGTCTGCCGCACGGCCTTTCCCTGGACCGACAACGCCGCGGTGCTGACCATTGGCTTCGGGACCCATTCGAAGCTGCAGATCTGGCAAGGCGGGGCGCTGTTCGACATCACCCCGGCCGCGGGGTTCACGGCGGGCGCGGTCGATGGCGCGGGGAGCGCGGGGTTCGGCACGGGAGCCTATGGCGTGGGCGGGTTCGGGCAGCCGTCCGCCACGGATTACTTCCCGCTGACCTGGTCGTTCGCCGCCTGGGGCCAGAACCTGCTGGCGAGCCCACGGAACCAGACGATCTTCGCCTGGACCAACGCCGCGGCGTCGAAGGCCGTGGCTCTCGCCAACGCCCCGGCCAATGTGACCCACATGTTGGTGGCACCGTTGAACGGCGGCTACCAGGTCTTCGCGCTCGGCTGCAACGAGGAGGTCTCGGGGGTCTTCAACCCGCTCTGCATCCGTCATTCCTCGATCCGCGACAACACCCAGTGGAGCACGACGGCCACCGGCTCGACGGCGCGGGAGTATGTGCTGACCGGCGGCGGGCGGATCGTGGCCGCACGGATGAGTGGGCCCTACATGCTGGTCTGGACCAGCGACGCCCTGTTCCTGGGGACGTTCGTCGGCTCGCTGAACCAGCCCTGGCGGTTCGACCGGGTGGGGCGCAATTGCGGTCTGATCGGGCCGAACGCGGCGGTGGTCGTCGGCCAGACGGCGTTCTGGGTGAGCCCGGACCGGCAGTTCTACAGCTATGGCGTCGGCGGCCAGCCGCAGGCGATCCCATGCCCGATCCGGCAGGCCTTTGCCGACCATCTCGCGGCCAGCCAGGGCGATAAGGTCGTGGCCTCATCGAACGGCGAATATTCCGAGGTGCGCTTCGACTATCCCGACGGCCGAGACGGGTTCGAGAACAGCCGTTATCTGGCGCTGGCGTTGTCCGGGACCGACGCCGGCGCCTGGCATCGCGGCGTGATAGGCCGGACCGCCTTCGTCGACGCCGGGCCCTCGCTCTACCCGATCGGCGTGACCTACGATGGCCGGGTCTATCACCACGAGAAGGGCCACTCGGCGGACGGCCAGGCCTTCAGCTGGTTCATCGAGACGGCGGACAGTTATCTGGACCCGGACGCGTGCCTGCTGGTTCGCGAGATCTGGCCGGATTTCAAGGATCAGCAGGGGCCGGTGACCGTGACCGTGGCCGCGCGCCGGCATCCGCAGGACACCGCACAGATCGCCGTGGCGCCGCCGATGGCGGCCGGTGACGCCAAGGCCGACATCCTGATCTCCGGCCGCCTTTTCAAAGTGACGTTCTCGGGCGCCAGCGCCCCGACCGGTTGCCGCATCGGCCAGCCGGTGTTCGACGCAACGCTGGCGGGTCGGCGGTGAGCCTCGACGCCGATTGGGCGCGGTGCGCGCCTTGGATCGAGGCGGCGTTGGCCCATGCCGGGCGGACCCACGCGCTAGAGGATGTCCGCGCCGCGATCTCGCGGGGCGAAGCGCGGCTCTGGCCGGGCGCTGCGAGCGCGCTGGTGGCGGCGGTGGAGACTGATCCTGGCGGGCGGCGGTTGCTGATCTGGCTGGCGGGTGGCGACCGCGAGGAACTCGAGGACGACATCCTGCCCGCCGTGGAAGCCTGGGGCCGCGAGACCGGTTGCCGGCGCGCCATGATCATCGGCCGCGGCGGCTGGGAGCGTGCGTTGAAATCAAAAGGATATGCGCCCCTGGCGCGGATCATCGCAAAGGAGCTTTAGATGAGCTTGAAGATCGGAGGCTCGAAGTCCAATTCGAGCCAGACCACGAACGCCACCAACCATTCCACGACCACCCCGATCGTCCCGGAATGGGCGTCCAGCCTGACGCAGAATGTCGCCGGCCGGGTGGGCGGCTTGCTGAACAATGACCCGCAGAGCCTGATCGCGCCGGCAAACGGGTTGCAGAACCTGGCGGCCGCCAATGCCACGAACCTGTCGGGTACGCCTTGGGACTATGACGCGGCTGAAGAATTGACCGGAGCGGTCGCCAACAGCGAAACGCCGAACATCGCCGGCAATATCGGCCGGTTCATGAACCCGTATCTCAGTCACGTCGTCGATGCGACGTCGGCGGACCTGGATGCGAACGCGGGCAAGGTCCGGGCGCAGCAGGCGTTGAATCTGGCCGGATCGGGCGCGTTTGGCGGCTCCGGCGCGGCGCTGACCCAGTCCACGACCGAGGGCGAGTTGGCCCGCGCGCGGGCGACCACGCTGGGCAATCTGCGGGCTCAGGGTTACGCCCAGGCGCTGGGCGGCGCGACGTCGCAGGCGCAACTTCAGCAGCAGCAACAGGCGCAGCGACTAGCGGCGGCGGGTCAGCTCGCCGGTATCGCGGGTGAATATGGCGCCAACCAGCGGGCGAACGTCGCGACCCAGGCGGCAATCGGCGGCGACCTGCGCGGCATCGCACAGCAGCAGGCGCAGGCGCCGGTAACGAGCGCTCAGCAGATTGTGGCGATGCTGAACGGGCTGCCGATCAGTTTGTTTGCGGGACAGACGACGGATGGAGTTGCCCATACGGAGAGCAAGGGTACCAATTCACAGGTCTACGCCGAAGCTTCGCACGATTTCGCGAAGCCATCGGGGACTTAGCCATGCCCGTTCAGGCGGAACGCCTTGCATCGCTCGAACAACGGCTCACCGATCATGAGGCGCGGTGTGAGGAGCGCCTGGGCGAGATCAAGGCCTCGGCCGCGAACACCCTGATCGCTGTCGAAGGTCTCAAGAACCGCTTCCTGACGATGGCGGTCGCGCTCGCCGCGTGGGCGCTTGCGCAGGCTTGGGCTGGCAGCCAGGCACGTCTCGCTCATCTTGAAACAGCGAGACCGACCACGGTTCACGATATCGCCGCCTGCTGCGGCGCGTCGGAGTTGGGCGCCCGCTCGCCAACGTAGTCGGCGATGTCCTTGGGCCAGGCGGACGCCAGCGCGGTCAGCCGGACCAAGTCGCCGGCGAACAGGGCGCGGACGGCTTCCTCGTAGCCGGGCCGATCGCCGGCCAGGGTGGTCATGATGCGGTAGGTGGCCTCCTTTGCCTGCCGCGCGGCGTCTGCGCCGCCGGAGGCGCGGCGCGCCTGATCGACCAGCCTGCGCAACGCGGCCGAGGCTCCGCCCGGCTGGGTCGCGAGCCATGACCAATGGCGGGGCAGCAGCGTGACCTCGCGCGCGGTGACGCCGAGTTTTGGCCGGCCCCGCGCAGGCCGGGGCGGTTCCGCGGGGCTGCGGACCCGGGCGACGGCATCCTCGGCGGAGCCCCGCAGATCCAGATCGACGAGCCGCCCGGTCGCGTCCTCGAAAACCAACGGCGAGGCCTCTGCGTGCGCGTGAGCGGCGCGTGCGACCTGCCCCAGGTCACCCCGGCCAATGCGGCGGTCGGCGGCAAAGGCGCTGTAGCCGGCCGGGACCGAGATTTCGGGATCAAACGTGATGTCAATCATTCTACCCGGGCAAATACCAGTGTTGGAGCCAGCCGTGAAGCCCGACAGCCTTCTGCAGCTGATCATCGCCGCCGGTGTCATGGGTCTGATGGCCTTCTGCCTCGCCGCGGTGGTGTTCGTCGCCATCCCCAAGGAGCAGCTGAACCTGTTCACGGCTTTGGCGTCGGGCGTGGTCGGCGGCGGGTTCGGCGTCGTCGTGGGCTTCCTGTTCGGCTCCTCGCTCGGTAGCCGAGGTCAGGACAACGCGCCGGCGTAACCCCAGGGCTCCTCACGACCACCCGTCCATGGCCCTGAAGGCCGATTTCTAGGAGACTACCCATGAAGTCCAAGCTCGTTGCGGGCTGCGCCGCCCTGTGCGCCGCCATCGCCTTGGCCGGCTGCGCCAGTCTGAACCGCGCCGGCTCGTCCGACCTGCTCAGGCAGATCGACGCCAATTTCGCCGGCTGCGAGCGGCACGTCACCTTCCAGGGCTCGCTAGGCGCTGTCATGCCGGGCGCCCAGGTGAGCGGCAGTATCGACTGCAAGGCGAGCCCAGGCGTCTCGCCGCCAGCCGAACCGATGCGGCCATAGCTCAGACCGAAAAAAGCCCCGCGGCTTTCGCCGCGGGGCTTTTCTGTAGTGGTGCCACGACAGGGATTCGAACCCTGGACCTCAGCCTTACCAAGGATGCGCTCTACCACTGAGCTATCGCGGCGAATGGCGAGGCGCGGCTATAACGAACGCCGGGGGCCGCGTGAAGCCCCAATCCGCCGCCGCTGACCTTGACGGGACGGGCCGAGCGCCGCACCCCTTGGCCATGACGCCCTCCGACAAGGATCCGAAACCGCAGCTTTTGAGCCGCGAGCAGAAGTTGGCGCAGGCGCTTCGGGCCAACCTGCGCCGGCGCAAGGCCGACGTCGGTCGCGGCGATGAGAAGCCCGCTCCGATGAAAAACGGCGACGAGGGCTGAGGCCCTTTGCGCGGGTCGCGGTCGCGCGCTAGATATCCCGGCTCGCGCCGCCGCGAAGACTCCCCCTGAAAGCGCGGCTGTTTCGAAGGATTGGGATTGGACCGCATCGCCATCATCGGCGGCGCGCGGCTGCAGGGGGAAATCCCGATCAGCGGCGCCAAGAACTCGGCCATCAAGCTGATGGCGGCGAGTCTTCTGACGGACGAGACGCTGCGGCTGACCAACATGCCACGGCTCGCCGACACGCGCTTCCTGGGCAAGCTGTTGCAGCGGCTCGGGACGGAGGTGGTCGAGTCGGTGGGTGAGGACGGTCCGGAGACCCTGCTGCGCACCGCCGAGATCACCAGCGGTTTCGCGCCCTACGACCTGGTCCGGCAGATGCGGGCCTCGTTCAACGTGCTGGGGCCACTGCTGGCGCGCACGGGTCAGGCGAAGGTCTCGCTGCCGGGTGGCTGTACGATCGGTGCGCGGCCGGTCGATCTGCATCTGAAGGCGCTCGAGGCGCTGGGTGCGCGGATCGACCTGCACGAGGGCTACGTCTACGCCCAGGCGCCCCGAGGCCTGAAAGGCGCGCACATCGATTTCCCGTTCAATTCAGTCGGCGCGACAGAGCACGCCATGCTGGCCGCCGTGCTGGCGCAGGGCGAGACGGTTCTGGCCAATGCGGCTTGCGAGCCGGAGATGGTCGACCTGGCCGACTGCCTGAACGCCATGGGCGCCAAGGTCAGCGGCGCGGGCACCTCGACGATCCGCATCGAGGGCGTCAGCCGGCTGCACGGCGCGACTCACGCGGTGATGCCAGACCGGATCGAGACCGGCACCTATGCGCTGGCGGCCGCCATGGCCGGCGGGGAGGTGCGCCTGACCCATACCCGAACCGACTTCATCCAGGCGATGATCGACAAGATGGTCGAAGCCGGGGTCGAGGTGACATCCCACAACGATGGACTGACCGTTCGGCGCAATGGGGCGCTGTTGAAGGCGGTGGACTTCGAGACCGACGTCTATCCGGGGTTCCCTACCGATCTGCAGGCGCCGTTCATGGCGCTGATGACGTTGGCGCAGGGCGAGAGCGTCATCAGGGAGACGATCTTCGAGAACCGCCTCATGCACGCCCCGGAGCTGCGGCGCATGGGGGCCGACATCACGGTCCAGGGCGGCGAGGCTCGGGTGCGCGGTATCGACCATCTGACCGGCGCCCAGGTGATGGCCACCGATCTGCGGGCTTCTGTCAGTCTGGTGATCGCCGGCCTGGCGGCGCGGGGCGAGACCGTGGTCAACCGCGTCTACCACCTCGATCGCGGCTTCGAGCGGCTGGAAGAAAAGCTCAGCGCCTGCGGCGCCCAGGTCCGTCGTCTGAAGGGCGATGGCGAGGGCGACGAGGATTGACGCCGATGGCCAAGACGGACGAGCCAAGACGCAAGACCGAGCCGCTCCGCCTGTTGGCCGAGGACGCCGACGATCTCGCGATCATTTCCGCGGCGATGCAGGACGCGGTCGCGAAGGTGGGTGACATCCGCTACGAGGCCAAGGCACGCCTGCTGACCATCGCATTCAACCGCTATTGCTGGGAGGCGGGCGGCAGCGTGCGGGTTCGCTCGGCCCTGCAACTGGGCGGCGTGATGAAGGTCCAGGCGCGGAAGATCCGGCGCGGCGCCCGCGACGCCGTCCTCGAGGTTCTGGCCGTGGCCTTCGACGAGGGCGAGGCTCCGGGTGGCATCGTGACGATCAGTTGCGCCGGCGGTGGTGACCTGCGCGCGTTGGTGGAGTGCATAGACGCGGTGCTGGCCGATGTGTCGGAGCCCTGGTCGACGCCCCGAGCACCCACGCACGGCGATTAGCCGTCGCGGCATGGCGCTCTGGCCTCGGCGCCGCTAAAGAAGCGCGCCATGCGTCATTTCCGCTTCACAGATTCCGACTTCGAGACGGCCTTTACCGCCTTTATCGACGAGCGCCGCGAGACCCCAGATGAGGTTGACGCGGTGGTGCGCGACGTCATCGCCGCGGTGCGGGCCGAGGGCCTGGCGGCGCTGCTGCGCTTCGCCAAGGATTTCGACGGCGTCGCGCTGGACGAGCATTCCATCCGCGTCAGCGAAGCTGAGATCGAGGCCGGCGCCGCGGCGTGTCCGCAGAGCGTTCGCGACGCCATCGCCTTCGCCGCCGAACGTATCCGAAGCTATCACGCCCGCCAGCGGCCCGCCGACCTGACGTTTACCGACGACGCGGGCGTACAACTGGGCTGGCGTTGGACGCCGCTCGAGGCCGTCGGGATCTATGTCCCGGGCGGGCGCGCGGCCTATCCCTCCACTGTCCTGATGAATGCCGTGCCGGCCGCCGTCGCCGGCGTCGAGCGGATTGCCATGGTCACGCCGCCTGGCCGCCTGCAGCCAGCCGTGCTGGCAGCGGCGAAAGCCGCGGGTGTGCACGAGATCTGGCGGGTCGGTGGGGCCCAGGCCGTCGCCGCCCTGGCCTACGGCGCGGGTCCGATCCGGCCGGTCGACAAGATCGTGGGGCCCGGCAACGCCTTCGTCACGGCGGCCAAGCGACGCGTCTATGGCGCGGTCGGCATCGACGCCCTGGCGGGACCTTCAGAGATCGTGGTCGTGGCGGATGGCGCCAACAACCCCGAATGGATCGCCGCTGACCTGCTGTCCCAGGCCGAACACGACCCGGCGGCGCAAGCCATCCTGATCACCGACGACGAGGCCTTCGCGGCCAGGGTCGAGGCGGCCGTCATCACGCAGCTGTCGACGCTGTCGACCGGCAAGGATGCGGCGGCCTCCTGGCGCGACCACGGCGCGGTGGTGATCGCCCCGCTGGACGAGGCCCCCAAGCTCGTCGACCGGATCGCGCCCGAGCATGTGGAATTCGCGCTGGAGAACCCGGAGCGCCTGGCCGACCGCGTGCGGCACGCGGGCGCGATCTTCCTGGGCCGTCACGCCCCGGAGGCGATCGGCGACTATGTCGCGGGTTCGAATCACGTGTTGCCCACCAGCCGGGCGGCGCGATTTTCTTCCGGCCTGTCGCTCTATGATTTCATCAAGCGGACCTCGATCGTGAAGTGCGACGAGGTAGCGTTCGCCCGCCTGGCGCCGGCGACGGTGGCGCTGGCCGAGGCCGAGGGCCTGCCGGCCCACGCCCGCTCGGCGGCCATCCGGATGGGGCAGGGCTGACGGCGCCGGCCAGAACCGCGCGACGCCTCGATTTCAGGCCTTCAGAACGCCCGGCGCATTCCGCGCCGGGCGTTTTTCTTTGTCCGCATACCCGCCCTTCGCAGCTGCGGGATGACGCGGGGCCCCGGAATGCCATAAAGCGTGGGGTCAGCCCTCATGCTCGGACGCCCATGGCCGACGACGACCGCCAGATGCACCGCCTGCAGACCGTCGAGCTCGACGAACAGTCGCTCGGCGCGGCCTCGCGCGACCAGGAGCAGGAGCGGCAGATCGCCATCTTCGACCTGTTGGAGGAGAACTATTTCCACCCGGAAGGCGCCGAACAGGGCCCCTATGACCTCCGCATGGGCCTGATCGAGAATCGGCTGGTCTTCGACATCCGTGGGCCCAGCTACGAACGCCGGCACATCCTGTCACTGTCGCCGTTCCGGGGGCTGATCAAAGACTATTTCCTGATCTGCGAGAGCTATTATCAGGCGATCCGCAGCTCGACGCCCAGCCAGATCGAGGCCTTGGACATGGGACGGCGCGGCCTGCACAACGAGGCGTCCGAGGTGCTGCGCACGCGGCTTGCCGGCAAGATCGAGACGGACGTGGATACGTCGCGGCGCCTTTTCACCCTGATCTGCGCCCTGCATTGGCGGGGCTGAGGCCAGATGCCGGCTGACGCGCCGTCGCGCTTGCCCGGCGCGGTGCTGTTCGCCTGTAACTTCAACCAGGTCCGCTCGCCGATGGCCGAGGCGCTGCTGAAACGGCTGGCGGGCGACCGTATCTATGTGGACAGCTGCGGGCTGAAGCGGCCGGCGCAGATCCACGACGACGAACGCGACGAAGATGTCGACGCCGGCGTCGATCCGTTCGCCCGAGAGGTGATGGCGGAGCTGGGCTGCGATCTCGCCCGCCACCGGCCGAAGACCTTCGGCGACCTGGAGGACTCGTCCTTCGACCTGGTGATCTCGCTGACGCCCGAGGCGCAGCATAGCGCGGTCGAGATCGCGCGCGGGCGTGCGGCTGATATCGAGTACTGGCCCACCCTCGACCCAACCCTGACGCACGGCTCCCGCGAGGCGCGGCTTGAGGCTTATCGGGCGGTGCGTGACGCGCTGGAGCGCCGCATCGCGGAACGGTTCGGGGGCTGAAAACGCTCGGCCATCGACCTTGCCGGGGCTGGTGCGCTATAATTTGCGCGCTATCCAGGGCTCGCGGCCTGACGTAAAGGCGCGGGCCGTCCTTTTATTCTCGATTTGGAGCCTGCATGGCGAAAGAAGAACTGCTGGAGTTTCCGGGCACGGTCAGTGAAGTCCTGCCCAACGCGACGTTCCGCGTGAAGCTTGAGAACGACCACGAGATCATCGCCCACACCGCCGGCAAGATGCGCAAGAACCGCATCCGGGTCTCGGCCGGCGACAAGGTGCTCGTCGAGATGACGCCCTACGACCTTTCCAAGGGCCGCATCACGTTCCGCGTCCGATAGACGCGCCCGGCCCCGTGCCGCAATCGCCGCCGCGCCTGGTTCTGGCCTCCGCAAGTCCCCGGCGGCTCGACCTTCTGCGTCAGATCGGCCTCGAGCCCGACGCGGTCGTGGCCGCCGAGTTCGACGAATCTCCCCTGAAAGATGAGACTCCGCGCCTGCTCGCCGTCCGGCTGGCGCAGGCCAAGGCGCGCAAGGTCGCGCCGGACCATGCGGGCAGCCATGTGCTGGCCGCCGATACGGTGGTCGCGGTCGGCCGCCGCGTGCTGCCCAAGGCGGAGGACGCCGATCAGGTGCGCGCCTGCCTCAACCTGCTGTCCGGCCGGGCGCACCGCGTGCTGACCGGCGTCTGTGTCGTGGCGCCCGACGGCCGCAGCGCCCACCGGCTGGTGGAAAGCCGGCTGCATTTCAAGCGCCTGACGCCGGCCGATGTGGAGCGCTATCTGGCGTGCGGCGAGGGGATCGGCAAGGCCGGCGGCTATGGCGTCCAGGGGCGCGCGGGCCGATTCGTGCTGAGCCTGCAGGGCTCCTATTCCGGCGTCGTGGGGCTGCCGCTCTACGAGACGGCCGGTCTGTTGGCTGGCCTGGGCTATCCCGTGCCATGAGCGAGCGCCGAATCTACCTTGATGTCGGGATCGGCGAGACGCGCGGCGTCGTGACCCTGGATGGCCGGCCCGAGCGGCTGTTGATCCATCGCCACGACGACGATCCGCGCCTGCTGCTGGGCGCGCGGCTGGTGGCCCGGGTCGCCAGTCTGGAGCCGACGCTGGCCACCGCCTTCCTGGATCTGGGCGCCGGCGCCGAGGCGATCCTGCCCTTCAAGCCGGACGCCAAGCCGGTGCGCGGCCAGGCGATCGAGATCGAGATTCGCGGCGAACCGCGGCGCGGCAAGCTGGCGATCGCCCGTATGATCGGCGCCGGGGAGGGCGCGCCGCG
Source organism: Alphaproteobacteria bacterium (assembly GCA_025359785.1). Classification (GTDB taxonomy): domain Bacteria; phylum Pseudomonadota; class Alphaproteobacteria; order Caulobacterales; family Caulobacteraceae; genus Phenylobacterium. The sequence continues at coordinate 183,434 of JANYET010000050.1, read as the reverse complement.
CCTGCTGACCCCCGGGCCCGATGTGGCGGCGGACCTGGCTGTGCTGGGCCATGGCGCCGCCCTGGTCGAGGGCCGCGCCGCGCGCGATGTGGCGGACGAAGCCGAGGCCGAGGCGCTGGACGTCATCCATCCGCTGCCCGGCGGCGGCGAACTCGCCATCGAACCCACCCGCGCGCTCACCGCGATCGACGTGGACCTGTCTGATCGCAAGGGAGGCGACGCCAAGCGGGTGACCCGCCAGGCCAACCTCGCGGCGCTGGGCATGGCGGCGCGGCTGTTGCGGCTGAAAGGCCTGGGCGGCATCATGGTAATCGATCTGGTTGGGCGTGGCCATGATGGCAATGCGCTGCTGGCGGCGGCCCGCGCGGCTTTCGGACCGGACAATCCAGGGGTCGCCATCGGCCCGGTCGGGCGGTTCGGCACCATGGAACTGTCGCTGCCCCGGCGGACCCAGCCGGTTCTGGAGCGTCTTTGCCGCCCCGATGGCGCCCTGAGCGACCGCACGCTCGCCCAGCGGCTGATCCGCCGGCTGCAGTCGGAGGGCGCCGCCCAGCCCGGCGCGCGGCTGACCGCGACCTGCGCTCCGGACGTCGCCCGCGCCGCCGCGCCGCTGATCGATCTGCTGACCGCCCGGATGGGTGCGCGCTTTAGCGTGACCGCCGATCCCGCCGCGCCGCGCGACAAGCTGCAGGTCAGCGCCGCATGAGCGATGCCGCGTGTCCGATCTGCGGCAAGCCCGCCCAGCCGGATCGCGCGCCGTTCTGCTCGCGCCGCTGCGCCGATGTGGACCTCAATCGCTGGCTGAGTGGCCGCTACGTGATCCCCGCGGTCGAAAACGAGGATGGCCCCACGGACGGCGACGTGTCCGAAGACTAACCGCCGCGCCCCGCCCTTGCGCCCTCGCTGGACTTCCGAAAGAGGCTCTTCTATAGACGCGGCTCCCCGTTTGGGGCCTTCGCCTGGGTAGCTCAGTTGGTAGAGCAGCGGATTGAAAATCCGCGTGTCGGTGGTTCGAATCCGCCCCCAGGCACCACTTCCCTTTCCTTACATCGCGCCGCCCGCAGCGCGCCCCTTTCCCACCGCCGCCTTACCGCGAATTCACTCGACTTCGCCCCGGCCAGACCGGACCGTCCCACAAGAGGGCGACTGAGGGTTTTGGGGCTTGGCTATGCGGATAATTCTGATCGGCGGTCTGTGCATCTCGGCGCTGGCGCTGGCGGCGTGCGCGACGCGCGTGGACTACAACGGCTATGAGGTCTCGCGGACCGGCGGGCCGACGCTGAAGACCGTGGCGGCGCTCGATTGCCCGGCGACGCAGGGCGAGCTGACCCGCACGGCTCAGGCGGCCGACGGGCTGAGCTGCGACTACGAAGGTCCGGTGGGCGAAACCGTGCGGTTGAAGCTGGTGGCCTTGTCGGGCCGCTCAGCGACGGATGCGCTGGCGCCGTCGAAGGCAGAGCTTCGCGCCCTGCTGCCGATGCCGAGCCGGCGGATCGCACCGGTCGAGAAGGACGACCCCGGCGAACACGCCAACATCGACCTGCCGTTCTTCCACGTTCACACCGCCGGCGATCGCGCCGATGTGCGGATCTTTGGAATCAAGGTGCACAGCGACGGCCAAAACGCCGACGTTCAGATGCATCATGGCGCGGCCCACACCGTCGTTCACGCCGGCGACGCGGGGGCCGAGGTGATTGTCGAGGATCTGGGCCGCGACAACGCCTCGCTGATCTATGTGCTTGCCAGCGACAAGCGCGCCTCGTCCGGCTACCGGGCGGTGGGCTATGTGGCGCGCGGCCCGGCGGCCGGCCCGCTGGTGGTGGGTGAGTTCCGCGCGATGCATCGTGTCGAGACCCATTTTGGGGATCGCGCCGAGCACATCGGCCATGGCGACCTCGACCGCTTGATCGAGCGCAACGTCAGAGGCTAGCGGGCGCCTATTTTCCGGTCGGCGCCTGGCCGGACGCGGGCGCCGCCGATGAAACCGCCGATTGAACCCCGGCGCCCCGGCGCGAGGCTATCGTCGGGTTGTCGCCTTCTACAGTCCAGCCGCCGCGCGGGCCGCCGACAGGCGTCCTGAGGCCGGCGCACAATAGAAGTGAGCTTCGGATCGAACCGAGGGCGACTGTTTCCGCTCAGGCGCCGCGCCCACGGTGACAGAAGGCCGCAGATTACATTTGTGAAATACATATCGCATCGCAACATTAATTGCCCGTAAGGGTAGAATTTTCCGCCATCGTCCTACGGCGCAAATTTGTGCAGTGCGATAGCCCTTGGGGCGCCATCGAACTTTCGCAAGACCTGGTTATCGTCAGACCCCTTGACGCCTCAATAAGGGGTTGCCAAAGGACCGGAGCCGCATCTTTAAGATAGCGGTAAGACCTCGGATGTCCTCACCGACGGAAGAGATCGCCTCGCGCCTTCGAAGCGTTGCCCCACCGTCGTGTTGGGCGCAGTCGTAACGGGTCGCGGCGCAGCGACAGCGGCCCGACGTCCAAAGCCGAGTAATCGGGGGCGGATGGCGGGATTATTTCAACTAGGGTGGAGACGCTCTCGCGCGACGACCCTCACGGCCACTCGTGCAAGACCAACCAGGAACTGGCGACAGATGTTCGACAACAAACTGAAGACCCCTTTCATCGCCCTCGTCGGCGCCATCGCGCTGATGGCGAGCGCTCCGGCGTTCGCCCAGGCTCCCGCCGCGGCCCCAGCTGCTTCGGCTCCGGCTGCTGACGCAGCGGCGCCTGCCGCCGCTCCGGCCGCTCCCGCCGCCGGCGCTCCGGCCGATCCTCCGCAGATCGCCCACGCGGGCAAGATGGGCATCGGCTCCATGTTCATGGACGCTAAGCCTGTCGTGAAGGTCGTGATGCTCGGCCTGCTGCTGGCCTCGGTGTTCTCGTGGACGCTGCTGATCACGAAGCTTCTTGAGTTCCGCTCGCTGAACACCGTCTCGGATAACTTCCTCGAAGCTTTCCGCGGCGCGAAGTCGATCAACGACATGGGCCGCATCGCGGTCTCTGAAGAGTATGACGGCAACCCGCTGGCCGACATGGCCGCCGCGGCTTCTCAGGAAATCGAGTTGTCCCGCCAGGCTGGCCTGCATGTCGCCGGTGAGCATCGCGAGACGACGCTTAATCGCGCCGAGCACGCCGTGTCCGCCGTTCAGGCCTCGCTGACCCGCCGGCTTTCCAGCGGCATGCAGTTCCTGGCCTCGGTCGGTTCCAACGGTCCGTTCATCGGTCTGTTCGGCACCGTGTACGGGATCATGGACTCGTTCATCGGGATCGCGAACACCAACACCACCAACCTCGCGGTCGTGGCGCCCGGCATCGCCGAAGCCCTGCTCGCGACGGGCCTGGGTCTGTTCGCCGCCATCCCGTCGGTTATCTTCTACAACTACTTCCAGACCCGCATCTCCGCTTACGGTGCGCGCACGGAAGGCTTTGTGGCTGAGCTGATGAACGCGATTTCCCGGCAGCTCGACAAAGGAGCGTAAGCCAGATGGGAGCCAAAATAGGAGGCTCTGGCGGCGGCAAATACGAGGAAGAAGCGAACGCCAGCATCAACGTCACACCGTTTGTGGACGTCATGCTGGTCCTGCTGATCATCTTCATGGTCGCGGCGCCTCTGGCGGCCGTCACGGTGAAGGTGGAGCTTCCGCCCGCGGTCGCCAAGCCGGGCACTAACCCGCCCAAGCCGGTCTATATCTCGATCCAGCCGAATGGCCGGATTTTCATCCAGGACTTTCCGTCGGACCTCGCCACACTTGGTGATGACCTAAGGAAGCAAGTCGGCTCAAAGCGCGACCCGGCGCACGAGCGGATTTTCATCCGCGGAGACAAGAACGTGACCTACGGCGATTTCATGGGCGTGATGAACATGTTGCAGGACAACGGGTTCTACAGCGTGGCCCTGGTCGGCGAAGACAATAACAAGTGAGGCGGTGAAGCATGGCTGAATCATCACCGCGTGGCGTGGACACGGCTCCCCTTCAGGGTAGCCACAACCCGTTCGACGATCCGCGGCCGAAGCGGAGCAAGGGTGTCACGATCGCGATCATCGTTTCGATCGTGGTGCACGCCGCACTGTTCATCTACCTGTGGACGAGCAAGTTCCAACCGAACTTCAAGGAGTATTCGGACGACGTGACGGACGTCGCGATGGTGAAGCCGGCTCCGCCGCCTCCGCCGCCGCCGCCGCCCCCGCCGCCGCCGAACACCCCGCCGCCGCCGCCGCCCAAGCTGCAGCCCCGGCCTCCGGTCAATTTGCCGGACGTCCCTTCGATCCCGCCGCTGCAGGCTCCGCCCGTGGAGCACCACATCGAGGAGCCGAAGCCGCCGGCCGCGCCTCCGCCTTCGCCGCCGCGTCCGTCGGTCATCACGCAGCCCGACTGGGCCCGCCGACCGAGTGGCGACGACATGTCGAAGTATTATCCCGAGCGCGCCTCGCGGATGAGCATCGAAGGGTCGGCGACGATCAGCTGCACGGTCAACGCCCGCGGCACTCTGGATAGCTGCTCGGTCACCTCGGAAAGCCCATCGGAAGCTGGCTTTGGTGATGCGACGCTCAAGCTGAGCAAGCTCTTCAAGATGCGCCCCCAGACGAAGGACGGCGCGCCGGTCGAAGGCGGTACGGTCCGCATTCCGGTGAAGTGGGTTCTGCCGAAAGGCTGATCCGGACCGGAAGGACACCAGGAACAGGCCCCGGCGGCGCAAGCCTCCGGGGCTTTTTCTTTGCCCGCCTTCACAGGCCGCGCGCGCCGCCGCATTCTCCCAGCCGTGGGGCGGCGGCCAATGGGTCAGCGGCCAATTCATCGGTGGGGCGTCGAGGAGATGCAGCAGGTATGAGCGGGGTCGACCCACCAACACCGCGCGCCGGTCCGCCGGCTCGCGGGCCTCGGGACGATCTGCAGTACCTGGGTATCGTACTGGCCGTGATGACGGTGCTGCTCACCTTCAACGCGATGAACGCCTATCACGAGTACGAACGGTCCGGTCACCCGCTGGATCCCTGGGAGCCCGCGGTCTGGGAAGCCTCCAGCGGCTTCTACTTCCTGGCTGTCGCGCCGTTGATTCAGGCGCTGACGCGGCGGGCCTGGCTGGGCGACCGGCCGCTGTTTCCCCGGTTGGCGATCCACGGGGCCGCCGCGGTGGTCCTGTCTCTGGGCCACGTCCTGTTCATCGGCGCGCTCCGCTGGGCGGTCTATCGCGCCATGGGTGCGCACTACGACCCGTTCGGCCCCTTGGGCGACTGGCCCTACGAACTCCGCAAGGACATGATGGTCTATGCGGCCATCGTCGGCCTTTATATGTTCTGGCTGCTGGTGCGCGCCAAGCCAGCGATGGCGGCTGGCGAGGCCCCGGCGGAGGTGCTCGAGGTCCGCGATGGCGCGCGCCGGCATTTCGTGCCGCTGACTGACGTCCTGTGGGTGGAAGCCGCCGGTAACTATGTGGCGCTGCATCGCGGCGGCCCCGGGCTCCTGCACCGCGCGTCGCTCTCCGAGATGGAGCGCGGGCTGCGCTCCGCCGGCTTCGTGCGCATCCACCGCTCACGCTTGGTCCGCCGTGAGGCGGTGGCCGCCGTGGAGTCCCGTCCGACCGGGGATTTCGTCGTCCGCCTGCGCGACGGGAGCCAACTGGCCGGCAGCCGCCGCTACCGCCGTCCCTTGCTCGCGGAATGATGAGATCGCCGAGTGACTTGATCGCAAGCCTGCGCACGACTAGAAACCCCCCTCGCGATGGGCCGGCTTAGCTCAGTTGGTTAGAGCGCTAGATTGTGGATCTAGAGGTCCTCGGTTCGAGACCGAGAGCTGGTACCATCGCGTTGGCGCCGTTTGCGGCGCTTTCCCACCGGGGCCGGGCGGCGTTGAGCGCCCCGGCGACCCCGACCCCGAAACCACGGTCCGGCGATCGGCGCGCCCGGCGCCGCCAGGCGAGCGCGGAACGCACCATGGCTCTCGGCTCGATCATCCTTACCGGCGGAACCGGATCGCGGATGGGCGCGGACAAGGCCCTGCTGGATTGGGCTGGGTGCAGCGCCGTGGCGCGGGTGGCGGCGCTGGCCCGCGCGGCCGGCGCGCAGATCGTGCTGACGGTGGGCGCCGGAGACTACGGCCTCCCTGTCGTCCTGGAGGAGAGGCCGCAGGGTGGGCCGGTCGGCGGCGTAATGGCCGGCGCCGCGGCGGCGCGGACCGCCGGCTGCGAGCGGCTTCTGGTGCTGGCGGTAGACGCGCCCACCATCCGGTCAGCCGATATCGCCCCGCTGTTGGCCTGCGGTGGCGTCGGGGCGGTCTTCGACGGGCTTTACCTGCCGATGGTTGTCGAGATCGCAGCGCTGCCGGCCGACGCCGCGGCGGACTGGCCGCTCGCCCGTCTCGTCGAGCGTGCGGGCTTGACCGGTCTTTCCAGCTCAGGCGAGACGCATGCGCGCCTGCGCGGCGCCAACACCCAGGAGGAACGCACCGCCTTGCTTGCCGACCTCTTGGCCTTCGAGGCCGCTCAAAAAGGCGGCGCCGACTGACGCGTAAGCGGGCGTTCTGGCGGTGAGGCGCTGGGCGAGCCGTTCGGCGTGCGACCTCGCGGCGCCGGCGCCGGCCTAGTCGCGAGCAATGCGAGTCCTGGTTATCGATCCTGATCCGGCGCGCGCGGCCCTGGTCGCCGAGGGGCTGAGCGGCGTCGAGCCCTTGGAGGTGCGCCACGCCGCCATCTTCGATGAGACAGAGGCTGCCCTGTTCGAACCGGACGTCGTCGTGGTCGCCGCCGACAGCCCCGACCGTGACACCCTGGAAAGCCTGCGCGAGGCCAGCATGGCCAATCCGCGCCCGGTGGTGATGTTCGTCGATCGCTCGGAGCCCGGGCTGGCGGAGGAGGCCGTCCGCGCCGGCGTGGCCGCCTATGTGGTGGACGGCCTGGCGGCGAACCGCGTGCGCGCGGTCCTGGAGGTGGCGATGAGCCGCTTCCAGCTGATGAACCAGCTGCGCCAGGATCTCGCGAAGGCCAAGGCCGACCTGGCTTCGCGCAAGACGGTGGAACGGGCAAAGGCGCTGCTGATGACAGAGCGTGGATTGGGCGAGGACCAGGCCTACCGGCTGCTGCGCAAGCTCTCGATGGACACTGGCCGGCCACTGGGCGCGGTGTCGGCCGACCTGCTGGCGTTTGCCGGCGTGCTGAAGGGAGAGCCCTCGTGAGTGACGCCCGGCCGCTGAAACTGGGGTTCATTCCGCTGAACGACGCTGCGGCGATGATCGTGGCGCAGGAGAAGGGCTTCTTCGCCGCAGAGGGTCTGGCCGTCACCCTGAGCCGCGAGGTCTCCTGGGCGACTATCCGCGACAAGGTGGCCGTGGGCGCGTTGGACGGCGCCCATATGCTGGCGCCCCTGGCGCTGGCGATGACCTCGGGCGCCAGCGGCCTCGATCCCACGCCGCTGGTCGCGCCGTTGGCGCTCGGGCTCAACGGGCCGGCGATAACCCTCGCTTCGCGGCTCGCCGCGGCGGCGGGCCCCGGGACGGGCGCCGAGGGGCTGGCCCGGCTGATCGCGCGGCGTCGGGCGGAAGACGCCAGCCGCATCACCCTGGCGGTGGTCTTCCCGTTCTCGGCGCACAACTACCTGCTGCGCGACTGGCTGGCGGCCGCCGGCGTCGATCCGGATCGGGACATCCGCCTGACCGTGGCGCCGCCCTCGCGGATGACCGAGCTGTTGAGTGGTGGCGTGATCGAGGGGTTTTGCGCGACCGAGCCCTGGAACGCTGTCGCCGTCGCCGCGGGCGCCGGTGTCCTGGCCGTGCGCGGCTCGCAGCTTTGGCCGCGCATGCCGGACAAAGTCTTCGCGGTCACAGAGGCCTGGGCAAGCGCGCACACCGAGACCCTGCAGGCGCTGTCGCGCGCCATGATCCGGGGCGCGGCCTGGGCGGACGAGCCCGGCAACCGTGGCGATCTCGCCGCGCTGCTGGCCCAGCCCGGCTATGTGGGCGCCGACGCCGAGCTCATCGCCGCGTCGCTGCCGGATATCGTTTTCCATGCCGAGGGCGCCAATGCGCCCTTGCCCGTCCACGCCGGCTGGCTGCTGGCTCAGATGGCCCGGTGGGGCCACATCGCGGCCTCGACCGACATTCCCGATCTCGCGGGAAGGGTCTATCGGCCCGACCTGTACGACGCGGCCGCGCGCGCCCTTGGCCTGCCGGCGGCGGCGCTCTCCGATACGCTTGAGGGCGACGGGGAGGGACGGAGATTCGGTTTGACTGCTGCGTTGCGGTACGCCGCCGACGCGCCGATGAGCCGTCTTCCGCGGACCTGAGCCGCCGCTCTACCGGCGACAACGCCCATTCCTTGTGCGGCGCAGCATCCAACGGCGCCCGCGCCCTGAGCAGATCGGCCGCATAACCGGGTTTTGCGGATTCCGCGGCCGTTCAGCGTTGCCGACCTGGCGGCGGCATGGCGTGTTCCTATCCGACAGCGCGGGGCAATGGCGTCCCGCGCCGGCCGATCGGCCGACGGCGCGCTGACTGCGCCGAATTTGCACGGACACCGACGTCCGCTTGGGAGCTCGCTCTCCCTGGCGGGCGTCTTTTTTTTTGGCTTTGGGGGATCGAGCCTTGGGACAAATCGGAAGGAGCCTGGCCGCGGGCGTGGCTGGAATTGGGCTGGCCTGGGCTGGCGGGGCGTTGGCCCAGGCGGTTCAGCCCGTCGATCCGGACGGGCTGGGCGTTGCGGCGCCGTCCCTGGTCGTGGCGCCGGTCGTCGCTCCGCCGGCCGCGCCGCCCGAGCCCACCGCCGCCCCGACGATCAGCGACGCCATCGCGGGCGGCAAGCTGCTGCTGGAGGTTCGCGCCCGTTACGAGGCCGTCGATCAGACGAAGACCGCCGTCCTGACGCGCAACGCCGAGGCCGCCACGGTTCGCACCCGCCTGGGCTGGGAAACCGGCGACTGGCGCGGCGTGCGCGGGCTGGTGGAGTTCGAGGACGTCCGCCAGGCCGGGCCGGCGCGCTTTGCCGTCAACGTGCCGGGCGCCGCGACGCCACCGCTCAACGGGGCGGACAAGGCCAAATACCCGCTGATCAACGACCCCGACGTCACCGAGCTCAACCGGCTGCAGCTGACCTGGACGCCGAGCGCCATCCTGCAGGTGACCGCCGGGCGCCAGCGCATCCTGATCGACGACCAGCGCTTCGTCGGCAACGTCGGCTGGCGCCAGGACGAGCAGACCTTTGACGCGGTGCGCACCGATCTCGCCTACGGCCGGTTCAAGCTAGTCTATGCCTACGTGACCCACATAAACCGCGTGCTGGGCGAGCTGCGCGACTGGCGCTCGGACAGCCACCTGGCCAACCTGACCTGGTCGCCCGCCGAGCAGCTGCGCCTGGAGGGCTTCGTCTACGCCCTCGACTTTAGCAACTCCGCCGCCAACGCCTCGGTCACCAAGGGCCTGAAGGCCTCCGGCAAGACCTGGCTCGGCCTCTATCAGCTGGCCTACGACGCCACCTGGGCGCGGCAGAGCGACTACCGCCACAACACGCCGGCCTACGACCTGAATTTCTGGCAGGTCGACGCGGCGGCGACCTTCGACATCTGGACAGCCAAGGCCGACTATGAAGTCCTGGAAGGCAACGGGACGCGGGGCTTCACGACACCGCTGGCCACCACCCACGGCTTCCAAGGCTGGGCGGACGCCTGGGTCCAGCCGTCGGGCGGCAACAAGGGGTTCGTTGACGGCCTGAAGGACTTCAACCTCACCCTGAACGTCAAGCCTCGCCTGAAACTCACCTACTTTTTCAACGCCGACGTCATCCTTCGCTACCACGACTTCAACGACCAGCGGACCGGGGCCAATCTGGCCCACGAGTGGGATGCCCAGCTCCAGGCGGCGATCAATCCCAAGCTGACCGCGGCGCTCAAGTGGGCTGACTTCAAGCGGGAGGCCCACGTGCCCCTGGGCACGGCCCCGCCGCCGCCTTCCCGGACCAAGGTCTGGTTCACCCTCGAATACAAACTCTAGCCGCGGATTGCTCAAGCCATGACCCATGACCCTAAGACGCCTGCGGGCCTGACGCGCCGCGGCGCTCTGGCCGCCGCCGCCACCCTGGCCGCCGCCCGGACCTTGCTGCCGTCGGGCGCTTTCGCCGCTGGCCCAGGACCTGAAGTCGCCAAGGCCAAGCTCGGCTTCATCGCGCTCACCGACGCCTCCCCGCTGATCATCGCCAAGGAGCGGGGGTTGTTCGCCAAATACGGCATGCCGGATGTCGAGGTGCTGAAGCAGGCCTCCTGGGCGGCCACGCGCGACAACCTGGTTCTGGGCTCGGGCGGCGGCGGCATCGACGGGGCGCACATCCTGTCGCCGATGCCCTATCTGCTGACGACGGGTCAGGCGACCGGCGGCAAGCCGTTGCCGATGAACATCCTGGCCCGGCTGAACACCAACGGTCAGGCCATCTCGGTGGGCAACGACCTCAAGGCCGTGAAGGTCGGCCTGAACAGCGCCGGCGCCAAGGCCAGGTTCGCCCAGCTGAAGGCGGCTAACAACATGGGGAAGGTGGCGATGACCTTCCGCGGCGGCACGCACGACCTTTGGGTGCGCTACTGGCTGGCGTCTGGCGGCATCAACCCGGACACCGACGTTTCGACCATCGTGATCCCGCCGCCGCAGATGGTGGCCAACATGAAGGCCGGCACCCAGGATGCGTTCTGCGTCGGCGAGCCCTGGAACGGTCAGCTGGTGAACCAGAAGATCGGCTACACCGCCTGCCTGACCTCCGAGATCTGGATGAACCATCCCGAAAAGGCGCTGGGCCTGCGCGCCGACTGGGTAGCGAAAAATCCGCGAGCCGCCCAGGCCATCACCCAGGCGGTGCTGGAGGCCCAGATGTGGTGCGACCAGCCTGCCAACAAGCCGGCCATGTGCTCCATCGTTTCCGGGCGCCAGTACATCAACGTGCCGATCGGCGACATCCTGCCCAGGCTGCTGGGCACGGTGGACTTCGGCGACGGCCGCACGGCGAAGGGCTCGCCGCATGTCATGAAGTTCTGGGCGGACAATGCGTCCTTCCCGTTCAAGTCCCATGACCTGTGGTTCCTGACCGAGAACGTGCGGTGGGGGAACCTGCCGCAGTCGACCAACAAGATGGGCCTGGTGAACGCGGTGAACCGGTCTGATGTCTGGCGCGCGGCGGCCAAGGCCATCGGCGTCGCCGCGCCGGCGTCAGACAGCCGCGGCGTCGAAAAATTCTTCGACGGCAAGGTGTTCGACCCTGCGAATCCGGCGGCTTACCTGGCCTCGCAGCCCATCAAGCATCTCGTCTAGCAGGAGCCTGAGATGAGCCTTCCCGCCTCTCAGCTTACCCCCGCGCTTGCCGTCGAAGCGCCGCAGGACGCGGCGGTGGTGCTGATGCCGCGCGACGGGCGTGCCTCGGCGCTGTCCCACCTGGGCCGCATGGGGCGCGGTCTCGCTGAGTTGACCTTGCCACCCATTGTGGTCCTGGGTTTGATCCTGGGGATCTGGCAGCTCATCGACGCCGACGGCGCCGGCGTGCCGGCTCCGCTGACCATCTGGCGCGACTCCCATGACCTGATCGTCCATCCGTTCTTCGACCATGGCGGGACGGACAAGGGGCTGTTCTGGCATGTGGCGACGAGCCTGAGCCGGGTGGGGTTCGGCTTCTCGCTCGCCGCGGTGGTCGGGATCGGCCTGGGCGTGCTGATCGGCGCCAGCAAATGGGCGCACCGTGGCCTCGATCCGATCTTCCAGGTTCTGCGGACAGTGCCGCCGCTCGCCTGGCTGCCGATCTCGCTGGCGGCCTTCCACCAGGCCCAGCCATCCGCTCTGTTCGTGATCTTCATCACCTCGATCTGGCCGGTGATCATCAACACCGCGGTCGGCGTCCGCAATATTCCAGAGGACTACACCAACGTCAGCCGGGTGCTGCGCCTGTCGCCGCTGGAGCATTTCTGGAAGGTGCTGCTGCCGGCCACCACGCCCTACATCTTCACCGGCCTGCGGATCGGCGTCGGCATGAGCTGGCTGGCGATCATCGCCTCGGAAATGCTGCTGGGCGGCGTCGGCGTCGGCTTCTTCATCTGGGACCAGTACAATTCCTCGCGCATCTCCGACATCGTCGTGGCGCTGGTCTGGGTCGGTCTCGTCGGCTTTGCTCTGGACCGCGCCGTCGCCCTGCTGGGCCGGTTCGTCTCCCGGGGCACGGCTCTGGGCTAGGGAGGCGAACCATGTCCAAGGCATTTCTATCCATCGAACACGTCGGCGTCAGCTTCGCGCGCGGGTCGAACACCGCCGAGGTGCTGCGTGACCTAAACCTGCAGGTCAACGAGGGCCAATTCGTTTCGATCATCGGCCACTCCGGCTGCGGGAAATCGACCTTGCTGAACGTGGTCGCGGGCCTGGTCCCCGTCACGACGGGCGCGGTGATCCTGGACCGCGTGGCCGTCGAGGAGCCCGGTCCGGAGCGGGCCGTGGTGTTCCAGAACCATTCCCTGCTGCCATGGCTATCGGTCTACGAGAACGTCAGTCTGGCCGTGAACAAGGTGTTCCGCGGCAAGAAGACCCGCGCGCAGCGGCACGACTGGGTGATGCACAACCTGGCGCTCGTGCAGATGACCCACGCCGCTCAGAAGCGCCCGAGCGAAATTTCCGGCGGCATGAAGCAGCGGGTCGGCATCGCTCGCGCGCTGGCCATGGAACCCAAGGTCCTGCTGCTGGACGAGCCCTTCGGAGCCCTGGACGCCCTGACCCGCGCTCACCTGCAGGACAGCGTCATGGAGATTCACGCCAAGCTCAGGAACACCGTCCTGATGATCACCCACGACGTGGACGAGGCGGTGCTGCTCTCCGACCGGGTCGTGATGATGACCAACGGCCCGGCGGCCGGCATCGGCGAGGTGCTGGAGGTCGGGCTGTCGCGGCCGCGCCGGCGAATCGAGGCTCATTCCCATCCCGCCTATGTCGCGGCGCGGCACGCGGTGATCGGGTTCCTTTATGCGCGTAGCCCGGCCGCCCGGACGGCCGCGTAGCCCGTTTTCACGGCGCCGACCCCGGAAAGCGCCCGGTTTTTGCACTGCAGCAAACACCCGCGCTCGCGAGGCGTCGCGGAGGCGTGACGCGTTGCGCGGCGCGGCGCAACTCTCGGGACAGGCCCAGGACAATGGCGTTCGCGGCTCTCGGACCGGCTCGATGGCGAGCCTTTCCCGCTTCGGCGACGCCGCCAGTTCAACCCCGCGTCCAGGGCCTTACCCACAATGCTGAACCGTTCCTTCCTCAAAGCCGGGCACACGCCCACGCTTGCCTCGGCATTCCTCTATTTCGACCTGTCGTTCATGGTCTGGGTGATCCTCGGGCCGCTCGGCGTGGCGATCGCCAAGAGCTTCCATCTCGAGCCGGCCCAAAAGGGGTTGATGGTGGCGATCCCGGTTCTATCGGGCGCTCTCCTGAGACTGGTCGCCGGAGTCTCGGTCGACCATATCGGTCCGAAGCGGACGGGTGTGATCGCCCAGGTCCTGGTGTTGGCGGGCCTCGGCCTGGCGTGGTTCCTGGGCATCCACAGCTACAATCAGGTGCTGCTGCTGGGGGTCGTTCTGGGTATCGCCGGCGCATCGTTCGCCGTCGCCCTGCCGTTGGCCTCGCGCTGGTACCCGCCCGAATATCAAGGCTTGGCCCTCGGTATCGCCGGCGCCGGGAATTCCGGCACCGCGCTGGCCGCGCTGTTCGCGCCGAGCCTCGCCCAGCACTATGGCTGGGGCAATGTCATCGGCCTGGCCGCCCTGCCGCTGGCGGTGGCCTTCGTCGTGTTCCTGATCTTCGCCAAGGACGCGCCCAACCGGCCGCCGGCTAAGGCGCTCGGCGACTATCTCTCCGTCCTCAAGACACCCGACGCCTGGTGGCTGATGCTGCTCTACGGGGTGACCTTCGGCGGTTTCGTGGGGCTCTCGTCCTCGCTGACCATCTACTTCAATTCCGAGTACGGCCTGCCGGCGGTGCGCGCCGGGTTCTTCACCGCGGCCTGTGTTTTCGCGGGATCCTTCATCCGGCCGGTGGGTGGCGCGCTCGCCGACCGTTTCGGCGGGGTGCGGACCCTGACGGTGGTCTATCTGCTGGCCGCGCTCGGCCTGGCGCTGGCGAGCTTCCAGCAGCCGAGCCCCTATCTGGCGCTCGGGATCATCATGTTCTCGATGATGGCGCTGGGCGCCGGCAACGGTGCGGTGTTCCAGCTGGCGCCTCAGCGGTTCGGCAAGGAGATCGGCGTCGTCACCGGCCTGGTGGGGATGACCGGCGGCATCGGCGGGTTCTACCTGGCCTCCAGCCTGGGCTGGGCCAAACAGCTGACCGGCAGCTATCAGGTCGGTCTACTGGCCTTCGCGGGACTGGCGCTGCTGGCCCTGGGCGGCCTGACCGGCGTCAAGACCCGCTGGCGGCAGACCTGGGGCGCACTAGCCGGCGCCGAGGCGCAGGCCGTCGGCGCGACGTTGCGGCTATGAGCGCCCCCGCCAAGCAACGGCTGGTCGTCATCGGCAACGGCATGGCGGGCTGTCGGGCGGTGCAGGAGGTGCTGAAGCGCGATCCGGACCGCTATGAGATCGCCATCTTCGGAGCCGAGCCGCGGGTGAACTACGACCGGATCATGCTGTCGCCGGTGCTGGCGGGCGAGAAGGCCTTCGCCGACATCGTGATCAACGACGAGGCCTGGTATCGCGACAACGGCATCGCACTGCACACCGGCCGCGCCGCCCTGGCCATTGATCGGCAGACCCGCGTGGTGCGGGCCGAGGGCGGTCTGGAGGTCGGCTACGACCGGTTGCTGCTGGCGGTGGGGTCGGACCCGATCCGCCTGCCGCTGCCCGGCGCGGATCTCGCGGGCGTGGTCACCTTCCGCGACCTGGACGATGTCGAGGCGATGGTCGCCGCGGCGGCCAGGCCTGGCGCAAGGGCGGTGGTGATCGGCGGCGGCCTGCTGGGCATCGAGGCGGCCTACGGTCTCGTCCGCCGGGGCATGGCGGCAACCGTCGTCCACCTGATGGACGTGCTGATGGAGCGTCAGCTCGACGCCTCGGCGAGCTTCCTGCTGGCCGACGCCCTGGCCGCGCGAGGTGTCGAGACGGTGCTCGACGCCCAGTCCGAGGAAATCGTCGGCGAGGACGGCCGGGTCGCCGGCCTGCGGCTGAAGGACGGGCGGGTGCTGCCCTGCGATCTGCTGGTCATGGCGGTCGGCATCCGGCCCAACACCGCGCTGGCCAAGGCGGCCGGACTGGACGTGGCGCGCGGCGTGGTCGTGGACGACGGCATGGTCACGTCAGACCCGTCGATCCTGGCGGTGGGCGAATGCGTCGAGCATCGTGGTCAGTGTTATGGCCTGGTGGCGCCGATCTGGGAGATGTGCCGCGCGGTGGGCGGGACGCTCACGGACCAGGACGCGGCCTATGCCGGCTCGGTGCTGTCGACCCGGCTGAAGGTCTCTGGCGTCGATGTGTTCTCGGCCGGCAAGTTCTCCGGCGGCGAGGGATGCGAGGACATCGTGTTCCGCGACGCCGGACGTGGGGTCTACAAGCGCGTGGTGCTGGAGGCCGGCCGGGTGGCTGGCGCGGTGCTGTTCGGCGACGCCGCCGACGGCGCCTGGTACTTCGACCTGATGCGCTCGGGCGCGGATGTCGCCGATATCCGTGAGACGTTGATCTTCGGTCAGAGCGTGACGGAGGGCCTTCGGGGCCTCGACCCTAGCGCGGCCGTTGCGGCCATGGCCGACCAGACCGAAGTCTGCGGCTGCAACGGCGTCTGCAAGGGCGCGATCACCGGCGCTATCGTCAGCCAGGGCCTGATGACGCTGGAGGACGTTCGGGCGGTGACCAAGGCGTCGGCGTCCTGCGGGTCCTGCACGCCGCTGGTGGAGAAGCTGCTGAAGCTGACCCTTGGCGAAAGTTTCCAGGCCCAGACCGGCCCGAAGCCCGTCTGTGGCTGCACCCACCGTGGCCACGACGAGACCCGCCAGCGGATCGTCGCGGAGGGGCTGAAGTCGATCCCGGCGGTGATGCAGGCGCTGGAATGGACCACCGCCGACGGCTGCGCGTCCTGCCGCCCGGCGCTCAACTACTATCTGCTGTGCGCCTGGCCCGGCGACTATCGAGACGACAGGCAGTCGCGGTTCATCAACGAGCGCGCCCACGCCAACATCCAGAAGGATGGGACCTTCTCGGTGGTGCCCCGCATGTGGGGCGGG
Source organism: Alphaproteobacteria bacterium (assembly GCA_025359785.1). Classification (GTDB taxonomy): domain Bacteria; phylum Pseudomonadota; class Alphaproteobacteria; order Caulobacterales; family Caulobacteraceae; genus Phenylobacterium. The sequence goes on along the minus strand of JANYET010000050.1, from coordinate 167,226 downwards.
ATGACCAGCGCCGCGGAACTGCGCGCCATCGCCGATGTGGTCGATAAGTTCGAAATCCCCGCCGTGAAGGTCACGGGCGGCCAACGCATCGACCTCCTGGGCGTCCAGAAGGACGATCTGCCAGCCGTCTGGGCCGACCTCAACGCCGCCGGCATGGTCTCCGGTCACGCCTACGCCAAGGGCCTGCGCACGGTGAAAACCTGCGTGGGGTCGGACTGGTGCCGGTTCGGAACCCAGGACTCCACCGGCCTCGGCATCCGGCTGGAGAAATTCATGTGGGGGTCGTGGACCCCAGCCAAGGTCAAGCTCGGCGTCTCCGGCTGCCCGCGCAACTGCGCCGAGGCGACCTGCAAGGATATCGGCGTGGTCTGCGTCGACAGCGGCTACGAAATCCACATCGGCGGCGCCGCCGGCCTGCACATCCAGGGGACCGAGCTGCTGACCAAGGTGGCCACCGAAGAGGAGGCGGTCTGGACCGTTTGCGCGGTGACCCAGTTCTACCGCGAGAACGCCTGGTATCTGGAGCGCATCTACAAGTGGATGCCGCGCATCGGGCTGGGGGCCATCCGCGCCGAGGTCGAGGATCCTGAGCGCCGTCGCGCGCTGCACGACCGCTTCGCCTACTCGCAGCGGTTCTCGCGCATCGATCCCTGGGCCGAGCGGGTCGCCGGTCGCGACAGCCACGAGTTCAACCCGCTCAGCCGGCGCCTGGAGTTCGCCCCCGTATGAATGCCCCCGTATGAATGCCCCCCCATGAACGCCGCCCTATGAACGCCCACGTCCTCGATCCGACCACCTGGACCGACGTCGGCGCGGTTACCGACATCCCCCTGCGAGGGGCGCGCCGGGTGCCGAGCCCGCGCGGCGCGGTGGCGATCTTCCGCACCGGCGACGGTGAGGTCTTCGCGCTGCGCGACGCCTGCCCGCACAAGGGCGGCCCGCTCAGCCAGGGGATCGTCCATGGCCGCGCCGTGGCGTGCCCGCTGCACAACTGGTCCATCGATCTGGCGACCGGCGAGCCCATGGGCGCCGACCGCGGCAAGGGCTGCGCCCCGGTGATCGCGTTGCAGGTCCGCGAGGGCCGCCTGCTGCTGGGCGAGGCCTGATCGATGGGCGAGGGGACCGCCCGCACGACGTGCCCCTACTGCGGCGTCGGTTGCGGCGTCGTCGCCCAGGCCGATGGGCGCGCGATGCGCGTTTCGGGCGACGAGGCCCATCCCGCCAATGCCGGCCGGCTCTGTTCTAAGGGCAGCGCGCTGGGCTCGACCGTCGGGCTGGAGGGCAGGCTGCTCGCGCCGGCGATCGGCGCGCGCCAGGCCTCCTGGCGCGAGGCGACGGCGCTGGTGGCGCGGCGGTTCAGCGAAACCATCGATCGTCACGGGCCGGACTCAGTCGCCTTCTACGTCTCCGGCCAGCTGCTCACCGAGGACTATTACGCGGCCAACAAGCTGATGAAGGGCTTCATCGGCTCCGGCAACATCGACACCAACTCCAGGCTCTGCATGGCTTCGGCGGTGACCGCCCACAAGCTGGCTTTCGGGGCCGATCTCGTGCCCGGCTGCTACGAAGACCTGGACCTCGCCGATCTGGTGGTGTTCTCCGGCCACAACGCGGCCTGGACGCATCCGGTGCTGTTCCGGCGGATGGAGGCGGCGCGGGCCCGCGGCCAGCGGCATGTGGTGCTGGACCCGCGCCGCACCGACACCGCCGAGGTCGCCGACCTGCACCTGGCGCTGGCGCCACAGACCGACGTGCGCCTCTGGAACGGCCTGCTGGCCGATCTCCTGCGGCGCGGCGCGGTGGACCGAGGCTATATCGCCGCCCACCTGGCGGGGTTCGCGGAGGTCATGGCGGCGCTCGCCGCCGAAGACCAGTCGCTGCACGCCGTCGCGCGTGACTGCGGTGTGGCCGAGGCCGACCTTGCGACCTTCTTCCGCTGGTTCGCCGAGACGCCGCGCACGGTCAGCCTGTTTTCCATGGGCGCCAACCAGTCGACCCAGGGCGTCGCCAAAGGCCTGGCGATCCTCAATGCCCATCTGGCCACCGGCCGGATCGGCAAGCCTGGGGCCTGTCCCTTCTCGATCACCGGCCAGCCCAACGCCATGGGCGGGCGCGAGACCGGCGGGATGGCCACCACGCTGGCCGCCCACATGGACTTCGACGCCGCCGCCCGCGCGCGTCTGGCGCGATTCTGGGGCGCCCAGCGGGTCGCTGAACGCCCGGGCCTCATGGCCGTCGAGATGTTCGACGCGGTCGCCGATGGCCGGATCAAGGCGATCTGGATCATGGCGACCAATCCGGTGGTGAGCCTGCCCGACGCAGGCCGGGTGCGCGAGGCGCTGGCGGGCTGCCCCTTCGTGGTGGTGTCCGACTGCATGGCCGCCACCGACACCATGGCTTTCGCCCATGTGAAGCTGCCCGCGCTCGCCTGGGGCGAGAAGGACGGCACGGTGACCAATTCCGAGCGCCGCATCTCGCGCCAGCGCGCCGTGATGCCGCCGCCCGGCGAGGCCCGCGCCGACTGGCGGATCATCGCCGATGTGGCGAGCGCCATGGGCCACGGCGAGGCCTTCGGCTGGCGCTCTCCGGCCCAGGTGTTCCGCGAGTGGGCCCGCCTGACCGCCTATGAGAACATCGACCGCCCTCTGAACCTCGGCCCGCTCGCCGCGCTGTCCCCGGACGCCTACGACGCGCTGGAGCCTGTTCAGTGGCCGGTGACCGGCTCGGGCGGCACGGCGCGGCTCTTCGCCGATGGCCGTTTCGCCACGCCGGACGGCCGCGCGCGGATGCAGCCCCTGCGTTCCGCCGGACCGGCGGTGGCGGTCGATGCCGCCTATCCGCTGGCGTTGAACACCGGCCGGGTGCGCGACCACTGGCATACGCTGACCCGCACGGGCCTCGCCCCCGAGCTTTGCCGCCACACGCCTGAGCCCTTTGTCGAGGTCCACCCCGCCGACGCCGAGGCGGTGGGTATCGCCGACGGCGCGCTGACCCGGGTGCAGACGGCGCAGGGCGAGGCCGTGGTGATCGCCCAGCTCAGCGACCGCCAGCGGCCCGGCGACCTGTTCATGCCCATGCACTGGACGGCCGCCTTCGCGCCCTCGGGGCGGGCCAACCCGCTGGTCGGCGCCTGCGTCGACGCCCGCTCCGGCCAGCCGGAGTTCAAGCACACCCCGGCCCGTATCCGCCCCTATCGCGAGACCTGGCGCGGCTTCTTCCTGGCGCGTGAGGGATGGGCCGCGCCGGCCGGCCTCGACCTGATCTGGCGGCGGATTCCGCAGACCGGCTGCCAGCTGCACGAGTTCGCCGGGCGGGGCGACGAGCGCGAGCGCGAGGCCCTGCGCCTGGCCCTGGCGCGCGGCGCGACGGCCGCGCCGCTGCGCTTCGAGGACGTCTCGGCCGGCGTGCTGCGCGAGGCGCATCTGGCGGGCGAGCGGCTGGACCGGGTGATGTTCACGACGACCCAAGGGGCGCTGCCGCCGCGCGACTGGCTGGTGGAACTGTTCGCCGCCGAGGCCCTGGGCGCCCAGGATCGCGCGGCGCTGCTGATCGGCCGCGCGCCGGGCCGGATCGTCCAGGCCGGCCCGATGGTCTGCGCCTGCCTCGGCGTCCGCGCCCAGCGGATCGCTGCCGCCATCGCCGAGGGCGCCGACAGCCTGGAGGCGATCGGCGAGTCGACCGGGGCCGGCTCCAACTGCGGATCCTGCCGACCGGAGATCGCCAGGCTTCTGAAGGCGCCAACCGGCGCGGAGGTGCGGCATGCCGCCTGAACCGAAGCTGGGCCGCGTTCGCCTGGTGGGGGCCGGGCCCGGCGCGGCGGACCTTCTGACGGTCCGCGCGCTGCGCGCCATCGAGGGCGCCCAGGCCCTGCTCTACGACGCCCTGATCTCCGACGAGGTCCTGGCGCTGGCCCCGGCCCATTGCCTGAAAATCCAGACCGGTAAGCGGGCCGGCCGGACCAGCATGGCCCAGTCGACCATCAACCGCCTGATGCTGCGTCTGGCGCGACGCGGGCTCACGGTCGTTCGGCTGAAGGGCGGCGATCCGTCGATCTTCGGGCGGGTCGGCGAGGAGCGCGCGTTCCTGCAGAGCTACGGCGTCGAGGTCGACGTGGTTCCCGGCGTCACGGCGGCCTGCGCCGCGGCGGCGCAGTTCGGCTTTCCCCTGACCCACCGCGGCGAGGCGCGGCGCCTGCTGATTTCGACCGCGACCGTGGCCAGCGGCGCGATGCTGGAGGAGGGCTGGCTGGCCGCCGCCGACCGGCAGACCACGTTGGCCCTCTACATGGGCCGCGATCAGGCTGGCGCGGTGGCCCAGCAGCTGATCGGCCATGGCCGTGCGGCCTCGACCCCGGCGGTGGCGGTGGAAAACGCCGGAAGCCCGGAGGCCCGCGCCATCGCCACGACCCTGGAACACCTCGCCGGCGATCTGCTGGCGGCGCAGCCCTCCGGGCCGGTCGTCCTGCTGATCGGCGACGTCGCGGCCCGCGCCGACCTCGGATCGGCCGAGCCAGTCTTGCAACAGCTCAGGAAGGCCCGGCGATGAACGACATCCAGATGTTCGCCTTCGAGAGCGACTTCGTGGCCAGCCTGCGCTGCGTGCCCATGGCCGTGCGCCTGAAGCTCGACCTTTGCGGAATCAAACTGACCCTGCGTCAATGGAGCCGGTTCAGCCGCCAGGATCGTCACGACCTGCTGATCCGCGCGTGCGGCGCGCCGGCCGAGATCGCCGCCTATCGGCGCGCGCTGGTGGCGCTGGTCTTCCTGCGCAGCGGCGAGATCGCCAAGCCCCTGGCCGACCCGCCCTGCGGCGGTTGGGACCGAACGGACGGTCCGCCGCCGATCGTGGCCGACTATGCCCGGTCGCTGGGCCTCGCCCCGCCAAGTCCTGGTCAATGGGCCGGGCTGACACGCCTGCAGCGGTTCGCCCTGATCAAGCTCACGCGGGACAACCACGACAACGTCAACTTCGCGCCGGCGATGCGTGAGTTCGGGCTGCTCGCGGGCACCCTGGCGGGGCTCCACAGCTAAACGGCTTACCCGACCGCGGCAGCCGGCCTTGCGCGGATGAACGGCTGCAGGCGCCAGCGGACCAGGGAGCGCCAGGCCCATTCGAACGGCCCATAGTGGAACCGCGCGAGCCAGGGCTGGCTCCAGATCAGGATGAACACCCAGACGCCGGCCACCACCGCCAGCTCCCCGAACCGCGACAGCCGCCCGTAGAGACCGAAGCCGAAGCCGCAGAACACCACCGTGGTGATGATCGAGGTCATCAGATAGTTGCTGAAGGCCATGCGGCCCGCCGCGGCCAGCCGGTTCACCACCCCCTGCGCGCCGCCAGCCCTGACGATCAGCAGCAGCACGCTGGCGTGGGCCAGCGCGATCAGCGGCCGCGACACCTGCTGCCAGGCTTCCAGACGGTTCAGCACCAGGGGATCGAAGTTCGACTGCTGGATTTTCCAGGCGAGCCACGCCGTGGCCGGCGCGGCCAGCAGGTAGCCCACCGCCAGGGTCGTCCGATAGGCCCGGCTCGACCACCCGAGCGTGAAGAAGCCGGCGCGGAACAGGGCCATGCCGAGGAACATCTGGCCGATCGCCTCGGGTATTTCTCCCGTCGGCATCAGGTAGGTCTGGATCAGCCGCGCGGCCAGCGCACGCACCCGCAGCGCGTCCATGAAGCCGCCCCGGTAGCCGGCGATCTCCTGCAGTCCCATGGCCTTGGACGGCGCCACCAGTTGCGAAGCCGCCTGCCAGGCCTTCACCGCCTCGGCGCTTGCGCCCGGCGCCATGGCGGCCGCCGACATCGCCTCCAACTGGCCGGCGACGAACAGGTTCACTCCCAGCAGGGCCGCCAGAATCACCACGCCGATGGCCAGCTGGGTGCGCGCCTTGAGCTTGCGGAACGGGAAGATCACCAGTCCGGCCAGGGCGTAGGTGACCAGGATGTCTCCCCACCACAGGAAATAGGCGTGGCCCATGCCGATCACCAACAGCCAGAACATCCGGCGATAGTGGGTGGCCGCGGGCCCGGGCCTGCCGCCCTCGGCGCGCTCCGCGATCAGCACCGCGCTGGCGCCGAACAGCATGGTGAACAACGCCCGCATCTTGCCGTCGGTCAGCACATTATTGACCGCCCAGGTCCACAGGTCGGCGCCGGTCGAGCCGCCCGCGTAGGTCGGATCGAGGTAGGCGAAGGCCGGCAGACCCATGCCGACGATGTTCATCAACAGGATGCCCAGCACCGCGAACCCACGGACGGCGTCGATGGAGATGTGGCGGTCGCCCGCGGTCTTGCTTTCGCCCGACATGTCGCGACGTTCCCCCTCGTTCTTGTTGGCGGTGAGGATGGGCGTCCGCCCGGTCCTGTCAACGGACCTCGCCCCTGGGATTTCACGCCGCGCCGCGTGGCCGCGCCGTGCGGTCATGCTAAACCTGCAATCGATTCCGGCGGCCGTCGCGCCGCGGCAAGGGGAGACCGCCGGTGAAGCGCCTGTTCTGGATTGCACTGGCCGCGACGGCCGCCGTCTCGCTCGCCTCGTGCCGTCGGCCGGTCGAAGAGGCCAAGGCGCCGCCCGCCGCGCCTGTGGCCGTCACCAACGAGCGCGCGAGCCCTGTCCAGTGGAACGCTGCGACCGGCGGCTTCGAGCTGAACGGCAAGGCGCTGAAGACCGCCAAGCTCTGGACCTTCGACGGCTCGACGGACGGCTTCACCGCGCTCGGCAGCCACATCTCGCCGGCGCCCGGCCAGGGGATCAGCGTCACCATTGCCGACCCGACGATCCGCTCGCCCAAGGGCCTGAACGTGCCGGGCGCGCTGTATCCGCTGGTGCTGGTGCGCCTTACCCGCACGGTCGCGGGTTCGGCCTGGGACGGGGCGCTCTACTATTCGACGCCCGGCCATAGCGAGACGATCAACTTCCTGGGCAAGCCGCTGTCGGGCGCCGATCCCAAGGTCGGCGAGACCACCACCCTGGTCTACGACATGAGCCGCCAGGCGATCGGCGCGCCGGACTGGACGAACTCGGTGATCGATCAGCTCCGCTTCGATATCGAGGACAAGCCCGGCGGCGCCTTCGTGATCCGCCAGATCGCCATCGTCGAAAGTCCCGATCCGGCCGCGCTCGGGCGGGACAGCACGCTGGCGGCCGCCCCGGCGCCGTCCGCCAAGCCGTGATCGAAGCCGCCGCCAAGGATTAGGGCGTGGTCTTCAGCTCGGTCATCTTCATCTTCTATTTTCTGCCGGTCTTCCTGCTCGGCTACTACGTCTCGGGCTGGCGGGCCGGGGCGCTGCTGACCGGCAGCGCGGTGTTCTATGTCTGGGGCGAGGGGGCTTACGTCTTCCTGCTGCTGGGCCTGATCGGGCTCAACTACGCGGGCTCACGCTGGGTGGACGCCACGCCCGGCCGGCCCCGGCGTCTGGCGATCCTGACGGCCCTGGTGATCGCCGACTTCGCGGTGCTGGGTTTCTTCAAATATTCCGAGTTCCTGGCCCATACCGTGAACCAGCTGGCCCATCGTCAGCTTGCGCCCGAGGTGCATCAGACCCTGCCGCTCGGCATCTCCTTCTTCACCTTCCAGCTGGTCAGCTATGTCATCGACGTGCACCGCGGCGCGGTGAAGGTGGAGCGCGATCTCACCCGGTTCGCGGCCTACATCCTGATGTTCCCGCACCTGATCGCAGGGCCTATCGTCCGCTACGCCGACATCCGTGACGAGATGCACGCGGACCGCCGGACGACCGCCCACCTGGGCCTCGGCTTCCAGTATTTCATCGTCGGGCTGTGCCAGAAGGTGCTGATCGCCAACACCGTGGCCCCGCTCGCCGACCACGCCTTCGCCGCCGATCTCGCCCACCTGGCCTCAGGCGCGGCCTGGCTGGGGATCTGGGCCTACACCTTGCAGATCTACTTCGACTTCTGCGGCTATTCGAACATGGCGATTGGCCTGGCCTTCCTGCTCGGCTTCACCTTCCCGAAGAACTTCGACTACCCTTACGTCGCTCAGTCGATCACCGACTTTTGGCGGCGCTGGCACATGAGCCTGTCGTCCTGGTTCCGCGACTACGTCTACATCCCCCTGGGCGGCAACCGGCATGGCCTGGCGCAGACCGTGCGCAACCTGCTGATCGTGTTCTTCCTGACCGGCCTTTGGCACGGGGCGGCCTGGCGGTTCATCGTCTGGGGCCTCTATCACGGCGCCTTCCTGATGCTGGAACGCTTCGGCCTGGGCGGCCTGCTGGACCGCGCGCCCCGGCCGGTGCGGCACGCCTATGCCATCGTCGTGGTCATGGTGGGCTGGGTGTTTTTCCGCGCCGACAGCCTGCCCCAGGCCCTGGGTTTCCTTGCAATCATGGCTCATCCGCTCGGGCCCCTGTCGACCGACGCCGGTCTGGCGATCCTCCTGAACGCCCAGACCTTCAGCGCCCTGGCCGTAGGCTCGGTCCTGGCCATGCCCCTGCTGCCGGCGCTGATGGAGCGCCTGCGCGCGCCGCGCGCCGAGCCGCCGAGGCCCGATCTGCCCGGCCGCCTGCAGACCCGCAGCGTCCACGCCCTGCCGATCCCGGTGCTGGCCGTAGGCTTCGTGATCTCGATCGCGATCCTGGTGGGTTCAACCCTCAACCCCTTCCTCTATTTCAGGTTCTGACCGGTGCTGGCCTCACGTCTCCACTGGCGCCTGCTGATCGGGACCATCGCGGTCCTGATGGCGGCCGCGTGGCTGGCGCCATTGGCGGTCAAGGCGCCCGACATCCAGGAAAACCGCGTGCTGGCCGCCAGACCTGTTTGGCCGACGCGCCTGCTGGACATAGGCGCCTTCCGCAAGGCGACCGACGCCTATGTGGCTGACCATTTCCCGGCTCGCCCGCATCTGATCGGCGCTCTGAACCGGCTGCGGATGCTGGTCGGCGTCAGCGGCTCCAAGCGCGTGATCGTTGGGCGCGACGGCTGGCTGTTCTTCGACGACGACACCCATTTGGGCTCGGCGCGGGCAGAGCCCGCCATGGTCGGCCCCGAGATACGGCAGTGGCTGATCACGCTCGCCGGTCGCGACGCGTTCGTGCGGGCCCACGGCGCGCGCTACCTCGTCGTGACGCCTCCCGCCAAGGAGGTCATCTACCCGCAGCATGGTCCGGCCTGGTACTCCGGGCCGAGCCCGGAACGACCGACGCTCATGCTCCCGAAGCTCGCCGAGGCCAGCGGCGCGGGCGAGGTGCTCTATCTCTATCCACAGCTCGCCGCGGCCACGAACGCCGGCCAGAAGACCTTCAGCCGCCATGACACCCACTGGACCGGCTATGGCGCCTATGCCGGCTACGCCGCGCTGATGACCCAGCTGCACGACATGGGTTTGACTGCGGAGGGTCCGAAACCCCTGTCGGCCTTCCGCCAGACCGACTTCCGGCCTGAGCGCGGTCCCCGCGACCTGGCGTTGATGCTGGGCGTGTCGAGCTTCGTCCACCTGGACTTCCCGCACATCGAAGACCGCACGGGCGGCGTGGCCATCGCCACCGCCTACCTCAGTCCCAAGACCGATTGGACCGGGCCGCAGGTCGTCGAGACCGGGCAGGTCGGCAAGCCCGTCCTGATGATGACGCGGGACTCGTTCTCCAACGAGCTGATGCCGTTCCTCTATCAGCACTTCAGCCGGATCATCCTCAGCCATAACCAGGACGGCTTCTGGCGGCCGGATCTGATCGAACGCTACAAGCCCGACATCGTCATCCTCGAGGTGATCGAAGCGGGGCTGCGCCTGGGGCTAGGCGAGGGGCCGCCGCCATCGGCGGTCGCCACCGCGCGCATCGATCGGGTCCTGGCGCGGGCCACGCCGGCCGGTCACCCATCCGCCGCGCCGGCTCTGCCCTCCTTGGCGACGCCGGACGCCAAGACTGTCGCCATCCTGGCCGCCGCCGCGCCGTCCGGGAATTGCAACGTGGAGGTCGCGACCTTGACGCCGGGCCTGAACGGGGAAGCGACCCTCTTGGTGTCAGGCTGGCTGTCGGAGCTTGGGACCCAGGTGACCTCGCCGGACGGCCTGATCGTGCTGAAGGGCGCGGCCGGGTCCGTGGCCGGCGCGATGAAGATGGACAAGAAGCGCCCGGACGTGGCGGCTTATTTCAAGAACCCGACCGGTGCGGAGAGCGGCTTCGTCGGGACCTTCTTCATCAAGACGATCGCGCCCGGCGCCTATGCGCCGATGGTCTACCGCCGCGCCGGCGGTGGCTGGATCGGCTGTGCGGGTAAGGCGATGGTGACGGCGCCCTAGGCGCCCGTCCGGGGGCATTAGAAAATTCTTCCACGACCATAGCTTTCTGACCATCGACAAGGGGCGATCTTGCCGGGTAAATGCCCCGGAACACGACCGACCTCTCAAGAATGTGAGGTCCGGCCGCGTTTCAGCGTGCGTATTTGGCCCCTGCTCTAGGGACCCGGTTTACGAGGACGAGATGGGGTTTCCCCCGAAGCAAGGACTGTACGATCCGGCGAACGAGCATGACTCGTGCGGCGTGGGCTTTGTGGCCAATATCAAGGGGCGCAAATCGCACGAGGTGATCCAGTGCGGCCTGCAGATCCTGGTCAACCTCGATCACCGCGGCGCCGTGGGCGCGGACCCGCTGGTCGGCGATGGCGCGGGCTGCCTGATCCAGATTCCGCACAACCTCCTGGCCGCCTGGGCGAAGGGCGAGGGCGTCGACCTGCCGCCGGCCGGCGAATACGCCGTGGCCATGTGCTTCCTGCCGCGCGATGAGCTCGCGCGCGAGATGGGCATGGCGCAGCTCGAACACTTCCTGCTTGTCGAGAAGCAGCCGCTGATCGGCTGGCGCGACGTGCCGGTGGACACCACCGGTCTGGGCGAAGCGGTGCTGGCCCAGATGCCGGTGATCTGCCAGGCGATCATCGGCCGGGGCCCCAACATCCGCGACCAGGACGCCCATGAGCGCAAGCTCCTGGCGGTCCGCAAGCAGACCCAGAACCCGCTGCGGGAACTGGCGGCGAAGAAGAACCTGCCGGGCCTGACCGAGCTTTACATCCCGTCGATGTCCACCCGGACGGTGGTCTACAAGGGCCTGCTGCTCGCCGGCCAGGTGGGGACCTTTTACAAGGACCTGACCGATCCCCTGGCGGAGTCGGCCCTGGCCCTCGTTCACCAGCGGTTCTCGACCAACACCTTCCCGTCGTGGCGCCTGGCGCACCCCTATCGGTTCATCGCCCACAACGGCGAGATCAATACCGTGCGCGGCAACGTCAACTGGATGAACGCGCGCCGGCGCACCCTGGAGAGCGATCTTCTGGGGCCCGACCTCAACAAGATGTGGCCGCTGATCCCGCACGGCCAGTCCGACACCGCCTGCCTCGACAACGCGCTGGAACTGCTGGTCGCCGGCGGCTATCCGCTCGCCCAGGCGGTGATGATGCTGATGCCCGAGGCCTGGGCCGGCAACCCGCTGATGGATACCCAGCGCCGCGCCTTCTACGAATATCACGCAGCCCTGATGGAGCCGTGGGACGGCCCCGCCGCGGTGGCGTTTACCGACGGCCGTCAGATCGGCGCGACGCTGGACCGCAACGGCCTGCGGCCGGCGCGCTTCATCATCACCGACGAGGACCATGTGATCATGGCCTCAGAGGTCGGCGTCCTCGACATTCCCGAGGAGCGGATCACCCGCAAGTGGCGTTTGCAGCCCGGCAAGATGCTGCTGATCGACATGGAACAAGGCCGCATCATCGAGGACGAGGAGATCAAGCGGTCGCTCTCTGAAGCCGCCCCCTATGAGGAGTGGCTGGCCGAAACCCAGTTCAAGCTTGAGGAACTGGCGCTCGCCGAAGAGCCCGAGACGCCGCCGGTCTCCAACGATCCGGCGACCCTGCTCGATCGCCAGCAGGCGTTCGGCTACACCCAGGAAGATCTGCAGTTCTTCCTCGAACCCATGGCCAGGACCGGCGAGGACCCGCTGGGCTCCATGGGCTCCGACACGCCGATCGCCGTGCTCTCGCGTCGGCCCAAGCTGCTCTACGAATATTTCAAGCAGAACTTCGCCCAGGTCACCAACCCGCCCATCGACCCGATCCGCGAGGAGTTGGTGATGAGCCTGGTCTCGATGATCGGGCCGCGACCGAACCTGCTCGGCCGGCAGGCCGGCACCCACAAGCGCCTGGAAGTCGCCCAGCCGATCCTCACCGATGAGGACCTGGCCAAGATCCGCGCGATCCACGAGTTGCTGGACGGGGCCTTCCGCACCGCCACCCTGGACACCACCTGGCCCGCCGCCGAAGGGGCCAACGGCCTTGAGGGCGCGATTGAGCGGCTGTGCCGGGAAGCCACCGACGCGGTGCTCGCCGACATGAACATCCTGATCCTGTCGGATCGGGCGACAGGGCCGGACCGCGCGCCGATCCCGGCGGCGCTGGCCACCGCGGCCGTGCACCACCACCTGATCCGCCAGGGCCTGCGCATGCAGACCGGCCTCGTCATCGAGACCGGTGAAGCGCGCGAGGTGCACCATTTCTGCGTTCTGGCGGGCTATGGCGCCGAGGCCGTGAACCCCTATCTCGCCTTCCAGACGCTGGAAGCGCTGCGCACTCAGAACGGCCTTCCGCAGACCGCCTATGAGGTCCGCAAGAACTACATCAAGGCCATCGGCAAGGGCGTGCTCAAGGTGATGTCCAAGATGGGCATCTCCACCTACCAGTCCTACTGCGGCGCCCAGATCTTCGACGCTGTCGGCCTGTCGTCGGCCCTGATCGAGAAGTACTTCACCGGCACCGCTTCGGTGATCGAGGGGGTCGGCCTGGCCGAGGTCGCGGGCGAGGCCGTCCGCCGCCACCGTGACGCCTACGGCGACAACCCGATCTACGAGACGATGCTGGACGTCGGCGGCCAGTACGCCTGGCGCCTGCGCGGGGAAACCCACGCCTGGACGCCGGAGTCGGTCTCCAATCTGCAGCATGCGGTGCGCGGCAACCTGCCGGACGCCTATCGCACCTTCGCCGCAACCATCAACGAGCAGTCCGAGCGCCTGCTGACACTGCGCGGCCTGATGCATCTGAAGCCCGGCGAAGGTGGCCCGATCCCCATTGAGGACGTCGAGCCGGCAGCCGAGATCGTCAAGCGCTTCTCCACTGGCGCCATGAGCTTCGGCTCGATCAGCCGCGAGGCGCACACCACGCTGGCCATCGCCATGAACCGCATCGGCGGCCGGTCGAACACCGGCGAAGGCGGCGAGGAGTCCGACCGCTACAAGCCGCTGCCGAATGGCGACTCCATGCGCTCGGCCATCAAGCAGGTGGCCTCCGGGCGCTTTGGCGTGACGACCGAATACCTGGTCAACGCCGACGACATCCAGATCAAGATGGCCCAGGGCGCCAAGCCTGGCGAGGGCGGCCAACTGCCCGGACACAAGGTCGACGCCAACATCGCCCGCGTCCGCCATTCGACACCGGGCGTCGGCCTGATCAGCCCGCCGCCGCACCACGACATCTATTCGATCGAGGACCTGGCGCAGCTCATTCACGACCTGAAGAACGTGAACCAAAAGGCCAGAATATCAGTGAAACTGGTCTCTGAGGTCGGCGTCGGCACGGTCGCCGCCGGCGTCGCCAAGGCCCGCGCGGACCACGTCACGATCTCCGGCTTCGAAGGCGGCACCGGCGCCTCGCCGCTGACCTCACTGACCCACGCCGGCTCGCCCTGGGAGATCGGCCTGGCCGAGACCCAGCAGACCCTGCTGCTCAACGGCCTGCGCACCCGCATCAGTGTTCAGGTGGACGGAGGTCTGCGCACCGGCCGCGACGTCGCCATCGGCGCCCTGCTGGGCGCCGACGAGTTCGGCTTCGCCACAGCGCCGCTGATCGCCGCCGGCTGCATCATGATGCGCAAGTGCCACCTCAACACCTGCCCGGTGGGTGTCGCGACCCAGGATCCGGTGCTGCGCGCGCGTTTCACCGGCCAGCCCGAGCATGTGATCAACTTCTTCTTCTTCGTGGCTGAAGAACTTCGCGAGATCATGGCCGAGATGGGCTTTGCGACGGTCAACGCGATGATCGGCCGCGTCGACCGCATCGATCTCAACCCGGCGCTGGAGCACTGGAAGGCGCAGGGCGTGGACCTGAGCCGCATCCTGCATTCGGTTCCGGCCGAGAGCGCCAAGGGCCTCTGGAATCAGGACCGCCAGGACCACGGTCTCGGCAAGGCGCTGGACAACACCCTGATCGCCGACGCCAAGGCTGCGCTCGACGACGGCAAGCCCGTTCGCGGCCACTACGCCGTGCGCAACGTCAATCGCACCATCGGCGCCATGCTGTCCGGCGAGGTGGCGCGCCGCTACGGACACGCGGGCCTCCCCGACGACACCATATCGCTCACCTTCAAGGGCAATGCCGGTCAGAGCTTCGGCGCCTTCGCCGCGCGCGGGGTGTCGCTGGACTTGATCGGTGACGCCAACGACTACGTGGGCAAGGGCCTGTCCGGCGGCCGCGTCATCGTCCGCCAGCCGCCGGAAGCCCGGCGCGAGCCCACCCGCAACATCATCGTCGGCAATACGGTCCTCTATGGCGCCATCGCCGGTGAGGCCTACTTCGAAGGCGTGGCCGGCGAACGCTTCGCCGTGCGCAACTCCGGCGCGGTGACGGTGGTCGAGGGCCTGGGCGACCATGGCTGCGAATATATGACCGGTGGCGTCGTCGTGGTGCTCGGCGACACAGGCCGCAACTTCGCCGCCGGCATGAGCGGCGGCGTGGCCTATGTCTACGACCCGGCAGGCCGCTTCGATCAGCTTTGCAACAAGGCGATGGTCGAACTCGGCCCGGTGGCTTCGGCCAGCGGTGGCGATGAGGCGGGGCGTCCCAGCCAGCGTTCCATCTCCGTCGAGAACAACGGCATGGGCGATATGCTGGGCTTCGACGCCGAGCGCCTGCGCATCCTGATCGAGCGCCACCACCTGCACACCAAGAGCGCGCGCGCCGCCGAGATCCTGGCCAATTGGGATCAGGCGCTGGGTTCGTTCGTGAAGGTGATGCCCATCGACTACAAGAACGCGCTCACGGCGCTCGTCGCCCACCGCACGACGGCGCCCGCCGTCGCTGCGGAATAGTCCAAGTCAGTTCCGGAGATCACCCGATGGGCAAGCCCACCGGCTTCCTTGAGATCGAACGCCGCGACCGCACCTACGACAAGGTAGACGCGCGCCTGAAGACCTGGAAGGAGTTCGTCCAGCCCTTGCCGGCGCCCGAGGTGGCGAAGCAGGCCGCGCGCTGCATGGACTGCGGGATTCCGTTCTGCCACCAGGGCTGCCCGGTCAACAATCAGATCCCGGACTTCAACAATCTGGTCTACCGCGACCAGTGGAAGGCCGCGCTGGAGAACCTGCAGTCGACCAACAACTTCCCGGAGTTCACCGGCCGCGTCTGCCCCGCGCCCTGCGAGGCGTCGTGCACCCTGAACATCCCGGACACGCCGGTGACCATCAAGACCATCGAGTGCCAGATCGTCGACCGTGGATGGGACGAGGGCTGGATCACGCCGCAGATGTCGCCACGCGGCACCGGCAAGCGGGTCGCGGTGGTGGGATCCGGGCCCGCGGGCCTGGCCTGCGCCCAGCAGTTGGCCCGCGCCGGGCACGCGCCCACGGTGTTCGAGAAGTCCGACCGGGTCGGCGGCCTGCTGCGTTACGGCATCCCCGACTTCAAGATGGAAAAACATCTGATCGATCGGCGGATCCGGCAGATGGAAGCCGAGGGCGTGATCTTCCGCACCGGCTTCGAGGTGGGCGTCACGGTCTCGGTGCAGCGGTTGCTGGACGACTACGATGTGCTGGTGATGGCCGGCGGGGCCGAGCAGGGGCGTGACCTGGAGGTTCCCGGCCGCGAGCTCAGCGGCGTGCATTACGCCATGGAATTCCTTACCCAGCAGAACAAGCGCAACGCCGGCGACCCCGAAGCCGTCGCGGCGCCGCAGGGCACGCTGTCGGCGGCCGGCAAACATGTGGTGGTGATCGGTGGTGGCGACACCGGGTCGGACTGCATCGGCACCTCCAACCGCCACGGTGCGGCTTCGGTCACCCAGCTCGAGATCATGCCGCAGCCGCCGGCGCATGAGAACAAGGCCATGACCTGGCCCGACTGGCCGCTGAAGATGCGCACCTCGTCCAGCCAGGAGGAGGGCTGCGAGCGCGATTTCGCCGTCGGCACCCGGCGCGCCGTCGGCAAGGACGGCCAGATCACCGGCCTCGAGTGCGTCCGCCTGGAATGGGTCAAGGGCGACGACGGCCGGACGAAGATGCAGGAGGTCGCAGGCTCGACCTTCATGCTGAAGGCCGATCTGGTGTTGCTGGCCATGGGCTTCACCGGCCCCCGCGTCCCGGGACTGGTGGAAAGCGCCGGGGTCGACCTCGATCCGCGCGGCAATGTCGCGGCCGATGTCGCCAACTACCAGACCTCGGTGCGCAACATCTTCTCGTGCGGCGACATGCGGCGCGGCCAGTCCCTGGTGGTCTGGGCGATCCGCGAGGGGCGGCAATGTGCTCGCGCCGTCGACGAGGCCCTGATGGGCGCCTCGAAACTGCCTCGCTGACCATCGGCCTCTACGGCCCGGCGCGAATAGGCTAGGAAACGCCGCGGTTCGGATCGGAGACGTCGATGGACGTGCGTTGCGTTGTGAATGCCCAGGACCAGCTGGGAGAAGGCCCTTGCTGGTCGCCGCTCGAGGGCCGGCTTTACTGGTTCGATATCAAAGGTAAGCGGCTCGCCTGGTACGAGCCCAAGACCGAGGACAGCGGGTCCTTCGACCTGCCGTTCCGGGCCAGCGCCGCGGCGCCGCGCAGCCAGGGCGGTCTGCTGCTGGCCACCGAGAAAGGCCTGGCGGCCTGCGATCCAGCAGCCGGCACGGTCGAGATGCTGCGCCCCTTCGCCCTGCCGGAAGGTTTCCGCACCAACGACGGGAAGATCGACCTCGACGGCAATTTCTGGTGGTCGACCATGGACGACAACGGCGGCAAGCGGCCGGGCGCGGTCTTCCGCACGACGCCGGACCTGCATACCGAGCGGATGCTGGAGGGGATTCACATCCCCAACACCATCTCCATGAGCGCCGACAGGAAGACGCTCTACATGGCCGACAGCAGCCTGCAGACGATCTTCGCCCACCAGGTCGCCGACTTCACCAAGATCAGCCGCTTCGCCCACACCGCTGGGCAGCCGGGGAGTCCCGACGGCTCGGCGGTGGACGCCCATGGCTACCTCTGGAACGCCCAGTGGGGCGGCTGGGAGGTCGTGCGCTATACGCCGGCGGGCCGCGTTGACATGACGATCAGGATGCCGGTCCAGCAGCCCACCAGCTGCGCCTTCGGCGGCGGCGACCTGACCACGCTCTATGTGACCAGCGCCTGGGACGACCTGACGCCGCAAGCGCGCGCCCAACAGCCGATCGCCGGCGGTCTGTTCGCCATCGAAACCGGCGTGAAAGGGCTGGCGCTGCCGCTGTTTGAAGGGTGAGGTAGCGCCATGGCCAAACCACCCCTGCGCAGCGCGAAGAGCTATGGCAAACACGACAAGGACGGCTTCATTCACCGAAGCTGGATCAAGGCGACCGGTCTGCCGGACCACGTCTTCGACGGTCGGCCGATCATCGGCATCGCCAACACCTGGTCGGAGCTGGTCACCTGCCAGATCGGCCTTCGCGACCTTGCCGACTATGTGAAGCGCGGGGTCTGGGAGGCTGGCGGCGTGCCGATCGAGTTCCCGGCCATGTCGCTGCCCGAGACCCAGATGCGGCCGACGGCGATGCTGTTCCGCAACCTCCTGGCAATGGAGGTCGAGGAGTCGATCCGCGCCAATCCCATCGACGGGGTCGTGCTGATGGGCGCCTGCGACAAGACCACGCCGGGCCTGCTGATGGGCGCGGCCAGCGTCGATCTGCCGGCGATCTTCGTCTCAGGCGGGCCGATGCTGAACGGCAAGTTCGAGGGCCGCGACATCGGCTCCGGCACCGACGTCTGGCGGTTCTCCGAGGCCGTGCGGGCCGGCGAGATGAGCCTGGACGAGTTCATGGGGGCGGAGTCCGGGATGAGCCGGTCGGCGGGGTCCTGCAACACCATGGGCACCGCCTCGACCATGTCGAGCCTGACCGAGGCGCTGGGCATTTCGCTGCCGATGAACGCGGCCCTGCCGGCGGTGGATTCACGCCGCAAGGTGCTGGCCCACATGAGCGGCAACCGCATTGTCCAGCTGGTGAAGGACGACGTGAAGCCGTCTGACATCATGACGCGGGAGGCCTTCGAGAACGCGATCCTGATGCACGCGGCGATCGGCGGCTCGACCAATGCCGTGGTCCACCTGCTGGCGCTCGCCGGCCGGCTTGGCGTGCCGCTGACCCTGAGAGATTTCGACGAGATCGCCCGCGATGCGCCGCTGCTGGTCAACCTGATGCCGTCGGGAAAATACCTGATGGAGGACTTCTGCTACGCGGGCGGCGCGCCGGCGGTGGCGAAGGAACTGGGGCCGCTTTACCGCCGAGACGCGGTGACGGTGTCCGGCCGGACACAGGGCGAGATCGCCGACGCCGCCAAGGTCTGGAACCGCGACGTGATCGGCTCGCTGGAGGCGCCCGTGGGGCCCTCGTCCGGCGTCTGGGTGCTGAAGGGCAACCTCTGCCCGCAGGGCGCGATCCTGAAGCCCAGCGCGGCGACGCCTTCGCTGTTGACCCACCGCGGCAAGGCCGTCGTCTTCGAGGACATCGAGGACTACCACGCGCGCATCGACCACCCGGACCTGGAGGTCGATGAGACCTCGATCCTGGTGTTGAAGGGCTGTGGACCCAAGGGCTATCCGGGGATGCCGGAGGTCGGCAACATGGGCCTGCCGCCGAAGTTGCTGGCCAAGGGCGTGACCGACATGGTCCGCATTTCCGACGCCCGGATGAGCGGCACGGCCTATGGCACGGTGATCCTGCACGTCGCGCCGGAAGCCGAGGCCGGCGGGCCGCTGGCGCTGGTCCGGAACGGCGACGAGATCGCCTTCGACGGGCCGAACCGTTCGCTGGAGCTGTTGGTCGACGCGGACGAACTCGCCCGCCGCCGCGCCGCCTGGGAGGCCGCCCGCCAGCCGTCGAAGTACGTTCGGGGCTGGTACAGGCTCTACATCGACACCGTGCTGCAGGCCGATACAGGCGTCGATCTCGACTTCCTGGTGGGCAAATCGCCGGCCGACGTGACGCGGGAATCCCACTGATATCGGTCGCTTAGGTGATCATTGATCAGCAGGTGCGTCACATGGTCCGCGCGGAGAATGCGCCTGATGCGTGCAACGCCTTGCTTTCGTCCGTCCAATGCTCAAGGTTCGCGCGGGTTGCTGGGGGGTGACATGAGCCAGTCAGATGCGGATCGGACGCGAGTCCTCGCTCAAAATCTGGTGGAAATTCTGACCTCTTACGAGGAAGAGTTGATGGCGCTCGAACGAGAGGTCCCGGCAATGGGTCAACTGAGACGCGCGGTGGGAATCACCATCGCCGAGGCTTGCTACCTGATCACCGATCAAGAGCTGGGACAGGCAGAGTGGGTTCCGCCGGCCGACGGCCCCAGCCGGCAGGCCAGCTGACCGATGGCGCGTAGTCCCGAAACGTTGGCCGACCCGATCGATATCGCCGTGGGCGCGCGAATCCGCCTGCTGCGCAAGGTCCGTGGCCTGTCCCAGCAGTCGCTGGCCGAGGCCGCCGGCGTGACCTTCCAACAGATCCAGAAGTACGAGCGCGGCGCCAACCGGGTCAGCGCCTCGATGCTGTCGCGGATCGCCACGACCCTCGACGCGCCGGTCGCCGAGATGTTCGGCGAGGTCAATCCGGCCGCCGGCGCCATCGACGAGGTCGCGGGCCTGCTGTCGGAGCCCGGCGCCCTGGAGCTGCTGCGGGCTTTCTCGCGCCTGCCGCGCGGCGCGCCACGGGCCGCCCTGGTGGATTTCGTCCGCACCCTCAAGGACGTCTGAGCCCGTTTATCGGGCCCAGAGGCCGTGCGCCATGACGCCGACGCGCGCCTCGATGGCCGCCGCCGCGTCCAGGCAGAGGTCCTCGCGGAAGCGTGTACCGATGATCTGCGCGCCGACCGGATGGCCTTCCAGCAACCCGACCGGCGTCACCGCGACGGGCAGGCCGAGCACACTGATCGCCGAGACGAAGCGGGTGTCGTTCCAGAAGAACTGACGCAACGCCGCGTCGCCGCCCAGGTCGGCGTTGACGCCCGGCGTGCGGCGCACCGAGACCGGCGCCAGGATCAACGGCCAGTCCTCCAGGAACGTCAGCCAGTCGCGCAACAGCCGCGAGCGCTGGGCGATGGCGCGCATATAGCCCTCGCCGTCGAGGATCGTGGCCATCCGGATGAGGCCGTCCAGCGCCTGGACGAAGTCGGGGCTGCCGAGGTCGCGCATCTGGGCGGCCTGCAGGACCTCGATCTCAGTGGCGATCAGGTTGCACCAGACCTGCCAGGTCGCGGAGATGTCGGGCGTCTCGACCTCGCAAACCGCGTAGCCCGCGTCGGTGAGATAGCCGGCGGCCTGGGCGAGCAGGGCCATGACCTCCGGGTCGGTCTCAAGGTCCGATGGGATATTGGCGATGGCCACCTTGATCGGGGCGGGCGCCATGGGGCCGCGGAGCGGGGCGGGGACCCACCAAGTGTCGCGCGGGTCCCGCCGGCTCATGGCCTCGAGTCCCAGCCGCACATCGGCGACCTCGCGGGCCAGCGGACCTTGCGTGGACATCAGCTGGGCCATCAGCGGGCGTTCGACCGGGGCGCTGGGGTTGAAGGCGGGCACGCGGCCCTGCGTGGGCTTGATCGTCGAGACACCGTTGAAGGCGGCGGGGCAGCGGAGCGAGCCACCGATGTCGTTGCCATGGGCGATGGCGCCGATGCCGGAAGCGACCGAGGCCGCCGCGCCACCCGAGGAGCCGCCGCAGGTGATCGCCGCATCCCAGGGGTTCAGCGTCAGGCCGTGCAGCGGATTGTCGGTGAACCCCCGCAGCGAGAACTCCGGCGTGTTGGTCAGGCCCAGCAGGACCGCGCCGGCCTTCCTGAAGTTCGCCGTGACCGGCGAGTCGCCCGCCGCGATGTTGTCCGCGAGCCCGGCGACGCCGTTGGAGTTGGCCTGGCCTTCCACGTCGATGTTGATCTTCAGCGTGATCGGGACCCCGTGCAGCAGGCCCAGATCGTCGCCGCGGGCCTGAGCCTCATCGGCGGCTTTGGCGGCCTTCAGGGCTTGGTCGGTCAGGTCGACGACGACGGCGTTGATCGCCGGGTTGGCGGCGTGGAGGCGCCGGGTGTGCGCCGTGACAACCTCGGCCGAGGACAGACGGCCCTCGCGGATCGCCCGCGCGGTCTCGACCGCCGACCATTGCCAGATCTCGGCCGAGGACACCTAGGCGGTCGCCGCCAGCGCCGAGACGGCGCGGTCCTTGATGGCCTTGTAATCGACCTTGCCGTTGGGCGCCCGGCCGATCGAGTCGACCAGCACCAGGTCGCGCGGCGCCTTGTAGCCGGCCAGCGTCTGGCGGACGTGCTCGGAGAGTTCGGCGAGCGTCGGCCGGGCCGCGCCGTCGGTCTCGACCACCGCGCAGATGCGCTCGCCGAAGCGCGGATCGGGCAGACCGACCACCACCGCGTCGCGGACCACGGCATGGGTCTTGAGCGCCTCCTCGACCTCCTCGGGGAAGACCTTCTCGCCGCCGGTGTTGATGCAGACCGAGCCCCGGCCGAGCAGCTTCAGGGTGCCATCGGCGTTCAGCTCCGCCCAGTCGCCGGGCACGCTCCAGGTGACGCCCTCGAAAGTGCGGAAGGTCTTGGCGGTCTTTTCGGGGTCCTTGTAGTAGCCGCGCGGCAGCAGCCCGCTGACGGCGACCAGGCCGCGCTCGCCGGAGCCCGCTTCAACACGCCGGCCATCCTCGGTAAACAGCACGCAGTTGGGGCCCGGCGTGAAGGCCGCCGTCTTGGCCTCCGCGCCGGGGGCCGAGGCCGAGACGCCCAGGCCCACGGCCTCGGATGAGCCGAAGCTGTCGAAGATCATGGCGTTTTTGGCATGGCTCAACAGGCCCTGCTTGTTCTCCTGGCTCCACATGGAGCCGGACGAGCTCATCGAGCGCACTGTCGAGAGATGCCAACGGCCGGGGTTGGCCTCCAGCGCCTCCAGCATCGGCGTCGAGAAGGCCAGGCCCACCAGCACCACGGCGCTGGCCCCGATGCGGTCGGTCTCGTCCCAGAGCTCCATGGCGTTGAACTTGCGTGACGGCAGGGTGGCAGCCGTGCCGCCGGCGTTGAAACAGATCAGGTTCGAGAACTGCCCGGTGCCGTGCATCAGCGGGCACGCGATCAGCGAGGTCGGCCGCAGGTGCTCCGGCGACTGGATGCGGGCCACCAGCTCTTCGAGGGAGGTCGCGGGCGCGATGCCCAGCATGGCGTTGCCGCCGGCGCCCAGCACGTTGAACAGGTCGTCCTGCGCCCACATCACCCCCTTCGGCATGCCGGTGGTGCCGCCGGTGTAGAGCAGCAGCAGGTCGTCGCCGGAGCGGCCCCAGGGCGCCTTCACCGGTCGGTTGGCCGGCGTCGCCGCGACGATGGCCTCATAGTCGGAGGCCCAGGCGGGGACCGGATGGCCGGGCTCGGCCACGGCGACCCAGGCCTTCACGCCGGGCAGGCGGCCGCGGATCTTTTCCAGCACCTCGGTGAAGCCTGAGTGGAAGACCACGGCCTGGGCGTCGGCGTTGTCGAACAGGTAGAAAAGCTCTTCCGGCCCGTAGCGGTAGTTGGTGTTGACCGGCGCGAAGCCACCCTTGAAGGCGGCGTGGTAGCTCTCAAGGTACTCCGGACCGTTGTAGAGGAAGGCCGCGACCTTGCCCTGATGGGTCAGGCCCTGGGCGATGAAGTGGGCGGCCAGCGCATCGGATCGCGCGTCGAACTCACCCCAGGTGATAACGCGCTCGCCCTGGATGTGGGCGGGCAGGTCCGGCTGGACGGCGGCGATCGCCTCCCACACATCCGCGAAGGTCCAATCCGTCACCGCATCCTCCCGAAACGTCTTTTTTTGTTGTGCGAATTTGGCGGCGTTGGAGCCGGGTAAGTCAACAGGCGGAAATCAACAGAGGGACGTCAACCGGCGGCTAGATCGGCAAGGCGGTCGTGAACTTGATCTGTTCCATGGCGAAGGAGGAGGAGACGTCCTGCAGCGGCGCCGCGGCGATCAGGCGCTTGTAGAAGGCGTCGTAGGCGGCGATGTCGCGGACCACGACCTTCAGCAGATAGTCGGTCTCGCCGGACATCCGGTAGAATTCGACGACCTCGGGCAGGCCCGCGGCGCCCTTGGCGAAGGCGGTCAGCCAGTCCTCGTCGTGGCGGCTGGTGCGGATGGAGACGAACACCACCAGGCCGAGATTCAGCTGCTCGCGGTCGAGGATCGCCACGCGGCGCTCGATGACGCCGGCGTCGGTGAGACGTTTCACGCGCTTCCAGCACGGCGTCTGCGACAGGCCGGCGCGCTCCGCCAGCTCAGCGATCGGCACGGTGGCGTCGGCCTGCAGCTCCCGCAATATACGCCGGTCGATGGAATCGAGAACGATCGACATGTGATTCCCTGCGTTTGGAGAACCACATTCTACACGGCGGCGGTCAGGGCGGTAGCGGCGGGGCTTGCGGATTGCGCGGCGTGGCGGCGGTCTGGCAAGACCGCTCGGGCAGCCGCGCGATGGGTCTGGGCGGCAGCGGCAGGCCGAAGTCCTTGCAGAGGCGGGCGATCTGGTCGTCGATGGCGTGGTCGAGGAAGTCGGGGGTGCGGGCGTCCTCGATAATCCGGTCGTAGGCCTCGTCGCAGAGCCGCTCGGCCTCGTCTTCGTCCTCGTACTCCGCCTGGATCAGGCGCTGCACGACGGCGCCGATGCGGTTCTTGCGGTCGTTGGTCGGCGCCTTGGCATCTTCATCGGCGCGCAGCCAGGCGTTGTGCTCCAGCCGCCCGGCCTCGGCGCGGTCCGCATCGTCCTGCAGCCGCGCGTCGCGCGCCAGGCGGGCCTCCAACGCCAGGGTCTGGCGCACCGAGCGCGAGACGCTGTGGAAGGCGCGGGCCAGATCGGCGGTCTCCTGCGGCGTTTCGGCGGCCATGCCCTGGTCGTGGAGCTTGCGCGCCAGGTTCAAGCCGAACTCGGCCAGCTCCCCCAGAATGCGGGCGTGCTTCTCGGCGATGTCCGCGAGCGACGACATGAACAAAACAAGAACACAAGTTCAAGTGGATGTCAAGTTTCTTGGTCTCGGATGCACGCGCTCAGCAGCGGTTCGAGGCGGATGGGCGAAGCAACCATCCAAAAACCGCGACGGCGGCCAGGGCGCCGCCTATTTGGCAGGCTATGAACAGGGGCGCCGACGACGGGGCGATGCCGGCGAAGGTGTTGGAGAGACTGCGGGCCAGTGTGACCGCCGGGTTCGCGAACGAGGTCGAGGATGTGAACCAGTAGGCCGCGGTGATGTAGAGCCCGACCGCGACGGGGGTGAATTCCGGCCGGGCGCGCGACGTCCCGAGGATGACGCCAAGCAGGCCGAAGGTGGCCACGAACTCCGACCAGCCCTGAGCCGGTCCGTCGCGGAGCCTAGTCGAAACCTGCAGGATAGGCTCGGCGAACATGGCATGGGCCGCGAAGACGCCGATGACGGCGCCGGCGATCTGCGCGGCGACATAGATGAGGGCGAGCCGCGCGGAAATCTCCCGGCGCACCACGAAAGCCAGGGTGACCGCCGGGTTGAAGTGCGCGCCGGAGATCGGCCCGAAGATGCCGATCAGCACCACGAGGCCCGCGCCGGTGGCCAGTGTATTCCCGAGCAGGGCGATGGCGACGTTTCCGCCCGCCAACCGCTCGCCCATAATCCCCGAGCCGATCACGATGGCCAGGAGGAAGGCTGTGCCCAGGGCTTCGGCGACGATCCGGCGGCCGAGGCTAGGGCCGAAGCCCGGTGAGGTGGGCGAGATTCCCGTCAAGCCGCGTCCTCGTCGCGGGTCCGGCCGATCTCCCGCAGCTTGGTCTGGAGCGACAGGCGGTCGATGGTCTCCAGCGGCAGCGACAGGAACAGGTCGATCCGGCTGGTGAGCTGGCGGCAGGCGTCGGCGAAGGCCAGGGCGATCTCGGTCGGTGTGCCCGTCACGGCGGCAGGATCGGGGATGCCCCAATGGGCGGTCATCGGCTGTCCGGGCCAGATCGGACAGAGCTCGCCAGCGGCGTTGTCACAGACGGTGATCACGAAATCGAGCGGCGGGGCGCTCGGCAGGGCGAACTCGTCCCAGGATTTCGATCGGAACTCGGCGGCGGAAAACCCAAGATGCTCGACGATGGGCAAGGCGTTGGGATTGACCTCGCCCCTCGGCATGGAGCCCGCGGAGACGGCCATGAACCGGCCGGCCCCGAGCTTGTTCATGAGGGCTTCGGCGATGATAGAGCGCGCCGAGTTGCCGGTGCAGAGGAAGAGGACGTTGTAGACGCGTGGGGTCATGGCCTGGCTCCGCTCAGCAGGATCGGGCTTCGGCGTCACAGCGCAGGCTTGCGAGGTCGGCAAGGGGACCGCAGATTTCAGGCTTCCCGCCGCAGCAGTCCTCCATGAGGAAAGCCAGCAACTCGCGCATCTGACCGTAGCCGGCGGCGTAGATGATCGAGCGGCCCTGACGATTCGAGGTGACCAGCCCGGCGGCGGCGAGGATGCCGAGGTTGGTGGACAGGGTGTTCGACAGGCTGCCGGTGGCGCGCGCGATCTCGCCGGCTGCCATCCCGTCCGCGCCCGCCTGGACCAGCAGGCGGAAGACCTCGAGCCGACCGGAATGGGCGAGCGCCGAGAGCGCGCCGACCGCGGATTGAGTTTCCATGGGTGCTGCCCCCAGAGACCTGCGGCAGGGGCAGGCGCTTCAAGATGATGCCACAAAAGCGACATTATTTCTATAATTCGAGAAATATAGAGAAAGCAAGCGGCCAGCTGGGTAGAGGCCTCAGTGTTCCCCGCTCGGCGGCGTGATCGCGCCGGGCGCCGGCTTGCAGAAGGGCACGATGACCAGGGCGGCGATGAACAGCCAGGCCATCAGGCGGTAGGTGTCGGCGAAGGCCAGGGTGGCGGCCTGGCGGGCGACGATCTGGCCGAACTCGGCCTTGGCCATGCCCAGCGCACGGCCGGCGTCGGGGGTCCAGCCCCCGGCGTATCGCGCCAGGCCCTGGATGACCGCGCGGGCGTGATCGGGCGCGCGGCCGAGGCCGGCGCTGAGGGTCGCGGCGTGGGCGCGGGAAAAGTCGATCAGCCAGGTGTTGACCAGCGCGATGCCGATGGCGCCGCCCAGGTTGCGCATCAGGTTGAACAGGCCGGAAGCGTAGCGCAGGTCCTCGGGCGCATTGCCGTTCATGGCCATGCCAACCGCCGGCACGATACAGAGCAGGATCGCCAGGCCGCGGACCACCTGCGGCCAGAACAGCTGGGCGAAGCCCCAGTCGCTGGTCACGCCGGAGAACATCCACAGGCCCGCGGCGAACAGGGTGAAGCCCACGGCGATGACATAGCGGCCGTCGATCCGCGTCGAGGCGCGCGCGGCGATAGGAGCGGTGACGAACATTGCGCAGCCGGTGACGAAGACGGTCACCCCGATCTGCAGGCTGGAATAGCCGCGCACCCGGCCGAGATAGACCGGCGTCAGGTAGGTGGCCGCATAGAGGCCGAAGCCGATCACCACGTTCAGCACGCAGGCCATGGTGAAGGTCGGCCGCTTGAAGGGGGTCAGCTTCAGGACCGGCATGGTCGAGAAGAAGGTCCGCTCGAAGAACACCACGCCGCCCACCAGCGAGAGCCAGGCGGCGGTCTGGACGCCGATATCGTTGAACCACTCGTGGCGCGGGCCTTCCTCCAGCACATATTGCAGGGCGCCCAGGAACACGGCGAGGGAGGCCACGTGCAGCCAGTCGATGCGCTTCAGCATCGCGGGGTTGGCGTCATCGACCCGGCCGAGGAATGGCAGCGCCAGGCTGACCAGCAGGCCGGGGCCGATATTGATGAAGAACAGCCAGCGCCAGTCGGCGACGTCGGTGATCCAGCCGCCGACGCTGGGACCCAGTGTCGGGGCGAGCGTTGAGACCATGCCCAGGATCGCCGGGATCATCGCCCGCTTGGGGCCCTCGAACAGCACGAAGCCGGTGGCGAACACCGTCGGCACCATGGCGCCGCCGACGAACCCCTGGATGGCGCGGAAGGCGATCATCGAATTGATGTCCCAGGCCAGGCCGCACATCAGGCTGGCGACCGTGAACAGGGCGGCGGACGCGGTGAACAGCCAGCGGGTGGATAGCGCCTGCGAGAGGAACGCCGCCAGCGGGATCATCACGATCTCGGCCATCAGATAGGCGGTCTGCACCCAGGCGATTTCGTCAGGGCCGGCGCTGAGGCCGGCCTGGATCGAGTTGAGCGAGCCCGCGACGATCTGGATGTCCAGCAGGGCCATGAACTGTCCGAACGCCATCAGTCCGAAGATGATCAGCTTGCGGCCCTCGCTGAGGCCGGAGATCGGGCTCTCCGCGCCCGACACTGGGGCGAACGGGAGCGAGGGCAGGGTCGCATCGGTCATCGGGCGGCCTCGAAGCCTTGCGGATCGGGGTTCATGATATTACGATCATCATATAAACGGGAGCCGCGCAATGCGCTACAGCCAGAGCCACAAGCAGGAGACGCGCAAGACGGTGGTGCGCGCCGCCGCCGCCGCCGTGCGCGCCAAGGGCCCCGACGGGGTCAGCGTGGCCGAGATCATGGCCGAGGCCGGGCTGACGCACGGCGGGTTCTACGCCCACTTCCCGAACAAGGCGGCGCTGGTGGCCGCGGCCCTCGCGGAGGCCTTCGGCCAGAGCCGGCGGCGGTTCGCGCGAATGACCGAGGGGATGACGCCGGCCGAGGCCCTGACCGCCTTCATCGATTCCTATGTGTCGGTGGAACACCGCGACAATCCGCAGCGCGGCTGTCCGATCGCCACGCTGACCAACGACCTGCCGCGGCAGGGGCCGGCGGTGCGCGGCGCCTTCGATGCCGGCGTGGCGAACCTGATCGCCCGGATCGAGGCCTGGCTGCCGCTAGGCGAGGGCCAGTGCGAGGGTGAGGGCGAGGACGCCAGCGCGGCGCGCCGCGGCCTGGCCAGCTCGATGATGGCGGAGATGGCCGGCGTGGTGGCTCTGGCCCGCGCGGTCTCGGACGCGGCGATGGCCGATGCTCTGCTGGAGGCCTCCCGGGCGCGGCTCAAGACCCGGGCTGGGCTGACCGGAGGCGCGGCATGACGATGGGAACGCGCGAGGGCGCGGACGCCGCGCCGGCGCCGCCGAAACGCCGCCTGCCGCCGCGCGGCTGGCTGGTGCTGGCCGTGGCGCTGGCGATCGGCATCGGCGGGGTGGTCTATCTGCGCGCCGCCAAGGGCTCGGTCTCCACCGACAATGCCTATGTGAAGTCCGACGTGACCCAGGTCGCGCCGCGGGTGCGCGGCCACGTAGCCGAGCTGCTGGTGGCGGAGAACCAGGCGGTGACGGCGGGCCAGGTGCTGATCCGGCTCGACCCGGAGGAGTATGCGGCGCGGGTGGCCGGCGCGCGCGGCGACCTGGCGCTGGCCGACGCCAATATCGCCTCGGCGCAGGCGGCGCTGGCCCACCTGGGGTCGCAGACCGCGCTGGCCCAGGCCTCGGTGCGCGAGGCTCAGACCGGCATCCTCGCCAGCGACGCCCAGGCGACCCGCGCCGAGGCCGACCGACAGCGCTATGCCGCCCTGCTGCACACCGGGTTCGTGCCCCGCCGCGACGCCGAGCGGGTCGACGCCGACGCGGCCTCGGCCGCCGCCGCCGCCGAGCGCAGCCGCGCGAGCCTGGCCGTCAGCCGTAGCCAGGAGGCGATGACCCGCGACCGGCTAGGAGAGCTGGCGGCGGCGCTCGCCCAGGCCCGCGCCGGCCAGGCCAAGGCGCAGGCCGCCCTCGACCTGGCGCTGCAGGACCAGGCTCACGCCGATATCCGGGCCCCCGTGACGGGGGTCGTCGGCGACCGCCAGGCGCAGGTGGGCGATTTCGTGCAGCCGGGCTCGCGCCTGATGACGCTGGTGCCGATGGACCGGCTCTACATCACCGCCAACTTCAAGGAGACCCAGACCGGGCGCATGCTGCGCGGCCAGGCGGCCAGGGTGGAGGTCGACGCCCTGCCAGGTGTAACGCTCAAGGCGCACATCGAAAGCTTCGCGCCGGGATCGGGTTCGGAGTTCGCCCTGCTGCCCTTCGAGCCCGGCGTCGGCAACTTCACCAAGATCGTCCAGCGGGTGCCGGTGCGCCTGCGCCTCGATGCGGGACAGCCGGAGGTTGCAAAACTGCGTCCCGGCCTGTCGGCGAAAGTCACGGTTATCCTGTCAAAGGGCGTTTAAATGACGGTTTTGCACCTCTCAGGCGAGTTCCCGCGTTTCTCTAGGTGACGCGGGGCGCATTGCGGTCCTAGCATACCGCCAAGCGACTCAGTTCACGTGCTCTCGGCGCGGGGCGGCAGACGCTTTAAATCTAGCTGGGGGAGCCCAACAAAATGGCCGAAGCCAAGAAAACCAATGCTCTGCAAAAGCCGCTGACGCCGTCGGCCGAACTGGCCGCCGTTGTCGGGCCGGGCCAGCTGTCCCGCGGTGAAGTGGTCTCCAAGATCTGGGTCTACATCAAGGCGAACAACCTGCAGGATCCGGCGAACAAGCGCGACATCCTGGCCGACGCCAAGCTGAAGCCGGTGTTCGGCGGCAAGGACAAGGTCAGCATGTTCGAAATGAACAAGCACCTCGCCGGCCATCTGAAGTAGCCGATTTCCCGCGGCGGGCGTTTCGCGCGCCGCCACGGAACTGAACTGCGACAGACCCTGCCGGGCCGACGCCGGGCGGGGTCTTTTGCTGTCTGGATCCAGGTTGGCCGAGCGCGCGGTTTTGCGCCGGTTTTTGCAGGTCCTGTGGGTCTTCGCTTAACCACGGACTGCGATGCTGCCCGCGGGCCAAGTTCGGCCTTGTGGAGTCCGGCATGGTCGAGAGCGCCGCGGTGGCCACGCGTCCGAGGGACGCCAAGGGCGCGCGCCCGGCGTCGCAGGGCGCCGAGCTGGGCGCGCTCGCCAAGGCGCAGCTTTCCGGCGCGCTGCGGCTGGTCTCCGGCGAGATGGTCGATGAGGTCGAGCGGTTCGCCGATCCGATGCTGTTGACCGAGGGCAAGATCGCCATCCTGTCGCTGGAGGCGGTGCAGCACGGCTTCGGAGAGCGCTGGAAGGCGCGCCGGAGCGAGGTCTTCACCTTCGCCAACCAGGTGCTGGAGCGCAGCCTGGGACACCGAGGCGTCCACCGGCGGGTATCGGACACCGATTTCTTCGTGATCCACCCGCATCTCGGTCGACTGCAGGGCCAGGCCGCGTGCCTGCGCTACCTGACCGAGATCCAGACCCATTTCCTGGACGACGCCGCCCACGCGGTGAAGGACATCCTACAGGTGACCCGGGTCTGCAATGGCCGCCTGGAGACCCAGCCGGTGGACGCCGAGCGGGTCGAGGCCCTGGCGCGGGCCGCCGCGCCGGAGGTGGCGCCGGACGGGCCAAGGCGGCTGGCGGACTTTGTGGAGCCAGGCGAGACGGCCCAGCCGCTGGCCAACCACTGGGCGCCGTTCGCGGCCTCCGATGGACGCAGCCTGCGGATTTCCGTGGCGTTGGAGCCGGTCTACGAACTGAAGGGGTTCACCCGCATCGGCTTTCGGATGATCCGGCGGGTCGTCGTGGCCTCGTCGGGCGAGGCGCTGAGCCCGCAGCAGGTCTCGGCGCTGTCGACGGCGGACCTGCTGCGCGCCGACCTGGCCACCATCACCCGCGGCATCGACCGCCTGCAGGGCAGTGCCGAACAGCAGCTGAGCCTGATCGTGCCGGTGTCGTTCTCCAGCCTGGCCAATCCGCGCGGCCGCGCCGAGCTGGTCGAGCCGGTGCGGGCCGCCGCCGCCCTGGTCAAGCTGGGGGTGATCTGTGAGATTCTGGATATCGAGGGCGTGCCGCAGCGCGCGCTCACCGAGGTCACCTCGCTGATCCGGCCGCTGTCGCTGCTGGTGGTGGGCCGGCTGGCCAACCCCACGGCCAGCGCCTTCGCCCGCGTGGCTGGCTCAGGCTTCCAGGCGCTGTCGTTCGAGTGTCCGCACAGTCCTCAGGTGGGCGAGGCGGAGTTCCTGGGCTGGGCCACGGCGACCTTGCAGGCGGCCCGCAAGGCGACGCGCTCGGTGATGGTCTATCGGGCCGGCTCCATGAAGCGGGCCGGCGCGCTCGCCGCCTTGGGCGCGACCCATATGAGCCTGGACGCCAGTTGATGCGTTAGGCCCATAAGTAACGCCGTATTTGCGGGCGCCCGTCACAGGCGCCACCATGCCGGCGACCTCTCAAAGGGCCGGCGCGCACGCATGATCGAGATCACAACGCTGTCGGAGCTGACCATCGACGGCAAGCTTGCGCTGCACCGGACGTCCTCCAGCAAGGAGCTGTTCGACTATTCCAGCGACGAGCTGAAGGCCTGGTTTCATGGCCTCAGGGCGCAGTGCGACGCGATCATGGTGGGCGCCAACACCGTGCGGGTGGACGATCCGTTGCTGACCGTGCGCCATGTCGAGGGCCGCAGCCCGCTCAGGGTGATCCCGTCGTCGGACGGGCTGCTGCCGCTGACCTCGGCCCTGTTGAACGACGGGCTGGCGACACTGGTGGCGGTGGGGCGCACGGCGAGCCCGCAGACGATCGCCGCCTTGGCCGCCAAGCCGGGCGTCGAGGTGGTCCGCTGCGGCGAGGCGGAGGTGGACTTGGCAGCCCTGATGGACATCCTGGCCGAGCGCGGCGTGCGCAGCCTGATCGTCGAGGGCGGCTCGACCCTGCTCTCCAGCCTGTTCGGCCGTGGCCTGGTCTCGAAAATCATCATCAAGCACATCCCGATCATCTCCGGCGATCCTGAAGCGCCGACCTATCTGACGCTGACGCCCAGGGCCGGGCTCGATCTGCGGGTCTCGCGCTGGCGGATGGACGACTGGTTCGTGAAGGGCGGGATCGGCGTGTCGATCTATGGCCGGGCGGCGGCGACATGAACGCGATCGCCCACGACCCGATGGCGGACCTGGCCGCGATGCTGGCCGAGGGATCAGGCGCGGCGCCAAGCGCGGCGTTCGACGCGCGGATCGACGTGGCGGGGGAGGATGCGAGCCTCGCGGCTTTCGTCCGGCACCAGGCGCTGATGCGCGGCTATCAGGCACGCTACGTGCTGCTGCCCGAAGCGGCGCCGGCCGGTGGCGTGCTGGGGCCGCTGGCCCGGCACTATGACGCGGGACGGCTGGCCCGGCTGGCGGAGTTGCGTCCGCGGCTGGAAACCGAGCTGATCGGGCCACTGGCCATGGCGCGCGAGGGCGAGGGGGAGGGCGATATCGGGGCCTACGTCGAGGCCATGCTGGGCGAAATCCGCCGCGGGCCGGCCAATCCCCTCATCGCCTTTCTCGCCGCCGCCGACCACCGAGACGACCACTACCGGAACTTCCTGGTGCAGAATTCGCCGGACCTGCTGGCGGAAGCGTCGGCCTCGGCGCTGGGGGTGATCGGGGAGTATGGCGAGCCGCAGTCGGCGCTGTTCCGCATCCTGATCGACGAATTCGGCTACGGCGCGCACGGCAAGAAGCACGCGGTGCTCTACCGCGCGACGATGCGCAGCTTCGGCCTGGACGATGCCTACAACGGCTATTGGCCCTGGTTCGACACCGCCGCGCTGGAGCTGCACAACGTCATCCACTGGCTGTTCCAGAACCCGGGAAATGTGTTCCGCCAGGTGGGCTTCCTGCTGCACGCCGAGACCGCCTACCAGCGCTCGACGCTGGCGCATCACCGCTACCTGCGCGAATTCCATGCCGACGCCGACGCGCGGTATTTCGGCGAGCACGCGCATATCGACCTGCATCACACCCGCATGGTGATCGACGAGGCCGTGACGCCGCTGGTCGCGCGGTTCGGGGCCGAGGCGGGGGCGGAAATCATCGCCGGCGCGGAGATGACCCGGCGCGCCTTCGCGCGGGCTGGCGACCATCTGCTGGCGGTCTCCCAGGCCTTCGCGGCGGCGGCGTCGGCGCGGTTCGGCGTCGAGGGTGCGCCGCGCCATGCGCTAGGCCGGCCAGTGACGCCACGGAGCCCGCTCACGAGCGAGCCGGTGCAGGTCGGCGTGCTGGGCGTGCTGCGCGATGGGCGGGACTTCGCGGCCTTCCCGCCGGCCGCCATCGGGCGCGTTCTGCCGTGACCGACGCCCTGACAGCGGACGGGGCCGTCTGGATCGGCCACGACCTGCCGCCGATCCGGCGCGGCGGGGTGGAGTATTTCCTGCTCTCGGCGGACGGCGAGCTCTACCTCGTCCCCAACGCCTGCCCGCATCGCGGCGGGCCGCTGAAGTTCGGACGGCTGAATGCGGCGGGCGCGCTGGTCTGCCCGATGCACGGCAACGCCTTTTCGATCGAGAGCCTGATCGCCAATCCGGCCACCCTGAAATTGACGGCCGCGCCGCCGTGACGGGATTTCCCCTGTCGCTGATGGTGGAGCGCGGGGCGTTCAAGCCGGCCAACGCCGTGACCCTGCTGCGCGGCGTGATGATCGCGCCGATCTTCGGCCTGTTGTGGGCGGGCGAGCCGGCGTGGGCCCTGACGCTCTATGTCGCCGCGGCGCTCACGGACCTCATCGACGGTTGGCTGGCGCGGCGGTTGCGGCAATCGTCCGCGTTCGGCGCGCAACTCGACGCCATCGTCGACAACCTGTTCTCGGTGGCGATCCTGGGGTTCCTGGCGATGGCCTATCCCGCCCTGATCGCCCGGCAGTGGCTGGCCGCCGCCGTGCTGTTCGGGGGGCCGATCGCCTACCTGGGCGTCTCGTGGCTGCTGACGCGGCGGCTGATGATGTTCCACGTATGGTCGGCCAAGGCCGGAGCCTTCCTGCTGTTCTGCCTGTGGCCGGCCATCGCGCTCACCGGCTGGACGGGCTGGCTGTGGCTCTGCGCGGCGGTGGTCGGGCTAAGCCGGCTGGAACAGCTGGTGCTGATCGCCCGAGGCGGCCGCGACCTGGAGGCTCGCCACGGGTTCGTCCGGGTGACGCCTCGGCCGGCGCCGTAACTCCCGCCGGGACCCCGGAAGGGGAAATCATTTCGGGCGGGAGGAAAATGGTGGGTGCTGGGGGATTCGAACCCACGACCCGCTGATTAAGAGTCAGCTGCTCTACCAACTGAGCTAAGCACCCGCCGTCGCACCGGAGCGTTTTCTGAGGCAGTATCTGCCCCGGCGGCGAGGGCGCGGAAAATACGCGAAATCGCGGGCTTGGCAAGGCGTGTGTGCGAGAGGGTTCAGTGGCGGCTCAAAGGCCTGAAGGCGCGGTGGATTTCGGCTACCTGGAGGGGTTCGCGGCGGGCGACCGGACGGTGGTGCGCGAGGTGCTGGCGATGTTCGGACAGCAGGCCGCGCTTTGGGCGCGCGGGCTGGACGCGGGCGACCCCGGCTGGCGCGACGTGGTGCACACCATCAAGGGTGCGGCTCGCGGCGTGGGGGCCAACGCGCTGGGCGATGCCTGCGCGGCCTGCGAGGCGGCGGGCGAGGGCGACCTGCCCACGGTGCGCGGGGCGCTGGCGGCGGCGGTGGCCGATATCGCGGCCTATCTGGCGCGGCCTCAGGCGTCCTGACGCCGCGCATCCCAGACGCCGAACTCGTAGGCGATGCAGCGTTCGATGAGGGTGCGCCAGACCGGCTCGGCGATCTGCTCGGACAGGCCGGCGTCGCGGGCGGCGGCCTTCACCTTGGCGACCACATCCTCGATCCGGGCGGTGTCGCGCACGGCGTGGCGGTCGGCCTTGATACGGGCGGCGGCGTCCATGTAGCGCTGGCGCTCGGCCAGCACCTCGACCAGCAGGCGGTCCAGGGCGTCGACGCCCTGGCGGACCTCGCCCATGGTCTGGCAGTCGGTGGGCGCGGGGCGCGGATCGGTGGTGAAGGACATGGGGAACTCAACTCGGTTGGTGGCCGGCGCCCCTATATGCCGGCGCCGTTATCGATGGCCAGCAGGGCCGCCTCGTGGGCGATGGCCTGGGCCTCGATCCAGCTGACGAAGGCCTTCACCTGCGGCAGCCGGCCCTTGGCCTTGGGATGGACGAGGTAGTAGGCGAAGTCGACGGCGGTGGCGATCTGCAGCGGGGCGACCAGGCGGCCGGCCTCCAGGTCGGCCTGGGCCAGCGTGCGCTTGGCCAGCGCCACGCCACGGCCGTTCACGGCGGCCTCGATCACCAGGCTGGACTGGTTGAAGCGGGGCCCGCGCATACCATCGACGGTCTTCAGGCCGCGCGCCGCGAGCCACATGGACCAGTCCGGGCAGCTGTCGTCGAAGTCCGGCGAGCCGTCGTGCAGCAGGATGTGGTGGGCGAGGTCGGCGGGGCTGTTCAGGGGTTGGGCGGCCAGGTGCTCGGGGCTGGCGACCGGGATCACCGCCTCGGAGAACAGCCGCTTGACCTCCAGGCCCGGATAGCGGCCGGCGCCATAGCGGATGGCCACGTCCACCTCGCCGGCGGTCAGGTCGACCATCTCGATGGCGGCCGACAGCCAGACGTCGACCAGCGGGTGGGCCTGTTCAAAGGCGCCCAGGCGCGGCACCAACCACTTGGTGGCGAAGGACGGCGGCGCGGTCAGGGTCAGGCGCCGGCCATCGACGGCGGCGGTGAGCAGGGAGGCGGCCTCGGCCAGGCGGTCGAAGGCTTCGCGCAGCGCCGGCAAGGCCGTCTGAGCCGCGTCGGTGAGCAGCAGGCCTTTGGGCGTGCGCTTGAACAGCGCCGCGCCGACATAGTCCTCAAGATTCTGGATCTGCTGGCTGACCGCGCCGGGCGTCACCGACAGTTCGTCGGCGGCGCGCGAGAAGTTCAGATGGCGCGCCGCGGCCTCGAACGCCCGAAGCGCGTTGAGGGGCGGCAAGCGGCGCCTGTGTTCCGTCGGTCGCTCCATAGAAAACCTGACACCCCCGGCAGAAGTCCTTGGATTGCGAATTGGGGGCGCCGACACCTATTTGCAAGCGTCGCGTGGCGGGTTGGCCCTTTTCGTCACCGGAAATCGGTCGTGGGGGCCTGAGCCCGATCCGATCGGATTTGAGTTTTGAGGCATTAGAGAAGCTAATCATGGCGCAAGGGCAAACGAAGTCAGGGCGCGCGCGGAACCTGGTGGTTCTCGGTGGCGGCGCAAGCGCCTCGGGCCTGGGCCGCGGCGCGGTCTGGCTGGTCGGCGCGGGTCCGGGCGATCCGGAACTGCTGACCATCAAGGCGCTGCGGGTTCTGCAGACCGCCGATGTCGTGGTGCACGACGGGCTGGTCTCCGACGAGGTCCTCGCGCTGGCGCCGGAGGCGGCGCGCCGGATTTCGGTGGCCAAGCGCAAGTCGCGGCATTCCTACAGCCAGGACGAGATCAACCGGATGCTGGTGGCCTTCGGGCTCCAGGGCTTGACGGTGGTGCGGTTGAAGGGCGGCGACCCGTTCATCTTCGGACGCGGCGGCGAGGAACTGGAAGCGTGCCGGGCGGCCGGGGTGGACTGCCATATCGTGCCGGGCGTCACCGCGGCGCTCGCGGCCAGCGCCAGCGCCGGCGCGCCCCTGACCCATCGGGGGTCAGCCCAGGCGGTCACCTTCGTGACGGGGCACGCGTCGAAGGGCGCGGAGCCAGACCTGGACTGGACGAGCCTGTCGCGGGCCAACCAGACGGTGGTCGTATACATGGGCCTCTCGCAGGCCGCCCCGATCGCCGCTCGCCTGCTGGACGCCGGACGCGCGGGCGCGACCCCGGCCCTGATCGTCGAGAACGCCAGCCGGGCGGATGAACGGCGGATCGTGACGACGCTGTCCGGCCTCGCCGAGGCGGCTTCGGCGCTGAGTGGCCCGGCGCTGCTGATCGTCGGCGAGGCGATGGCGTTGGCCGAGGATCGAGCCGTACCTCGCCCGCAAAGCGGGGGAGGGGGACCGCTCGCCGAGCGAAGCGAAGAGCGCGTGGTGGAGGGGGCAAACCTCAGGCTCAGTGGAACAACCGGGCTGCCCGTGGCTCAGCAGGTGGGGTTTGCCCCGTCCACCATCCGCTCTTCGGCGGACGGTCCCCCTCCCGCCGCTTTGCGGGGGAGGTCAATATGAAGGCGCTGACCGCCAATCGGCTGACCGACGGCGAGGTGGTGTTCTGGCGCCAGGGCCAGTGGGTAGAGCGGTTCGCCGAGGCCGACCTGTTCGCGGGCGACGATCCGGCCGGCGAGGCCGCCGAGGGACGCGCCAAGACCCAAGTCCTGGTGGTGGTCGAGCCCTATCTGATCGACCTGGTGGAATCCGAAGGCCTGTGGGCGCCCTTGAGCTACCGCGAACGCATCCGCGCGCTGGGGCCGACCAACCTCAATCACGGCAAGCAGACCGAGGGCGGGGCGGCGATCGCGGCCCTGAAGCACGCCCACGGCGCGTCGCGTTCGACGGGCCGTGTCGACCTCATCCGGCGGAAGTAGAGCCATGTACCGCTACGACACCATCGACCGCGAAATGCTGGCGGACCGCTCGGCGGAATTCCGCGAGCAGGTGGAGCGACGCCTGGCCGGCGATCTGGCCGAGGATCAGTTCAAGCCGCTGCGCCTGATGAACGGTCTCTATCTGCAGCTGCACGCCTATATGCTGCGGGTGGCGATCCCCTATGGGGCGCTGAACCCGACGCAACTGCGCAAGCTGGCCTGGATCGGGCGAACCTACGACAAGGGTTACGGCCACTTCACGACGCGGCAGAACCTGCAGTTCCACTGGATCAAGCTGGCCGACACGCCGGACATCCTGGACCACCTGGCCAGCGTCGACATGCACGCGATCCAGACCTCGGGGAACTGCATCCGCAACATCACCGCCGACCCCTATGCCGGGGCGACGGCGGAAGAGATCGACGATCCGCGGGTCTGGGCCGAGGCGATGCGCCAATGGTCGACGCTGCACCCGGAATTCTCGTTCCTGCCGCGCAAGTTCAAGATCGCCATCACCGCGGCGCCCAAGGACCGGACGGCGGCCAAGGTACACGACATCGGCCTGGTGGTGCGCCGCGCCCGCGACGGACAGCTGGGCTTTGAGGTGATGGTCGGCGGCGGCATGGGGCGCACGCCCTACATCGGCTCGACGATCCGCGAGTTCCTGCCCGCCAACCGGCTGTTCTCATACCTGGAGGCGATCCTGCGGGTCTACAACCGCCACGGCCGGCGCGACAATTCCTACAAGGCGCGGATCAAGATCCTGGTCGCGGCCCTGGGCGCCGAGGAATTCGCCCGCCAGGTCGAGGCCGAGTGGGAGAAGGTCGGCGCGTCAGTGGACCTGCCGGACACCGAACTGGCCCGTATCCGCGGCGCGTTCGCGCCGATGAGCTTCGAGACCCTGCCGGCGGTGTCGGAAGCCCACGAGGCGGCCAAGGCCAGCGACCCGGCCTATGCGCGGTTCGTGCGCAACAACGTCAAGCCGCACAAGAAGGCGGGCTACGGCATCGTCGAGATTTCGTTGAAGACCGTGGGCGAAACCCCCGGCGACGCGACCGCCGAGCAGATGGAGGCCGTCGCCGACCTGGCCGAGCGCTACGGCCAGGACGACATCCGGGTGACCCACGAGCAGAACCTGGTGCTGCCGCACGTGCGCCTGGACGACCTGCCGAGCGTCCATGCGGCTTTGCGGGCGGCCGGGCTCGCCAGCGCCAACATCAACCTGGCGAGCGATATCATCGCCTGCCCGGGGCTGGACTATTGCGCGCTGGCCAATGCGCGCTCGATCTCGGTGGCGCAGCATATCGCCCAGAAGTTCGCCGACCCCGACCGCGCCGAGCGGGTGGGCGAGCTGAAGATCAAGATCTCGGGCTGCATCAACGCCTGCGGCCACCACCACGTCGGCCACATCGGCATCCTGGGCGTCGATAAGAAGGGCGAGGAATTCTACCAGCTGACGCTCGGCGGCTCGGGGGCGGAGGACGCCGCCGTGGGTCAGGCGCTCGGTCCGGCCCTGCCTTACGATCGGGTGGCCGATGCCGTGGACACCCTGGTCGAGACCTATCTGCGCGAACGCCACGACGGCGAGCGCTTCCTCGACACCTTCCGGCGCACGGGCGTCGCCCCGTTCAAGGAGGCGGTCTATGCCGACGTACATTAGGCTCAGGGGCGGCGTTTTCGGTTTAGCCGAGGATGGCTTCACCACGGTGGCGGACGATGAGGTCTTGCCGCCCGGCGACGTGATCGTCTCGCTCACCCGCTTCCAGGCGGACGGCGAGAGGCTGCTGTCCGAGGGCCGACAGGTGGGCGTGCGGATCGCCAGCGACGAGGCGGTCGAGGCGCTGGCTTACGACCTGCCGCAGATCGCGGTGGTCGCCCTGGAGTATCCGAAGTTCCGCGACGGGCGCGCCTTCACCTCGGCCCGGGTGCTACGCGAACGGCTGGGATTCAAGGGCGAGGTGCGCGCCGTGGGCGACGTGCTGCGCACCCAGGCAGGGTTCATGGTCCGCTGCGGGTTTGACGCCTTCGAGCCGGCGGACGGATCGAGTGTGGAGGACTGGGACCGCGCGACCCGGCGCTTCCGTCATGTCTATCAGCGCGCCGCCGACGGCCGGGTCCCGGCCTTCGAGGCGCGGGGAGTATGAGCTTGGCCTACGATCACAGCGATTGGCCTCAGACCCTGGCCGCGCGGCTGGATGCGGAGCTGCGTCACGCGCACCCGCGCACGGTGCTGGAGGCGGCGGTCGCCGCGCTGGGTGACAAGCTGGCGCTGGTATCGTCGTTCGGGGCGGAATCGGCGGTGCTGTTGCACCTGGCGGCGCAGGTGAAGCCGGACATGCCCGTGCTGTTCCTCGACACCGGCATGCTGTTCGGCCAGACGCTGGACTACCGGCGACAGCTGGCCAGCCAGCTCGGCCTGACGGCGGTGCGCGACCTGCGGCCGGCCTATCAGGACCTGGCGGTGGCGGACCCGGAGGCCAAGCTCTGGCAGACCGACACCGACGCCTGCTGCGAGGTGCGCAAGGTGCTGCCGCTGGACCGGGCGCTCGCCGGTTTCGATGGCTGGATCACCGGGCGCAAGCGCTTCCAGGGTGGCTCGCGGCTGTCGATGGCGGTGGTCGAGCAGGCCGACCATCAGATCAAATTCAACCCCCTGGCCAACTGGGGCAAGGCGGATCTCGACGCCTATGTGGCTGAGTATGCGCTGCCGGCCCATCCGCTGGTCGCCCAGGGCTTTCCGTCGATCGGCTGCTGGCCCTGCACCAAGCCGGTGGAAGCCGGCCAGGACGAGCGCTCCGGCCGCTGGGCGGGCTCGGACAAGACCGAATGTGGCATCCACGTCGCCCGTGCGCCGGGAACCGTCGAAGACGTCGGCGGCGGCATTTGACGCGACCCTCGAGACCATAGACATCCCATGAATGACATCGCGCTTTCGTCCGCGGCGGCCCCTGTGAAAGCCGGCGGCGCCTTCTTTGTCGAGACGGTGACCTGGGTCCAGCATTGGACGCCCAGCCTGTTCTCGTTCCGCACGACGCGCGATCCGGCCCTGCGCTTCTCCAGCGGCCAGTTCGTGATGGTCGGGCTGACCAAGGAGGACGGCAAGCCGCTGGTGCGCGCCTATTCCATCGCCTCGCCCGCCTGGCACGACGAACTGGAATTCTATTCGATCAAGGTGGCGGACGGCCCGCTGACCTCGCGCCTGCAACAGATCAAGGTGGGCGACCCAGTGTTGATCGGGCGCAAGCCGACCGGCACCCTGGTGCTGGACGGCCTGAAGCCCGGCAAGCGCCTGTGGATGCTGGGCACCGGCACGGGGCTCGCGCCCTGGCTGTCGCTGGCCCGCGATCCGGAGGTCTATGAGCGGTTCGACGAGGTGATCGTGACGCACACGGTGCGCGAGGTTGCCGACCTGAACTACCGCGAGCTGTTCGAGACCGAGTTGCCCAACGACGAAATCCTGGGCGAGCTGATCGGCGGCAAGCTGCGCTACTACCCGACCGTGACCCGCGAGCCGTTCAGGACTGAGGGCCGGATCACGGACCTGATCGCGTCGGGCAAGCTGTTCACCGACCTGGGCGTGCCGCCCTTCGACCCGGCCGTGGATCGCCTGATGCTCTGCGGCGGGCCCTCGGTCCTGGCCGACCTGAAGCAGCAGCTGCTGGACCGCGGCTACGAAGAAGGTTCGATCGCCAGCCCCGGCGACTTTGTGCTGGAACGCGCCTTCGTCGAGACCTAAGCCAACGCTGCGGCGATCAGTTCGCGCAGGCCGAACTTGCCGGCGACCATCAGGTCGGTGTCCGGCTGCCAGAGCGGGTCCTGGGCCAGGAACGAGCTGGAGTCGGCCAGCATCAGCCCGACCATGGTCTCGGCGACGATCCGCCCGCCGACTGGGCCCAGCAGGCAGGCCGTCAAGGCCTGGTCGCCCTGAGTGGTTTTCACGGTGACCGGGACCTCCACCGTCTCGGCGAGGATATAGGTCCAGAGCGGACAGTTGCCCGCGAAGGCCGCACCGAACTGGGTGATCGGCCCGACCACGTCGGCGGGGTCGCCGGTGCGCTTTCCGATAATGATGTCGGCGTCGGCGAGGGGGACCTCGCCCATGGCGCGGGCCACGGTCTGGCCGCTTGGCAGGCGCATGCGCCAACCGCGCTCAAGGTTGCGGGTCGCCAGCGCGTGCGGGTCGGCGGCGATATCCTTCGGCAGATGGCCCAGCGGGTTCACCAGCGAGGTGTCGATCTTGTAGGCGAACTGGGTGCGGTTCTTGTTGCGCGGATCGGCGGGATTGTTTTCGTCGCCGTAGTCCAGCACCTCCAGGTCGATGAAGAAGCGCCAGTCGATGGCCCAGCTCGCCGGGAATTCGCGGAAGCCGCGCAGGTTGAGGGTCGCGGAATCGCCGGCGAAGATCCCGAACGGCTTCGGCAGCGTCTCGTTCAGCTGATACTCGGGCCGCACCATGGAATGCCCGAACCGATAGGCCGCGGCGGAGAACTCCAGCGGCATGAAGGCCTCGTCGCGCGCGTGGTAGAATTTGAGTTTCGGCGGATCGCGGACCGGGTCGGTTCCGGCGGCGATGTGCGGCAGCACTTCGGCCAGCACGTCAGGCGCGATCAGCTTCGGCAGGAAATCGTTGAGCACCACCCACTGGTAGTGGAAGCGCACCTTGCGCTGGGCCGTGGCGAAGTCGCCGTACTTGACGGCCATCCGGTTGTGGAAGCGCAGGAACAGGCCCTGCAGCTGCGAGACGATGACGTTCTCGTCGTTGCGCGGGTCGCCGATGATGGCGCGCTTGTTGGCGCCAACCGTGGCGGGGGAGCTGCGGGGCAGGTCCTGGGCCTTGGGGTTCTTCGCCGCGCCGGTCAGCGGCCGGCCGAGGATGAACGTCTTTCCGTCCTCGTAGAGATAGGGCTGATCGTCCGGGCCCCGGCCGTAGACATTGTCCAGGTCGAAGCGCGGCGTGCGGTAGTCCACCAGGGCGTCGGGATCGTTCTGCTTCTGCAGGCTGCTGGCCGGATCGAAGGTCAGGTCGTGGTCGATGAACTGACCGAAATAGGTGTAGGCCGCCGGGATGCCGCTCTCCTCCGCGTCGGGTCCGTTGCGGATCGGATCGACGCCGGCCAGCATTCCGGCAGCCAGCTTCTTCAGCGCCGCCAGGCTCGCCGCGTCATCGGGACCGAAGTCGGCGGGCGGCAAGGCTCGGAAGATGCGGCCGAATGGTCCGCCGAACAGTACGGAGCTGCGCGACAGATTGGCGCCGCGGACGCCGCCATGCGGGCGGACTGGGGTTGGGCCGGTCATCTCGCGCCTCCGGGCAGTGTGGCGGGCCGACCGGCAAGGCACTCGCCAAAGTTGGTATGACTGCGGTCAAGCGCAACCTAGGACTGAATTCGAAATCCTGGCAAGCCACCATCGCCATGTTCCGCGAACGAAGTTGTGCCGTCGAGCCATCGGGTGGCGGCGCGCCGGGCCTTGCGTCAGGCGGCGGACAAAGAAAAACCCAGGCGCCGCGTGGCCCCGGGGTCTTGTCGTTTCGCGGTGGCCGGACGCCCTAGGCGGCGAGCGCCACGGCGCGGCGGCGGCGGAGCATGGCGCCCAGGCCGCCGAAGCCCAGCAGCATCATCGCCCAGGTGCTCGGCTCCGGCACGCCGGGGATCGGCCAGCCGATGGCGAAGTTCTGGTTGCCGTTCAGCGAAGTGATCGTGAACACCCGGTCGTTGGCGTCGCCCAGCGGCACGTAGGCGCCGGTCTTGTAGGCGTTGAAATAGGACTGGTACGTCGCGAACTCGCTGCCCACGCCGGTGGTCAGGTTGGCGGAGATCACGTTGACGGTGACCGCGGGAACCTCGACCTGCCAGATGGCGGCCTGGATCGCGGCGATGCGCATCTCGGTTTCGGCGTAGTTCGCGACGGTTTCATGCTGATGCAGGATGAAGCCGGTGTCGATCAGGTTGGTCATCGCCGTCTTCTGGGCGTTGGTCAGCACCGTGCCGTTGGCGGTGTGATAGTCGATCGTCAGCGGGTTGGGATCCCCCTGGTTGTCCATATAGAACAGCGACTGCGCGCCCAGGTTGATCTCGTGGAAGATATCGATGCAGAACCCGAACAGATCCGGCACGGCCGCGCCGTTCAGGCCCAGCGGACCGTTGCCCATGAAGGTCGCGGTGAACTGCACGCCGTTCGAATAGACGGCGCCGTTGAAGTTCGAGAGCGTGGCCTGGAACTTGGTGTCCATCTGGACATTGGTGATGTGGATTTCCTGGGCCGCCAAGGCCTGCGAGGCCATCGACAGAGCCGCGAATCCGGCCGCGGCGGCCAGACCGAGCGCGCGCCTCGCCGTCTTCGTATCACGCTTGAACACTACTAAACCCCCAAACATCGAACGGGGCCGCGGCCCACGCATTCTCTCGCCAAACCAGACCGGTCCGGCATCCGTTCGCAGGGTTAGCAGGCGGTTAAGCTTTGGCGCAATCGGACTCGCCTGTAGCGGGAGCCAATTGTTCCGAAAACGATCAGACCACGTACGATTGCGTCGTAATGGCACAGCTTTCGCGTTTAAGGCGTGTTCCCCGCTGTGGGAAAAACCCGCTCAGGCGATCGCGATGCGTGAATTCGGGACTCGCAGGTCGAAAGTCTGCGGATTCTCGAGGTGGCCCGGCGAGCGCCTAGCCCGGCGGGCAGCCCTTGAAGTCGCCCACCTTCACCGCCGTCAGCTTGTCGAGATTGATCGCGCGGGCCGGGCCCATGGAACCGGCGCCCGCGCCGGTGAACAGGTCGATCC
This sequence comes from Alphaproteobacteria bacterium, assembly GCA_025359785.1. Classification (GTDB taxonomy): domain Bacteria; phylum Pseudomonadota; class Alphaproteobacteria; order Caulobacterales; family Caulobacteraceae; genus Phenylobacterium. Next base: position 122,912 of record JANYET010000050.1, on the reverse strand, counting down.
GGGGACCCTTGATCGCGCTGCCGATGTCGGACGCATACCAGTAGCCGTCATGCGCCGTGCCGTCCGGCATCTTCAGACCGACGGTTTCCTTGATGAACAGCACGCTGCGCGCCGCGATCAGGCGGCGATCGACGGCGACGGTGCGCATGGCGACAACCTTGCAGCCGAGCGAGTCGAGCGCGCCCACGCCACGGGCGCCGGCATGATAGAGCGTCGCCTTGAGGTTCCAGCCGGGGCCGGAGGGCAGGGCGCCGGTGACCACCGACATGATCAGGTCGCCCACCGGATCGCTCGTGGACGCCGCTTGGGCGCCGGAGCTGAGGAGGAGGGCGGGAAGCATTGCCAGGGCGGCGAGGCGGCGTCGCAAGACGGCTCCTCCTTCGTCGTTTAGCTGGTGAGGCCCGCCTTTTAGCCCGGACGGGCAGGTCGGCCAACCCCTTGCGGGGTATGGCGTGGCGCCCTGTCAGCATTTCTAACAGCCCACGGCAGACGAGATAGCTTGCTCTGCAAGGTGGATCACCGCTCTATCCGTGCGCGACCGGGGAGGGCCAGAGCCGTGAAAATCTATGGGGATTCCATCTCGGGAAACTGCCTGAAGGTGAAATGGGTCGCCGACTCGCTGGGCCGTTCCTACGACTGGATCGAGACCTCGGTGCTGGCGTCGCAGAGCCGCACGCCGGAGTTCCTGGCGATGAACCCGGCGAGCCAGGTGCCGGCGGTGATCCTCGACGACGGCCGCCCGCTGGCCCAGTCCAACGCCATCATCCTGTATCTGGCGGAAGGCTCGGCCCTGATCCCCGCCGACGCCTATGCGCGGGCCCGGATGCTCGAGTGGATGTTCTGGGAGCAATACAGCCACGAGCCCTATATCGCCGTCGCGCGGTTCCAGCTCGCCTATCTGGGCAAGACCGCCAGCGCGCTCGATCCGAAGATCTTCGAGCGCGGCCGGGCCGCTCTGCAGCGGATGGAGGACGCGCTGGCGGACACGCCGTTCCTGGTCGGCGCGGCGGTCAGCCTGGCCGACGTGGCGCTGGTCGCCTACACCCGGGTCGCCCACGAGGGCGGGTTCGACCTGAAGGCCTATCCGCGGGTCCGGGCCTGGATCGGCCGCGTCGAAGCCGCGCTGCACATCGCCGCCTGAGGGCCTTGCCAAGCCGCGCGCCAGTCGACAAACCGGAGGCATGAAACGCGCCCTCATCGCAGGCCTCGCGGCCCTCGCCCTTGCTGTTCCTGGCTCAGTGTTCGCCTGGGGCGGCACGGGCCACCGCTTCGTGGGCGAGCTGGCGATGAAGAGCTTGCCGGCCGAGCTGCCGGGGTTCCTGCATACCGCGCGCGCGGCGATCGACGTCGGTGAATATTCCCGCGAGCCCGACCGCACGAAGGGCGCCGGCCGCGAGCACGACGCCGACCGCGATCCAGGCCATTTCCTGGACCTTAGTGACGACGGCACGGCGCTTGGCGGTCCGAAGCTGTCAGCCCTGCCGACCACGCGGGCCGACTATGACGCGGCGTTGCGCGCCGTGGGCCAGGACAGCTGGAAAGCCGGCTATCTGCCCTATTCGATCGTCGATCGGTGGCAGCAGCTGGCCAAGGATCTGGCCTATTGGCGGGTGCTGAGCGCCGCGGAGGCCAATCCGGCGTGGAAGGCCCACAGAGCGTTCTTCACCGCTGACCGCCGGCGCCGGGAAGGCCAGATCCTGATCGCTATCGGCGAGCTGTCGCATTTCGTCGGCGACGGTAGTCAGCCGCTGCACGTCACGGTGCACTTCAACGGCTGGGGCGATTTCCCGAATCCCGGCGGCTATACCAACGCCAAGATCCACGGCCCCTTCGAGGGCGACCTGGTGCAGGCCAGCGTCGCCGCCGCCGGGGTGATGGCCGCTATGCCGCCGCCCAAGGACTGTCACTGCGCCGTACAGAGGCGGGTTGCGGACTATCTGGCCGCGACGGGGGCGCAGGTGGTTCCGCTCTATCAGCTGGAAAAGGCCGGCGGGTTCGCGCCCGGCGACCCACGCGGGCCGGCCTTCGCCACCCAGCGGATCGCGGTTGGCGCCTCGGAGCTGCGCGACCTGATCGTCGACGCCTGGAAGATGAGCCTGAGCCAGACGGTGGGCTACAAGCCGGTGTCGGTGGCCGATGTGGTCGCCGGCAAGGTCGATCCCTATCTGGCGCTTTACGGCGTCGATTGATGAGCGTCCCGCAGTTCGGCCGACGCGAACCGGGACGCGCCTACGCCGACCGGCCGGCGGCCTTTGTCGTGGTCGAACGGAACGGATTGATCGCGGTGGTGCGGGTGAGTTTCGCCAAGGGCGGCGGACGACTGGACCTGCCGGGCGGCGGCCTCGATCCCGGCGAGACGGCAGCGCAGGCCGCCGTGCGCGAGTGCGGCGAGGAAGCCGGCTTGAAGGTGACGGTCGGGGAGCCCTTCGTCCGGGCTGACCACTTCTTCGTCAACGAGGAGGGTTTCGACAACAACACGCGCGGGACCTTCTTCGCGGCCCGGCTGGAGGCCGCGGCGCCGGAGCTGAAGACCGAGGCCGACCACGCCCTGGCCTGGATGGCGCCGGACGAGGCCCTGGTCGCTCTGGACCGCGAGTCCCACGCCTGGGCGCTTGCCGCATGGCTGCGGGGTTTGCGTGCGGAAGCCTGACGGGCTAGTCGGAGCGCCAATTCCAGGAGGCCCGATGGCTGAGTCTTCCGCCAAGCTGATCGACGGCAAGGTCTATGCCGAGCGCCTGCGCGCGACGGTGGCCGCCGAGGTGGCGGCGCTGCATGCGAGCCACGGAATCCAGCCCGGTCTGGCGGTCGTGCTGGTGGGCGATGACCCGGCCAGCCAGATCTATGTGCGCTCCAAGGGCGAGCAGTCGCTGGCCGCGGGCATGCATTCGGTGACCCACCGGTTGCCCGCCGACACGACGCAGGCCGAGCTGGAGCGGCTTGTCGCCGAGCTGAACGTCGATCCGCTGATCCACGGCATCCTGGTGCAACTGCCGTTGCCCAAGCCCCTGGATGAGCGGCCGGTGCTGGCCCTGCTGAACCCCGACAAGGACGTCGATGGGCTGCATGTGATCAACGCCGGGCGCCTCGCCAGCGGCCTGCCGGCGCTGGTGCCCTGCACGCCGCTCGGCTGCATGATCCTGCTGCGCGAGACGGTGGGCGACCTGAGCGGCCTGCGCGCCGTTGTGGTCGGTCGCTCCGTGCTGGTGGGCCGGCCGGTCGCCCAGCTGCTGCTGCAGGCCGACTGCACGGTGACCATCGCCCACTCCCGCAGCCGCGACCTGCCGGCGATCTGCCGCGAGGCCGATATCCTGGTGGCCGCCGTGGGCCGTCCCCGGATGATCAAGGGCGACTGGATCAAGCCGGGCGCGGCGGTGATCGACGTGGGCATCAACCGGGTGCCCTTCGACGACCCGGTGAAGGCCGCCGCAGGGCGCACCAAGGTGGTGGGAGACGTGGATTTCAAGCAGGCGAGCCAGGTGGCCGGCTGGCTGACGCCGGCGCCGGGTGGCGTCGGGCCGATGACCGTCGCGGTCCTGCTGCAGAACACGGTCACGGCCGCCAAGCGGCAGGCGGGGATCGAGGCCTAGGATTGCGTGGCGTTAGACAGCGTTCTTCTCGGTCCAGGCGACCAGATTCCCGATCACCTCGGCCATGGCCTTGTCATAGGCGGTCACGATCGCGCCGACCCGGTTGTCCGAGGCTGTGGCCTTAGCCTCGAAGATCTGCTCGCCGACCGGGCTCTGGTCGGCCTTGTTCAGCGCGACGTGAATCCGGACCACAACCGTGGGGGCGGCCTTTTCACCCTTGTCGTAGCGCGTCTCGAAGTTCCGGACGTCGAGCCGCAGCCCGTAGGCTGAGCGTCCCTGCTGGCCCCGCGCAATGAGCCGGATCGGGCTCGCATCGAACGCCTGCGACACCGCCTGGTCGAACAACACCGATGCCGGCGCCACCCAGCGGGTGTCGGCGATATAGGCGTTTTTGCCGTTGGTGACGGTGAGCAGCCGGTCGTCGGCGGACTCGTTCTGGAAGCTGCCGTTGGTGCGAAACACCCCGATGGCGGCGCGTGCGGCCATCGCCTGCGCCGCGCCCGGCGCCGGCACGAAGGTGTAGAGCTGCGCCGGCTTCGATTTGGGCAGCAGCGAGATGCAGCCGCTCAGGGCGAAGGCGCAGAGCGCGAGGCCCGCGAGGCGAAGCGCCGGGACGCGAGGGATGGGGCGGATCATGGCTTCACCTTCACTTCTTCGGCGGCGCCCTTGCCGAGCGCGCCGGTCGGACTTCTCTGGATTTCGCTGACCAGGCGCTCGAGCGATTCCGCAGCCCGCTGCAACTCCACCACGGCCGAGGTGATCTGCGGCAGGCCATTGTTGGCGAAGTCGGCGGTGGGGCCCTGCAGCTTGTCGATCATGCCGCGCAGGTCATGGGCGGCGCCCTTCGCCTCCTCGGCCGCGTCGCCGATGTTCTTCAGGCTGCGCTTGCCGTCACCGTCCATCAGGCCCTGCGTCGACTTGAGGATGCCGTCGGCATGCTGGGTGGCGGTGTCGAGATCCTGGATCAGCTTCTGAGCGTCGCTGATGATCTCCTTGCGCTCGCGCATCTGGGCGGTGAAGGCCTGGGCGTCCGAGAGCGTCGCTCCGAAGGTCTTGATGTTCTGGTCGGAGAGCACGCGGTTGACCCGGTCCAGCGCCTCGATGGTGCGGGTGAGCACCGTGCCGCCGCCTTCCAGCAGGTCGGCCAGCGCCCCGCGCTGGGTCTTCAGGATGGGGATGCACTCGGTGGTCAGCCCGTTGGACTGGCACTTGGCCTTCTCGACGACCTTGAGGAGTGGCTTGGAGGCCGCACCGGCGGTGATCTGGACGTAGTTGACGCCGGTGATGCCCTGCGGCTCCAGCGTCGCATAGCTATCGACCCGGATCGGCACGTCAGAGGTGACGCGGGCCCGCGCGATGACCCGGCTGGGATTGGTGCGGTCGAGCGCGATCTTGGTGACCTCGCCCACCTTGATGCCGTTGAAGTGGACCTCGCCGCCCTGGTTCAGGCCGCGCACCGGCCCGTCGAAGACGATGTCGTAGAGGTCGTACTCCTGGGAGAAGGAGACACGGGCCAGCCAGACGATGAACACCACGATCCCCACGAAGAGGATCAGGGAGGAGAGGCCCACCAGGGCGTAGTTGGCGTTTTTTTCCATCAGGCTTCCGTCTTCACCTTGGACGCGGCGCGGCCGCGCGGTCCCAGGAAATATTCGCGGATCCAGGGGTGGTCCGCATGCTCGAGTTCGCGCACCGGCGCGGTGGCGACCACCTTCTTGTCGGCGATCACCGCCACGCGGTCAGTGATTTCATAGAGGGTGTCCAGATCGTGGGTGATCATGAACACCGTCAGGTCCAGGCTGTCGGAGAGGTCCTTGATCAGCTCGTCGAAGGCCGCGGCGCTGATCGGGTCGAGACCGGCGGTGGGCTCGTCGAGGAACAGCAGTTCCGGATCGAGCGCCAGCGCGCGGGCCAGGCCCGCGCGCTTGCGCATGCCGCCGGACAGCTCCGCCGGCTTCAGGTCGCCGGCGTTGGGCGGCAGGCCGACCAGCGCGATCTTCAGGTCCGACAGATCGTTGATTTCGGCGCGTGACATCCGGGTGTGTTCGAACATCGGCGAGGCGACGTTCTCGCGGACGGTGAGATTGGAGAACAGCGCGCCCTGCTGGAAGAGCACGCCCCAGCGGCGTTCGATCACCGTCCAGCGGCGGCGCGAGGCCTGATCGAGGTTCTGGCCGAACACCTTGACCACCCCAGCCTGGGGCCGCCGCAGGCCGATGACGGTGTTCAGCAGCACGGATTTCCCGGCGCCCGAGCCGCCGACGACGCCCAGCACCTCGCCATGCCGGACGGTCAGATCGAGCCCGTCGTGGATCACGTTGTCCCCAAACGCGGACACCAGACCGCGCACCTGCACGGCCGCCCCCCGGTCGGGGTGGTCCTCGTCAAGCGGCGTGTCATCCCTGGCGACGACAGACTGAGGCGGTGCGGTCTCGCTCATATGTTCAGCTTCATGAACAGCAGCGCGAACAACGCGTCGATCATGATGATCGCGAAGATGGCGTGGACGACGGCCGCGGTAACCCGCCGGCCCAGCGATTCCACGTCCCCGCCGACCTCGAGCCCCTGGCGGCAGCCGATGCCGGCGATCACCATGGCCATCACCGGCGCCTTGACCATGCCGATGAAGAAATGGGTCGGGCCCACGTCGTCGACGATCCGCTGCAGGAAGAAGGCCGGGCCGATGTTGAGGACCGACCACACCACGACCAGTCCGCCCAGCAGGCCCGCCAGGGTGGCGACGAAGGTGAGCAGCGGGATGGTGAAGAGCAGGGCCACGAAGCGCGGCAGCACCAGGGCCTCGAACGGATCGACGCCCATCACCTGCATGGCGTCGACTTCCTGGTTCATCTTCATCGACCCCAGCTCGGCGGCGAAGCTGGAGGCCGAGCGGCCAGCCAGCAGGATGGCGGTGATGATGATGTTGAACTCGCGCAGCACCGCGACGCCGATCAGCTCGACGGCGAACACCTCGGCCCCGAACTGGCGGAGCATGTTGGCGCCCAGCAGGCCCACCACCGCGCCGATGAAGAACGAGGTGACGGCGACGATCGGGATGGCGTCGAGGCCAGCGCGTTCGGCGAGCGAGAAGATCGCGGCCCAGCGGATGCGCCGGGGCTGGGTGAACAGATAGACAAACGAACGCGCGACGACGACCAGCAGGTGGCCGAGGAAGGCCATGGTGTCGAGGCCCTCGTACCCGACATTCATCACGCCCTTGCCGATGCGCACGGTGAGTTCGTGGAAGCCGCGCGGTGGCGGCGCCAGGATCGGCTGGACCTTGTAGGCCGCACCCACCAGTTCCAGCAGCCGCGCGCTCTCCGGTCGCGCCTGAACCTGCTTCAGGTCGTAGTCGTAGCCCACCGCGCGGACCACGGCGTAGGCCCCGGCGGTGTCGAAGCGGTGGACGCCGCGGATGTCGATCGTCGCCTGGCTATCGGCGCGCAAGGCCGCCGCCAGGCGCGCCGGTGCGTCGGCCAGGGCGTTGGCCGTCCAGTCGCCGGTCAGGGCGACGGTGGCGCGCTGGCCGCCGGCGTTGACGCTGAACTCGGCGGTTCTCTCCACAGGCTTCGCGGTCTCCAACGTCGGGGCGACCGACTTTCGAGTCGCGCTCCCCACGGAGATGTGACCCTAACAGAGACGGCGCAACGCCCGAACGTCTTACGGCGCCGGTTGTTCCCGTGGCCGCCTTTCGGGCGCGTTCGCCGACGTTTTGGGCAGGAGACTCGACCATGGCCAAGCTAGGCCCCTTTTTGGCCAAGCCGCCGGGCGACAAGGACGGACGGCCTGTCGGACGGGCCGAAGATCGCGTTGTCCAGGGGTGGAGAGTTTCAGTGTCCCGCCAGTACGAACTCGCCGGCAAGTCCGGCGCTCGCTACCGCTACACCTCCTTCGAGGAGGATCGCTTCCTGCCGCCGGCAGGGGCGAACTTTGTGATCGCCAAGCTGACCAAGGACGGCCCGACGGTGGTCTACGCCGGCGAGACCGACAACCTCGCCAACCAAACCTGGCGCGGGACGCTGGAGAAGGCGCGGGCGGCCTATGGCGACGCGGCGATCCTGACCCGCCTCAACGTCACGCGCGCGGTCCGCGAGGCCGAGCGCACCGACCTGATCGCCGAGCACGAACCGCCGATGAACGCGGGCTGAGGGGCGCCTTCGGCGCCGGTAGTTCAGCGCTGCGGACGGCGTGTGGTAGAGCTTGCCGCATGACGCTCCGTTACGACCTCTATTGGTCCTTCCGCTCGCCCTATTCCTACATGGTGATGAGCCGGCTCGTGGCTTTGGAGCGCGAGTTCGATGTCGCGTGCCAGGTGCGGCCGGTCTATCCGCTGGCGGTCCGCACGCCGGAATTCTTCGAGCAACAGGACCCGCTGTGGCTTTCCTATTTCATGACCGACGTCTTTCGCGAGGCGGCGTTTCTGGGCCTGCCGCTCCGCTGGCCGAGGCCGGATCCGGTGCAGCGCTCGCCGGACGCGGGCTACCGGATGCCGCAGCCCTATATCCACCGCCTGACGCACCTGGGCGTCGCCGCCGTCGAACGCGGCCAGGGCCTGGCCTTCCTCGACGAGGTCAGCCGCGCGATCTGGGGCGGGTCGGTGGACAACTGGCATGAGGGCGACTGCCTGTCTGAGGCCGCGAGCCGCGCCGGCCTCGATTTCGCCGAGCTGGCGGCGGCGGTCGACGCCGACCCGGACCACCACGTGGCGATCGTCGAGGCCAATCAGATCGCCCAGCGGGCCGCCGGTCACTGGGGCGTGCCGATGATGGTGTTCGACGGCGAGGCCTTCTTCGGCCAGGACCGCTTCGATCAGCTGAAATGGCGGATGGCGCAAGCCGGCCTGGCGCGGCGGTAGGACCGGCTAGGCCGGCAGGGCTTCAAGCATCCGATCGACCACGCCGGCCCAGTCTCCGGGCGTGGTCTGGCGGAACAGGCGCAGAGACGGGTACCAGGGGCTGTCATCGCGGCCGGTCATCCAGCGCCAGTCGCATCGTTCGGCGGGCAACATCACCCAGCAGCGCACGCCCAGCGCGCCACAGAGGTGGGCCATGGCGGTGTCGACCGTGATCACCAGGTCCAGCGCCTGGACGCGGGCGGCGGTGTCGCGGAAGTCGCCGCGCGGCGTCTGCAGGTCGATGAGCCTTGCCTTCGCCGCCAAGGGCGTCAGCAGGTCCGCCGAGGGCAGGGAACGGCCGGCGTCGTTCGGATGGGCTGGATTGCCGCGCCAGACGATGCCCACGCCGCCGGTCCTGGTCTCCGAGGGCGCTGCGAGATAGGGCGCGGCCGGGATACTCTCCAGCGTCGTGTTGAACCGCGCGGGCAGCGAGAAATTGCGGCAATAGAAATCCGTGCGCGGCAGGGCGGTGTCGTCCGCCAGGGCCGCGATCCTGACGCCCAGCGGCCGGAACAGCTCGACCAGCGGCGGCGAGCAGACCAGCACCACGCCGGCGCCGATGATCCGCAGCAGCGGCGCATAGCGGGCCATCTGGATTTCGTCGCCGAGCCCCTGTTCGGGCCAGACGATCAGGCTCTTGCCGGCCAGGGCCTCGTCGCGCCACTCCGGGATGCCGGCCCGCTCGATGGGCAGGGGCTGAGCATGCCGGCGCTGCTCGTAGAGCGGCCAACCCTCGGCGTAGCGGCCCTGGGCGAGGGCGTTGAGGCCCAGCGCCGACTGGACCGGGGCGTTATCCGGCTTCATCGCCAGCGCGCCGCGATAGGCGGCCTCGGCGCCGGCAAAATCGCCGGCGTAGCGGGCGGCGTTGCCGCGCTCGATCAGGGCCGCGAACTCGTTGGACATCGGGCAGGCATATCACGGCCGGACCAGGCAGCCAGAACGTGGGCTCAGGAGGACCGGCGGGGAGAGCCATGGCGTGCCGTCAGCAATCAACCTCGCCCATCGGCGGCCGAACCCGCGCAGGCGAACATCTCGTCCGCCCATTCTGGGTTTTTGCGGTCAATCAGTTCGGGGTTGGGCGTCGACGTCGCCACCTTGGCAGGCAAGAGCAGAATGGTGGATGCTGCAGGGATTGAACCTGCGACCCCCTCGGTGTGAACGAGGTGCTCTCCCGCTGAGCTAAGCATCCGCCGCGCGAGGGACTGGTGTGTCGCCGCCCCGCGAAGGATGGGGCGTATAGCCCGACGGCTTACGGCTCGCAAGCGCCGAGCAGGCGTTCGCAGGCGGTGGGCAGGTCGTCGAAGTGGTCGATGAGGAGGTCGGGGGCGAGGTCCGCGGCCGGGGTCTCGGTGTAGCCGAAGCTGACGAGGATCAGGGGGACGTCCGCGGCGCGGGCGGCCCCGGCGTCGGTGGCGGCGTCGCCGACCATGATGGCGCGGGCGCGATCGCCGCCGACCTCGGCGATGGCGGTGAGCAGGTGGCGCGGGTCGGGCTTGATGGCCGGCGCCCGGTCGGCGCCGACGACGGCCGCGAACAGGCGGGTCATGTCGAGCGCGTCGAGCAGGCGGGTGGACAGGCCGGTGAGCTTGTTGGTGCAGACGACGAGCGTGGCGCCTTTGGCCTTCAGGGCCTCAAGCGCGGCGATGCAGCCGGGGAACGGGCGGCTTTCGTCGGCGATGTGAGCCTCGTAGCGGACGAGGAAGCGGTCGAAGAAGGGCTGGATGTCGCCGACGGCCAGGGGCGCGCCGGCGGCCTGAAAGCCGCGTTCGATCAGCCAGCGCGCGCCCTTGCCGATGAACGGGCGGGCCGCGTTCAGGGGCAGGGGCGCCAGGCCTTCGGCGGCCAGCAGCCAGTTCAGCGTGCCGACCAGGTCGTGGGCGGTGTCGACCAGGGTGCCGTCCAGGTCGAAGGCGACGACGGCGCCCGCCAAAACGCTTCCTGGCGCCGCCTTGCTTTGGTCAGCCGCCGCCGTCTCAGCCCCCATTGACGATGGCGGTCGCCTTGTCGAGTTCGGCGGCGTAGGCGCTGAGCGCCAGGCCGGTGACGCCGACATAGGTCTGGGCGTCCTCGAAGCGGCGCTCCTCGATGGCCTCGCGCACCCCCGGCAGGGTCTTGGCGCCATAGCCGGTGAAGCGGCCGGGGGCATAGACCATGTTCATGTACCAGGGCCGGCCCGGCAGGCCCTCGGGGCGCAGCAGGGTCTGGTCGAGGGGCTTGATCACGGCGTTCAGCTTGGCGCGCTGGGCCTTGCCCAGGCCTTCACCCTTGGCGGCGAGCGCAGCGTCGAAGGCCGCCGAACTGGCCTTCAGCTTTGCGACCGCGCTCTCCAAGGCGCCGAAGTTCATCGGCGGCGATGGCGTGAACGGCGCCGGGTTGGCGTGCGGCTTGGTGGGGTCGGCGGCCAGATTGTAGGCGTTGGAGCCGAGCAGCCTGGCCTGGGCGCGGGCCTCGTCGCGGCGGGTGTCGGCGAGCTTCTTCACCTCGTCGAGGTAGGTGGCCACGGTATCGGCGAAGTCGCCGTAGCGCTGCACCGGCAGGTCGGTGTCGGCCAGCCGCATCACCGCGCGGCCCACAGTCTTGGCCAGCAGGGCGTCATAGGCGAAGCCCGGGTCGACGAAGGTCGCGTGGTGCTGGAAGTCGTCGTAGAGCGAGTGATAGACGCCGCCGCTCTCGCCCTCGCCGCCGTAGCCGAAGTCGATGGATGGCAGGCCCAGGTGCTGCAGGAAGGCGGAGTAGTCCGAGCCGGAGCCGAGCGCCCCGATCGGCAGGTCCTTGGTGGGATCGTTGGCCGCGGCCTTGGCCGCCGGGCCGCCCATGTCGCGTCCGCCGCCGCCGTTCCCGGCCTCGGCGAGGGTCACCGCGAGGCGGGCGCGGGCGCGGTCGCGGACCGGGACGCCGGTCTCCGGGTCCTTCACGTCGGCGCTGATCCCGTTCACGAAGTGCTGGAAGGCGTGGCTGCCCTCGGCGCGGAAGAAGCCGCGGCCGTTGCCGTCGGAATTGATGTAGACGACACCCTTGGCCTTCAACTCCGCGGCGTGGGTCTCGGCCCATTCGGTGGAGCCCAGCAGCATCGGCTCCTCACCGTCCCAGCTGGTGTAGACGATGGTCCGCTTGGGCTTCCAGCCGCCCTTCATCAAGATACCGAAGGCCTTGGCCTCGGCGAGCAGCGCGACCTGGCCGGACAGCGGGTCGGATGCGCCCATGACCCAGCCGTCGTGGTGGTTGCCGCGCACGATCCAGTCGTTGGGAGCCTCCGAGCCCTTGAGGGTCCCGATCACGTCATAGAGCGTCTTCAGCGACCAGTCGGATTTCACCGCCAGGTGAACCTTGCCGCCCGCCTCGGAGCCGCCGATGTGGTAGGTGATCGGCAGGGAGCCGCGGAAATTGGCCGGCGCCACCGGGCCGTCCAGCGAGGCCAGCAGCACCTGGGCGTCGCCATAGGAGATCGGCAGGCAGGGGATCTTCAGGATGGTGACGGCGTCCTTGCGGTCGAGCCGCTTGGCGTCCTTGGTCGCGCCGATCCCTGGGGTCAGCGGATCGCCCGGATAGATCGGCATGTCGGCGACGGAGCCGCGCTGGAACCCCTGCCTCGGACGCGCCGCGCCCTTCGGATAGACGTCGTCGGTGGCGTAGCCGTCGTCCTTCGGGTCGGAATAGATCAGCGCGCCGGCCGCGCCGTGCATCTGGGCCAGCAAGGGCTTCAGGCCACGCCAGCCGCCGCCGTAACGGGTGATGACGATCTTGCCCTTCACCGAGACGCCCATGCGCTCCAGCGCCAGGTAGTCCTCGGGCATGCCGTAGTTGGCGTAGACCAGCGGCGCGGTGACGTCGCCGTCACCCTGGAAAGCGACGTAGGCCGGCAGTGCGTCCTTCGTGTAGGTCGGCAGGTCGCCAGGGATCGGCGCTTCGGTCAGCGTCGCCTTGAACGGCGCGCCGGGGCCGGCGACCAGTTCGAGCGCCTCGCTGATCGGGGTCGGATAGAGGACGTCGAAGGTCTCGATCTTGGAGTCCCAGCCCCAGGATTTCAGCTGGGCGGCGATCCATTCGGCGTTGGCCTTGTTGTGGGCCGAGCCGACGTGATTGGGCTCCGACGCCAACTGCTGCAGCCAGCGGCCCATCTCGGCGGGGTCGATCTGGGCGTCGAACTTGGCTTCCAGGGCCTTGGCGTCCATCCCGGGCGCAGTCTTGTCTGGCGCGGGCGCGGGCGCGGCCCAGGCGGTGGTGACCGCTGCGACAGCGCAGGCGGACAGAAGGGCGGCGATACCGTGACGACGTTGCATGAACTACTCCCCCGAACAGGCCGCGACGCTAGCCGCTTCTCGCCCCCGACGACAAGGCTTGGTAAGCCTCGCCAAGCACGATTGCTGACTCGGCCCCAAGGATGCCCCAGATGACCGCCCGCGCCGCCGTGATCCTCGCCGCCGGCCAGGGTACGCGGATGAAGTCCCCGCTCCCCAAGGTGCTGCACAAGGTCGGCGGTCGAACGCTGCTGGACCGGGTGATCGATACGGTCGAGGCGACCGGCTGCCAGAAGATCGTGGTTGTCGTCGGCGCGGGCGCCTCGGCGGTGCGCGATCTGGTGGTGCGCCGGCTGGGCGAGGGCGCGGTGGCGGTGCAGGACCCGCCGCAGGGCACGGGCCATGCGGTGATGGCGGCGCGCGAGGCGCTCAGCGGTTTCGACGGCGACGTTCTGGTGACCAACGGCGACTGCCCGCTGCTGACACCGGCCGACCTGGAGCCGCTGTTCGATCTGCGCGGGCGCGGCGTCGATCTGGCGCTGCTGGGATTCGAGCCCCAGGATGCGCTGCTCTACGGTCGGATGCTCAGCGATGGCGACGGCCGGGTGAGCCGCATTGTCGAGGCGAAGGAGGCCACGCCCGCAGAGCTCGCCCTCAAGGCCTGCTATGCCGGCATGTTGTGCGCCAACAAGGGCAAGCTGTTCGGCTGGCTGGACCGCACGGACAACGAGAACGCCAAGGGCGAATATTACCTGACCCAGATCGTGGCGCTGGCGGCCGCCGACGCCGCGCTGACCAAGGCCGCCATCGTGCCGGAAAGCGCGGTCATGGGTTGCGACACGCCGATGCAGCTCTCCCAGGCCGAGCGGATCTGGCAGGACGCGCGCCGCGCGCACTTCCTGGCGCAGGGCGTGGCCATGCTCGCCCCGGAGACCGTGCATTTCGCCTTTGACACCGAGATCGCGGCCGGCGTCGCCGTCGAGCAGTTCGTGGTGTTCGCGCCGGGCGTCAGCATCGAGACCGGCGCGGTGATCCGGGCCTTCAGCCATCTGGAGGGCGCGGTGGTGCGCTCGGGCGCCCTGATCGGCCCCTATGCGCGCCTGCGGCCGGGCGCCGACATCGGTGAGGAGGCCCACATCGGCAACTTCGTGGAGGTGAAGAAGGTCACGGTCGGCAAGGGCGCCAAGGCGAACCACCTGAGCTATCTCGGGGACGGTTCCATCGGCGCGGGCGCGAACATCGGGGCCGGCACGATCTTCTGCAACTACGACGGCTTTGACAAATGGCAGACCCATGTCGGCGACGGCGCCTTCATCGGGTCCAACACCGCGCTGGTGGCGCCGGTGACCATCGGGGCGGGCGCCTACACTGGATCGGGCTCGGTGATCACCAAGCCGGTGGCGGCCGACGCCCTGGCCGTCGAGCGGTCGAGCCAGTTCGAGAAGCCCGGCTGGGCCGCGCGATTCCGCGAGCGGAAGCTGGCCGAGCGGGCGGCGAAGGGAAAGGCATGAGCGACGTGGACGCTCAGAAGCGCGCCGCGGGCGAGGCCGCCGCCGCGCTGGTCGAAAGCGGTATGGTCGTGGGCCTGGGCACCGGCTCGACAGCGGCGTGGTTCGTCAAGGCGCTGGGCGCGCGGGGCCTCGACATCGTCTGCGTGGCGACGTCGCAGGCGACCGCCGACCTGGCGTCGAGCCTGGGCATGACGGTGGGCGAACTGGGGGAGACCCGGACCATCGACCTCACGGTCGACGGGGCCGACGAGATCGGGCCAGGCCTTTCGCTGATCAAGGGCGCCGGCGGGGCGCTGCTGCGGGAGAAGCTGGTGTGGGAGGCTTCACGCCGCTGCGTGGTGATAGCAGACGCCGCCAAGTCTGTGACGACGCTCGGAAAATTCCCGTTGTCGATCGAGGTGGTGGCCTTCGGGCACAAGACCACCTCCTTGCGGATCTGCGACACGCTGAGCGAATTCGAGATCGCCATGATGCCGCGCCTGCGTGTGAAAGACGGCGCGCCGGTGCGGACGGACGGCGGCAACCTCATCTATGACGCAGCCTGCGGCCGGATCGAGGAGCCCGCGGCGCTCGGGGCGGCCCTGAAAAGCCTCACCGGGGTCGTCGAGCACGGCCTCTTTCTCGACCTGGCCGACCAGGCGTTGATCGGCACGGCGGACGGCGTCACGACGCTCGAGCCCTAGGAACCAAGGAGGCCTTCGGTGGCCAAGTACGACTACGACCTGTTTGTGATCGGCGCGGGCTCGGGCGGCGTGCGCGCCGCGCGCATGGCTGCCATGTCGGGCGCCAAGGTGGCGATCGCCGAGGAAGACCGGGTCGGCGGCACCTGTGTGATCCGCGGCTGCGTGCCCAAGAAGTTCATGGTCTACGCCTCTGAATTCGCGCACCATTTCAAGACAGCCGCGAGCTACGGCTGGACTGTTGGCGACGCTACCTTCGACTGGCCGCAGTTCCTGGCGGAGAAGGACAAGGAGATCGCGCGGCTGTCGGGCATCTACGTCCGCAATCTGCAGAACGCCGGCGCCGAGCTGGGCCACGGCAAGGCCCGGCTGGTCGATGCTCACACCGTCGAGATCGAGAAGCTCGGGACGCGCACCGCCGACAAGATCCTGATCGCCACAGGCGGGCGGCCCTGGACTCCGAAAGATCTGCCGGGGGCGGAGCACGCCATCACCTCCAACGAGGCCTTCCACCTGCCGGAGCTGCCCAAGCGCATCGTGATCGCCGGCGGCGGCTATATCGCGGTCGAGTTCGCCGGCATCTTCAACGGGCTAGGCGTTGAGACGACCTTGGTGCATCGCGGCCCCAATGTGCTGCGGGGTTTCGACGACGACGTGCGCAGCCACCTGGCCGAGGAGATGGAGAAACGCGGCATCACCGTCGTTCTGGGCGCCCAGCACACGGCGATCGAGAAGACCGCCGGCGGAGTCCTCAACAGGCTCAGCAACGGCCACGACTGCGAGAGCGACGTGGTGATGTTCTGTCTGGGCCGCGAGCCTTACGTCGAAGGCCTGGGCCTGGAAAAAGCCGGGGTCGAACTGACGGAAAAGGGGGCGGTGAAGGTGGATGCGTTCTCCCGGACCAATGTCGAAAACATCTGGGCGGTGGGCGATGTCACTGACCGGATCAACCTGACGCCAGTGGCGATCCGCGAGGGCGCGGCCTTCGCCGAGACGGTGTTCAACAACCGGCCGACCAGCTTCGACCACGAGATGGTGGCCTCGGCGGTATTCTCCCAGCCGCCGATCGGGTCGGTGGGCCTGTCTGAAGCCGACGCGCGCAAGCAGTACGGCAAGGTCGATATCTACCTCGCCCGCCTGAAGCCGATGAAATACGCCTTCAGTCACAGTGACGAGCGCGCGCTGCTGAAGCTGGTGGTGGATTGCGCCAGTGAGAAGGTGGTCGGCTGTCATGTGGTCGGACCGGACGCCCCGGAGATCATCCAGATGGCGGCGATCGCCATGAAGATGGGCGTCACCAAGACCCAGTGGGACGCGACCTGCGCGGTTCACCCGACCCTGTCGGAAGAGCTGGTGACCATGCGTGAGAAGTCCATGCCGATGGGCCTGGGCCAGGTGGCATGATCCTGCTTCGCCAAGGCTTCGAAGGACAAGGCCGGTGACGGACAATTCTGCCCGGCCCGTACGTCGAAGCCCCGGAAGGGGCATCGACGTCTGGTGCGGCTGGGTGCTGATCGCCGCGGCGCCGCTGTTTCCGGCCCTGGGCTATCTCGCGCCCCTGGGTCTGGCGGCGCTGGTGGCGCTGGTGGGCCTGCTCTGCCTGCCGGCGGTGCGCATCGATGACGACGACCGGCCGGCGGCGATCATCCTGTTCGCGGTGCTGATCTGGGCGGCGGTCTCGACGACCTGGAGCCCGTATCACCCGACCAAGCTCGGCCAGACCACGATCTTGAAGCTGGCGCTGGAGCTGCCGCTATTCTGGAGCGCGATCTCGGCGGCGCGGCGGGCCGATCCCAGGCTCCGCGAGCGCGCGCTGCACATCGTGGCCTGGGGCTGCGCGCTGTTCGGCGCGGTGCTGATCGTCGAGGCCCTGAGCCAGGGCGCGATCTATAAAACCCTGCACGTCGCCTATGAACCGATCCGCGCGGACCTGGCGGAGTCCAACGTCGGCCATTCGACCCAGGTGCTGGGGCTGATCTGGCCGCTGGCGGCCTGCGGCGCGCCGCGAACCCTGCGGCCCTGGTTCGCACTGGCGATGTTCGTCGGCGCCGGCGCCGCGGCGCTGGCCTTCGGGTATGACTCCTCGGTGCTTGGCCTTGTTCTGGCGCCCCTGGTCGCGCTGTGCGTCTGGCGTTGGCCGGTGGGTGCGCCGAGGCTGATGGCCCTGGCGGCGGCGGCGCTGTTCCTGCTCACGCCGGCGGCGATCTGGGCGGTGCGGCATTTCCTGGACTACGAGGCGATCCAGCGCGCCCTGCCCAGGACCGACGCCCTGCGCCTGGGCTACTGGAGCCACGCCATCGACTGGATCCGTGACCGGCCGTTCCGCGGTTGGGGCCTGGACGCGAGCCGCGAGTTTGGCCCCGGCATCGTGCTGCATCCGCACAACAATCCCTTGCAGATCTGGCTGGAGCTGGGCGCAATCGGCGCAGTCGCCGCGGCGGCCTTCTGGGGCGTCGCGCTGACCCGGCTGTCGCGGCCAGAGCCCAGCCTCGCCACCGCCGCCACGGGGGCCTGCGTCGCCGCCTATCTGCTGTTCGGGGTCAACTTCGGGGTCTGGCAGGACTGGTGGCTGGCGCTGGGCGCGCTGGTGGCGATGCTGGCGGCGATGAACGCCGCGCCGCGCGAGGCGGAGGCCTGACGCGCCGAATATCGACCTTCGCCCCCATCTTGGCGTAGAAGGTCCGGCCTTTGAGGTCGGCCCGACGCCCTTTGGCGTAAATGGGGGCGTGGAGCTGGATCGATGACCGAACCGTGGACGCCCGCCTCCTGGCGCGCAAAGCCCGCCAAGCACATGCCCGCGGACTATCCGGACGCCCAGGCCCTGACCAAGGTCGAGCAGACGCTGCGAGGCATGCCGCCGCTGGTGTTCGCCGGCGAGGCGCGACGGCTGAAGAGCCTGCTGGGCGATGTGTCGCAGGGGCGCGCGTTCCTGTTGCAGGGCGGCGACTGCGCCGAGAGCTTCAAGGAATTCGCCGCCGACAATATCCGCGACACCTTCCGCCTGATTCTGCAGATGGCGGTGGTGCTGACCTTCGCCGGCGGCAAGCCGGTGGTGAAGGTGGGCCGCATGGCCGGCCAGTTCGCCAAGCCGCGCTCGGCGCCCACCGAGACCCTCGGCGGCGTGACGCTGCCGTCCTATCGCGGCGACATCATCAACGGCATGGAGTTCACTGCGGAGGCCCGACTTCCGGACCCGCAGCGGCTGATCCAGGCCTACAGCCAGTCGGCCTCGACGCTGAACCTGCTGCGCGCCTTCGCCACCGGCGGCTATGCGGACCTGCACAACGTCCACCGTTGGACCCTGGGCTTCGTCGCCGACAGCCCGCAGGGCGCGCGCTACCGCGAGATGGCCGAGAAGATCAGCGAGACCCTGATGTTCATGGAAGCCATCGGGGTGACGCCGGAGAGCCAGCCGGCGCTGCACCAGGTGGAGTTCTTCACCAGCCACGAGGCGCTGCTGCTCAACCTCGAGGAGGCGATGACTCGCGTCGATAGCACCTCGGGCGACTGGTACGACACCTCGGCCCATCTGGTGTGGATCGGTGAGCGCACGCGGGACCTGGATGGCGCGCATGTGGAGTTCTTCAAGGGCATCAAGAACCCCATCGGCGTGAAGTGCGGCCCGACGATGGAGCCGGACGAGCTGATGCGGCTAGCCGACGCCTTGTCGCCTGCGAACGAGCCCGGCCGGCTGACGCTCTACGGGCGGTTTGGCCACGACAAGATCGCCGCGCGGCTGCCAGCCTTGCTGCGCGCCACCAAGGCGGCCGGCAAGTCGGTGGTCTGGGCCATCGACCCGATGCACGGCAATACGCTGACCGCCACCAACGGCTACAAGACGCGGCCCTTCGAGCGGATCCTGTCGGAGGTGAAGTCCTTCGTGGAGATCTGCCGCGCCGAGGGCGTCCACCCCGGCGGCGTCCACCTGGAGATGACCGGCCAGAACGTCACCGAATGCACCGGCGGCGCCCGCGAAGTCACCGAAGGCGACCTCGGCGACCGCTACCACACCCACTGCGACCCCAGGCTGAACGGCGAGCAGGCGCTGGAGCTGGCGTTCCTGGTGGCGGAAAAGCTGAAGGACCAGCGGGGCGATGCGGCGGCGCGGGCGGCGGCGGGTTGAGTTCCCAGATGCTGCCCGTAGGGGGAGCTGTCAGCGAAGACTGACTGAGGGGTCAGGCCGCCACCTTCCCCTTCACCCGCTGCCTGGCCTCCTGCCGACCGCCGACGGCGTCGACGATGCGGCCGACCTTGCCCAGGCCGTAGGGGGGCATGTTGTTGTAGATGTTCTCGTACTTGCCGGGCTCGATGACATAGGTCTCATGCCAGATGCCGACGTCGCCGTTGGAGGCGACGGCCTTGCTGAAGGCCTGCCAGGCGGGCAGGTGGGCGTGGTCGCGGGCCTTGGCGTAGGCCTCCAGCGCCTCGAAGCTTTTCCAGTATTGGGTGACCGTCACGTTCGGGAAACTGAACTGGCTCTCGGCGTGCAGCAGGCCGAGCTCCGGCTGTCTGGCGAGCTCGATCAGCATCCTGGGCATGGCCTGCGCGACGGGCAGCCATTTCCAGAATTTCCAGGGCTTGTTCACCCGCATGCCGATCAGGAAGACGACGAAGCCGCCGTCCATTTGCGCGCAAACCCGCCGGTTGATCGTCTTGGCCATGGAACTCTCCGTTTCCGAACGATACAGCCGAACAGGGGATTTCGGATGTGCCTTCCGCGTCACGCCGCGATGCAGTGACCGGAAACCGGCCAAGCTTGGCTTGCCGAAGCCCGGCGCGGGCGCCAGTGTCCGCGCCTCTTTGAAAATCAGGTGTCAGCGTCATGGACCGTTCCGCGGCCCAGACGCCTTCCGTTGGCGGAGGGCGTCCCAGCCCCGTCCGCACTGAACTGGCCGAGCTGATGAAGCTTTCCGGGCCGGTGGTGATCTCGCGCCTGGGCATCATGGCCATGGGCCTGTCGGACGCCATCGTGGTGGGCCGCTATTCGGCGACCGAGCTCAGCTATCACGCGCTGGGCTGGGCCCCGTCGAGCGTGGTGGTGACCATGTCCATCGGCCTGCTGTCCGGCGTGCAGGTGATGACCGCGCGCGCCATCGGCCAGGGCAAGCGGCACGAGACCGGCGCGGTGCTGCGGCGGGGCATTGTCTACAGCCTGTGGATCGGGTTCATCTCGGCGGCGCTGCTGGCGGTCCTGGGACCGCTGTTCCTGCATGTCATCGGGCTGGAGAAGAGCCTCGCCGACGGCGCGAGCCGGGTGCTGCTGATCTTCTGCCTGTCGCTGCCGGGCTATGCGCTGAGCGTCAGCGCGAGCTTCTGGATGGAGGGCCTGTCGCGGCCTGGACCCGGCGCCTGGGCCATGTGGATCGCTAACGCCGTCAACCTGGGCGTCGATCTTGTCCTGGTGCCGGGGCTGTTCGGCCTGCCGGCCATGGGCGCCATGGGTGGCGCCTGGGCCACGACCATCGCGCGGACATTCCTGGCGGTGTTCATGCTGAGCTACATCCTCTTCATGCCCGAGGCCGGCTCGTTGGGGGTCTTCAACAAGCCGATCCGCGACCGCGCGTCGGAGGCGGAGCAGCGGCGGATCGGGTTCGGGGCGGGGGCTTCGAACTTCTTCGAGGTGGCGGCCTTCGCCAGCATGAACATCATCGCCGGCTGGATCGGTGGCCTGGCGGTGGCGGCCTGGACTATCGTGCTGAACGTGGCGGCGATCGTCTTCATGGTGCCTCTCGGGCTGTCGACCGGAGCCGCGGTGCGAGTCGGCCGGGCCTATGGCGCGCGCGATCCGGTTGGCGTGATCCGGGCGGGCCTGGTGGCGTTCGGCGTGACCGGCCTGTTCGGCGCCCTCGTCGGGCTGGTGGTCTGGCCGAACGCGGCCTGGATCTCCACCGCCTACACCACCAACCCGCTGACCCTGGCCATGGCGATCCCGGCGCTGGCGCTTTCGGCCCTGATGTATTTCCCGGACTCGTTGCAGGTGGTCTGCGCCCAGGCGCTGCGGGCGCGCGGCGACGTCTGGCTGCCGACCGGCACGCACCTGACCAGCTACATCGTGCTGATGATGCCACTTGCCTGGTGGCTGGCGATCCCGCGCCATATGGGGATCATGGGGATGGTCTGGTCGGTGGTGTTCGCCAGCTTCGTCTCGGGCGTTCTGCTGCTCGGCCGGTTCTGGATCCTCGCGCGCCGAACCTAGCGGCCGGCCCCCAGGATCCAGCCTTCCTCGCGCTCCGCGTCGAGCACCGTGTCGGCGGCGGCGCCCTTGGGCGGGCCGAACACCTCGCCCAGCTTGCTCGCCTCGTCCAGCTTGGCGAAATGCTCGGCGGTGGTGCGGACCTGGGTCAGGTCCTTAACCTCGCCGGGAAGCGAGGCGGCCTTGATCAGCGAGGGATAGACCTCGGCGAAGACCACATCGACGCCGTCCAGATCGGCCTCGGTCAGCCCCTTGAAGCCGGTCTCGAAGGGCCAGACCTTGGCGGCCTCGGCGCGGGCGTCCTTCAGCCGGCGCACCAGGGGAATGCCCATGATCGCCTGGCCGCCGACCGAGCCGTTGTAATAGGTCTTCCAGATCGAGGCCGCGCCCTTGGCCGCGAGGTCGGCGTGGCGGAATTCGGGCAGGTCGCCGGGACCATGAGGCCGCAGCTTGGTGGCGGTCAGTGTCGTCTGCACGTCCTTGGGCGGTGCGCCCCAGAAGGGGAACGGCCCGTCGGTCAGCAGGCGGTTCAGCTGGGCCGCCACATTGAAGCGGTTGTTGACGTTGGTGGGCTTGTCGACGACCCGCTTGCCAAGCTCGTCCCAGGCCGCTCGCCAGGGCTCGCCCTTCAGTTTGAGCGCGCCCGCGAACCCGCGCGGGAAGCCCAGCGGGAAATCGAACCCCACCAGCGCGCGCTCCGACCGCTTCTTCAGATCGGCCAGGATGGCGGTCAGGCGCGCCTCGGCGGCCGTGCGGGTCGCCTCGTTGTAGCTTTCGAAGGTCAGCCGGAAGCGCAGGTCGCGCTTCATGACGCCGATCCAGATGGAATCCGCCCCCGTCGTCGGCTTGGAGGCGGCGCTCCAATCCACAATCACATAGGCGCTGAACAGGCGCGGCACGGCAGGCTCCGGGAGGCAGTCGAGGGTAGCTGGCGACGGAGCCTTCTACCCCCTGGAGTGTGACCGGCCAATGGCGGCCGTGACGGGGCCGGACTGACTAGGTCAGCTTCACCAGCATCTTGCCGAGGTTCTCGCCCTTGAAGAGGCCGATGAAGGCGTCGGGCGCCTTTTCGATGCCTTCGAAGACTGTCTCCTTCCAGCTCACCTTGCCGTCGGCGACCCATTGCGACAGTTCGGCGATGTACTGCGGCATCATCCCGAAGTGGTGGCTGACGATGAAGCCTTCCATGCGGATGTTCTTGCCGATCAGCTGGGCGAGGTTCGACGGGCCGGGTTCCGGCGCGGTGGCGTTGTAGATCGAGATCATCCCGCAGATAGCGAAGCGGGCGAACATCTTCGCCGAGTTGAGCGCAGCCTCCAGATGGGCGCCGCCGACGTTGTCGAAATAGACGTCGATGCCGTCCGGCGCCGCGGCGGCCAGCGCGGCATTGAGGTTCTTCTCGGCCTTGTAGTCGATCACGTGGTCGACCCCGATGGACTTCAGATAGGCCACCTTGTCGGCGCCGCCGGCCGAGCCGATCACCGTGTGGCCCTTGGCCTTGGCGATCTGGCAGACCATGGCGCCGACCGCGCCCGCGGCGCCGGAGACGAAGACCACGTCGCCGTCCTTCAGCGCCGCGACCTTCAGCAGGCCCGCGTAGGCGGTCAGGCCCGGCATGCCCGCCGCGCCCAGGAAGGTCTGGATCGGGAGCTTCCCAGGGTTGAGCTTCTGCATCGCGCTGGCGGGCGCATTGAAGCCCTCGCGCCAGCCGAAGCCGGACTGCACCAGATCGCCCACCGACAGGCTCGGGTCGTTGGAGGCCACGACCTGGCCGATGGCCCCGCCATCCATCACCCTGCCGAGCTGAAACGGCGGGGCATAGCTCTTCACGTCGTTCATGCGGCCGCGCATGTAGGGATCGACGGTCATCCAGAGGTTCTGGACCTGCACCTCGCCGGCGCCGGGCGCGGCCAGCTCGACGGTCGCCAGCTCGAAGTTGTCGTGGGTCGGCAGGCCGGACGGACGGCTCTTCAGGCGGATCTCGCGGACGCTCGGCATGGCGGTTTGGCTCCCTCGGGCCTTCAGCGGCCCGTTCAAACAACTGTTTAGCTGGTGCCCCGCCATCTAGCTAGGGGGGCTGGCGCGTGGGCGCGGGTGGCGTCGAGCGCCATGACCTGATAGGCGGCGGGCCTTGTTTCGAAGCGGTCCAGGGGCGAGTCCGGCAAATGTCTGAACCCATCCGGGGCGGCGTCATCGGCGCGGGCGTGTTCGGCGGCTATCATGCGCGCCAGTACGCCACGCTGTCCGGCGCCGTGCTGTCCGGCGTGCTGGATACCCATCCCGACCGGGCGGCCCAGGTCGCCATGCCCCTGGGCGGCCGAGGGTTCACCGACATGGCCGAGTTCCTGGCGGCGGTGGACGTGGTTACGGTGGCCTCGCCCGCGACCTTCCACGCCGAACACGCCCTGGCGGCCCTGGCCGCGGGCCGGCACGTCTATATCGAAAAGCCCATCGCGACCTCGGTCGCTGACGGCGAGAGGGTGCGCGCGGCGGCCGCCGCCAAGGGCCTGGTCGTGGCCTGCGGGCACCAGGAGCGGGTGGTGTTCCAGGCCATGGGCCTGCTGGATGTGCCGCAACAGCCGCTCCGCCTGGAGGCGCTGCGCCACGGGCCGCCGTCGGACCGCAGCCGCGATGTCTCCGCGGTGCTCGACCTGATGATCCACGACATCGACCTGGCCCTGGCGATCTCGGCCTTGGCGCCGGTGACCGCCGAAGGCGAGGGCCAGCTCAGCGCCGACGGGGTCTGGGACGTTGCCCGCGCCGAGGTCAGTTTCGAAGACGGCTTCACGGCGATCTTCGATGTTTCGCGCCAGGCCCCGGCGCGCAAACGCACCATGCTGGTGGTCTATCCGTCGGGCGAGGTGGAGATCGATTTCGTGGCGCGGACCTTACGCAACACCACCCCCTTCGCGCTGAACGCCGACTTCGCCGATACGCCGGCCGGCGCCGATCCGCTGGGCGCAAGCGTCGCGGGGTTCCTGGCGGCGGTGCGGGGCGAGGCGGCGCGGCCGGTGGTCAACGCCGGCGAGGCGATCGCCGCGCTCGATCTGGCCTTGGCCGTCGAGCAGGCCCTGGCCAGCGGCGCTTAGCGCCAACGAAAAAGGGCGCTCCGCCGAAGCGAAGCGCCCTCTCATCGAAAGGTCGTCGGCTAGAAGAACTTGTACTGTAGCTCGATGCCGTAGGTCCGGGGCGGCGTCACCGAGTAGTTCCGGAACGTGCCTTGGTTGATGATCGAGGGCGTGCCCCCGGCGCTGTTCACGAAGCCGGCGTAACGGTAGCCGACGGCGCCGGCGTCATAGCCGATTTCCTCAAACAGGTTCTTCACGAAGAGGATGCCTTTGGTCTTCGAATCCTTGCTGATCCAGGTCACGCGCGCGTCGACCTGGCTCCACGAGGGGGCCTCGGTGTAGGAGCGGGTGAACAGTGTCCCGTACTGCTTGTCGCGCCAGATGTAGCTGGCCGAGGCGCTGACATTCCCGACGTCGAGGTGCCAAGTGTAGTTGACGTTGAAGGCCAGCTTGTTCTTAGCCGAGTTGGGCAGACGGTTGCCCGACAGACTCTGGAAGCGCTGGAAGCCGCCGTTCGTGACGCCGGCGCTGAAGACATCGGCCGGGCAGGGGGTGGGGGTGGCGGCCGCGGCCGTGCATTGGGCCACCGTCTGAAGCGGCTTGGCCGCCGGGTCGAGCGCCGCCGGGTCGGCGATGTCGATGGCCGTCCCGGTGTCAACGTAAGCGTCCAGATAGGAGTAGTTGAAGAGGAACTGCAGGTTGTCGATCGGCTGCCACGTCAACTCTGCTTCGAAGCCTTGGCTGATCGCCTTTGGCACGTTGTAGAAGTTGGTGGACCCCTGTGACAGGCCGCCGGCGGTCGAGACCGAGGCGATCGGAATCTGCAGATTCTTGTAGTCGTAGCGGAACAGCGCAAGGTTTGCCTGGAAGTTCTGGTTGAAGGTCTTCTTCAGGCCGACTTCGAAGGAATCAACGATTTCCTTGTCGGTGTAAGGCACGTTCGTCAGCACCGTGAAGATACCGATGTTGAAGCCCCCGGACTTATAGCCGCGGCTGTATTTGGCGTAGGCGTTGGTGTCGTGGTCGGGCTGCCATTCAACCCCCAGGGTGCCGGTGGTGGCGCCCCAGTCGGCGTCGTAGTGGCGGCTCGCAAAGCCCGTCGCCGCATCGTAGGTGGTCTTGGTGGTGACACCGCGCGGCAGCGGGTCGGCGGCCGTGCCGGCGGGTGCGGAAACGACGGTCGGCAGCTGGGTCAGGTCGACCACCGGGATACCGCCCGGGATGAACGGCGCAAGCTCGGGCCCGGCGAAACAGGCCGGCGCTGCGAAGCAGAGGATCCGCACCGATTCCGTGCCGTACTTACGGTCGTGGCTGTAGCGCAGGCCGGCGGTAAACTTCCACTCCGGCGTCCACTTATAGTCGAGTTGGCCGAACAGGGCCCAGGACTCGGCGTTCACGTCAGGCTTGTTGTCGAACCGGCGGTACTTGGTTTCCGGGGCGCAGACGCCGCCGGTCTGCGCGCAGAAGAAACCGGGCGCGCCGAAGGGCCCGTTCCACTGGGTCTGGTCCGGGTTCTGGGTGAACACCGGCTGGGTGTAGTGCTGGTTGAAGAGGTAGGCGCCGGCCACGTATTGCAGTGGCGCGTCGCCCGACGAGAGAATGTTGATCTCGTGGCTCCAGAACGAGTTGTACTCGCGGTAGTCGAAGCTCTCGTTCGGATGGATCACCAGTCCGCCCGGCAGTGTGTACGACGTGATCGGGGCCGCGGCGGTGTTTGGCGCGCCAGCCGGACCGGTCGGGCCGGTCAAGTGATAGTGATAATCGACGCCGCCGGTGATGTATCTGATGTCGAATTTGTCGGCATGCCAGGTCAAGTGACCAGCGAATGTCGCGTAGTGCGGCAGGTCGACTTTATAGGGCTGGGTCCGGGCGACGGTCCAGGGGCTGTTCTGCTGTGGATTCACACAGCCGAGCGGCGACTTGTTGACGACATTGGTGGTGTTGGGGTTGCAGCCGTAGCCGTTGTTCAGTTCGGTCGGCCCCGCGCCGCCTTCGAAGATCGGATAGGGCGCCTGGGTCCAGCCGCCGGACTGGCTGCCGGGGCCGCCGGCGCCGTTGTACCACTGGCCTCCAGCGTACTTCACCCACACGTCGAGCTTGTCGTTGAAGAACTTGCCCTGGACCTGACCCTCCAGGAACCACTCGTTGATGACGTTGCCTTCGTCCGGTTGGCCCGGGACAATGTTGTGAATCCAGCCCTTGGTCTGCTTCTCCCAGTCGCCGGCGAGCCGGGCCTGGATGTTGCTGGTGATCGGGCCGGAGACGGCGGCTTCGAAGGTGGAGTGGTTATAGTTCGCGTAGCTGGCGCGGACCTCGGCGAAGGGCGTGTCGGTCGGACGCTTGGAAATCTCGTTGATCGCGCCGCCGATGGAGTTGCGGCCGTAGAGCGTGCCCTGCGGGCCGCGCAGCACCTCGACGCGGTCGAGGAACAGGGTGGAGCGGCCGGCCTGGACGGCGAAGGTCTCGTAGACGCCGTCGTTGTAGTTGGCGACCGAGGCGTCGGCCGACAGCACGTTGGTCTGGCGTCCCACGCCGCGCAGCGACACGCGGTCGGTGGAAGAGTTGTACTGCAGGCCAGGCGTGAAGTTGGTCATGTCCTGGATCGAGTTGATCCCGACCAGTTCGCGTTTGGCGTCGGTGAAGGCCGAGACCGCGACCGGCACGTCCTGCAGGCTCTGCGCGCGCTTCTCGGCGGTGACCACGAGTTCTTCGATGGTGTTGGTGGCCGCCGCGGAGGCGGCCGGCCTACTCTGAGCGTAGGCGGGCGCTGTCATGCCCATCACGCCCACGACCAATGCGCCGCTCAACATCAGCTGATGTTTGAATTTCATGGCTAGCCTCCCGATGGCGAGTAGCGCTGTTTTTTTCGCGCTTACGCCAAAAAGCTGAGCCTCGCCGAGGGCGCCGTCAACGCAAAAGAGCCGCGAGCCGGAAACAAAATACCCGTGTTTCGAAAAACACGGTTGTTCGATGGCGGAGGTCCGACCAACCCGGTGTCCGAGAGGCCGCCTCGGACCCTGGAGGCCGCGAGGCTTTCATCTCGTCAGCGACGGCGCGCGGCGCTAGCGTGGCGCGAAACTCCGGAGAACGCCGATGACCGCCACAGCCTATGACTATGAGTTCAAAACCATCGACGGCGCCGCGCTGCCGCTGACCACGTTCAGGGACAAGGTGGTCCTGGTGGTGAATACGGCGTCGGCCTGTGGCCTGACCCCGCAGTATGACGGGCTTGAGAAGCTCTACTCCGACTATAAGGACCGCGGCCTCGTGGTTCTGGGCGTGCCCTGCAATCAGTTTGCAGGTCAAGAACCGGGGACGGAGGCCGAGATCAAGGCCTTCTGCGAGACGCGTTTCAACATCGACTTCCCGCTGACCGCGAAGGCCGATGTGAAAGGGGAGGGCGCGCACCCGTTCTACAAATGGGCGCAAGGCGAGCTCGGCGAGTCGGCCGTGCCGGTGTGGAACTTCCACAAGATCCTGATCGGCAAGCAGGGCGAGGCGATCCAGGCCTTCGGCCCCCGCACCGAGCCGGCGGCGCCGGAGATCGCCGCGGCGATCGAACAGGCGCTTTAGGCGAACGGGCGCTTTGGGCCGGCGTCGGCGTCGGCCCCCAGACCTCGTCTGAAAATAACGAAAGGGCCTTGGCTGAAAATAACGAAGGCGCCCCGCTGGGGACGGAGCGCCTTCGCCAGAGTTTTAGAAGCGGTACTGGACCTCGACGCCGTAGGTGCGCGGCGGGGTCAGCTCGTAGGTGGTGTTCTGGCCGAACACGCCGCTGAGACCGGCGACGGTGGGCGTGTTGCCGGCGCGACGGCCGGCGGTGGCCCCATTGGCGTACCCGAGGGTGTCGCCAATGTTCTTGGCGAAGGCGATCAGCGTGTATTTGCCGCTGGTCGGCTTCCAGGTCAGGCGGGCGTCCACCTGATCGTAGGACGGAGCCTTGTAGTAGCTGCGGTCGAAGATGCTGCCGAACTGGGCGCTGCGCCAGATATAGGTGCCGGAGGCCGTCAGGCTGCCGGCGTCCATCCTCCAGGTGTAGTTCGCATTCAAGGTCACCCGGTTCTTGGCTGAGTTGGGCAGGCTGTAGCCGCTCAGGTCCTGGAAGTACTGCGGACCGCCGCAGAAGGCGTCGTTGACGCCCGCCAGGGCGGTGCGTCGCGCCCCCGGAGCTTGAGCACAGGAGTCGGCGGGGTCGATGGCGCGGCCCGACGTGACGTGCGCGTCGAGGTAGGAATAGTTCGCCAGGATCTGCAGATTATCGATCGGCTGCCAGATCGTCTCGAACTCGACGCCCTTCGACACGGCCTTGGGAACATTGAACAGGATGGAGTTCGCGGCCGTGCCCGCGGTGGCTGACGGCTGGGACAACGGCACCTGAGCGTTGCTGTAGTCGTAGTAGAAGATATCGCCGTTGATCTGCAGGGTCTTGGACAGCGTCGTCTTCAGGCCGATCTCGAAGGAGTCGAGCGTCTCCTTCTTGGTCTCCGGGTCACCGCCCAGCGACGTGTCGATGCCGATCCGGAAGCCGCCCGACTTGTAGCCTCGGCTGTATTTCGCGAAGGCCAGGGTGTCTTCGTTCGGTTTCCATTCCAGGCCCGCCGTCCCGGTGACCGCCGACCATTTGTCGGCATAGGTGCGGGTCTTGAAGCCGTTGGGATCCGAGGTGACGCCCTTGACGCCGGCGCCGCCGACGAGGCCCAGGACCGGCGTGACGTCGATCGGCAGTGTGCCGTTGAGCGTGCCGGGCGCGAACACGACGCGGGTGGATTCCTCGCCGTGCTTGCGATCCTCGCCGAAGCGGATGCCGAGGGTGGTCTTCCACTGGGGCGCGAAGGCCCAGTCGATCTGACCGAAGACGGCTTGCGAACGGGTCCGCAGGGACGGGCGGTCGTCATAGGGCCGCAGCAGAGTGTCGGCCGGCGCCAGGCCGCCCGTCGCGGCATTGATCACCACACCCGCCAGGCGGGCCTCGTTCGGCAGGGTCGTGAAGACCGGCTGTACGTAGCTCTCGTTGTAGAGATACACGCCGACCAGGTACTGGAAGTTCCCGGATCCCGTGGAGACCAGGTTGAACTCGTGGCTCCACCAACGGAGATTTTCCGTGTAGTTGAAGGAATATTTGGTCGGATAGGTATTTGGCGCCACCGTACCGGCCTGACAGCCGGGTATCGAGGCGGCCGCGAGCGTGTAGCAGGTCGAATACTGGCCAACCGCCGTCCCGTCCTGATCACCTGTCAGGTTGTAGTCATAGCGGGTGCCGCCCGTGACGTACTTCAGGTCGAACTTGTCGGCGTGATAGGTCCAGTGGTTCGCGAAGATGTAAGTATTGTGCAGCGTCACCGTGCCGGGCGTGTCGGCGCAGAACTCGCGCGGATTATTGATCGCGGGATTGGTCGGGCCGCAGCCGGACACCACGTTGGTGGCCAAGCCGCTGTAGCCGAAGCCGGCGTTCGGCACCAGGTTGTTGGCCTGTGACTGCTGGGCGAGATTATAGGGCGACGGCGCATAGCTCGACCGCGAGCCAGGCCCGCCGCCGCCGTTGTCCCACCGGATGACGCTGAGCTTCATCCAGGTTTCCAGCCGGTCGTTGAACTTGAAGTTCAGCTGGGCCTCTAGGAAGGTCGTGTCGATGACGTTGCCTTCGTCCGGGGCGCCCGTGGTGCTGAGGTTCTTGAACCAGCCCTTGCTCTGATGTTCGTGGTTTCCGACCAGGCGGAACTGGATGCCCTCGGTGATCGGGCCGGAAACCGCCGCTTCGACCAGGGAGTGGTTGTAGTTCGCGTAGGTGCCGCGCACCTCGGCGTAGAAGTCCTCGGTCGGTCGACGCGAGACGACATTGATGGCCCCGCCGATGGAATTGCGCCCGTACAGCGTCCCCTGGGGTCCGCGAAGCACTTCGATGCGGTCGATAAACAGTGGGGTCTCGCCAGCCTGCACGGTGGAGGTCGAATAGATGCCGTCCGCATAGACGGCCACAGACGAGTCGGCGGCGTGCGAGTTGTTCAGACGGCCGACGCCGCGCAGCGAGATGCGGTCGGTCTGGGTCGAGTACTGCAGGCCGGGCGTGAAGTTGGTGATGTCCTGGACGGTGTTGATCCCCACCAGGTCCCGCTTCTCCGACGTGAAGGCCGAGACGGCCACCGGGACGTCCTGCAGGCTCTGCGCGCGCTTTTCGGCGGTGACCACCAGCTCTTCGATGGTGTTGGTGGCCGCGGCTGCCGCTGAACTCGGGCGTGATTGCGCGTGGGCCTGTGAGCCGATGACGGCGAAGAGCACGGCGCCGGACGCCATGAGGGTGTGTTTGAGTTGCATCTGAGCCGCCTCCCCGCAGCGTATTTGTTTCTAGTGCGC
This sequence comes from Alphaproteobacteria bacterium, assembly GCA_025359785.1. Taxonomy (GTDB): domain Bacteria; phylum Pseudomonadota; class Alphaproteobacteria; order Caulobacterales; family Caulobacteraceae; genus Phenylobacterium. The sequence goes on along the minus strand of JANYET010000050.1, from coordinate 92,390 downwards.
AATTTTTTGCGCTTGGGGGGAAGCTGCGGCACAGATCGAAATTCGTCAATTGGATCGTGAAGATTTATTGATGACCTGACGGAACTCCCAAGACGTCGCAATGATCCGGAGGCGCGATGAGCGCATCAAGCGACTATAAAAATCTTGGAGGCGCCGCAACAACGCCACCGACGTCCAAAGTCAGCGGCGCTGATGTGCTGATATTGCAATCGTCCGAACCGGCAGCTTGCGGCGGCAAGGCCGAAGCCTCTCGATTTGTGAGAGAAGTCGAGGCGTTTCGCCCTCTGCACGACAGGCATTGCGGGCATGAAATATCACCGGCGGGGCGTCTGTCCGGCAAGGGCGCGGCTTTGCTGCATGCGCGAACGGCGTTGCGGCGCCGTTCAACCCATGGACCGCCGAGAGGGGCCCTCGCAGCAGGCTTGGCGCCGCGGGTCTTCCCCACGCTGCGCCGCACGCTTAAGGAGGGCCCCTAGACGGAGGAGGCGTTTTCGATGCACCGCAAGCCCGATGGAAGCTGGGACAAGACCCGACTGCCCAGCCGTCACGTGACCGAGGGGCCGAGCCGGGCGCCGCACCGTTCGTATCTCTACGCCATGGGTCTCGGCAGCCGTGAGATCGCCCAGCCCTTCGTTGGCGTGGCCTCCTGCTGGAACGAGGCGGCGCCCTGCAACACCGCCCTGATGCGTCAGGCCCATGCGGTTTCGATCGGGGTGAAGAACGCCGGCGGCACGCCGCGCGAATTCTGCACCATCACCGTCACCGACGGCATCGCCATGGGCCATGAGGGCATGCGTTCGTCCCTGGTCAGCCGCGAGGTGATCGCTGACTCCGTCGAACTGACCATCCGCGGCCACGCCTATGACGCCCTGGTCGGCGTCGCCGGCTGTGACAAATCCCTGCCGGGGATGATGATGGCCATGCTGCGGCTGAACGTGCCCAGCGTCTTCCTCTATGGCGGGTCCATCCTTCCGGGCGCCTATCAGGGCCGCGAAGTCACCGTGCAGGACGTCTTCGAAGGCGTCGGCATGCATTCCGCCGGGAAGATGAGCCTCGAAGACCTCTGCGACCTGGAACAGCACGCCTGTCCCGGGGACGGCGCGTGCGGCGGTCAGTACACCGCCAACACCATGGCCTGCGTGTCCGAGGCGATCGGCCTGGCGCTGCCGCTGTCCTCGGCGCTGCCCGCGCCCTACCTGGATCGCGACCAGTACGCCATCGCCTCCGGCGAGGCGGTGATGCGGCTGATCGAGGAGAACATCCGTCCGCGCGACATCTGCACCCGCAAGGCCTTCGAGAACGCCGCGCGCGTGGTGGCGGCCACCGGCGGCTCCACCAACGGGGGGCTGCACCTGCCGGCCATGGCCCACGAGTGCGGCATCGAATTCACCATGCGCGACGTCTGCGAGATCATGCGCGCCACGCCCTATCTGGCCGACCTGATGCCCGGCGGCCGGTTTGTGGCCAAGCACATGGGCGAGTCCGGCGGCGTGCCCATGCTCCTGCGCACCTTGCTGGACGGCGGCTATCTCCACGGCGACTGCATGACCGTCACCGGCAAGACCATCGCCGAGAACCTGAAGGACGTGACCTGGCGCGATGACCAGGTGGTGATCCGCCCGGTCTCCAACCCGCTCTCCGAGACCGGCGGCGTGGTCGGGCTGTGGGGCTCGCTCGCCCCCGACGGCGCCATCGTCAAGATCGCCGGCAACACCACCCACCTGAAGCACCGTGGCCCCGCCCGGGTGTTCGACGGCGAACAAGCGTGTTTCGAGGCGGTCGAGGCCGGCGACTACCAGGACGGCGACGTCATCGTCATCCGCTACGAGGGGCCCAAGGGCGGCCCAGGGATGCGCGAGATGCTATCGACCACCGCGGCGATCTCCGGGCAGGGCCGGGGCGCGAACGTGGCGCTGATCACCGATGGCCGTTTCTCGGGAGCCACGCGCGGTCTCTGCATCGGCCACGTCGGGCCTGAGGCCCAGGAGGGCGGCCCGATCGGCCTGGTGAAGGATGGCGACATGATCTCCATCGACTGCGGCGCCGGGACGATCGACCTGGAGGTGGACCCTATCGAGTTGGAAAACCGGCAACGCCACTGGCAGCCCCGCGTGACCGACTATGCCTCAGGGGCCCTCTGGAAGTTCGCCCAGGGCGTCGGTCCGGCCCACCTGGGCGCGGTCACGCACCCAGGCGCGAAGGTCGAACGGCACGTTTACGCCGACATCTGACGCGGACAGGTCTTTGCCGATGAAGATCTTGGGCCTGATCGGCGGGATGAGCGCCGAGAGCACGACGGTCTACTATCAGACCCTCAACGGGCTGGTCCGCGCGCGGCTGGGCGGCCTGCACTCGGCCCAGATTCTGTTGCGGTCCCTGGACTTCGCGCCGATCGCCAAGTTGCAGAGCGCCGGCGACTGGGACGCCACGGGCGTGATCCTGGCCGACGCCGCGGCCAGGCTGGAGGCGGCCGGCGCCGAGGCGATCCTGATCTGCGCCAACACCATGCATCTGAACGCGCCGCAGGTTCAGGCGGCCGTGCGCTGTCCGCTGATCCATATTGGCGACGCGACCGCCGAGGCGCTGAAGGCAAGGGGCGTCACCAAGGCTCTGTTGCTCGGCACCCGCTTTACGATGGAAAAGCCGTTTTACGCCGAACGGCTCGAGGCTGCGGGCCTGGGCGTGCTGACCCCCGATCCGACGGACCGCGAGCGGCTGCACGCGATCATCTACGACGAGCTGGTGGTGGGCGTGATCACCGAGGCCTCGAGGGCCGCCGTGCTGGCGATGATCGACAGGGGCCTCGCAGCCGGCGCGGATGGAATCATCTTCGGCTGCACCGAGATCGGCCTGCTGCTCGATCCCGCGGCGATGCCCGCGCCGACGGTGGACACCGCGATCGCCCATTGCGAAGCGGCGGTGGATTTCGCGCTGGGTTAGGTCCGCGGGCCGCCCGACATGGCCGCGCCATGGTTTTCGTCCTCGTGCTCGTCGTCTTCCGCCCCCTCGTCCCGGTCCTCGGCAAGCAGGCGGAAGGTGGGCGGCGGCTCCGCCACGGCCGGCGGCGGTGTGGCGACGATCCCCGGCGCCGCCGCGACAACGGGCGCGCCGCCCGGCGTCTGCGGCGGGCGCCGCGTGGTGATCGGGCGGCGCAGCAGGGCTTCGATGCGGGCGAGCCAGCGGTTGGCCTCGGCGATGGCCTCGCCCGGAGGCAGCTCGTCGCGACGGCCCTCGTCTTCGGGAAGCCAAAGTTCGAGGATGAAATCCGGGCTTCCCGGATCGTCGAACACCAGGCGCAGCGCCACCCTCTCGACCGCGTCGAAGGCGTCGAGCGCGCGCCGGGTCTCGCCGCGATGCACCCGGCCCACCACCAGACCGTCGACGATCACCTCGGCGCCCATCAACTCGTCGAGCGCATAGACCAGGCCCCAGGCGCCGGCATCCCAGACCACGGCCACCTGGTTGCGAGTGAAGTTGAAGCCGACGCCACGGCCGCGGCCCAGCGCCACCAGAAAGCCGTGGGTGTCGCCCTTCAGCACGGCCTTCAGGCCGCGGCGGATACGGCGCGTCTCGTTCATCTGCCACCGCGCGACGCCCGCCAGAACCGTGACGGCGATCCCGGCCACGCCGAGCAACGCCAGAAGTCGGGTGATCTCGTCCATGGCGGTCAAGCTAAGCCGACCTGCTGAGTCTCCCCAAATCGGCCCAAATCGGGCTCGCCTCAGACGTCCAGCTCGATGACGAACGGCACGTGGTCGGAAGGCTTGTCCCAGCCGCGCACGTCGCGGTGGATGCTGACGCCCGCGAGCAGGTCCACGGCTTGCGGCGAGAGCAGGGCGTGGTCGATACGGATGCCGTTGTTCCGCTGCCAGGCGCCGGCCTGATAGTCCCAGAAGGTATAGGCGCCTGGCGCGCCGTCGGCTTCCAGATAGGCGTCGGTGAGGCCCAGGTATTTCAGCGTCCGGAAGGCCTCGCGGGTCTGTGGACGGAACAGGGCGTCGCCTTCCCAGTTGGCCGGGAATTCGGCGTCGCGGGCCTCCGGGATCACGTTGAAGTCACCGGTCAGCACCAGCGGCTCCTCCAGCGCCAGCAGATCGCGGGCGTGGCGGGTCAGCCGGCCCATCCAGTCGAGCTTGTAGGGATACTTCTCGGTGTCCACTGGATTGCCGTTGGGCAGATAGATCGAGGCCACGCGGACCGGCATCGGGCCGGCGATCACCGCCTCCAGATAGCGCGACTGCTCCTCGGCTCCCGGATCGGGCAGGCCGCGGCGGACGTCCTCCAGCGGGGTCTTCGAAAGCAGCGCCACACCGTTGTAGGATTTCTGGCCATGCACGGCGACATTATAGCCAAGCCGCTCAAAGGCTTCGGTGGGAAACTTCTCGTCGACGCACTTGATTTCCTGCAGGCAGGCGACGTCGGGCTGGGCGGCCTCGAACCACTTCAACACCGTCTCCAGACGGGCGTTGACCGAGTTCACATTCCAGGTGGCGATGCGCATCGAGAGGCTCCCAAACCGATCCGATGCGTAGGCGTCTATTTCCTTGTCAGCGTCAACGGCAGGCTGGCGCCCTGGCTCCACGTGCCGTCCAGCGTCTTGCCGTCCGGCGAAAGCTTGGCCTTCAACTCGCCGCCAACCGCCAGGAACATGATCGACAGCTCGCCGCCGTCGGTTTTCACCGCGGTGGCCGGAATCACCGCGTCCTGGTCCAGACTGTTGAGTTCGCCGGCGGTGACGCCGTTCGCGGTCTTCAGGTGCAGCTCCAGCCGCAGGTTCTGGTTGCCGGCCTTCAGCGTGCCCGCCCAATCGCCGTCGTAGGTCTGGGCCATGGGAGGCTGGGCCCAGGCGGGGCCAGTAAGCGCGAACGCGGCGGCGAGGCCGATGATGGCGCGGCGGGTGGCGGCGAGGTTCATGGGAATTCCTTCGCGGATGCTGTGGTTCTCAGAGGTTGGATGCCGCCACGCGGTGATTTGGATGCACGGCCGCGCGAGGCAACCTGGCGCAAGACGATGCAGCGCCGCGCAAGACCGGTGCTCAGGCCTGTCGCCCGCACCTTAACTATGGCAGCATCCGTAGCGTCAGGGGAGGCGGCATGGATTGGGAGCTTGAGCGGTCGGCCGGACGTCTGGTCGCGCGGCCGCGTGGCCGGGTCGACGAGACCACCTGGGAGGCCTTTTCGCAGGCCCTGACCTCGGCGGTGCGTGACGCGGCCGACGCCGGCGGTCTGCCGCTGGTGGTCGATCTCTCGGGCCTCGACTACATGTCCTCCCGGGGCCTGCGGGCGCTGACCATGGCCAAGCGGGAGGCGGGCGAGGTGGTCAAGATCACCCTGGCCGGCCCCAACGCGCCGATGCGCGAAATTCTGGCGATCAGCCGCTACGACAAGCTGTTCGAGGTGACCGACAGCCTGGGTTCCGTGGCCTGATGCTGGTGCGTTTCTGGGGCACACGGGGATCTCTGCCCGTCGCGCCACAGGCGCTGCCGGTGCAGGCCAAGATCGCCCGCGCCCTGGTGGCCGCCGGTGGCCGGACCTTCGCCGATGAGGCCGAGGCGGCGGCCTTCGCGGAGGCCAATCTCGATTTCGCGACCTATGGCTCCTACGGCGGGGCGACCTCCTGCGTGGAGATCGAAGGGGGCGACGACGTCTTCATGGTCTGCGACCTGGGCTCCGGGGCCCGGGAATTCGGGGTCAATTCGCTGCGGCGCTGCGCAAAGGGTCACGCGCGGACCTGGCACATCTTTCTGTCCCACATGCACTGGGACCACATCATGGGCTTTCCGTTCTTCGGACCGGCCTTCGACCCTGCCGCGACCCTTATCATCCACGCCGGCCATCCGGACGCCGAGGCGGCGCTGCGCCGCCAGCAGGAGGAGATTTCCTTCCCGGTGCCCTTCGACTGGCTGAAGGCGAAGATCAGCTTCGTGACCCATGGCCGGAATGAGCCATTTGAGGTGGCCGGGGTCACGGTGACCCTGATCCGACAGCACCACAGCCACGAGTCCTACGGCTTCCAGTTCCAGCGCGATGGCCGCTCGGTGATCTATTCGACCGACAGCGAGCACAAGCTCGACAACATGGAGGCCGAGGCCGCGTTCGAAGCCTTCTTCGCCGGCGCGGACCTGGTGATCTGCGACACCATGTATTCGCTGGGCGACAGCGTCAGCCTGAAGCAGGACTGGGGCCATTCCTCGAACATCGTGGCCGTGGACCTGTGCCACGCCGCCGAGGCCAAGCGGCTGGCGCTGTTCCATCATGAACCCAGCTACACCGACGAGGATATCCAGCGCATGCACGCCGAGACCGTGCGTTACGAGGAGCTGGTGCGCGGCGACCGTCCGGCGCTTGAGGTGCTCTGCGCCTACGACGGTCTCGAGGTCACGGTCTGAACGAGCTCGATCCCTCGGCCCGGTGGCGGGTCCGGCTGGGCGGGATCGTCGCGGCGGTGGCGGTGGTCCTGGCGGTGCTCTCGGCGGGTTCGGCGATCCGCCAGCCGCTCTACGATCTCTTCCAGCGCATGGCCCCGCAATCGGCGGAGCCGGCGAGGGTGCAGGTGGTGACGATCGACGCGCCAAGCCTGGCGGCTGTCGGCGGCTGGCCCTGGTCGCGCTACACCATGGCCCGGCTGACCGAGGCGATCGCCGCGCGCGGGGCCAAGGTCATCGGCTACGATTTCCTGTTCCCCGAGGCCGACCGGCTGACGCCGCAGCTGTTCGCGAGCCTCTATCCGGAACTGCCGCCCGCGACCGCTGACGAAATCCGCAAGTTGCCCTCGATGGACGCTGTGTTCGCGCGCGTGATCGGCCGCAGCCCGGTGGTGCTGGCCCGCGCCGGCGTGGACAGGGGCTCCTACGACACCTTGGACGCGGCCGCGCCCCTGCCGCCGGAAGCGCAGTTTGTCGGGCCGCGGTCCAACCGCATCGCCGCCTATCCGGAGGTGGTGGCCAACCTGCCGATCCTCGACGGCGCAGCCCTGGGCCACGGGCTGGTGAACGGGCCCAAGGACCCCGACGGTGTCATGCGCCGCGTGCCCCTGGTCGCCCGCGCGGCCGGCGCGCTCACGCCGGGCTTCGCGCTGGAACTGGTGCGGATCGCGGAGGGCGAGGACAAGGTCGCGTTGGAAGGCGACGGCGGGCGGCTGCAGGCCGTGCGGCTGGGCCGTCACCGCCTGCCGGTCGACGCCGAGGGCCGGATGACCCTGCGGTTTCAAGGTCTGGCCGGTCCCGCTGTCACCTCGGCGGTCGATCTGCTGCGCGGCGGCCGCGCGAGCCGGGATTTCGCGGGCAAGATCGTGGTGGTGGGCCTCACGGCGGCCGGCACCTCCGACGTGGTGACGACGCCGCGTCTCAGCGAGACCTTCGGGGTGCTGGTCCAGGCCGAAGCCGCCAACGACATCCTGGCGGATGTTGCGCTGAGCCGCCCGGACTGGGCGGTTCCGCTGGAGTGGACGCTGAGCCTGCTGATCGCGCTCGCCGCCTGGCTGCTGGTCCCGCGCCTGGGGCTCACAGCGATCGTCGCGGCGGCCCTGGGCCTGACGGCGGTGGCGGTTTCTGGCGCCTACGCGGCCTTCCTGTCCGGCGCGCTGATCGACCCTGGACCGATGATCCTGCCAGGCGTGGCCACGGCCGGGACGATGATCGCGCTGCTGTTCGTCGAGGGCGGCAAGGTGCAGGCGCGCCTGCGCGCAGCGCTGGACGAGGAGCGGCTGACGGCGGCCAAGGTCGCGGGCGAGCTCTCGGCGGCGGCGGAAATCCAGGCCGGCATGCTGCTGCCCCGCGAGGCGCTGCACCGCCTGGCGAAGGGCGTCGATGTCGATGCGGTGGTGCATCCGGCCAAGGCGGTCGGCGGCGACCTCTACGACGCCTTCATGATCGACGAGACCCGGCTCTGCTTTCTGGTCGGCGATGTGACGGGCAAGGGCTTGGCGGCCGCACTGTTCATGGCGCTCGGCAAGGCCTTGTCGCGCAGCCTGCTGATGCGGCCGCCCGTGGCCCTCGACGTGGCGCTGGCGAACATCAACGCCGAGCTGAGCCACGACAACGGAGAGATGATGGCGCTCTCGTTGCTGGTCGGGGTGCTCGACACCACAGACGGGCGGCTGGAGCTTTGTAACGCGGGCTTTGAGAATCCGCTGCTGATCGATGCTTCAGGCGGGGTGCGCGAGCTGAAACTGGAGGGCGGGCCGGCGCTCTGCGTGGTCGATAGCTATCCCTATCCCGTCGAGATTCACGGCTTGGCTCCGGGCGAGACCCTGGTGGTCTACAGCGACGGCGTCACCGAGGCGCAGGATACGGCCGGAGCGCTGTTTACGCGTGCAGCCGCCATGGCGGTGCTGGCAGGCGGCGCTGGCCGGCCGCTGGCGGTGTTGATCGAGGACCTGGTGTCCGCCGTGCGCGTGTTCGAGGCCGGCGAGGACCCCAGCGACGACCTGACCGTGCTGGCGGTGCGGCGGCCGGGTTAGCGCACCGTGATCTCGACGCGCCGGTTGCGGGGCTCGGCGGTGTTCCGCGGGGTCTGGACCAGCAGCTCGCGCTCGCCGCGCCCGACCGCGCGGCTGATGGTCGGGTTGAGGCCCTGGGCGATCAGCGCCTCCCGGATCTCGCGGGCCCGCTTCAGGGACAGGGTGTCGTTGTCATATTCCGAGCCCACGGTGTCGGTATGGCCGGTGATCTGGACCTCGGCGCCAGCACGTCGCGCGACCTCGGCGAAGACTTTTTTCAGCTCCGGCTCCGACTGCGGGGTGAGCTTGGTCGTGCCTTCGACGAAATAGAGCGTGAAGTGGGCGACCGGTGGCGGCAAGGCCTCGGTGAGGGCGGCATAGAGCTTTGGGTCGGCCGCCTTGGCCGCGAACTTGCCACCGAGCGCGGCCTGGGTGTTGGCGGCGGTGAGCGCGCCCTGTTCGGCGCCGCTCCTGGGATCGAACACCGCCACGGCGCCAACGCCCGCGCCGGCCTCGCCGGGCAGCAGGGTCACCGAGCCGCCGGCCGAGGCGCAGGCGGCGAGCAGCGGCAGCAGGGCGGCAAGCGCCAGGCCGCGTAAGCCCAGAGCCTTCACGGAACGTCGACCACGAAGCGGGTGCCGCGGGCGGCCAGCAGGGAGGTGGGCGTGCGCACCTTCATGGCGTCCTTGTTTTCCTTGGCGATCTGGCCGGAAACGATGGCCAGCGAGCCGCGGTCGACCTGGGTTAGCGACGCGCCCTTGTGGGTAGTGTCGTCGAATTCGAATTCGGCCAGGGCCACATGGGCATTGGGGCCGATCGCGAACCGGCTGTTGTCGACGAAGGTGATGCCGATGCGGCCGTCCTTGCCGGTGGTGAGCACATCCTTGACGCTGAGTGTCTGGCCGGGCGTGGCGGGCAGTACGCTCGTCCCGCGCACGACGCTGGCCTGGCCTGTGACCGATTTGATGCGGCCGATGTCGGCGGCCAGCGCCTGCGTCGACACAGCCGCTGCGATCAGCAATCCTGCCGCGAACGATCTCAACATCGCAAGTCCCCCACAGCCGATAGGCGCACCGTCATAACAAAGCTGGCCGCCAACGCCCACTCTCAACCGGCCAGGACCGTCCGCGCGCCGGTAGGCGCGGGCGCAGTCGTGCGGCTGCTGGCGGTGGCGCGGCTGTTCGCGGAGGACGCCGGGCTGGCGCACGACGCCGCCGACCGGCTGGCCGTGGTGGTTGAGGAATGGGCGGCCAACGTCGTCGAACACGGCCAGGCCCCGGCTGGCAGCCTGATCGTCCTGCGGCTGGAGCAAGACGGATCTCGGGTCTGCCTGACCTTCACCGACGCGGGCATCGCCTTCGATCCACGGGACGCCGAGCATGGCGGCCCGAATCCAGAGCGCGGCGGCGGGGCCGGGATCGCGCTGATCGGGGCCTGGAGCGAGATCGAGGACTACCGCCGCCGTCGCGGTCGCAACCGGCTGCGGCTCAGATCGAGAAGCTGACGCCGCAACCGCAGCTGGTCTTGGCGTTGGGATTGCGGATGCGGAACTCGGCGCCGGCCAGTTCGTCGATGAAGTCGATCTCCGAACCCTTCAGCAGGACCAGGGACATCTCATCGACCAGGGCGGCGGCGCCATCGCGCTCGATGCGCAGGTCGTCGGGCTGGGCGGCCTCAACCAGGTCAAACTGGTACTGGAAGCCCGAGCAGCCGCCGCCTTCCACCGCCACGCGCAGCATCAGCGCCCGGCCTTCGGCCTTGCCGATGGCGTGGATGCGTTGCGCGGCCGCTGGGCTTAGGGTGAGGGTCAAGTCTTGTGAGGCCATGACAGTTAGAAGAATGAAACGCCTGTCCTATATGAGGGCGCTCGCGGCTTCGACCAAGCCCTGCCGGAACGATAGCCACCCAAGATGACCTCCACGAAGGCTCCTTACGCGGAAGACGCCGCCAAATCCCGGGGCCGCAAGGTGGCCGAAGCGGAGAGTTCGACGCGCACGCCGTTCGCCCGCGACCGCGACCGGATCATCCACGCCTCAGCCTTCCGGCGCCTCAAGGAAAAGACCCAGGTGTTCGTCGCCCACGAAGGCGACCATTTCCGCACCCGCCTGACCCATAGCCTCGAAGTGGCCCAGATCGCCCGGTCGCTGGCGACCGCCCTGGGCCTCGACGCCGACCTCGCCGAGACCATCGCGCTGGCCCATGACCTCGGCCATCCGCCATTCGGACATGCCGGCGAGGACGAACTGCAGGTGCAGATGCAGGCCTTCGGCGGCTTCGACCACAATGTGCAGACGTTCCGCGTGGTGACCAAGCTGGAGCGCCGCTATCCGCGCTGGGAGGGGCTGAATCTCACCTGGGAAACCCTCGAGGGGATCATCAAACACAACGGCCCGGTGACCGATAAGCTCGAAAAGCCGTCGTGGAGCGCCATCGCCGAGTTCGACGCCGAATATGGGCTCAGGCTCGACGGCTGGGCCTCGGCGGAGGCGCAGGTGGCCGCGCTCGCCGACGACATCGCCTACAACAACCACGACGTGGACGACGGGGTGCAGGCCGGCCTGTTCCAGCTCGACGAGCTTCGTGCGATCCCGCTGATCGGGCCGCATGTGGCCAGCGCCGTGGCCGACTATCCCAGCGTCGACATCGGCATCCAGCGGCTTGAGGCCGTCCGTCGGATGATCGGGGCGATGGTCGCCGACGTGATGGCCGAGACGCGCCGGCGCGCGGCGGCCGAAAACGTCAGCTCAGCCGAGGAAGTCCGCGAGTTGGGCCATGCCCTGGTGGCCTTTTCCCGCGACATGGCCGAGGATCTTTCGGCGCTGCGGGCCTTCCTGATGGAGCGGATGTACCGCCACTGGAAGGTCAACCGCACCCGCAGCCAGGCCCGGCGGATGTTGGCCGAGATGTTCCAGTTGTTCATGGCCGAGCCGGACGTCCTGCCCGCCGAATGGTACGCCCGAACCCTGGGAAAGCCCGACGCCGGCCGCGCGCGCGTGGTCTGCGACTACATCGCCGGCATGACCGACCGCTACGCCATCGAAGAGCACCGCAAGCTCTTCCACCTGGACTCCCTGCACTGAGCCTTACCTCCCGCAGCTTCGCGGGGGAGGTAAGGGGTTTGGCGCCTCAGTCGATGTCGGAGGTCGCGGCCGCCGCCTGCACACCGCTGTTTCCGCCCGCAGCTTGCCACCAGTAGGGCGCGCGGACCCGCTTGCCGGTGACGACCTCGTTCAGGGTGACCGGGTCGTAGAGGCGGCCCCCCAGCATCACCCGGTGGATCTTGTCGGTGTTGCGGATGTCGAGTGTCGGGTCGGCGTCCAGCACCAGCAGGTCGGCAAGCTTGCCGGCCTCCAGGGAGCCCACGTCCTTGGCGTAGCCCAGGGAGGTCGCGGGCATGATCGTGCCCGCTCTGAGCGCCTCGATGGGACTCCAGCCGCCGCGGACGAAGGACCACATCTCCCAGTGGGCGCCGAGGCCCGCCTGCTGGCCATGGGCGCCGATGGAGACCTGGACGCCGCGGTCGGTCAGCTTCTTGGCCTCGCGGGCGCTGGCGGCGTCGACGTAGTCTTCCTCCGGGGCCAGGGTCCGGCGAACGTTGCGCGCGGCCAGCAGGGCGGGCGGTGCGTGCTTCGACAGCAGGGGATGCTTCCACACCTCCATGTGCTGGCGCCAATAGGGGTCACCCGCCAGGCCGCCGTAGGTCACCACCAGGGTCGGCGTGTAGTTGGTCTTGGTCTGCGACCAGAAGCTCACCACGTCATCGTAGAAGTGCTCGACCGGCAGGTTGTGCTCCAGGGTGGAGTCGCCGTCCTGAATGAGGGTGATGTCCATGGTGTAGAGCGACCCGCCCTCGGGGACGACCTCCATGCCCTCGGCCTGCGCCGCGGCGACCACCATCTGGCGCTGCTCGCGGCGCGGCTGGTTGTAGTTCTTGACGCTGTGCGCGCCCTGCGCCTTCAGCCGGCGGACGTGGGCCAGCGCGTCGTCCAGAGAATTGATCTCCGCATAGACGTCGGCTTCCTTGGCTCCGTAGATGATCTCGCCGGTGGAGAAGGTGCGCGGGGCCAGGATCTTGCCGGCGCGCTGCATCTCCGAGGCCACGAAGATCTCGGCGGCGCGCGCCGAGGGATCGTGCACCGTGGTCGTGCCGAGCGCCAGGTTGGCCATGGCCGACCAGTTCTGCTGCGGCACCAGGTCGTCGTCGCCCTGCGCGCCATGGGCGTGGGCGTCCACGAAGCCCGGGACGATGGTCTTGCCCGCCACATCGACCCGCTTGGCGTCGGCCGGAATCGCGACCGCGGCCCGCGGCCCGACGGCCAGGATCCGGTCGCCGCGCACGACGATCACGCCGTCGTCGACGATGCCGCCGTCTTTGCCGGCCATGGTGACGATCCGCGCGCCGATCAGCGCCACCGCGCCCGTCGGCTTGTCGGCGGTGACGTCCATGGAGAGCGAGAGGCCCGTCGTCGGCGGCTTGAACCTGCCGGCGTCCGGGGCGGCGCCGTCGGCGGCTGGGGATGAAGCATAGAGCGCGTCGGTGGCGGCGGTGTAGAGGGTCGGCCCAACGCTCCAGCGCACCTGGCGCCCGTCCGCGGACCAGGTGATGAACTCCGCGCCCTCGGCGCTGACGCGGGTGACGGGCAGGGGGCCGCCCTTCTCGTCGACCGAGACGTCCTGGGTTCCGGGCATCAGCGGCATCACGAAGGCTTCATAGTTCTGCCGGAAGGCGAGGTTCTTGCCGTCCGGGGAGACCTGGTAGTCGTTGACCAGCTCGCCGGTGGCGTGGACGCGCCTGGCCTGGCCGTTCAGGTCGGTGCTGACCAGCTGGCGCTTGCCCTTCTCGGCCGTCAGCATGAACACCCGGTCGTCCGTGGCCGCGAACTGCGGTTCGGCGCCGTCACGGGCGATGCGCACCGCCGCGCCGCCGGCGGTCGCCACGCGGTAGACGCCGGGGTCCTGCGACCACCGTGACGAGGTCAGCGATCCCGCGCGCCGCCGCTCGAAGACGATGGTCTTGCCGTCTGGCGAGAAGCGCGGCGATCCGTAGTGTCCGGGCTGGGCCATCACGTCACGGGCCGTCCCGCCCGCGGCGGCCACGGTGCGGATGTGGCCCAGACCCTCGTCTGTCCAGCCGACGAAGACGATGGTCTTGCCGTCCCGCGACCAGGACGGGAACAGTTCGAACTCGGCTTCGTCGCCGACCACCAGCCGTTTCGGCGCGCCACCGGCCACCGGCTTGAGCCAGAGCTTGCCGAGGGTCTCGAACACCACCGTCCGTCCGTCCGGCGACACGTTGGCCCAGCGCGGCATCTTGGTGGCGAAGCGGTCCGGCGCGACCTCGATCACCGGGTGGGTGGCGTCGATCACCACGCGGGTGTCGTCGACGTGGAAGGCGATCACGCTGGAAGACCCGCTCGCCGCATCCACCCGCCGGATCTTGCCGCCGGCCCAGAACACGACGCTCGTGCTGTCGGGCGTCCAGGCCATGTTGGGATAGACGCCGGTCACGGCCCAGGTCTCCTGAACGTCCTGGTCCAGCGCGTCGTAAATCTTGCGCTCCTCGCCGGAGACCAGATCCCTGACGTAGAGCTTGGAGCGCGCTCGCTCGCGGCGGACGAAGGCGATCTTCTTGCCGTCCGGCGAGGGTGTCGGGCGCACCGAGCCGCCGACGCCGGAGGCCGCGGTGGTCACCTCGCCGGTGTCGAGGTCGTAGCGCTCGATGTTGAAGAGGTCGGTGTTGGAATCCTGGGCGTAGTCGAAGATCGGCCCGGGTGTGACGTCGCGCGTGTAGTAGAGGCTCTTGCCGTCCGGGGCGTAGATCGGCTCGCCGAGTTCCTTCTGCAGCTGCTCGCTGGACCGTTTGACCAGCTGGACGCCGCCGCCGCCGGACACGTGGTAAAGCCAGACCTCGCCGGTGCCGAGCGACCGGCCGGTGGTGAAGTGTTTCTTGGCGACGATAAAGCGGCCGTCCGGGCTCCAGCTCGGCTGGTTGAGCAGGCGGAAGTCTTCCTTGGTCACCTGGCGCTTGTCGCCGCCATCGACGTTCATCACCCAGATGTTGTCGCCGCCGCCGCGGTCGGAGGTGAAGGCGATGCGCTTGTCGTCGGGCGAGAACCGCGGCTGCTGGTCGTAAGCCAGGCCCTCGGCGATCCGGGTCGGGACGCCGCCGGCGATCGGCATGATGTAGATGTCGCCCAGCAGGTCGAAGGCGATCAGCTTGCCGTCGTGGCTGACATCGACGTTCATCCAGGTGCCGCTGTCGACGGCGATGCGGATTTCCCGCGTCGTCATGCCGGGCGGCGCGTTGACGTTCCACTTCGCGGGCTTGGCGGGTGTCGGCGTCGCGCCGTCCGTCTTCGCCGGGGTCTGCGCCATGGCGTGGCCGGACAGGATCGTAAGCGCCAGTATTGCCGCAAGCCGATGGTTCATCGCGTCATCCCCGTTTGCCGAGGAGCCTAGGTCTTCGGATTCCGGAAGTCACGATAGAGCCAAAGGCGGCTCGCCGCTCAGAGGTAAGACGATGGCTCCGCGCAGACCTGCCGCGGCTTTGCGACGATCGGCCGGGCGGGATGAAGGACAGTCCGCGCCGGCCGTCGCGGCCTCAATTCCGGCGCTGTCCGCCCACAGAAAAAGCCGTGGGCGGCAGTTCGGCGGGCGCGCGCTCGGCTAGACTACCGCCTCTAGCGCGCGATTCGGTCCGCCGGACGCGCCGTCAGCGGGAGACTTCAATGTCCGATCATGAGCGTGGCGCCTACACGCCGCCAACCGATGCTCCGCTGACCTTCGATGCGCGCCAGCCGGTGCGCGGGGCCAGGCCCGCGCCCTTCACCCTGATCGTCTCGATCCTGGTGCTGGTGGGGCTGGGCGGCGCGATCGCCTATTTCTACCATTCCGGCGTCCGCCAGGCCGGCGCGCCGCCGCAGGCGGTGGGCGCGCCCGTCACCGGCATGAAGGCCGCCGCCCCCGCGGAGGGCCAGCCGCAGGACCCGGCCGCGGGTCTGCAGATCTACAAGACCGAAGGCGGCAAGGCCGCTGGGGGTGGCGCGCCGCAATTCACCCCGCCGCCGGAACAGCCGCAGGCCCGAGCGGAGGCTGCGGCCCCGAAGGTCGTGGTGACGCCCGCCGCGCCGGCCGCCGCCGCGCCCACCCTGCGGCCCTCGATCCCCGCCGCCGCCCCGCCGGCCGCCGCGGCGACTGCGCCGAAGGCCGAGACTGCGAAGCCCGCTCTGAAGGTCGAGACTCCGGCTGCGAAGCCCGCGCCGGCGGTGAAGGCCGCGACCGTCAAACCGGAACCCGCGAAAGCCGCGCCCACGAAGACTGCGCCGGTCAAGGCGGAGGCCAAGGCCGCCGCCCCGGCTCCGGCCTCGACCCCGACCCCGGCCGCGAAGGCAGGGGGTGGTGCCGCCGCGGTGCAGATCGGGGCCTTCTCCTCTCAGACCCTGGCCGACAAGGGGTGGAGCGAAGCCGCCGCGCTGGCGCCCGGCCCGGCCGCCGGCAAGGGCAAGAGCGTGGAAAAGGTCGACGTGAACGGCAAGACCCTGTTCCGCACCCAGGTGACCGGCTTCGCCAGCCGCGCCGACGCGACGGCCTTCTGCGACAAGCTGAAGGCCGCGGGGAAGGCCTGCTTCGTCAAGTGACGCCGTTTTCCGCATGAGCATTGGGGCGGCCATCCTGGGCTGTTCAGGCCCGATCCTGACGGCGGAAGAGCGCACGTTCTTTCGGCGGGTGAAGCCCTGGGGTTTCATCCTGTTCAAGCGCAACGTCGAGACGCCGGACCAGGTGCGGACCCTGGTCGATGCCCTGCGCGACACGGTGGGCCGCGCCGACGCGCCGGTGCTGATCGACCAGGAAGGCGGCCGCGTGCAGCGGCTCGGGCCGCCGCACTGGGGCCGCTATCCGCCGGGTCGGGCGTTCGGCGACCTGGCCGGCAACGATCCGCTGGTCCGCCGGGAGATCACCCGACTGGGCGCGCGGCTGATGGCCCATGATCTGGCGGCGCTGGGCATCAATGTCGACTGTGTGCCGGTGTTGGACGTGCCCGACCCGAACGGCCACGAGATCATCGGCGACCGCGCCTATGGCAGGACCCATGAGGAGGTGGCCCTGCTGGGCCGCGCCGCCGCCGAGGGGCTGATCGCCGGCGGCGTGCTGCCGGTGATCAAGCACATTCCGGGTCACGGCCGGGCGATGAGCGACAGCCATCTGGAACTGCCGGTGGTGGACGCGAGCTACGAAGATTTGGACGCCCGCGACTTCCCGCCTTTCCGGGTGCTCTCCGACATGCCCATGGCGATGACCGCGCACGTGATCTATTCGGCGATCGACAAGAAGCGTCCCGCCACGACCTCCAAGAAGGTCATGCGCCGGGTGATCCGCGGCGCGATCGGCTTCGACGGGCTGGTGATGAGCGACGATCTGTCGATGAAGGCGCTGTCCGGTGATTTCAGAGAGCGGGCCGAGTCGAGCCGCGCGGCCGGATGCGACGTGGTCCTGCACTGCAACGGCGGCATGGCGGAGATGAAGGCGGTTGTCGCCGGCGCCGGCGAGCTGAAGGGCCGGGCGGCGGCGCGGGCCAAGGCGGCGTTGGCGCGGATCGCGAAGACGCCGGAACCCTTCGACGCGGCCGAAGGGCGCGCGCGCCTCGATGCGGCCTTCGAAGGGAAATTCGCGGCGTGAGCGAGACCTTCCAGCCCAATCTCGACTTCAACGCCGCGGTCACCGCCGCCGAGGATGGCGAGGCGCTGATTGTCGACATTGACGGCTACGAGGGGCCGCTGCACGTCCTGCTGGCCCTGGCGCGGAGCCAGAAGGTCGACCTTCTGCAGCTCTCGATCCTGAAGCTCGCCGAGCAGTATCTGGCCTTCGTGCAACAGGCGCGGCGCGCGCAGTTCTCGCTGGCCGCCGACTATCTGGTGATGGCCTCGTGGCTGGCCTATCTGAAATCCCGCCTGCTGCTGCCGAAGCCTGAGCAGCCAAGGGCCGACGAAGCCCCGGCCGACGAGATCGCCGCGCGCCTGGCCTTCCGCCTCGCCAAGCTGGACGCCATGCGCACCGCCGCCGAGGGCCTGCGCACCCGCCCGCAACTGGGCCGCGACGTGTTCGGCCGCGGCGATCCCGAGGCGATCCTGGTGATCCCGTCCGGGCGCATCGAAGGCGATCTCTATGGCCTGATGAGCGCCTATATCGGCCAGCGGACCAAGGACGTCAGCCGCCGCTACACGCCGGCCCTGCCCACCGCCTATCCGCTGGAAGAGGCGCGCGACCGCCTGCGCCGCATGCTGCCCGAACTGGACCGCTGGACCCCGCTGACCGGCGTCGCGCCGTTCGGGCCCTCAAGCGGACTGGCTCGACCCTCGGCGACCGGGCCGGGACCCAGCCGCGCGTCTTACATCGCCTCGACGCTTTCGGCGGGCCTGGAACTGGTCAAGGAAGGCGCGCTGGAGGCGCGACAACTCGAAGCCTTCGCCGACATCTATCTGCGCAGCCGCAGGGCGAGCGCGGCGTGAATACTGCGCGCTTCCAGATTCTCCCCCTGACAGGGAGCGTCTATCCGTGACCGACCTCGCCGACACCGAGCGGGAGGTCGAGGCCTTGCTGTTCGCCGCGGGCGGACCGCTGAGTGACGCCGACCTCGCCAAGCGCCTGCCGGAGGGCGCGGATGTGGCCGGGGCTATTGCCGGCCTGCGGGCGCGCTATGCGGGACGCGGCGTGGAGCTTGTGGCGGTGGCCGGCCGCTGGCGGTTCCAGACCGCCGAGGATCTGGCCTGGCTGATGACCGACGAGCGCGAGGAGCCCCGGCGCCTGTCGAAGGCCGCCCAGGAGACGCTGGCGATCATCGCCTACCACCAGCCGGTGACCCGTGCGGAGATCGAGGCGGTGCGCGGCGTGCAGGCCAGCAAGGGGACGCTGGACGTGCTGCTGGAGCTGGGCCTGGTGCGGATGCGCGGCCGCCGTCGCACGCCGGGCCGACCGATCACCTACGGCACCACCGACGCCTTCCTGGAACACTATGGCCTGGCCAGCGTCGGCGATCTGCCCGGCGCGGCCGAGATGCGCGCGGCGGGCCTGTTGTCGCTCGACCTGCCGGCCGACTTCGCGGTGCCGGACCCCAATGCGCTGACCGCCGACGAAGACCCGCTGGACGACGGCGACGCTCCGGAGTTCCACACTGACTTCCTCGGCGAGGAAACCGCTTAGCGGGCCGGATTGCCGCGTGGCGCGGCGCCGCGAGACCGACTATATAGCGCTGTAGGTGATGTCGCCGGGACGCGACGGGTTTGGAGTTTTCGACGCTATGGGCGCTCTTTCGATCTGGCACATCCTGCTCATCGCGGTGGTCGCGCTGCTGCTGTTCGGCGGCCGCGGCAAGATCTCCGGCATCATGGGTGACACCGCCAAGGGCATCAAAGCCTTCCGCGAAGGCCTGAAGGGCGAGGAAGAGGCGCACGAGGAAGAAGCGCCCCCGGCCAAGCCGTTGCCCAAGGCCGCCGCGAAGACCGCGTCTTCGACCCGCGCCAAGACCAAGGCCTGAGCTTCACCCGCGCGCCTGATCTCAGGCCTGATTTCCACCGCGCCTGAAACCGCGCTAAGCCCACGGCCATGTTCCCCGAAGGACGCGCTCTCGAATTCCTGATCGCCGCGATCGTGGCGCTGATCGTGGTGGGTCCCAAGGACCTGCCGGTGCTGTTGCGCAAGCTCGGCCAGTTCATGGCCAAGGTGCGCTCCATGGCCGCCGAGTTCCGCGCCAGCTTCGACGAGATGGCCCGCCAGTCGGAACTCGACGAACTGCGCAAGGAGGTCGAGGCCATGCGCCAGGGCCAGCTCGCCGACATCGAGACCCATGCGCCGGAGCTCAACCAGGCCTTCAACGAGATCAGCCAGGGCCTTTCCGACGTGGGCGTCGAGTTCAACCAGCCGGTCATGCGGCCCTACGTGGCCGCCCAGACCTCGGACATCGAGATCACACAAGCGCCGAAACCGCGCGCCAGGAAGAGCGCGGCCAAGGCGAAGACGCCTGCCGGGAAGGGCGCCAAGCCGAAGCCCACGGCAAAGGCATCCTCGCCGAAAGCCGCCGCCCCGAAGGCTGCCCCGAAGGCTGCTCCGAAGGCCGCCCCGGCGAAGGTCGCCGCGAAATCCAAGACGGCGCCGAAGGCCGCGCCTAAGCCGGCCGCCAAGGCTCCGCCGAAGGCTGCCGCAAAGTCCCCGGCGCCGAAGCAGCGCGCCCGTAAGGCGACCGTCACATGAGCGACGCCGTCGACGACGAGATCGAAGCCTCCCGCGCGCCCTTGATGGACCACCTGGTGGAGCTGCGGGCGCGGTTGATCCGGTGCGTCGTAGCGCTGTTCGTAGCCTTCGTGATCTGTTTCGCATTCTCCCAGCAGGCGTTCACCCTGCTCATCCATCCCTTCTACGTGGCGGCCGGATTGTTGGCGATCCGGGTGCAGGAGGCGAAAGGTGGCGCATCGGGCGACTTCGCGCATCAGGCTCTTGGAATGCTCACCAGCACCAAGAATATGTTCCTGGTCCTGGCGGGCATGAAGGAGCTGCCGCCGACACCCGGACAGGTCACCACAATGGTGTTCACGGCGCCGCTGGAGTTCTTTTTCACCAAGGTGAAACTGTCGGTTCTGGGCGCCGTGGCGCTGAGCTTTCCGATCTGGGCGCAGCAGATATACGCCTTCGTGGCCCCCGGCCTCTACAAGCGCGAGCGCCGCGCCTTCCTCCCGTTCCTGGTTGCCTCGCCGGTCCTGTTCCTGGCGGGCGCCGCCATGGTCTATTTCATGATCATGCCCTTCCTGCTGTGGTTCTCGCTGTCCCAGCAGATCGTGGCGACGGCGGGGATTTCCGTGCAGCTCCTCCCCAAGGTTTCCGAGTATCTCGATCAGGTCATGTCGCTGCTGCTGGCCTTCGGGCTCGGCTTCCAGCTGCCGGTGATCCTGGCCCTGCTCGGCATGGCCGGCATCGTGAATTCCAAGATGCTGATGGCCGGCTGGCGCTACGCCGTGGTCGGCATCGTCATCGTCGCCGCGATCATCACGCCCCCTGATCCGATCAGCCAGCTGCTGCTCTCCCTGCCGATCATCGGTCTCTATTTCGTGTCGGTGGGCTGCGTCTGGCTGATCGAGCGGGGACGCAAACGCGAGGATGCGGCCGCCGCCTAGTCCCGCCGCCTGGTCCGTGGGGGTTGGCCCCTTCGCCAACGCGCTCTAGAGAAGCCGCTTCCCTCCCACTTTGCGGCCGCCATGCACGATATCCGAGCCCTTCGCGAAACACCTGAGCCCTACATCAAAGGCTGGGATGCGAAGGGGCTGTCGGGCTCGGCGCTGGTGGCCCAGATTCTCGACCTCGACGGCAAGCTGCGCGCCGCCCAGCACGGCTGGCAGACCGCCCAGGCCGAGCGCAATGACGCCTCGAAGAAGATCGGCGCCGCCAAGGCCGCCAAGGATGAGGCCGAAGCCGCCCGGCTGATGGCTCAGGTCGAGGCGTTGAAGGCCCGGCTGGAGGCCGAGGGCGAGGCGGAGACGACGGCGACGCAGGCGCTGCAGGACCTGCTGTCCGGCCTGCCGAACATCCCCGCCACCGATGTGCCGGCCGGCGCCGACGAGCACGACAACGTCGAAGTCCGCCGTTGGGGTACGCCGTTCGCGATCGCCAACCCGAAGGATCACGCCACGCTGGGCGAGGCGCTGGGGCTGATGGACTTCGAGGCCGCCGCCCGGATGAGCGGCTCGCGGTTTGTGGTTCTGAAGGGTCCGTTGGCGCGGCTGGAACGGGCGCTCGGCCAGTTCATGATCGACATGCAGACCCAGGAGCACGGCTATACCGAGGTCTCGCCGCCGCTGATGGTCAATGACGCGGCGGCCTATGGCACCGACAAGCTGCCGAAGTTCGCCGATCAGCTGTTTCAGACCACCGACGGCCGCTGGCTGATCCCCACGGCGGAGGTGCCGCTGACCAGCCTGGTGATGGGCCAGATCGTGGCGGAAGAGGAGCTGCCGCTGCGCTACACGGCGCTCACCGCCTGCTTCCGGTCCGAGGCCGGCGCCTCGGGGCGCGACACCCGCGGGATGATCCGCCAGCACCAGTTCTACAAGTGCGAGATGGTCTCGATCACCACGCCGGAACGCTCCGATGCCGAGCACGAGCGGATGGTTGGCTGCGCCGAGGCGATCCTGAAGCGCCTCGAGCTGCCGTTCCGCACCATGCTGCTCTGTACCGGCGACATGGGGTTCGGGGCGCGCAAGACCTACGACCTGGAGGTCTGGCTGCCGTCCGAGGACCGCTACCGCGAGATCAGCTCGTGCTCGAACTGCGGTGACTTCCAGGCCCGGCGGATGGACGCGCGGACCAAGGCGGCGGGCGAGAAGGGCACGCGGTTCGTCCACACCCTGAACGGTTCCGGCCTGGCGGTGGGCCGCACCCTGGTGGCGCTGATGGAGAACTATCAGGACGAAGACGGCCGCATCGCCATTCCGCAGGCGCTGCACCCCTATCTGCCGGGCCTGACGCACATCGGGGGCAAGGGGTGAGCGGGTTTTAAATGCGCATCCTGCTCACCAACGATGATGGGATCCATGCCGAGGGGCTGAGCGCGCTGGAGCGGATCGCCGCTGCGCTGTCCGACGATGTCTGGATCTGCGCGCCAGAGGCCGAGCGGTCCGGCGCGAGCCGGGCGCTGACGCTCAGCGAGCCGATCCGGGTTCGGGAGTATGGGCCCAGGCGGTTCTCGACCACCGGCACGCCCACCGACTGTGTGATGCTGGCGCTCCGCGACCTGATGAAGGACGCCCGGCCCGACCTGGTGCTGTCGGGCGTCAACCGCGGCGTGAACCTGGCCGAGGACGTGACCATGTCGGGCACCGTGGCCGGGGCTATCGAGGCGATGTCCCTGGGCGTGCCGGGCATCGCCCTGTCGCAGGGCGGCTTCTACGAGGGCGACTCCGACTACGATTCGTCCGAGGCCTACGCGCCGGGCATCATCCGCCGGCTGATCGAGGTGGGCTGGCCCGACGACGTGATCATAAACCTCAACTTCCCCGGCCGTCCGCCGGCGGAGGTCAAAGAGGTGGAGGTTACCCGCCAGGGGTTCCGCGACGTGCATGTGCGGATCGCCGAGAAGCGCAAGGATCTGCGCGGCCGCGACTACTACTGGGTGGGCTATCGCCAGGAACTCTCAAGCCCGGCCGAGGGAACCGACCTTCGCGCGATCTATGACGGCAAGATTTCGGTGACGCCGCTGCATATCGATCTCACCCACGGCGAGTCAGTGCACAAGCTGCGGGGCCTTCTGGGCGGTCCGCCGCCTCACCTCCCGAAAAAGGGGGGGATTTGACGATGTCGACGACAGACGACGACACGGCCGAGACGCGGCTTGCCCGCCTGATCCTCGCCCTGCGCTCGCAGGGGGTCAGCGATCCCGCCGTGCTGAACGCCATCGAGACGACGCCGCGCGAAAGCTTCACGCCGGACCTGTTCAAGGCGCGGGCCTTCGAGGATAGCGCGTTGCCGATCGCCTGCGGCCAGACGATCAGTCAGCCGTTCATCGTCGGCCTGATGACCCAGGCCCTGAAGGTCGACCGGCGCGACCGGGTTCTGGAGATCGGCACCGGCTCCGGCTACCAGACGACGATCCTCTCGAAGCTGTCGCGGCTGGTCTATACCGTCGAGCGCTATCGCACCCTGATGCGTGACGCCGAGGCGCTGTTCAAGACGCTGGGCCTGACCAATGTCATCACCCGCTTCGGCGACGGCGGGGAGGGCTGGCCAGAACAGGCCCCGTTTGACCGCATTATGGTCACAGCCGCGGCGTCAGATGAGCCGAAGGCGCTGCTGGCGCAGCTCAAACCGAACGGCATCCTGGTGGCGCCGATCGGCAAGGGCCCGGTGCAGAGCCTTCGGCGCTATACCGGCGACGGCAAGGGCGGATTTGCGATAGAAGCCCTGACCGACGTGCGTTTCGTGCCCCTGCTCGACGGCGTGGCGAAAGAACTTTGACGAAGAGGTGTGGGGCCTGCGGCGGTTTGCAGGTTGGCGCGGCGGACCGGGTTAACTCATCATCAACCTTGATCCCGCGACTGCTTCCCAAACCTAAAACCGGGCCAAACCTAAAACCGGCCCAGACTTGAAACCGGCCCAGACTTAATACCGGAGCGGCGATGACGGACTTCCTGCAGCGATCAGCCCTGATCCTACTGGCGACCACGGCGCTCTGCGCGACACCGGCGCTCGCGCGCACCGCGCACCATGCCGCCAAAACGCCGGCGCCGGTCGCGGAGGCTGATGCCGATACGGCGACCTACAAGGTCAGGTCTGGCGACACGCTGCAGAAGATTTCCGGCAAGCTCGGGACCTCGATCGATGCGTTGGCCGCCGCCAACAAGCTGACCGCGACCAGCATCCTGAAGCCGGGCCAGGTTCTGAAGAATCCCGCAGCCCCGAAGGCCGCGGCCACCAAGCCAGCCGCCTCGAAGACCCCGGCGTCGAAGATCGGCGCGGGCAAGTCCGCCAAGCCGGCTCCGGCCACGACCTATGCCGTCGCCAAGGGCGACACCCTGTTCTCGATCTCCAAGCGCCTGGGCGTGTCGGTCGATGATTTGCGTCAGGCCAACGGCCTGTCGGCCAAGGGTCAGATCCACGCTGGGCAGGACCTGAAGCTGCCGGGTGGCGACGAAGAGGCGGCCGACAAGACGCCGCCGAAAGCTGACAAGGCCGAACCCGCGACGAAGAAGGGCCGAAAGGGCAAGGCCGCGGCCGCCGCAAACCTCCCGGGCGAGTCCGCGGCGCCGGCCGCCGCGCCCGGTCATGTGGTCACCAGCCAGGCCAAGGGCGAGACCTACAAGGCCCGCAAGGGCGACACGCTGGCCAAGATCGCCGACCGCGTCGGGACCGACGTTGGCGCCCTGAAGCGTCTGAACCACGTCAAGGGCTCGGCCGTGCAGGTCGGCAAGGTCTACAGTGGCCCGAGCTTTGCCGAACACGCCTACACCGCCGTCGCCGGCGACACCCTGACCAGCATCGCCCAACGCTTCGGCGTCAGCGTCGCCAGCCTGCGGGCCGAAAACGAGATGTCGAAAAAGGTCGTCAGCGTCCGTCCGGGCCAGAAAGTCTTTCTGCCCGAGGGCTATCGCGATCCGTCCGAGGAGCGCCCCGCGCGCAACTATCCGCAGCCTTATCAGCCCTCGCGCGGCGATGCGGGCATGCCGTCGGGGCCCCGACCCTATGTGCCGCCGGCCGGATCGCAGGTCCCGCAGGTTCCGGCGCCGACGCCCAACCTCAGCGACGCGCAGATTTCCCAGCTCGGCAAGGGCCGCTTCGAATGGCCGCTGACGGGCGCGATTCTCTCGGACTTCGGGCCCAAGCCCGGCGGCCAGCGGAACGATGGCATCAATATCCAGGCCGACGCCGGGGCCTCGGTCCGGGCGTCTGCCGACGGCGAGGTGATCTACGCCGGCGACCAGGTGCCGGGCTTCGGCAATCTGGTGCTGGTCAAGCACCCGGACGGCTGGGCCACGGTCTACGCCCACCTCGGCCACATTGACGTCAAGAACCAGCAGAAGGTGACGCAAGGCCAGCAGGTCGGCACGGCCGGCAGCACCGGCGGCGTTTCGGAGCCGCAGCTGCATTTCGAGGTCCGCTACGCCGGTCCGCAGGAGCCGCATGCCCGCTCAGTCGATCCCAAGCTGGTGCTGCCGAAGTAGTTTTCCCTCCCCGTCATGGTGAGGGACAGGCCGCGCGAGCGGCCAGGGTGGGGACGGCGTGAGCGGTCGCCGGGTCCGCGCTCCGGCCAAGAGTTCCGCACCCGCCTCGGCGTCGCCTCGCCACCCTCCCCAAAACGGGGGAGGGATGATTTCAGAGCGGCAACGTCTTCCCGAGCTCCCCGGCCAGGTCGCGGATGAACTGCCAGGCGACGCGGCCGGATCGCGCGCCGCGCAACTGCGCCCACTGCAGCGCCCGCCGCTCAAGATTGTCGGTCTTCAGGCCGTAGCGTTTCGCATAACCCTTCACGGCGGCCAGGTAGGTCGGCTGATCCATCGGCGGGAATCCGATCCACAGGCCGAAGCGGTCGGAAACGCTGACCTCCTCCTCGGCGTCCTCGGCGGTGGCGATCAGGCCGCGGTCCTCCCCATTGCTGCGCGGCATCAGGTGGCGGCGGTTGGAGGTGGCGGTGAACAGCACATTGGCCGGCGGTCCGGAGACGCCGCCCTCCAGCGCCGACTTCAGCGCCTTGGCGGCGGCCGCGCCTTCCTCGAACGACAGGTCGTCGCAGAGCACCAGGAACCGCTCGGCCCGCGCGCGCAGGACGTCGAACAGGACGGGAAGCGCGGTGACCTGGTCGCGATCCACCTCGATCAGCTTCAGGTCCTTGGCGTGCTTGGCGACGCTCATGAAGGCGGCCTTGGCGAGTGAGCTCTTGCCGGTCCCGCGCACGCCCCAGAGCAGGGCGTGATTACAGGGCAGGCCCTTGGCGAACCGCTCGAGGTTCTCGACGAACCGTTCCTTCTGCCGCTCGACGCCCACCAAGGCCGCCAGGGGCAGGGGATAGTCCGGCGCCGGATGGAAGGCTCCCGTCGTCGGGTCGTGGCGGAACAGCCGCGCATAGCCAAACGCCGGCGTCACGGGCCTCGGCGGCGCCAGGCGCTCCAGCGCGTCAGCGATCCTCGAAAGCACAGGTTCCAGATTATCGGTCATCACGCCGACACCTAACCCGCGGAGCGCGTCCACGCAAAAGTGGAGCTGCGCCGCAGGGACGCGCTCAACTTCTTTTAAGCAAGAGGGGGGTTCCATTGCAAAACGAGGTCGCACCCCTTAGCTTCCGCCGACTTCGAGCGGGGGCCTCCTGAAGGCCCTCGCCGCACTGTTTTCCGGAGAGGCCATGTTCGCCACGCCAGCCTACGCCCAAGCCCTCGGCGGCGCCGCCGCCGGCGGGGGTATTGAAGCGATGATCCAGCCGCTGATCTTCTTCGTGCCGCTGATCCTGATCTTCTACTTCCTGATGATCCGGCCGCAGTCCCAGCGCGCCAAGGCCCACGCGGCCATGCTCGCCGGCCTGAAGCGCGGCGACACCGTGGTCCTCAACTCCGGCGTCCACGGCAAGATCGTGCGCGTCGAGGATCTCACCGTCGGCGTCGAGATCGCCACCGGCGTCACCGTCAAGGTGCGCAAGGCAATGGTCGCCGAGGTGGAAGCGCGCGGCGCACCGGCCCCGGCCAACGACTCCAAGACGTAAGGGCGCGTCCTCCCGCCATGATGAATCTTGCCCGCTGGAAGGTGATCCTCGTCGTTCTGGTGACGTTGATCAGTGCGCTGTTCACGCTGCCGAACCTGCTTCCGGCCAAGGTGCGCGACGCCCTGCCGGGCTTCATGCCCAAGAACACCCTGCACCTGGGTCTCGACCTGCAGGGCGGGTCTTACCTGCTCTATTCGGTGGATACGGTGGCGCTGCGCACCGAGCGGCTGACCAACATGGCCGAGGACATTCGCTCGACCTTCAAGGACAAGCAGATCAATTTCAGCGATCTGGCGGTCAGCAACGGCGAGATCGGCCTGCGGATCACCGATCCCGCGCAGGTCAACGACGCCGTCAACGCGCTTCGCCGCACCCTGGGCGCGCCGCTGGCGGGTACGACCGGCGGGCGCGACGTCACGGTCTCCAACCTGCCGGACCAGCGCATCCGCGTGGTCTTTGTGCCAGAGGCGTTCGAAGCCGAAGCGGCCCGCGCCGTGGAACAGAACATCGAGGTCATCCGGCGCCGCGTCGACACCACCGGCGCGAAGGAGGTCAACCCCGTCCGCCAGGGCAAGGACCGCATTGTCATCGAGGCGGCCGGCGAGAGCGATCCGGAAAAACTGAAAAGCCTGATCGGCCAGACCGCCAAGCTGACCTTCCAGATGGTCGACGAGGCCGCCGACCCCGCCGACATCGCCGCCGGCCGCATTCCGCCGGGCGACGAGATCATCGCGTCGGTCGATGGGCATTCGGCCAGCTACGTGGTCAAACGCCGCGCGCCGATCACCGGCGAAATGCTCACCGACGCCCAGCCGGGCTTCGACCAGCAGGGCGGCGGTGGCAGCCTGGTGTCCTTCCGCATGAACAGCGTGGGCTCCACGCGGTTCGCCGACATCACCCGCCAGAACATCGGGAAGCGGTTCGCCATCGTGCTCGACAAAAAGGTGATCTCCGCCCCGGTCATCCAGGGCGTGATCCCGGGCGGCTCCGGCAACATCACCGGCAACTTCACACCGGAAAGCGCCAACGAGCTCTCGGTGCTGCTGCGCGCCGGCGCGCTGCCCGCGCCGATGAAGGTCGAGGAACAACGCACGGTCGGGGCCGAACTGGGTGCCGACGCCGTCCGGGCCGGCGCGACCTCGGCGATCGTGGGCCTCGTGCTCACCATGATTTTCATGCTGCTGATCTACGGCGGCCTGTTCGGCGGCATTTCCCTGGTGGCGCTGGCGGTCAACGCCCTGATGATCGTCGGCGTGATGAGCTTCACCCAGGCGACGCTGACCCTGCCGGGCATCGCGGGCCTGATCCTGACGCTGGCCGTGGCCGTCGACGCCAACGTGCTGATCTATGAGCGGATGCGCGACGAACTGCGCGCCGGCCGCAGCCTGATCGCGTCCATGGAGGCCGGCTTCAGCCGTGCCTGGGGCACCATCTTCGACGCCAACATGACGCACATCTTTTCGGCCGCGATCATGTTCAGCCTGGGCTCCGGACCGGTGAAAGGCTTTGCCTGGACGCTGTTCTTCGGCGTTCTGACCACCGTGTTCTCGGCCGTCCTGGTCACCCAAGTGCTTCTCGCCTGGTGGTTCCGCACCGCCCGGCCGAAGACGCTGCCGATCGCGTAAGGAAGCCAGCGCATGAATTTCTGGCCCTTCATCAAGGTCCTGCCGGTCCGCACCCACTTCAAGTTCGTGCGCCTGGCCCGGGTGTTCTCGGTGCTGTCGATCGTGGCGGTGCTCGTCTCGCTGTGGATCAGCCTCTATCCGTTCAAGCCGCCCTGCGGGGGACTGGCCTGCGGGATCGACTTTCAGGGCGGCACCGTCCTGGAAATCTCCACGGCGCCCAAGGCGGTCGACCTGTCCCGCGCGCGTTCGGCGCTTGAGGGCCTGGGAGTCGGCGACGTGCAGGTGCAGGGCTTCGGCGCGCCGACCTCGGCGCTGGTCCGCTTCCAGCAGGCCCCGGGCAGCGACGCCAGCGCCGCGGTGACCAAGGTCCAGCAGAGGCTCACCCAGACGCTGGGCGCGGTGAAGTTCGTCCGCACCGATCTGGTCGGTCCGAAGATTTCCCAGGAGCTGTTCGGCAAGGGCCTGCTCGGCCTCGGCCTCGCGATCCTGGCCATGCTGCTCTACATCTGGTTCCGCTTCGAGCTGCAGTTTGGCCTGGGCGCCGTGGCCGCCCTGTTCCACGACGTGTTCCTGACCTTCGGCCTGATCGCCATCACGCGGATCGAATTCGACCTGCGCGCCGTGGCCGCCATCCTGACGATCATCGGCTATTCGATGAATGACACCGTCGTGGTGTTCGACCGGTTCCGCGAGAACCTGCGCAAATACAAGCGCATGCCACTGGCCGAGGTGATCGACATGTCGATCAACGAGATGATGACGCGGACCATCATCACCAGCATGACCGCGATCCTGGCGCTGGCGGCGCTGGCGCTGTTCGGAGGGCCGACGCTCTACGGTCTGTCGGTGATCATGCTGTTCGGCATCACCATCGGCACCTATTCGTCGATCTACATCGCTGCCCCGGTGATCATGCTGTGGGGCGTCAAGCGCGGCGGCGACGACGAAGAGGCCGTGCCGCTGAAGCCGGCCACCGTCCGCTAGGGCTAACGAAGCCATGGCCCGCGACGCGCCCTCCATCGACGCCTATGGCGACGGCGGATTTCGGTTGTCGGGCGAGCGGCATGCCGGCTCGCTGCTGATCGTCGCCGATGTGGCGCAGGCCTGGTCGGTCGCCGCGCTCGCGGACTTGACGGTCGATGCGCTGTCGCCGGTGTTCGCGGCCGGCCGCGCGGAGGTGGAATTCCTGTTGCTGGGGGTCGGCGCGCGCAACGCCCAGCCGCCACGCGCTGTCCGCGAGGCCCTGCTGGCGGCCGGCATGGGGCTGGAATTCATGGACACCGCCGCGGCGGCCAAGCTCTACAATGTCCTGACGTCCGAGGGCCGCCGGGTGGCCGCGGCGCTGATCGCCGTCTGAAACGTTTCCGCGCACGGCGAAACGACCTATAGCTGAGCCTCAGGGTAGAAATCGCGAGGGCGCTCAGATGGCCGGACTACTTTCCAATTTCCGCAACACCTTCATCGTCGGCGTCCTGCTGGCTGCCGTGATGGTATGGGCCTATTCCACCGGACCACAGGGCACGGGGCCGGAATTCATCCAGGCTGTGGAGCGCTGGATGCACGTGTTCTTCGGCATCCTGTGGATCGGCCTGCTCTACTATTTCAACTTCGTGCAGATTCGGGTGATGCCGGCGGTGCCGGCCGAGCTGAAGCCCGGCGTCACCAAGTTCATCGCCCCCGAAGCGCTGTTCTGGTTCCGCTGGTCGGCGCTCGCCACGGTGATCATGGGCCTGGCCATCGCCGGTCAGCGCCACTACCTGGTTCAGACGCTGAGCTTCGGCATGGCCGGGACCAGCGATCCGTCGAGCCACAAGCAGTACGCCCTGCTGGGGCTCGGCATGTGGCTGGGCATCATCATGATGCTCAACGTGTGGGGCATCATCTGGCCGAACCAGAAGCGCGCCCTGGGTATCGTCGAGGCTGACGCCGACACCAAGGCCAAGTCCGCCAAGATGGCCATGCTGGGGTCGCGCACCAACCTGATGCTGTCGCTGCCGATGCTGGTGGCCATGACCATGTCGCAGACCGTCTTCGGCTGAGACGGCGCGAAAAATCGCAGATCGGGAAGGCCCGCCTTAACCGGCGGGCCTTTTCTATGGCGCCATGAGCGAACCAGACGCCCACAGCCCGGACAGCCCAAGTCTGGGTGGGGAAAACCTCGATGGCCTGATCCGCCGGGTCGACCCGGACCGCTGGCTGTCCAGTCGGTTCATCGTCGACGCGGAGGTCCGCGCGGACGTCATCGCGCTCTATGCCTTCGACCACGAGCTGGCGCGCGCGCCCAGGGTGGCGTCCAACGCCCTGCTGGGCGAGATGCGCCTGACCTGGTGGCGCGAGGCGCTCGAGGAGATCTTCGAAGGCCGGCCCGTGCGGCATCATCCCGCGGCCCAGGCGCTCGCCCAGGCGGTGGCGCGGCGCGGCCTGGGGCGCGAGGCCTTGGAGACCCTGATCGACGCCCGCTACCGCGAGCTGGATTCCACGCCGATGACCGAGCCCGAGCTGCTGGACTGGGCGCGCGACACCGGCGGGATGGTCGCGCAACTGGCCGCCCAGATGCTCGATCCGGCCACGGAGTCGAAAATGGCCCTGGCCGGCGGCTCAGCCTGGGCTCTGGGTAAACGGCTCGCCGACCACCCCGACCTGCGGCCCACCTTCCTGAAGGTGATCCACGCCGCCCGCAGCGCGTCGCGCAACCTCAGCGTCGCCGCCTTTCCGGCGGTGGCCCACGCCGCGCTGGCCGGCCGCCCGGCCAGCAACGACTTCGCCCGCCGGCTCAGGCTGACCATCGCCGTGGCGCGCGGGAAGATTTGATTTCCCTCCCTTACTGGGGAGGGACAGACGGCGAAGCCGTCTGGGTGGGGCAGTCGCGCTCAAGCTCTAAGTCAGCGCCCAGGCCCACACATCCCCACCCGTCTCGCGCCGAGGGCGCGATCCACCCTCCCCGGAACGGGGAGGGATCGCTACGCCATCCACACTTCCAGATCCGCCAGCGCGCGCTCGCCCACAAGCCGCTTCTTGGCGCGGCCGCGCTCCTTGTGGGGCAGGCGCTTGCCATCGGCGTCGTGTTTCGGGCCATCGAGGGGCGGCAGCAGGCCGTAGTTGATGTTCATGGGCTGAAAGGAGCCCTTACCGCCGTCGAGGTGGCCGCCCGTGATGTGGCCGATAAGGGCGCCCAGCGCAGTCGTCGCGGGCGGGGGCGTCACCGGTTGGCCCAGGCGCTCGGCGGCGGCGAAGCGGCCGGCCAGCAGGCCCACGGCGGCGCTCTCCACATAGCCCTCGACGCCGGTCACCTGGCCGGCGAACCGCAGCCGCGGGTCGGCCTTCAGGCGCAGCGCGCCGTCCAGCAGCTTCGGGCTGTTCAGGAAGGTGTTGCGGTGCAGGCCACCCAGGCGCGCGAACACCGCCTTCTCCAGACCGGGGATCATTCGGAAAATCTCGGTCTGGGCGCCGTGCTTCAGCTTGGTCTGGAAACCCACCATGTTCCAAAGGGTGCCCAGCGCATTGTCCTGGCGCAGCTGGACCACAGCCCAGGCCTTGGTCTGCGGGTCGTGCTCGTTGGTCAGGCCCACGGGCTTCATCGGCCCGTGGCGCAAGGTCTCGCGGCCGCGTTCGGCCATCACCTCGATGGGCAGGCAGCCGTCGAAATAGGGGACGTGCTCCCAGTCCTTGAACTCCGACTTCGGGCCGGCCAGCAGGGCGTCGATGAAGCCCTCGTACTGCTCGCGGTCCATCGGGCAGTTGATGTAGGCGGCCGCGTCGCCACCGGGGCCTTCCTTGTCGTAGCGCGATTGGCGCCAGGCGATGTCCATGTTCACCGACTCCAGATGGATGATCGGGGCGATGGCGTCGAAGAACGACAGCTCGCCTTCTCCGGTCAGCGTCAGGATCGCGTCGGACAGGGCCGGCGAGGTGAGGGGGCCGGTGGCGACGATCACGCTGTCCCAGGCGGGGTCCGGCAGGCCGGCGATCTCCTCGCGGGCGATGGTGATCAGCGGGTGGGCCTCCAGCCGGGCGGTGACCGCCTCCGCGAACCCGTCGCGGTCGACGGCCAGCGCGCCGCCGGCCGGCACCTGGTGGGCGTCGCCGCAGGACAGGATGATCGAGCCCAGCGCGCGCATCTCGGCGTGCAGCAGGCCGACCGCGTTGCCGGTCCAGTCGTCGGCGCGGAAGGAGTTGGAGCAGACGAGCTCCGCCAGCCGGTCGGTCTGGTGGGCGTCGGTGCCGCGCACGGGGCGCATTTCGTGGAGGACGACGGGAACGCCGGCTTGCGCGATCTGCCAGCTGGCTTCGGAGCCCGCGAGGCCGCCGCCGACGACGTGTACAGGGGAGATGGTCATGCGTGGCTAACTAGCAACGATCCGGGGAGATCGCGAGCGGGGCCTTGCACGCGGGCGGGCCGCGCCCCAACCTCACATCCAAAGGAGAGGCCGACTCGTTCCACCGAAAGTGGGTCGGGCCTCGAGGAGTTGAATGAACCGGTTTTCGGCAAGTGAAGCCGCCCTGGAGGGCTTCCGCCTCACTCGGGAACGACCCGGTACGATCCTGGCATGGAGCGGAATCTACGCCGCCGGACTGCTTGTAATCGGCGGCGTCATGCTGTTCAGCCTCGGCGCGGACGCCATCGCCATTCTGCGAAAGGGACAGTTTTCGCAAGATGACGCTCAAATCTTCGCCACCAAGCTGACGCACTCGATTCCAGCTTTCCTGCTCGTCCTTTTTCTAGCGGTGGTTCTTATATCTGTAATCACCGGAGGCATCTATCGGCTGGTGCTTCGGCCGGAAGAGCGGGGGTTTCTTCATCTACGTATCGGACGTGATGAATTGCGCCTGACCTTGGTGAATCTGATTCTGTTCGCCATCGGGCTGCTTTGCCTGACGCTGGGTATCGTCGCGGTGGCCGTGGCCGAACAAAGCGGATCGACCATGGGATTCGTCGTGGCTCCGTTGATATTGGTCCTGACCGTGTGGGTCGGAGTGCGCCTGTCGCTGGCCACGCCGATGGCGTTTAACGAACGGCATATTTCCCTCGTGGCGGCCTGGGAACTTACCCGCAGCCGGTTCTGGTCGATGTTCGGCATGATCGTGCTGTCGGTGATCTTCTACGTGATGATCTGGCTGCTGATGACGGTGATCTGGATCGCCATCATAAATCTGGCGGGCGGCCCCGAGGCGGTCAGCAAAGGCGGAACGCCGGTGGCGGTGATCGCCAGCGTCGTGGCGTTCGTGATCCAGATGCTGATTTCGGTGGTGCAGCTGGTCATGATCTACGCGCCCTTTGCCGTGGCCTATCAACAGCTTCACGGAGACGCCCCCGCTAATCCCCTGCGGGTACGGCTGGAGCACGGCTAGAATACCGCCCGACATGCCCAGTTTTTCCGCCAGCGACGCGGCCTTGGAAGGCGTGCAACTGCTGCGCCGTCACTGGCGTATCGCCGTGGGCTGGGCGGTGTTCAATCTCCTTGCCATGGGCGCGGTGGTGATCGCCTTCGTGATTGTCGGTGTCGTTGCCGCGACGCTGGCAGGCGTCGATTCCGCGACCCTGGGCGCAACGGTGGGAGCCCCGGTCATCGCGATCACGCCGCCCATAGTCTGGCTGCTCACCGGTTGCGCGGTTCACCGGCTGATCCTTCGGCCGGAGGAGCGTGGCTTCCTCTATCTGCGGGTGGGGCCTGATGAGGTGCGCAGCCTCGTCGCCCTGTTGGTGTTGTCGATTGGTGCGGCTGCCCTCGCGCTTGCGTCGGTCGCCGCTGGCCGGGCCGTTCTACCGGTCGCGCCCCGCGCCACCTTCGGGGTCGCTGTCGCCGCCGCGGTCCTGGCCTATGGTCTGTCGATGCGGTTCGGGCTGGTCCTGCCGATATGCGTCGCCGAGGGCCGGATCGATTTCGCGCGATCCTGGCGGCTGACCCGCGGCCAAGGGTGGGCGCTCGTCGGGATGAGCCTGCTTTCCATCTGCCTGGCATTGCTGCTCAGCGTGCTGGTGTGGGGCGGGTTTTTCGTGCTGACCCTGGCGGTGGTCGGGTTCCGCGAGCTCGGCGAACTCGCTGGCCCGGAGGGTTTCAAGAACCACACAGGACTCTTTCTACTGCAGGCGATCGCACCCTTCCTGCTGAGCCCTTTCGTGGTTGCCATCACCTGGGCGCCCTGGGCGGAGGCGTACCGGGTGTTGACCGCCCAGCCCGTCGCCGAACCCGAAATTCCCGCCTAGGCGTTGGCGCTGGGCCGGGCGGTGGCGCGGTCGTGCCAGGCCTTCAGGTGCGCGTTCTCCGGCTCCAGCGGCAGGCCGATCCAGCCGGCGAAGTCGAGCGTCGTCAGCAGACAGATGTCGGCCATGGAGTAGGTGTCTCCGGCCAGCCAGGTCTTCCCCTCCAACTCGCGGTCCAGATAGCGCTGCGCGCCCTTGTAGGTCTCCTTGTTGCTCTCTCCGAAGTCCTTGAACTGAGTGAGCAGGGCGGCGGTGCGTGGGTGGGCGTGGCGCCAGAAATTGCCGACCGGCATCATCACCGTGAACTCGGTGCGGCGGACCCACATATCGACCATGGCCTTTTCGACCGGCGTGGTCCCGAACATCGGCGGCGCCGGATGGGTCTCGTCGAGATAGCGGCAGATGGCGACGGTCTCGGCGATCACCACGCCATCGTCGAGTTCGAGCGCGGGGAGTTGCCCCATGGAATTCTTGGCCCGGAACTCCGGCGACTTGTGCTCGCGCTTCATCATGTCGACGCGGGTCTCAGGCAGCTCGATGCCCTTCTCCGCCAGAAAAACTCGCACGCGGCGCGGATTGGGGGCAGGGTTCGGCGCGCCGTAGAGGATCATGGGTGTCGTCTCCTGATTTTCCCGTCCCGCAAGGGGCGGGAAAACGCTGGCGGAGTCTAGGCGCTGACCAGCTTTTTCACGCGGCCCTTGCGGCGCGTCTCGTGGCGTTCGAGGAGTTCGGCGAGGTAGTGGCCGGTCCAGCTCTTGGACGTCGCGGCGACCTGTTCGGGGGTGCCGACCGCCACGATCTCGCCGCCGCCGTCGCCGCCCTCGGGGCCGAAGTCGACGACCCAGTCGGCGGTCTTCACGACGTCGAGGTTGTGCTCGATGACCACGACCGTATTGCCCTGGTCGACCAGTTCGTGGAGCACTTCCAGCAGCTTCTTGGTGTCTTCGAAATGCAGGCCGGTGGTCGGCTCGTCGAGGATGTAGAGGGTCTTGCCGGTGGCGCGGCGGGAGAGCTCCTTCGACAGCTTCACGCGCTGCGCTTCACCGCCCGACAGGGTGGTCGAGGACTGGCCGACCTTGACGTAGCCCAGCCCGACCCGGTTCAGGGTCTGCATCTTCTCGCGCAGCACCGGCACCGCCTTGAAAAACTCGGCGGCCTCATCGACCGTCATATCAAGAACATCA
This sequence comes from Alphaproteobacteria bacterium, assembly GCA_025359785.1. GTDB lineage: Bacteria > Pseudomonadota > Alphaproteobacteria > Caulobacterales > Caulobacteraceae > Phenylobacterium. Next base: position 56,714 of record JANYET010000050.1, on the reverse strand, counting down.
GATATGCTCTTGCCTTTGAACAGGATTTCCAAGGTCTCGCGGTTGTAGCGCTTGCCGTGGCAGACGTCGCAGGTGACGTAGACGTCGGGCAGGAAGTGCATCTCGATCTTGATCAGGCCATCGCCCTGGCAGGCCTCGCAGCGGCCGCCCTTGACGTTGAAGCTGAAGCGCCCCGGCCCGTAGCCGCGGGCCTTGGATTCAGGCAGTCCGGCGAACCAGTCGCGGATCGGCTGGAAGGCGCCGGTGTAGGTCGCCGGGTTCGAGCGCGGCGTCCGGCCGATCGGCGACTGGTCGATGTCGATGACCTTGTCGAACAGCTCCAGCCCCTCGATCCGCTCGTAAGGCGCGGGCGCGTCCGAGGCGTTGTGCAGGCGGCGCGCGGCGGCCTTGTAGAGCGTCTCGATGGTGAAGGTCGACTTGCCGCCGCCGGAGACGCCGGTGATGCAGGTGAAGGTCCCCTGGGGGATCTCGGCGGTGACGTTCTTCAGGTTGTTGCCGGTGGCGCCGATCACCCGCAGCACGTTCTTCTTGGAGATCGGCCGGCGATGCTCGGGCACCGCGATCTCGCTGACGCCGGACAGGTACTGGCCGGTGATGCTCTTCGGCTCGGCCATGATGTCCTGCGCCGTGCCGGTGGCGATGATCTCGCCGCCGTGGACGCCGGCGCGCGGGCCCATGTCGATGACATAGTCGGCGGTGAGGATCGCCTCCTCGTCGTGCTCGACCACCAGTACGGAATTGCCGAGATCGCGCAGGCCCTTGAGGCTGACCAGCAGGCGGGCGTTGTCGCGCTGGTGCAGGCCGATGGAGGGCTCGTCGAGGACGTAGAGCACGCCCGTCAGGCCCGAACCGATCTGGCTGGCCAGCCGGATGCGCTGGCTCTCGCCGCCGGAGAGCGTGCCGGAGGCGCGGGAGAGGTCGAGGTAGTCCAGGCCGACGTTGACCAGGAACCGCAGGCGGTCGCTGATCTCCTTCAGGATCCGCCGCGCGATCTCCATCTGCTTGTCGGTGAGCTTGCCTTCCAGCGCCTCGAACCAGGCCGCCGCGTGCTTGATGGAGAGATGACTGACCTGGCCGACGTGCTGACCGTCGATCTTCACGGCCAAGGCTTCGGGCTTCAGGCGGTAGCCTTCGCAGACCTCGCAAGGCGTCTCGGACTGGTAGCGGGCCAGCTCCTCGCGCACCCAGGCGCTGTCGGTCTCACGCCAGCGGCGTTCCAGGTTCGGCAGCACGCCTTCGAAGGTCTTGTTGACCTCATATTTGCGGGCGTTGTCATCATAGATGAAGCGGATCTTCTCGGTCCCGGAGCCGTAAAGAACCACCTTGCGGGCCTCGTCCGGCAGCTTCCAGAACGGGGTGTCCATCGAGAAATCGTAGTGCCGCGCCAGCGCCTGCAGGGTCTGGGTGTAGAGCGGCGAAGGCCCCTTGGCCCAAGGCGAGATCGCGCCCTTGTGCAGTGTCTTGTCCTTGTCCGGCACGACCATGTCGGCGTCGAAGGCGAGCTTCATGCCCAGGCCATCGCAGGCCGGGCAGGCGCCGTAGGGGTTGTTGAAGGAAAACAGCCGCGGCTCGATCTCGCTGATCGTGAAGCCGGAGACCGGGCAGGCGAATTTCTCGGAGAAGATCAGCCGCCTGGGCTCGGCCTCGGTGGGGTCCTGGTCGGCCCATTCGGCGACCGCGATGCCGTCGGCCAGGCGCAGCGCCTGCTCGATGCTGTCGGCGTAACGCGTCTCGAGCCCGCCCTTGGTGACCAGCCGGTCCACGACCACGTCGATGTCATGCTTGAACTTCTTGTCGAGGGTGGGCGCATCCTCGATCGGGAAATATTCGCCGTTGATCTTCAGGCGCTGGAAGCCCGAGCGCTGCCACTCGGCGATCTCTTTCTTGTACTCGCCCTTGCGGCCCCGGACGACGGGGGCCAGCAGGTAGATCCGCTCGCCGTCGGGCAGCGCGGTCAGCTTGTCGACCATCTGGCTGACCGTCTGGCTCTCGATGGGCAGGCCCGTGGCCGGCGAATAGGGCACGCCGACGCGGGCCCAGAGCAGGCGCATGTAGTCGTGGATCTCGGTCACCGTGCCGACCGTGGAGCGCGGATTGCGGCTGGTGGTCTTCTGCTCGATGGAGATCGCCGGCGACAGGCCCTCGATCAGGTCGACGTCCGGTTTGCTCATCAGCTCCAGGAACTGGCGGGCATAGGACGACAGGCTCTCGACATAGCGGCGCTGGCCCTCGGCGTAGATGGTGTCGAAGGCGAGCGAGCTCTTGCCCGAGCCTGACAGCCCGGTCAGGACCACCAGTTCGCCGCGCGGAATGTCGACGCTGACGTTCTTCAGATTGTGCTCACGCGCCCCGCGCACGCGGATGAAGTTGAGTTGTTCGGCCATCTGATCCCGGAAACTGGTGGGCGCCGTCAGGAGGTGCTCGTCGCCACGCCCTAATGTAGGCGCCGAGACTCAGAGATAACACAGGAACATAAGTGGAACAAACCGACCGTCGCGAGACGCGCGTGCGTGGCTGCTGACACCACGGTGGCAGCAGAGGGTGCGAGGGCGCGCTATAGTGGCGCCATGACTGAACCCGCGATCCGCTGGCCCGACCGATTCCTGCCCGACCGCGCGCCGGTGCATGTGGTCAACACCATCGCCGTTTCAGCCTCGCCGGAGGCGGTCTGGAAGGTGCTGATCCGCGCGGCGGATTGGCCTGAATTCTATGGCAATGCGTCGAAGGTAGTGATCGAGGACGGCGGCCGCGACCTGTTCGAGGAGGCGCGCTTCACCTGGCGCACTTTCGGCGTCGACCTGGAGACCCAGGTCCAGGAGTTCGAGCCGTTCGCGCGGATCGCCTGGCTGGCGACAGGTCCGCTGATCGAGGCCTATCATGCCTGGCTGATCCTGCCGGCCCCCGGCGGCTGCCGGGTGATCACCGAGGAGACGCAGCAGGGGCTGGCGGCCCGCGCCGGTCGGCTGCTGTTTCCCGGCCGCATGGAGCGCCAGCACCAGCTCTGGCTGGAGGGGCTGGCGCGGGTGGCGCGGGCTTAACGCCGGTCGATCCGCGCCGCGTAGCACCCCATGGCGGCGTAGTGGGCGTGCAGGTAGGCGACGTCCGGCTTGGCCAGCAGCCGTTCGACGGCGGGCGTCAGGTCCGCGCCGGGCGCGACCTCGGCGGCCAGCATCATGCCCTCGACGCTGAACGCCCGCAGCGACATCATCCGATGGCGGAACAGGGTCGGGACCTCGTCTCTCGCCAGGACCGCTTCGGGCTGAGCCTCGCGCACATAGATGGCGTGGCTTGCCCGGAACGGCGTGTCGGCCGGCTGATGTTGGTAGTTCAACAGCAGGACCGTCTCGCCGGGCTCGGCGTCCTGCAGGCTGACGCGGCAGGGGAAGCCCGGCTTGGCGTCGACCGTGCGGCGGACGGCGCCACGCGTGGCCAGCGCCGCGTCGGAGAGGCCGAACAGGGGCTGGAACGGCGCGGCGGGCAGGGCGGATACGATGAACGACATGGCGGCCTCCTTGGCGGCCCCGAACATCGGGCCGGCCGACCGGCGATCCAATCTGGCGAAATCAACACAAGTCCGAAAGCCGCGAAGTCTCAGGCCTCGGCGAGGTCCAGGACGGGCGGCGCGGGCGCGGTGGCGGCTTCCTCGATCAGCCATTCGCGGAACGCCTTCAGCCCGCGTTTGGGCGGCGAGCCCGGCAGGACCAGGTGGAAGCGCGCCGGCGTCCGCGTGAAGCCGAAGGGCGCGGCCAGGCGGCCGGCGGCGATGTCGTTGGCGACATAGATCCAGGGCGAGATGCCGACCCCCAGGCCCGCGACGGCGGCTTCCTGCAGGTAGAACATATGCTCGTACTCGCGGCTTTCCGGCTCGGCCGGCACGGGAACGCCGGAGTGGGCCGACCACTCGTCCCAGGCCTGACGGTGCGAGCGGGTATAGAGGCGCGGCGTATGCGCCAGGTCAAGGCCGCCCTCGGCGAGCTGCGGGGCGACGATCGGCCCATGGAAATTGTCGAGGAAGGCGGTTGCGGTCAGCCCCTCGCCGCTGACGGTCTCGGCCAGACGGATCGCGGCGTCGAAAGGCTCGCGGGTGAAATCCACCGGCCCGTAGGCTTCGGTGACCCGGATCGACAGTTCGGGATGACGCGCGTGGAAGCCGGAGAGTCGCGGGATCAGCCACTTCATCGCCAGCGTCCCGACGCAGGAGACGTGCAGCTCGCGGTCGGCGGCGGCGCGGACCTGGCGGAAGCTTTCCTCCAGCTCATCGAAGGTGCGGCCCAGCGAGCGCGCCAGGCGCTCGCCGGCGTCGGTGAGCTTGAGCGCGTTGCGCGGTCCCTGGGTGAGCTTGACCCCGCACAGGGCCTCAAGGCTGCGGACCTGGCGGCTGACCGCGCCATGGGTGACGCAGAGCTCGTCGGCGGCAAGGCTCATCTTGCCCAGGCGTGCGAAGGCCTCGAACGCCCGAAGGGCTGTCAACGGAAGTTGGCTACGCTTGGCCATGTGACCTCAGCTCACGAACATTGGCCGGGGTATAGCCGCTCAATCCTGGTGAGCGAAACGACATCTCCGCGCAGCGTTCGTGATTTCAGATCACAGATGCCAGAGCCTGTGGGGCCGTCGGGCTCAGCTAGAACGGCGCCTTGATCTCGAGGCCCTTGCCGCCGAGCTGGACGCCCGCAGGGGTCCAGTCGGACTTCGCCGGCGCCGGCGGGACATCGGCCGCCGCCGCGGCTGTCGCCTTGTCCGCCGCCGCCTTGGCCGCGCCTGGGCGGGCAAAGACCGCGGTCGCCAGCGTGCGGGCGTCATCCAGCTCGGCCGGCGTCGGCGCTGTGGCGCCCAGGCTGGAGGTGGCGGTCCGCGGCTTCGGCGGCGCGCCCTCGACCGGCGCCGTGAACGGGTCGGTCGTCTGGGCGAAGGCGGGCAGGGCGCAGAGCCCCAGCGCCGCCGCCAGGGCGAGGCGCGCCATCGTCTGGAACCACCGGGCGGAGAGCTGGGTCATGCTGTTGAAACCCGCGATGAACGCACGGGTTGCATAGCACGGCTTCAGCCCGGTCCGAAGCCGTCAGGCCGCAGCCCTATGGCTCTCACCGTCCACGACCCGGAAGACCGCGTCAGCCCGGGCGCAGGGCTGGCCGTCGGCGGTGACGAAGGCCTGGGCGAAGCAGAGCGTACCGCCGGGCTTGACGAAGACCGTGTCGAATTCCAGCCACTGGCCGATCTGGGCGCGGCCGAGGAAATCAACCGACAGGCTGACGGTGACCAGGCGTTTGGCCCCGCCCAGGCGGCGGCCGCAGGACAGGCCCATGGCGTTATCCGCCAACGCGCCGATCAGCCCGCCGTGGGCGAAGCCTCGGCTGTTAGTGTGAGCCTCGCGCAGGAAGAGGCCAAGGACCAGGGCGCCCTCCGTGTGGCGGGCGTAGATCGGCTCCCAGGGCGCGGTAAGCGGGCTGCTCCGGGTGTGGGCGGCGAACCCCGCCGGCGGGGTGAGGTCGGCGGCGCCCATGTCATGCCGCCGCCGCGAGCTGGGCCAGGCTCGACAGCGTCCCGACGCAGGCCCGCGCGGCTTCCTGGCCTTTCACCCGGAAGTGGTCGTGGAAGAACCGCTGGTGGACGTCGTGTTCGTGGAAGTGGTGCGGGGTCAGGACGACAGAGAAGATCGGGGTCTCGGTGGCGAGCTGCACCTGCATCAGGGCGCGGACCACGGTCTCGGCGACGAACTCGTGGCGATAGATGCCGCCGTCCACCACGAAGGCCGCGCCCACGACGGCGGCGTAGCGGCCGGTGCGGGCCAGCGTCTGGGCGTGCAATGGAATCTCGAAGGCGCCCGGTGTCTGGAAGTCTTCGACGGTCTCGGGGCCGAAGCCGAGGGTCGCCATCTCTTCGAGAAAGCCCACGTGGGCCTGCTCGACGATCTCGCGATGCCACAGCGCGTGGACGAAGGCGATCCGCGCGGCGCGGAAGGCGCCGTTGGCGGTGGGCAGTTCCAGCGTGGGCTGGGTCTTCGCTTGAGTTTGGGTCGCTTGGGTCATGGTCATCATCCCTGACGGGCTCGAGGAACCACGACTCAGGGAAACGTCGCGGGCCCGTGAGCAGCCCTTCTCTCCTGGAAGAGGGGGCCGCCCGCGCGCCATCGACGGTTCTCATAACCGGACTCTAACCGTCGGCCCCGGGATCGCACCGGTGTCTGCTTGTCCCCTGTCTCGCTCTCGAGAGAACGAAGCAGGGCGCCCGCGGGCTCGTCCCCCGAACCCCGAAAAGGGCGAAGGAGCATTACCGCCGGTGGGGACTTTCACCCCGCCCTGAGAACGTAGATCGCCAGAAACGCTCCGGCGACAGCTGGAGGCTAACGCCGCCCGACCGTGCGCGTCAAACAGTTGTTTGAATCTGCGTTCCGGCAGGCTGGAACGGCAGAGCGCCGCCGCGGCTACTTCTTCTCCGGCGCGGCGGCGGCCGGCGCGGGGCCGGTGTCGGAGACCACGCTGGTGGCGACCTTCCAGCTCCCGTCACCCTGCACCTTGTACTGGATCACCCAGTTGCCGGTCTCGGTCATCGGCTTCTTGGTCTTGGGGTCCGTGCCCGTGTAGGCATAGGTCGCCTTGTAGAGCGCCATGTCACCGGCCTGGGCCACATCGACGGTCTCGTCGGCGACGGTGAGATGGAAGGCAGGATCGGCGACCTGCTGCTTGGTCATGGCCAGGTCTTGAGCCGCATTGTTCACATTGGGCGCGCCGTGAAACATGCCGACGGTCTGCGGCGCGTCGTAGCCCACGGCCTTTTCGGCGTCTCGGGCGTTCAGCGCGGCCACCATGGCCTGGGCGTTGGTCTTCACGGTGTCGGTGATCTTGGCGGTATCGGCCGTCAGCTTGGCGGCCTCAGGCTTGGCGCAGGCCGCCAGCGAGGCGGCCAGGATGACGGACAGCGCGATCGGCGCGAGCTTGGAGTGGATCATTCGGCTTCCCCCTAGGTCGCGGATCGCGACGGAGTCCACGAAACGCCCGCATAACGCCGGTGTCCAGCCCGCCAGGGTTGCGCGCGATCAGGCGCGTTTGTTGAGGGTGATGGCCGTGGCCGCGGCGGTCGGGTTCTGGGTGGCGGTGGGGCCGTAACTGGCGGCCTGGTGGCGCTGGCTGGCCACCTCCTCGGCGATGGCGCGGACCAAGCCCTCGGTGACGCTCTTCACGGCCCCGACGGCGCGGGCCTGGCGCGCCAGGACAGCGTCGAAGGCTTCGGTGGCGCGGCGCAGGTGGGTGCGCTGGCTGAGGCTCGCCTGGGCGATCAGGGCGGGATTGCCGCGGATGCGCGCCGATTCATGGCGGTAGAGGTTGGCGAGCCGGCTGGTCTCTTCGATGTGGACGATGGCGTCCTGCGGCCGGCTGCCCTCGAATGCCTGGGCCTGTTCGGCCACAAGCCGGGTCAGGCGCTCGGTCAGCAGAATCAGCTGGTCGACCCGCTCAGCGGCGTCTTCGGCGGACGGGGTCATGCCTTGAGTCCCTGCAGCTTCAGCATCTCGCGCTGGACGGAGGCCGCGACGCCCACGCCGCCGCCGGCGGTGATCTTGTCGGCCATGGCCTGGGTGAGGAACGACTTGAACATGGTCTCGCCCGGGCCGCCGCCGAAGGGGGCCGGGGCGTCTGTCCCCTCGAACATCTGCTGCAGCATGACCGAGAGGAACGAGGACTCGAACTTGTGCGCGGTGTCCTTGATCTGGCCGCGCTTGGCCATTTCCGCCGCGCTGGGCTGAGCGGTTGGCGTCAGCAGGTTGGGAGACACCGCAGCGGCGGTCAGGTCGGCCATCATTGCACCTCGATGTCGGCCTGCAGGGCGCCGGCGGTCTTGATGCTCTGCAGGATGGAAATCATGTCGCGGGGCGTGACCCCCAGGGCGTTCAGGCCGGCCACCATCGAGGCCAGCGAGGCGCCGGACTTGAGCGTCACGAACTTCTTGCCCTTCTCCTCGTCCACCGAGACGTCCGACTGCGGGACGACCGCCGTGGTCCCGCCCTTGGAGAAGGCGTTGGGCTGGCTCACCGCCGGGCTCTCGCGGACGGTGATGGTCAGGTTGCCCTGCTGGATGGCGACGGTGGAGACCCGCACGTTCTCACCCATGACGATGACGCCGGCGACCTCGTCGATGACCACCTTGGCGGGCGCGTCGGGCTCGACGGAGAGGTTCTCCACCTGACTGATGAAGCTCATCATGTTGTCGCCGTTCGTCGGGTGGACGGCGATGATCGTCGGGTTGAGCGCGATCGCCGAGCCTGGAAAGCGGCCGTTGATCACGTCGGCGACCCGGCCCGCGGTGGTGAAGTCCGGATTGCGCAGCGTCAGGCGCAGGGTCTGCATGCTGGCGAGCTGGAAGCCGCTCTCCTTTTCGACAATCGCGCCTCCGGCGATGCGGCCGGCGGTGGGGACGCCCTTGGAGATGGTCGAGCCCGACGCGCCGGAGGCGCTGACCGAGCCGGTCTGCACCGTACCCTGCGCCACGGCGTAGGCGTTGCCGTCGGCGGCCATCAGCGGGGTGACCAGCAGCGTGCCGCCCAGCAGGCTCTTGGCGTCGCCCAGCGCCGAAACGGTGACGTCGATCTGCGCGCCCGCCGCGGCGAACGCCGGCAGGTGGGCGGTGACCGCCACGGCGGCCACGTTCTTGGTGTTGAGCGTCGCGTCGCGGGTGTTGACGCCCAGGCGCTCCAGCATCGATTGCAGGCTCTGCTTGGTGAAGGCGGCGTTGCGCAGCGCATCGCCCGTGCCGTTCAGGCCGACGACCAGGCCATAGCCCACCAGCTGGTTTTCACGGACGCCCTCGAACTCGACGATGTCCTTGATGCGCGACCGCGCGGCCGCCGGGCCGGCAAGGATGCTGGCGGCGATGAGCAACGCGGAGAGAAGATGAACGGCGTGACGCATGGAATTCCGGACAAAGCTGCTTCGCGTTCTGCTATGCGATCAGCGTGCCAGCCGGCGCTGGACGGAAATCTCAAGGAAATCAGTGGAGAGGCATCGCCTGTCACAGCCGCGCCCGCGTCGCGTCGGCAGTTTTTGCCCGGCATTAACCATGCCTCAAGCTTGGCGGCCGACAACCGGTCACCAGGGTTCGAGTTTTCCGAGGGATTGAAGCGCGCAGCATGAAGGTCACCGGCCCAAGCGGGATCGGATCGTCCTCAGGCGCCCGCCCGGCGCAAAGCGCGGGCGGCGGCGGCTTTCGCATTGTCACGCCAGAGGCGGTGGGCGGCGCGAACCAGGTCTCGTCGGCGTCCGCCACCCGCGGTGTCATGGGGGTCGAGGCCCTGCTGGCCCTGCAGGACGTCGGCAGCCCCCTGGAGCGCAAGCGGCGCGCCGTGCGCCGGGCGGGGCGGATCCTCGACGTGCTCGACGACATCAAGATCGGCCTGCTGGAGGGCGAGATTTCCGGCGCCGAACTCGACCGCCTGCGCCGCGCCATCCGCGACGAGCGGGCCGCCACCGAAGACCCGGCTCTGGAGGCCGTTCTCGATGACATCGAACTGCGTGCGGCCGTCGAAGCGGCGAAGCTTGAGCAGGCCGGCCGTGCCGCCTAATTGCCCCGACCCGTTCTGGCTCATTGAAACCGAGGTTCCATTTGCTATAAGCCCCCCGCGTGTCTCGCGAAGTTTAGGGGGCTCGGAGTGTCCATGAAGGCGGCCGAAGTTCTGGTGGAGAGGCCTTTGTACCGTCCGACGGAGGACGAGGCGTTCATGAGCGAGCGTCAGCTTGAGTATTTCAGGCAGAAGCTCATGGATTGGAAAGAGGACATTCTCCGGGAATCTGGAGAGACCCTCAAACATCTGCAGAGCGAAACCGAGAATCATCCCGATCTCGCCGACCGTGCGTCATCGGAGACGGATCGATCCCTTGAGTTGCGCACCCGGGACCGTCAGCGGAAGCTGATTTCCAAGATCGACGAGGCGCTGCGCCGGATCGAGGACGGCAGCTACGGCTATTGTGAAGAGACCGGTGAACCGATCGGTGTCGCCCGTCTGAACGCCCGACCGATCGCCACCCTCAGCCTGGAAGCCCAGGAACGCCACGAACGCCGCGAACGCGTCCACCGCGACGACTGACGTCGTTTCCCTCGCCGTAGTGGGGAGGGTGGATCGCGCCGCTGGCGCGAGACGGGTGGGGAGGTCGCGTTCAAGCGATGACTCGGCACTCCGGCCCACACTTCTCCACCCGACCTCGACCTCGACCTCGACGTCGTCTCGGCCACCCTCCCCATGAAGGGGAGGGAAGAGGGCTTCTTTTGCCAATTCTCAATGCCTCCCCTATATATGCTCAAAGTGAGCATTTCTCCCGGGCGGCAAATCAGCTGCTATTGCGGGGGGATGAGAGGCTGAGGCTTCGTTGAAAACTGCTGTGACCAGACCGTTCCACGCGATCCACAGTCACGGCTTCGTGCGCGTGGCCGCCTGTACGCCGGCGGTGGCTGTGGGCGATCCGGGGTTCAACGCGGCCCAGACGCTGGCGTTGGCCCAGGAGGGTCACGCCCGCGGTTGCGACCTGATGCTGTTCCCCGAGCTCGGGCTCTCGGCCTACGCCATCGACGACCTCCTGCTGCAGGACGCCCTGTTGCGCCGCGTGGAGGCGGAGATCGAGGGGCTTGTGGCGGCCAGCCGTGACCTTGCCCCAGTCCTGGTCGTCGGCGCGCCGCTGGCGCATTCCGGCGCGCTCTACAACTGCGCGGTGGTGATCGCGCGTGGCCGGATTCTCGGAATCGTTCCGAAAAGTTTCCTGCCCAACTATCGGGAATTCTACGAGAATCGCTGGTTCGCGGCGGGCGCGGGGGTCACCGGCCTGACGACCTGTCTGGCGGGGCAGCAGGTTCCCTTCGGGACCGACCTGGTGTTCGCGGCGAGCGACCTGGCCGACTTCAGCTTCGCCGCCGAGATCTGCGAGGACGTCTGGGCGCCGACGCCGCCCTCGACGCAAGCCGCGCTGGCCGGGGCCTTGATCCTCTGCAACCTGTCGGCGTCCAACATCGTGGTGGGCAAGGCCCTCGACCGCGAAATACTCTGCGCGTCGCAGTCCATGCGCTGCATGGCGGCCTATCTCTACTCGGCGGCGGGACCGGGCGAGAGCACGACGGACCTGGCCTGGGACGGCCAGGCGTCCGTCCACGAGCTGGGCAAGCTGCTGGCCCAGACGGACCGTTTTCCGACCAAGGCGCAGATGGCGGTGGCCGATATCGACGTGGAGCGCCTGCGCCTGGAGCGGATGCGGACGCCCACCTTCAACAACGCCGCCGTCGCCGCCGGGCGGCCGGAGACGGCCTTCCGCAAGATTGTGTTCGACCACCAGCCGAGCTTCGCGGATATCGGCCTGGAGCGGCCGCTCGACCGCTTCCCCTTCGTGCCGGACGACCCGGCGCGGCTGGATCAGGACTGCTACGAGGCGTTCAACATCCAGGTGCAGGGGCTGAGCCAGCGCCTGCGGTCGACCCGGTCTAAGCATCTGGTCATCGGTATCTCCGGTGGCCTGGATTCCACCCATGCCCTGCTGGTCGCCTGCAAGGCCTTCGACGCCTTGGGGAAACCCCGTGCGGACATCCTGGGCTTCACCATGCCCGGCTTCGCCACCAGTGACGGCACCAAGGCCAACGCCTGGGCGCTGATGAACGCGCTCGGCGTCACGGGCGAGGAAATCGACATCCGGCCGGCCGCCGAGCGGGTGCTGAAGGATATCGGCCACCCCTTTGGGCGCGGCGAAAAGGTCTATGACGTGACCTTCGAAAACGTGCAGGCGGGCCTGCGCACCGACTACCTGTTCCGGCTGGCCAACCAGCATTCCGGTTTCGTGCTGGGGACCGGCGATCTGTCGGAACTGGCGCTGGGCTGGTGCACCTATGGCGTCGGCGACCAGATGAGCCACTACAACGTCAACGGCTCGCTGGCGAAGACCCTGATCCAGCACCTGATCCGCTGGACGATGAAGACCGGCCAGTTCGACGGCGCGGCCGAGACCCTGCAAGCCATCCTCGAGACCGAGATTTCGCCGGAGCTGGTGCCGGCCGATGCCTCAGGCGCCATCCAGTCGACCCAGGCCAAGGTCGGCCCCTATGAGCTGCAGGACTTCAGCCTGTTCCACATCACCCGCTTCGGGCTTGCCCCGTCGAAGGTGGCGTTCCTCGCCTGGCATGCCTGGCGCGACGCCGGACGCGGCGCCTGGCCGCCGAATTTCCCGGAGGGGACGCGCAACGCCTATGATCTGGCGGCCATCAAGCACTGGCTGGGTGTCTTCCTGTTCCGCTTCTTCGAGATCAGCCAGTTCAAGCGTTCGGCCATGCCCAACGGCCCCAAGGTGATCTCCGGCGGGGCGCTCTCGCCACGCGGCGACTGGCGCGCGCCGTCGGACGGCACGGCGCGGGTGTGGCTGGACGAGCTTGAGGCGAACGTCCCTTAGGCCTCCATCCCTCCCCTAAAGAGGCGGGATGATTCCTAGACCATGCTCGTGAGCATCTTGTCCGCGCCCGCCGTGGGGCCGGCCAGCAGGGCCGGGACGATGTCCTCGACCTTGTCGACCACGCTCCAGGCGCCCATGAAGGACGGTGGCGTCAGCTTGGCGTCCACGGTGTGCTGGAAGAGCGCGAACAGCGGCTCCCAGAAGCCGTCGGGGCTGTAGAACACCACCGGCATGGCGTGGAGGTCGAGGCGGCGCCAGGAGAGGAGCTCGACGATCTCTTCCAGGGTGCCGATGCCGCCCGGCAGGATCACGAAGCCCTGCGACTCCTCGAAGAACCGCTGTTTGCGCTGATGCATCGAGGTGACGATCTCGTGCTCCACGGTTTCAAGCGCGCGCTCCTTGCCGACCAGGAAGTCGGGGATGATGCCCAGCACCCTGCCGCCGGCCTCATGCGCCGCGCGCGCCGTGGCCCCCATCAGGCCGACCCCGCCGCCACCGTAGACCAGCCGGAGGTCCGCGGCGGCGAGCGCGCGGCCGAGATCGGCGGCGGCCTGCAGAAAGGCCGGGTCGGCGGCGTCGGACGATCCGCAGAACACGCAGACCGACTGCAGACTGCCGGATTGAGGCGTCATGAACGCAAACTCCAAGGAGAGTCCGCCACGCTTGCGAGCGTGGCGGGAAAGCCCGATTAGCTATGGCCTGGGTTAAGGAGTTTCAACCACGTGGTTCCCTCGAGGTCCCGGACCGTATCCTGGCTCATAGCCTTGATCGTTCCCGTCGTCCTGACCGGTTGCGGCGGCAAGTCGCCGGCCGCCGGCGCGGCGGTGGACGCCGCGGCCCTGGAGGCCAGCTACCTCGCCCCGCCAAGGGCGGATGCCGTGCGCGCCAGCGCCGGCGGGGTGGTGCTGAGCGGGTCGGCGCCGCCGGGCGGCAAGGTGCGGCTGGCGACGCCGGCCGGGCAGGCGATGTTCGCGACCGCCGATGTGAAGGGCCGCTGGACGCTGGCGCTGCCGCCGGCCGCCGAGCCGCAGATCTTCGGCCTCTCGGCGGCGGTGGGCGCGCGCCTGAACCAGGCCGAGGGCTACGTGCTGGTGACGCCAGGCGGGCAGGCGGCGCTGTTGCGAGCCGGGACCGGCGCGGTGCGCATCGACGCCGTGGCGCGCCCTGGCTTGCGGGCCCTCGACTTTGACCGTGGCGGCGGTCTGGAGGTCTCCGCCGCCGTCCCGCCAGGCGCGACGGTGATCTTGCGGCTGGATGGGCGTCAGGCCGCCGAGGGCCGCGCCGACGCGCGCGGCCGCTACGTGGCGAGCCTGGGCTCCCCAGCGCCGATCCGGCCGGGCGCGCATCAGGTGCAGGTGTTCGGTGATGGCTTCTCCGACCAGGTTGTGGTCCAGGTCTCGCCCGCCGCGCCCCTTGCGCAGGGGCCGTTTCGTAGCCAGCTGACCCCTGCCGGCCTGCGCGTCGACTGGATGACGCCGGGCGGCGGCGAGCAATCCACCCTTCTCGTTCACTGACGGAGACAGAACACTTGTCCTTCGCCCACCCCGGAATGACCCGCCGATTCGGCGGCGACAGCGCGCCGGTGGAGACCCGATTCAGCTTCTGGGGCTCATTGGGCGACCTGGGGCGGCTGGTCATGCGCTCAGGCGCGCCGCAGCTGCGCCTGCGGATCGCCGTGGCCCTGGTGCTGGTATTCGTCGGCAAGGGCGCGGGCGTGATCGCGCCGGTGATGCTCGGCGAGGCGATCAATACGCTGCGACCCGCGGCCCTGGGCGGCGCCGCGATCGGGAGCCTGTTCCTGGTTCTGGTCGGCGCCTTCGCGGGCCTGCGGCTGGTGGCGGCCTGCGCGCCGTTCGCCCGCGATGCGATCTTCACCCGCGTGTCGCAATCGACCATGGCCAAGGCGGCGGTGGAGACCTTTTCCCACGCGCTCGGCCTGTCGCTGGACTTCCATCAGTCGAAGCAGACCGGGACGCTGACGCGGATCATTGACCGCGGCTCTCGCTCCACCGACTTCCTGATCCGCAGCCTGATCTTCAGCCTGGGCCCCACGCTGGTCGAGCTGATCATGGCCATGGTGGTGATGGTGGTCCGGCTGGACCTGGCCTTCGCGGCCACGGCGCTGGCGACCATGGTGCTTTACGTGGTGGTCACGTTTCGGATCACCAACTGGCGGCTGTCGCACCGCCGCGAGCTCAACGACACCGACAACCGGGTGGCCGGTCTCTCCGGCGACGCCCTGATCAACTACGAGACGCTGAAGACCTTCGGGGCCGAGGACCGGATGGTCGAGACCTATGAGGCGGCGATGGGCGACTATGTGAACGCCAGCGCACGCGCCAACGCCTCGCTGAACCTGCTGAACGCCTCGCAGTCGCTGATCCTGAATGTCGGCCTGGGCGCCATGACGGCGATGGCCGGCTATCTGGTGGCGGGCGGCCAGCTGCGGATCGGCGATATCACCATGGCGGTGATGCTGCTGTCCGGCCTCTATGCGCCGCTGGGGATGCTGGGCTTCCAGTACCGGGAGATCCGCCAGGCCTTCATCGACATGGAGCAGATGGTGTCCTTGCGCGACGTGACGCCGGATATCGTCGATGCGCCGGACGCGGTGGTCCTGCCGCCGGCCAGCGGACAGGGGAGCGCGGTAGCCTTCGACCACGTCGGCTTCCAGCACGACGCCCGCTCGGTAGGCTTGAGGGACGTGAGTTTCCTGACGCCGCCGGGGACGACCACGGCGCTGGTCGGGCCGTCCGGCGCGGGCAAGACCACCGCCGTGCGCCTTGCCATGCGCCTGCTCGACCCGAAGGAGGGCCGGGTGCTGATCGACGGCCTGGACATGCGCCAGGTCAAGCAGTCGGCGCTGCGCCAGGCCGTCGCCCTGGTGCCGCAGGACGTGGCGCTGTTCAACGATAGCCTCTACGCCAACATCGCCTTCGCCCGGCCCGGCGCCAGCCTCGAGGAGGTCCGCGCCGCCGCCGAGGCCGCCGAGCTCGGCCCGTTCATCGACGGTCTGCCGAATGGCATGTCGACCATGGTCGGCGAGCGCGGTCTGAAGTTGTCCGGCGGAGAGCGCCAGCGGGTGGGTATCGCCCGCGCCCTGCTGGCCAACCCCCGCGTCCTGATCCTCGATGAGGCGACCAGCGCGCTGGACGGCCCCACCGAGGCCGCGATCCAGGAGACCCTGCGCAAGGTCAAGGCCGGCCGCACCACCCTGGTGATCGCCCACCGCCTGTCGACCATCGTCGACGCCGACCAGATCCTGGTCCTGCGCCGCGGCAGGATCGTCGAGCGCGGCACTCACGCCGAGCTGCTGGCCAAGACCGGTGAGTACGCCGCGCTGTGGCGGCGGCAGACGCGGGAAGCTTGAGGCCGAGTTCCTCCCCCTCAGGGGGAGGTGGATCGCGGCAAAGCCGCGAGCCGGAGGGGGTTTCACCCGCCGAGCCAGCAACTGACGACATCCCGAACCCTGGAGAGGAAACCCCCTCAGTCAGTCTGCGCTGACAGCTCCCCCTAAGGGGGAGCACCTAGAGGATGGTCTTGCCCATCCGGGTCAGCGGCACGGGTTCGCCGCCCCGGTCGTCGAGAATGTCTTCTAGGGGTTGGAAGCCGTAGCTCTCGTAGAGCGGCCGGCCGGACATCGTGCCCATCAGCTCCAGGCGCTTGAAGCCCGCGGCCTTGGCGGCGGCCTCGCAGAGTTCGAGGATCAGGCGGCCGACGCCGCGCCGCGCGAAGGACGGATGCGTATACATCGCCCTGACCCGCGCCGCGTCGGTGGCCGGGTCTAGCAGAGCCGGCTCGCGGCCGGGCGTGTGGTCGCCGCCGTAGAGGGTGGCCCGGCGGCTCCAGCCGCCGCAGCCGGCGACCTGACCATCTGCCTCGATCATGAAATAGGTCCCGTCAGCGACCAGCTGGCTGTCGAGGCCCATGATCATCCGGCTGGACTCGATCTGCGCGGGGCTGAGAAAGCCCTTCTGCAGCTCGCCGATGGCGGCCGCCATCACGGCCTGCAGCGCCGGGATGTCGGACGGCTCGGCGAGGCGCCACGTCAACCCGCCCAAGCGTCTATTCCGCCGCGCGCGGGATGTCGTAGGGTTTGACCGCCGAGGCTGGGGGCGGGGCCGGGGGCGCGCCGCGGATCTGGCGCCACAGCCAGCTGAAGCGGCGCGAGGCCACCATCGGCGCGGCCAGCAGCACCGGCGTCAGCACCAGCGTCAGCAGGGTCGCGAAGGACAGGCCCCAGACTACCGCGCCGGACAGCTGCACCCACCACTCCGACCCCGGGGCGGCGAACTCGATATGGCCGTTGTGGAAGTTCGGGTGAATCTGGAACATCAGCGGCAGCAGGCCGACGACGGTCACCAGGGTGGTGAGCATCACCGGGCGGAACCGCTGGGCGGCGGCGCGCACGGCGGCCTCGTCGGCCGGGAAGCCCTGGCGGCGCAGCTGGTAGTAGGTATCCACCAGCACGATGTTGTGGCCCACCACGACGCCGGCCAGCGACACGACGCCGGTCCCGAGCATGATGATCGAGACATAGTCGAAGGTGTGCAGCAGGTTCACCTGGATTCCCAGCAGCACCCCGATGGTCGAGAGCACCACGGCCGACAGCGTCACCAGCACGCCGTAGAAGCTGTTGAACTGCCAGAGCAGGATTACGAACATCAGGAACAGCGAGACGGCCATGGCGACCATGAAGAACTGGGCGGCGCTCGCGCCCTCTTCGTCGGCGCCGGTGAACTTCACGTGCACCTCGGAACTGAGGTTCGCCTTGGCGACCCAGTCCTTGATCTGGGTCACCTTGATATTGGCGGCGACGCCCTTGATGGTGTTGCCCTGGATCAGGACCAGCCGCTGGCCTTCGCGGCGCTGGATCTGGGTAACCTGCTGGCCGGGCGCGCGCTTGACGAAGTAGCTGGCGGGCACCGGACCCGAGGGCGTGGTGATCTTCAGCTGATCGAAGGCGGCCACCGTGCGGGCCTCAACCGGGAAGCGCACCCGGATGTCGAGTTCGTTCTGGGCGTCGTCGGGGCGGAAGCGGCCCACCAGCACGCCGTCGGTCATATATTGGATCGCCTGGCCGACGGAGAGTACGTCCACGCCGTAGCGGCCGGCGGCCAACCGGTCGACGGTCAGGTTGTATTCGATGCCGGGCGAGGTGCGGTTGTCCTCCAGCTCGATGACCTGCGGGTCGGCGGCGAGCTTGGCCTTCACCAGATTGGCGGCCTTATCCAGCGCGGCCGGGTCGTGGCTGGTCATCTGCACCTGCACGGCCTTGCCGACCGGCGGCCCGCCCTCCGGCTCGCGCACCTCGACGGCCATGCCGGGCAGGTCGGCGACGCGCTTGCGGATTTCGGTGGCGATGTCGCGGCCGTGCAAGCCCAGCAGCTTGCGCTGTTCGTACTTGTCGAACTCGACCTGGATGCGGCCGATGGTGTCGTTGGGCGGCGAGTTCGGCCCGCCGTTGGCCTGCACGCCGCCGGCCCGGACGTAGAGGGACTCGATGCCCTTTACCCCGACCAGCCGGCCCTCGACCTGCTTCATCAGGGCGTCCTGCGCGTCCGGCGACATATTGCCCCGCGCCTTGACGAAGACCGTCACTTCCTGAGGGTCCTGGTCCAGGAAGAACAGGGTGCGGTGCGGGGTCTTGCCGAACCAGACCGCGATGCCGACGATGATGCAGAGCGTCACCAGCACGGTGCGGCCGGGGTGGCGGCCCAGGCTGGAAATGGTCCGGGCGTACCAGCCCATGAAGCCGGTCATCTCGCGCGGATCGCCGTGCTCGGATTTCTCGATCTCGGCCAGGTGCGCGGCGTCGACGGCGGTGGCGCGGCCGAAGATCGAGCCCAGCGCCGGGGTGAACACCAGAGCCACGAAGATCGAGGCGCCCAGGACGAAGAACAGGGTGAGCGGCAGGTAGCTCATGAATTTGCCGCTGATCGAATTCCAGAACATGAACGGCAGGAAGGCGCAGAGCGTCGTCAGCGTGCCGTTGACCACCGGCCAGAACATCCGCTTGGCGGCGGCGGCGAAGGCCTGCTCCTTGGGCATGCCCTCGGCCATCTTGCGGTCGGCGTATTCCACCACCACGATGCCGCCATCGACCAGGATGCCGACCGCCAGCACCATGCCGAACATCACCATCTGGTTGAGCGTCACGCCCTTGGCGTGGATCATCAGGAAGGCGATGAGGAAACAGGCCGGGATCGCCAGGCCCACGATGATCCCCTGGCGGATGCCGAGGCTGGCCACGATGATCATCATCACCAGCAGGCTGGCGGTCATGATGCCGCTTTCCAGGATGGAAAGCGTGCGGCCGATGAACTCGGAATTGTCGTAGGTGAAGTCGACCTTGACGGTGGACGGCCAGCGCTTCTGCTCGTCGGCGACGACGCTGCGAATGGTCTTCACCGTGTCGAGGATGTTGGCGCCGTTGCGCTTGCTGATGTCCAGCGCCACCGCCGGCTGGCCGTTGAAGCGAGCGATGAAGCCCGGCTCCTTGAAGGTCCGACGCACGTCGCCGATGTCGGCGATGGTGATGATGCGGTCGCCGTTCTTCTTGATGGGCAGGGCCAGGATGTCGGCGGGATTCTGCACCACGCCGGGGATCTTCATGGCGAACTGGCCAGGGCCCGAGCGCAGGTTGCCGGCCGGCACCAGCTGGTTGTTGCGCGCGATCACCGCCGACAGGTCGTTGGCCGTGACGTTATAGGCCTCCATCCGCAGGGGATCGATGGTGACGTCCAGCAGCTCTTCGCGGGCCCCGCTCTCGAAGGCTTCCTGCACGCCCGGGGAGGCTTCCAGGCGCTCCTTCAGGCTCTTGGAGATGCGGGCGAGTTCGCGCTCCGGCGCCTCGCCATGCAGCACGACCCCGATGATCGGCTGATCGGCGAAGCTCTGCTCCTGGATAATCGGCGGCTCGGCGTCGGGCGGAAAGCGGCCACGGGCCAGGTCGGTCTTCGAGCGGACGTCGTCCAGCGCCTTCTGCTTGTTGGCGTCGGGCTCGAATTCCAGGGTGACGATCGCCGCGTTCTGCCGCGCGACCGCGTTCATGTGCTTGACGCCCTGGATGGTCTGCAGCTGCACCTCCAGCGGCTTGACCAGCAGGCGTTCGGCGTCCTCCGGGCTCACGCCAGGGAACGGCACGATCACCGAGATATAGGGCAGGTCGATGTCCGGCTGCGCCTCGCGCGGCATGGCCTTGTACGACAGGAAGCCGAAGATGCAGGCGATCAGGGTGACGCCTAGCACCACCTTGCGGCGTTTGATGGCTCCGTCGATCAGCGCGCCGATCATCTCAAGCTCCTCAGCCGGATTTCCGCATGAAATCCGGCAATCGTTTCAAACAGCGCCTGTTCGCCGCCTTGGCGACCAGGGGACGCCCCGAGGCTAGCGCGTCAGGGTGACACGAACCTTTTGCCCGTCGCCGACGTAGGACTGGCCGACGGTGATCAATTGAATATCCCCGGTGAGCCCGGTCACCCAGACGCCGTCGCGGGTTTCCTCGACGATCGTGACCGGGGCGAAGGCCACGCGGCCGTCGGCCTGGACGTAGCGCACGCCCTGGCGGCCGGCCGAGTCCAGCACCAGTGTCGAGACCGGCACCAGGTGGGCCGGCCCCGTGCCCGCCGCGATGTGCAGTTCCGCCGAGAGGCCCGAGCGGATGGTCAGCTTGCTGTTCGGAACGGTGACTTCCAGGTGGTAGGTGCGGGTCGCCGGGTCGGCGTCGTGGGCCACGTAGCGGATGCGCCCGGCCAGCGTCTGGCCCGACACCAGGCGCGCGGTGGCGGTCGCGCCAATCTTCAACGCGGCGGCCTGGGTCTCCGGCACATCGCCGACGATCAGCAGGGGGTCGATCTCGATCATCGTGCCGCACGGCTGGCCCGGACCCAGGTAGGCGCCGACCTCGGCGTCGCGATGATCGAAGACGCCGGCGAAGGGCGCTTTGATGTTCACCTGGCCCATGGCGATTTCGCCGGCGCGAACGGCGGCGTTGGTGGCGTCGAGGTTGGCCTGCGCCTGCAGGACCTGGGTCGGCGAGCGATAGCCGGCCTTGGCCAGCTGTTCGCTCTGCTGCTGGGCGAGCTGGGCGGATTTCTGGGCGGCGTGAGCCTGGTCCAGCGCGGCCTGGCGCGCATCGGTGGCCAGCCGGCAGAGCACCTGGCCCTGTTTGACAAACGTGCCTTGCAGCACGGGCGCGGCGGCCACCGTTCCGGCGGTCTCCGAGCGGATCACCACGGTGCGGGTCGCCTGAGTCCGGCCGCGGACGACCACGTCGTAGGCGCGCACGACCTGCGGCACGAGCTTGGCCTGGACGCTGGGCGGACCGGCGGCCGCGTTGGTCTTGGCTTCGGCCTTGTGCGGCTCGACCGCGCCGAACAGGCTGCGCACGATAAAGTAGAGCGCCACCAGGCTGATGACCGCGATCACGAACAGATACTGTGGTTTCAGACGCATCAAGCTGTTCCCGAGCCCCCTACAGCTCCACGCGAATCATCTCCGCGTCGCGCACCACCCCACTCTGGAGGTTTTTGCGCTTTTGATGCCGCCGTTACCCGAGCGCAAATGAAATCTCGGACACGTTGGCGACGCAGACGTTTCAGACGCGCTCGCGCCACTCTATTACAGCACGGTCTATTGCAACACGGGGTTGCGGCCTGCGCCGCGCGACCCTCTGATGATCAGCTTACTCTGTAAAGGATGACCGCAAGTGAAATATCTCCACACCATGGTGCGGGTCACCGACCTCGAAGCATCGCTGGCGTTTTACTGCGACAAGCTCGGCCTCGTGGAGGCCTCGCGGACCGAGAATGAGGGGGGCCGGTTCACCCTGGTGTTCCTCTGCGCGCCCGGCGATGAGGCCGCCGCGAAGGCGGCCAAGGCGCCGATGGTCGAGCTGACCTACAACTGGGACGCCGAGGCCTATGCGGGCGGGCGCAATTTCGGCCACCTGGCCTATGCCGTCGACGACATCTACGCGCTCTGCCAGCGGCTGAAGGACAGGGGCGTGGTGATCAATCGCCCGCCGCGTGACGGGCGCATGGCCTTCGTCCGCTCGCCGGACAACATCTCCATCGAACTGCTGCAGGCCGGCGCGGCGTTGCCGCCCGCCGAGCCCTGGGCGTCGATGCCCAATGTCGGCGTCTGGTAGGCTCGTCAGGCGACGCGGGCTGACGGGAAACTCGGCCGCCTGCAGGTAGGGGCAGGCCCCCCGCGCCGCCGGCGCGGAGGACCTGCGCCCACTCAGGCCAGGTCGAACCGGTCCAGGGTCATCACCTTGTTCCAGGCGGCGACGAAGGCGTCCACGAACGGCCCTTGCGCGTCGGCGGCGGCATAGGCTTCCGCCAGCGCCCGCAGCTGCGAGTTCGACCCGAAGATCAGATCGACCCGCGTGCCGGCCGCCTTCTCTTCGCCGCTCGCCCGGTCGCGCGCCACGAACACGCCGTTCGTGTCGGGCGAGGCCGTCCAGGTCAGGCTGGTGCTGGTCTTCAGCAGGTTGACGAAGAAGTCGTTGGTCAGGGTCTCGGGCCGGTCGGTGAAGACGCCCAGCTTGGAGCCGCCGACGTTGGCCCCCAGCACCCGCAGACCGCCGACCAGCACCGCCATCTCCGGCGCGGAAAGCGTAAGCTGATGCGCCCGGTCGACCAGCATTTCCTCGGCCGAATAGGTCTGGTCGCCGCTGACGAAGTTACGGAATCCGTCGACTTTCGGCTCCAGCACAGCGTAGGCCTCGGCGTCGGTCTGGGCCTGGGAGGCGTCGGTCCGGCCGGGCGTGAAGGGCACGGTCACGGGGTGGCCCGCGGCCTTCGCCGCCTGTTCCACCGCCGCGCAGCCGCCCAGCACGATCAGGTCGGCGAGGGAGACCCGCTTGCCGCCGGTCTGCGCCGCGTTGAACACCGCTTGCACGGCTTCCAGCCTGGCGAGCGCCACCGCCAGTTCCGCCGGCTCGTTGACCGCCCAGTCCCTGGCCGGGGCCAGCCGGATGCGCGCGCCGTTGGCGCCGCCGCGCTTGTCGGAGCCGCGGAAGGTCGAGGCCGAGGCCCAGGCGGTCGCCACCAGCCGCGAGATCGACAGCCCAGAGGCGAGCAGCTTGGTCTTCAGCGCCGCGATATCCGCCTCGTCGATCAGCGGATGATCGACCGGCGGGATGGGATCCTGCCACAGGCGCGGCTCGGTGGGGACTTCCGGGCCGATCAGGCGGACGTGCGGGCCCATGTCGCGGTGGGTCAGCTTGTACCAGGCCTCGGCGAAGGCCTTGGCGAACTGGTCGGGGTTTTCGTGGAAGCGGCGGGAGATGGCCGCGTAGGCCGGGTCCACCCGCAGGGCCAGGTCGGTGGTCAGCATGTTGGGCGCGTGACGCTTCGAAGGGTCGTGCGCGTCCGGAACGCTGTCGGCCGGATCGAAGTTCTTCGGCGTCCACTGATGGGCGCCGGCCGGGCTCTTGGTCAGCTCCCACTCGTATTTGAACAGGTTTTCGAAATAGTGATGGCTCCAGGCCGTGGGCGTCTGGGTCCAGGTCACCTCAAGGCCGCTGGTGATGGTGTGGACGCCGTGGCCATCGCCGAAGCTGTTCTTCCAGCCCAGGCCCAGCTGTTCGATGCCGGCGCCTTCCGGCTCGGGGCCGACGTAGGCGGACGGGTCGGCGGCGCCGTGGGTCTTGCCGAAGGTATGGCCGCCGGCGATCAGGGCGACGGTCTCCTCGTCGTTCATCGCCATGCGCGCGAAGGTCTCGCGGATATCGCGCGCCGAGGCGAGCGGATCAGGATGGCCGTTCGGCCCCTCGGGGTTGACGTAGATCAGCCCCATCTGCACGGCGGCCAGCGGGTGGGCGAGGTCGCGATCGCCGCTGTAGCGCTTGTCGCCCAGCCATTCCCGCTCGGGACCCCAGGAGATGTCGTTCTGCGGCTCCCAGACGTCGGCCCGGCCGCCGCCGAAACCGGCGGTCGCGAAGCCCATGGATTCCAGGGCGCAGTTGCCGGCCAGGATCATCAGGTCGGCCCAGGAGAGCTTGCTGCCGTACCTCTGCTTGACCGGCCACAGCAGCAGGCGCGCCTTGTCGAGGTTGGCGTTGTCCGGCCAGCTGTTGAGCGGCGCGAACCGCTGGGCGCCGTCCCCGGCGCCGCCGCGGCCATCGCCGGTGCGGTAGGTGCCGGCGCTATGCCAGGCCATGCGGATGAACAGGGGGCCGTAGTGACCATAGTCGGCCGGCCACCAGGGCTGTGACGTGGTCATCAGCGCGAAGAGGTCCTGCTTGACCGCATTCAGATCGAGGCTCTTGAAGGCTTCGGCGTAGTCGAAGTCCTTGACCATCGGGCTGCCGGCCGGAGGGTTCTGGTGCAGCACCGACAGGTCCAGCTGGTTAGGCCACCACAGCCGATTGGTCATCTCGAACAGGACCGCCTGACCGGCCACCCGGCCGCCGTCCATCGGGCATTTGCCTTCACCGTCCATCGCGTTCTCCAATCGTGTTCTGGCGTCTGAGCCTCTGGCCGGCACAAGTGGCGCGCCCTTGGCCGATAGTCCAATCGATTGAAAAATTGATTTGGATAGAGCAACTCTATGATTGCTCGGCAAAGCCGCTGCCTCTGGGGACAAGTCGCGCGCCGGCCGGCCGGTTGGCCGGGCGCCGCCGCCGCGTGGGCCGGCTATTCTGGAAAGTCTCGATGGCTCCCGGAGCAGGACTCGAACCTGCGACAAGTCGGTTAACAGCCGACTGCTCTACCAGCTGAGCTATCCGGGATCAGGCCGTCGAGAGGGCGGGGGTATACGTTGGCCGCCGCGCCCACGCAAGCCGGGTTGGCTCGGCGAAGCGCCGCACTCGAAAAAAGAGCCCGGCGCGAGCGCCGGGCTATGAAAGTCAGTGATGGTGGGGTGTCTTCAAGGAAGACCCGTGGACGTTGGACTCGCATAGTTAAGGCCGGGTTAACGCTGCCTGCGCCTTGTAAGGCCTGTGTAACCATGCGCGTTGGAGCGCCCGCCGGGATCGGCTAGTCGTGCCGTCCGGGGCCCGTAGCGAGTCGAAGGAACGCGCCGTTCATGCGCATCCATTTCACCGGCGTCGCCGGCGCCGGCATGAGCGCCGCGGCCTTGATGATGCGCGGCGCGGGGCACGAGGTCTCGGGCTCCGACGAAGACGTCTTTCCACCGATGTCGACCTATGTGGAGAGCCTGGGGTTTCCGTTCCATCGCGTGTTCGACGCCGCAAACCTGCCGGCCGATCTGGACGTCCTGGTCCTGGGGACCAGCGCCAAGCTGGGCGGGGAGGGCAATCCGGAGGTGGCGGCGGCCCGCGCGCGCGGCGTCCGCGTCACGACCTTTCCGGAAATGGTCGGCCAGGCGACGCTGGGCCGCGAAAACACGGTCGTGGCCGGGTCGTTCGGCAAATCCACCTGCACCGCGCTGATGGCGCATGTGCTGCGGCAGGCGGGCTTGGATGTAGGCTGGATGGTGGGCGCGATCTCGCCGTCGCTGCCCGCCACCGGCCACTGGGGCGCCGCGTCGCAAGTGGTGCTGGAAGGCGACGAATATATCGTCTCGGCGAGCGACCGGCGCTCGAAGTTCGTGCTCTATCATCCGCGCGAGGTGCTGCTGACCTCGCTGGTCCACGACCACGTCAACGCCTTCCCGACCTTCGCCGACTACCAGGCGCCGTTCCGCGACTTGTTGCGCCTTTTGCCCGCCGACGGGTTGCTGGTGGCCCGCGAGGGCCCGTCCATCCGCGCCATCGTGGGCGAGGCGGCAAGCCGGGTGGTCTGGTATGACACCCAACCTTGCGGCGGCTGGTGGGCTCAGGGCGTGGTCTATGGCGACGTGACCCGGTTTGTCCTGATGCGGCCGGACGGCGCGACGCTGGCCCTGACGACCACCCTGCTGGGCGAGCACAACATCGAGAACATCGTCGGCGTCAGCGCCTATCTGCTGGAGCGCGGCCTGGTCAGCGAGGCGGCGCTCGCGGCCGGCGTGGCCAGCTTCTCCGGCATCCGGCGCCGGCTCGACCGCCTGACCACGCGCTCCGCGGTGCCGGTGATCGAGGGGTTCGGCTCCTCCTACGAGAAAGCCCGCTCGGCGATCGAGGCGTTGCTGCTGCACTATCCACACCGGCCGCTGACGGTGGTGTTCGAACCGCACACCTTCTCCTGGCGCAGCCGTGACGCTCTGTCCTGGTACGACACGGTGTTCGAGGGCGCGGCCCGCGTGCTGATCGTCCCGCCGCCGGTGCATGGCGCCGACAGCCACCACCAGTCGAGCTTCGACGAAATCCTCGCCCGCGCCGCGGCGACCGGCGTGCCCGTCGAAGGCGCGCGGAACGCCCAGGAGGTCACCCGCGCGCTCTCAGGCCTGAATGGCGACGAGGTTGTCCTGCTGCTCTCCTCAGGCCCGCTGCTGGGCCTGCCGGACAGCTTGCCGGCGGTGTTCGACGCTCTCTATGGCGACGCGGCCGCCTAAGCCTTGATCCCCTGCGCCTCGAACTCGCGGCGTTTGGGCCCGGCATAGCCGAACAGATAGGCCGCCACCTTGCGGATCTGGATCTCCTCGGAGCCTTCGGTGATCCGGTAGCGGCGGTGGTGGCGGTAGATGTGCTCGAAGGGCTTGTGGCGGGAATAGCCGATGCCGCCGTGCACCTGCATGGCGCGGTCGGCGGCCTCGCAGACCAGGCGGTTGGCCCAGTAGTTACACATCGAGACCTTGTCGGAGATTTGCCGCTCGATCTCCTTGTGCTCCATCCGGTCCATCTGCCAGGCGGTCTTGCGGATCAGCAGGCGCAGCATTTCCGCCTGGGTGGAGAGCTCGACCAGGGGCCACTGGATGGCCTGGTTCTCGGCCAGCGCCTTGCCGAAGGGTTTGCGCGCGCGGGCGTATTTCACGCTCTCCTCGATGCAGTAGACCGCGGCCCCCAGCGACGATGCCGCCTGACGGATGCGGTTCTGGTGCACGAAACTCTGGCCCAACCGCAGGCCCTGGTCGATCTGGCCCCAGTAGCTGTCCTCTGGAATCCACACGTCGGTGAAGCTCACCCGCGGGTGGTCGGTGGGCATGTTGAAGGTCCAGAGGTACTCCTCGATCTTCACCCCGGGCGTGTTGGCCGGGACGATGAAGCAGGTGATGCCGGCGGCGTCGCCGTCCTTGCCGGAGGTGCGCGCGAAGACCATCACGTGGGTCGCCACGTGCATGCCCGTGGTCCACATCTTTTCGCCGCGGATCAGCCAGCCCGGCTGGCCGTCCTGGTCCTGGCGCACGGCGGTGGTGTCCATGAAGGTGGCGTCGGACCCGTGCTCGGGTTCGGTGAGTCCGAAGCCGGTGCGCAGCTGGCCGGCCAGCAGCTTTTCGGCGTCGCGGTCGTACTGGGCGTTGGTGGCGAACTCCTTGAACATCAGGATGAAGGGGTTGTTGCCGACGATCGAGTGTTCGTTCTGCAGGTCGTTGTGCAGGCCGAGCCCCTTGGCGGCGAGGTGCTCGCGGATCACCGCCAGCTCCAGTTGGGTGCCGCCCTTGCCGCCCAGCTCCTTGGGCCAGCCGAAGCGCAGGTGGCCGGCCTTGTCGGCCCGGCGCCGCGCCTCGCCCAGCAGCGCTTCCCATTCCTTCTTCGGCAGGCCGCCGGCCTCCCAGTCCGTGCGCTCGTACTCGCGCCGGTGGTCGAAGTATTTGATATTGTCGTCCTGCTGCTCGAGCGGCTTGATCTCGGCCTCGATGAAGGCGTCGAGCTCGGCCAGATAGGCCACGAGGTCAGCGGGCAGGTCGAAGTCCATGGCGGCGTTCCCTAATAGGTTTTCTTGGGCGTACTCGTGAGCCGAGGGCATTTACAAGCCGTCGGAATGTCCGCCTGATCGCCAGCCTAGACCAAACAAGGAATTCCCCAAGGTCATGAAGAAGACGGGGTCATGAAGAAGACGGGGTCATGAAGAGAACGGGGTCATGAAGAGGGCGGGGCCATGAGCGTCGATGTGCTGGCCGTGCTGCCCAAGCTGGCGCGCCGCCTGGGCGGGCAGGACGCCGTGCTGGCCGCCGCCGAACGGTTGTCGGGCGGGGCGAGCATGGAGACCTGGGCGTTTTCGGTGGAAGCCGGCGGCCAGCGGCGCGATCTGATCCTGCGCCGCCGCTCGGTTCCCTTCGATCCGGAGACGGCGCGTTCGGTGAGCCTGGGGGCGGAAGCCGCCTTGATCCGCGCGGTGCGCGAGGGCGGCGCGCCGGCCGCGCCGCTGGTGCATCTCTGCGACGACGCCGATGGCCTGGGCGAGGCGCACGTCACCGCGCGGGTGGCCGGCGAGACCCTGGGCCGCAAAATCGTCGCCGACCCCCGGTTCGACGCCATCCGGCCGGGGCTTGCGCGCCAGTGCGGCGAGATCCTGGCGGTGATCCACGCGACGCCGCCGCCGGCCGCGGCCGGCTTGAAGACCGCCGACTTCCTGGCCGAGCTCGATCGCTATGAGGAAATCTACCGCGCGTCGGGGGCGGAGCGCCCGGTGCTGGAACTGGCCTTCCAACATCTCAAACGCAACGCGCCGGAGCCGGTTGAGCCGGTGCTGCTGCACGGCGACTTCCGCAACGGCAATCTGATGATCGACCCGAAAGTGGGCGTCTCCGCCGTGCTCGACTGGGAGCTGTCGCATATCGGCGATCCGGCCGAGGACCTGTCGTGGCTCTGCGTCAATTCCTGGCGGTTCGGCCGGCCCGACCGGCCGGTGGGCGGCTTCGGCGACTATGCCGACCTGCTTGAGGGCTACGCGGCCGCCGGCGGCAAGCCCGTGCCGTTGAGCCGCGTGCGGACCTGGCAGGCGTTGGGGTCGCTTAAGTGGGGCGTCATGTGCCTGATGATGTACCAGAGCTGGGCCGGCGGGCTGGAGGCCTCGGTCGAGCGGCCGATGATCGGGCGCCGCGTGTCGGAGACCGAAATCGACCTGGTGCAGTTGCTGGAGCAAGGCCTGTGATCACCCATCCGAAGGCTGATGAGCTGGCCGAGGCGGTCGCCCGCTGGATCGATAGCATCCGGCCATCCCTCGATCCGCGTAACGGCTTCCTGGCCCGGGTTGCGGCCAATGCGCTGGGGGCGATCTCGCGGGAATTGCAGTTGGGCCCCGCGGCCGAGGCGGCGGCCACCGAACGGTTCGTGGTGCTGCTGGACCATCGGGGCAGCTTCGTCGACCTCAACCACGAACTCTGCGAGCGCCTGCGATCCGGGTCGATGACGCTGGAGACGCCGGGCCTGCTCGCCGCGCTGAAGGCCAACACGCTCGAACAGATCGCCATCGACCAGCCGAACTATCGTCACGAGGGCTAGTGTGCTGGTTCTGAAGTTCGCCCGCGTGTTGGATCGGGCGCTGAGCGAACTTCAGAACCAAGAAAGCACACTAGAAACATACGCTTGCTAGTGTCCTCATCGATTCCGAAGTTCGCCAAAGCCCGCCTCAAACGCTTGCGAACTTCGGACTCGGGACACTAAGCCGCCTCCAGCACCCGGATAATCTGGCTCTCGTCCTCGTTCCACAGGACGGCGACGCCGGCGGCGCGGCGGGCGAGCTTGCCGAGCGCCTTCTTTACCTCTGGCGCGCGCAGGCGTTTGGCGCTGAGGCGCAGCAGGCGGGCGCCGGAGCCCTGGTCCTGGACCTCGTCGTGGTAGCGCAGCACGGCGTCGACCACCGAGCCGGGCAGGGCGGGGCGCTCGAACGCGGCCATGTCTATGGCCGGGGCGGGCTGGCGGGGGCGAAAGGTGCGGTAAGCCATCGTCTGAAGCTCCGTTGCGGGTTTCAACGCGTTCAGGTCTGATCGGCTGCAACGACAGAATCGGACGTAGCTCTGATGCGACACGAAAAAGCCGGTCGGCTGCTGGACCTGGCGCGGATGCTGGCCAGCACCGCCGAGGGCCTGACCCTCGACGAAATGGCCGAGCGGATGGCCGTCGGGCGGCGCACCGCCGAGCGGATGCGCGACGCGGTGCGCGACCTGTTTCCGCAGCTGGAGGAGGTGGACGATCCGCCCACCCGGCGGTTCCGTATTCCGGCCGGGCTGGACGGCCTCTTCCAGGCGCCGACGGCCGAGGAGCTGGCGGCGCTGGCGGCGGCGGCCGAGCTGTTCGCCCAGCAGGGGGCCGGGGCGCGGGCCGGCGCGCTGCGGTCGCTGGAGACCAAGGTGCTGTCGGCGACGCGCGCGGCGGCGCGGCGCAAGCTCGCGCCGGACCTGGAAGCCTTGCTGCAGGCCGAGACCATCGCCGTCCAGGCGGGTCCGCGCCCGTTCGAGGACCAGGCGGTGCTGGCGGCTGTGCGCGAGGCGCTGTTGTCGCTCAAGGCCTTGCGGTTCCGCTATCAGGGCGGGGCGACGCCGGGCCGGATGCGCGACGTCACGCCGTTCGGGGTGTTGTTCGGGCGGTCGAACTATCTGGTGGCTGACGAAGGGCAGGGGCCGCGCAACTGGCGGCTCGACCGGATCGGCGACATCGCGGTGTCCGACCGCGCCGCCAGTCGCCCGGACGGCTTTTCGCTGCAGGCCTATGCCGACGAGAGCTTCGGCATCTATCAGGACGACACCGAGGACGTGGTGCTGCGGGTGACCCCGGCCGGCGCCTCAGACGCGCTCCGCTGGCGCTTCCACGCCAACCAGGTCGTGGAGCCGCAAGCCGATGGCGCGGTGATCGTCCGTTTCCGGGCCAGCGGCATGCTCGAACTGGCCTGGCATCTGTTCACCTGGGGCGACAAGGTCGAGGTGCTCGCGCCGGCGGCGCTCAAGCAGGTGCTGATCGCGCAGATCGATATCGCCCGCCGCACCCATGCGTCCGAAACTGTCGCAGCGGAGTCTTAGGCCTTTCCTCATCGAACGAGGAGACCGCCATGAGTGTCATCGCCGACTACGCCAATCTCTACGAGACCGAAATCCGTCCGCGCCGCCGCCGCCTGGGCGCCGGAGGTCTGCGCTACCTGGGGGTGTTGCTGGTCTGGGGCGCGCTGTTCCTCGCGCGGCCGCGCCTCGCCCTGGCCATCTGGCGCGAAAGGGCTTGAAATCCCGACGGAAAACCTCGCCCCGAGCCTGGCAATACGCAGGAGAGCAGGCGGCCCACTCTACCCCTACGGGAATATCCCTAGGTAGTCGCCTCAGGGTGCGGTCCACGAATCAGCATGGTTAAAACTGTTAACCATAAGTCAATTGCTGAGTTCGCCGCCCGATGTCCGCGCTTCGCCTCGTCAGTTCAGAGCCCGATCCGGGCGCCCGCGGCCGGGTTCTGCTGATCGACGACGACGCGGCGCTGCTGGGCCTGATGGACCACGCGTTCCTGGCCGCGGGTTACATCACCCTCACCGCCGAAAACGGCCGCAAGGGCCTTCGCCTGCTCGACGCCTACAGGCCCGACCTGGTCGTCACCGACATCGTCATGCCGGAGATGGAAGGGATCGGCGCGATCCTGCAGATCAAGCGCCGGCCGCGGTCCCCGAAGATTATCGCCATCTCCGGCGCCGGTCCGGGCGGGCGACGCGACTACCTGAGCTGGGCCAAGCATCTGGGGGCCGACGAGGTCCTGGCCAAGCCCTTCCGCATGTCGCAGATCATGGCCGTCGCCGGCCGCCTGATCGACCAAGATTCCAATCATTTCAACGGGCGTGGGAGCTGACGATGCATATTCTGCTGGTGGAAGACAATCCGGTCGCGGCGAAGAGCATCGAGCTCAAGCTGACGGCCGAGGGCCATAACGTCTTCACGACGGATCTGGGTGAGGACGCCATCGAGCTGGCCGGCCTCTACGACTACGACGTGATCCTGCTCGATCTCGAGCTCGCCGACATGACCGGCCTGGACGTCCTGCGCGCCATCCGCGGCAAGAAGGTGCTGACGCCGGTGATCGTCGTCACCGCGTCGGCCGACGTGGAAACCAAGGTCAGGGCGTTGTCGTCCGGCGCCGACGATTTCATCTGCAAGCCCTTCCACAAGGCCGAGATGGCCGCGCGGATCAACGCGGTGGTGCGCCGCTCGCGCGGGCATTCGGAATCGATCATCCGCACCGGCGCCATCGCGCTCAACCTCGACACCCGCACCGCCGAGGTCTCCGGCACGCCCGTCCACCTGACGCCCAGCGAATACAAGGTGCTGGAACTGCTCTCGCTGCGGAAGAACTCGGTGCTGACCAAGGAGATGTGCCTCAACCACCTGTACAACGGCCTCAAGGAGCCGGAGGTGAAGATCATCGACGTGTTCATCTGCAAGCTGCGCAAGAAGCTCGCCCAGGCCAGCGACGGCGACAACCAGATCGAGACCGTCTGGGGCGGCGGCTACATGCTGCGCGACACCCCCACGCGAGCCCTGGCCGCAAACTCCGAGGCCCTGGCCGCCTGAGCCGCCGTAAGTGGGGACACGTACGACTTTGTAGCGACGCCGCATGACTCTGAGACGCTGGTCGGCAAAGTCGTACGTGTCCCCACTTATTGTGTCCCCACTTATAGCGCTCTACGCCGCCGCCGCCGTGATGTTGGCGGGTCCGGCGATCGGGAGGTAGAGCGTCGCCGTGGTCCCCTGTCCCTCCCGCGACTGCAGCGCGAAGGCCCCGCCGGCCGAGGCGGCGAAATCGATCACCGCCGAGAGGCCCAGGCCCGTGCCCGTGGGCTTGGTGGTGAACAGGGGATCGGTGGCGCGCGCCAGGAGCCGCGGCGACATGCCGGGACCCGTGTCGCGCACCGTGAACACCGCGAAGGCGCCGGGCGCGACCCCCAGGCGACGGGTTTCGAGCACGCCCAGGCAGAGGCCCCGCGCCCCGATGACCACCTCGCCGCCGCCCGGCATGGCCTGGCCGGCGTTGAGGCAGAGATTGAGCAGCGCCATCTCCAGGCCGGTGCGGTCGCCGTTGCAGCGCAGCGGCTGGCGCAGGCCCGTGACGGTCAGGCCGACCTTGGGCGCGAGCGCCTGACGAGCCATGCGGCCGACGGTTTTCAGGACGGCCGGAGCGTCGGTGGTGTCGCGCGCCGGTGCGCCGCCCTGGGCCAGCGACAGGCTGCGCCGCAACAGCTCGGCGCCGCGCTCGGCGGCCTCGAGGGCCAGCCGGGCCAGCGCCTGCTGCTCACTGCCTTCACCGAGCTCGTCGGCCAGCCGCTCGTTGGCGCCGAGGATGACGCCCAGCAGGTTGTTGAGGTCGTGGGTGAGGGTTCCGGCCATCCGGTTCAGCGCGTCGAGCCGCTGCGCCGCCGACGCCTTGCCGCGGTTGGCGGGTCGGGGCGTCGACGACCGCCCGGAAACTGACGCTGCACTACCCATCTTGGCCGCGAATCAAACACAATGCCGCCATGTTTTCATCCGCGCGCCACTACCTAGGTACTATCCCCTAAGCCCGACGATCCCGGCCCCGATCCGGTCAGGCCGCGCCACTGGAGAGCGTCATCCGGATCAGGTCCGACAGGCTGTCGGCGCGCATCTTGGACATCACATTGGCGCGGTAGATCTCCACGGTCCGGGGACTGATGGCCAGGGTCGCGGCGATCACCTTGTTGCTGGCGCCGTCCATGATCAGGTTCAGCACCTGGCGTTCGCGGGCGGTCAGGCTGTCGATGCGGCTCAGCACCCGGTTGCGTCTGGCGCTGGCGTCGACGGCGTCGTCGTTCTCCTCCAGGCAGGCGCGGACCAGACGCAGGATCAGCTCGCTCTCGAAGGGCTTCTGGATGAATTCCGCGGCGCCCGCCTTCATGGCCTGCACCGCGACGGTGACGTCCGCGTGGCCGGTGATGACGATCACCGGCAGGATGCACTGGCGCGCCTTCAGCGTCTTCAGCAGCTGGACGCCGTCCATGCCAGGCATGCGAACATCGCTGATCACGCAGCCTCGGGCGTCTCGCGTCAGAGCTTCGAGGAAGGTTCCGGCGGACGAAAACCCGCTAGGGTTGAGCCCATCCGAGCGCAGCAGCATGACCAGCGAATCGAGCGCGGCGGCGTCGTCATCGACGACGAAGACGGTCCGTTCGGCCGCTGGCGTCATCACCATTCACACCCGTCCGCGCCAGTACAAAACAGAAAGCGGCGCCTCCCAACGGGCTGGGTTGGACCCAAATTCGCCCGCCGTGGTTTTCGACTATAGCGCGGCAAATCGAAAGGCCTAGCCCCATTCCTGTGGGCTTGGTGCTGGCCAGTGGTTGGAAAACACGGCCCATTACGGCGCTATCGACACCCGGTCCGCTGTCCTCGACTATGGTCACCAGCTTGTCGTCTGCATCCGCCCGGGTTGAGATTTTAATCTCGCGATCCGGGAACTTAGCGACTGCATCGATGGCGTTGCGCACCAAGTTGACGACAAGCTGTTGAATCTGGATACGGTCCGCGAGGACTATGTCCGGGCCTTGGTATAGATCGTATAGCACCCTGGCTCCGGCATCGCGGACCATCAGCCCAACAATGAACTCGATCTCCGCCAGGATAGCCGAAAGGCTCTCGGGCTTCTGTTCGGCGCCCCCGCGCGTGGCCAGATCGCGCATGGTCCGGATGATCTCGCCGGCCCGGATGGCCTGGTCGCTGGCCCGCGAAACGGCGTCCAGGAGATCGTCCTCTTCGAGCTCAAGATTGGCGATCAAGGTGCGCGCGGCGCGCAGGTAATTGGCCACGGAGGACAACGGTTGGTTGAGTTCGTGCGCCAGCACCGAAGCCATCTCGCCCATGGAGTTCAGGCTCCAGATCTGGGTCAGCTGGGCGTGCAATTCGTCCGAGCGCCGCTCGGCTTCGCGCATGGTGGAAAGGTCGCGGACCACGCCGGTGAAATAGCGCCGCGAGCCGATGCGCACCTCGCCGATGCGCAGCTCCATGGGAAATTCCGTCCCGTCTCGGCGCAGCCCCGCGACCTGGCGCGAACTGCCCATCACCCTGCGCTCGCCGGTCTGGACGTAGCGATGCACGTAGCGCTCGTGCGCCTGGGCGTGGGCCGGCGGCATCAGCGTCTCGACGCCAAGGCCGCAGATCTCCGCGGCGGGCCAGCCGAACAGCAGTTGCGCGGCGTGGCTGAAGGCGACGACCACGCCGTCCTCGTCGATCACGATGCCGGCGTCGGGCACGGCGTCGAGGCCGGCGCGCAGGATCGCCTCGCGCTCCTCCAGTCCGGCCAGACGCAGACGCCAGGCGCCGAGGGTCCGTTGGAGCCAGCCGCCGGCGAAGGCCACCGCCACGCCGTAGAGCAGGAACAGCAGGACCCGGCCGGTCCGCTCGGCGGCGGGGATATCGGCTGAGCCGTCGGCGATGAACCCGCCGGCCGCCAGGATCACCGCCGCGCTCATCGCCGACGGAAAGCCGCCCAGCGCCGCGCACAGGGCCAGGGCCGGCAGGCAGAACAGATAGACCGAATGGCTGAACAGCGGCCCGAGCAACAGGTGGACCGCGAGCGTCGCCAGTGACGTCAGCAGCGCCAGGAACTGGCCCAGAAAAAAGCGGCGCAACGCGGCCTCGCCCTGGTGCGGTCCCGCTTCGAAGGTCGACCACGGGCTGGTCCTGGATTGCGGTCGCGCCGGCCTGCCGAGCATCACCCATTCTGCGCCTTACGCGCCGCCGTTCAATTCAGGGCAAACACCTAACCGCGCGACACATTGCGGCCCGCTCGAATCGGCAAGGCAGGCTCTTGAGCTTCTTGGTCATATCCGGCTCTATCGGCGCGCAACGCCGGGGGATTTGAGAATGATCGTGCGCGCCATCGCCGCCTTGCTGGCAGGAGCTTTCCTCATGGGCGCAGCCGCCCCCTCCAACCCTGGCGCCGACCCTTACGTCTATATGGAGGAGGCGGAGGGTGCGAAGGCGCTGGCGTTCGCCAAGGCGGAAAACGCCCGGTCGCTGCCGCAACTGCAGACCGATCCGCGCTATGCCGGCAACTATGCCGACGCGCTGAAGATCGCCACGGCCAAGGATCGCATCCCCGGCGTCGCCATCGCCGGCGACGGGTCGCTGCGCGATTTCTGGCAGGACGCCGAGCACGTGCGGGGCGTCTGGCGCACGACCAGCCTGGCGAGCTACCGCACCGCGACGCCGGCCTGGAAAACCATCCTCGACCTCGACGCGCTCGCCAAGGCGGAGGGCAAGAACTGGGTCTTCAAGGGCGCCCAGTGCCTGAAGCCCGCCGACCGCTACTGCCTGATCTCGCTGTCCAACGGGGGCAAGGACGCGGTCGAGGTGCGCGAGTTCGACGTCCAGACCGGCGCGTTCGTGGACGGCGGCTTCCACCTGCCGGAGGCCAAGGCCAACGTCGACTGGATCGACAAGGATACGCTCGCCGTCGCCACCGAATGGGCGCCCGGCGACCTGACCCAGTCCAGCTATCCCTACATCCTGAAGACGCTGAAGCGCGGGCAGGCGCTGGGCGACGCCCGCGAAGTGTTCCGGGGAACGAGGACCGACGTGGGGGTCAACCCGCTCGTGCTTCGCGAGCCGAACGGCGCCGTCGCCGCGGTTCTGGCGCAGCGCGGGCTCGACTTCTTCAACAGCGACAAGCTGCTCATCACGCCCACCGGGCCCAAGGCGCTGGGCCTGCCGACCAAGTCGACGATCCAGGCCTATGTGGATGGCCAGCTGGTCGTGACGCTGGAGCAGGACTGGCCACGGAAGGGCTTCAAGTCGGGCGATCTGGTCGCCTTCAACCTCGCGGCGGTGAAGGCCCGGCCCGGCGACCTGAAGGGCGTGCTGGTGCTGCGGCCCAGTCTCAGCCAGGCGGTGGACCAGGTCGGCTCGACCAAGGGCCGGCTGGCCGTGGTGCTCTACGACAACGTCCGGGGCAAGCTGCTGAGCTTCCGGCACGGGCCGAAGGGCTGGTCATCGGCGGCAGTGGCCCTGCCCAAGGACTCGACGATCGGCCTGGGCTCGACCTCCGATAGCGATGACAGCGCGATCGTGACGGTCACCAGCTTCCTGACGCCGTCCAGCCAGTGGCTCGCCGACGCGGCCAGCGGCAAGGCGCAGCGGCTGAAATCCACGCCGGCGCGGTTCGATGCCTCGAACTCGGTGGTCGAACAGCTCTGGGCCACCTCGAAAGACGGAACCAAGGTTCCCTACTGGGTGGTGCGGCCGAAGGACCTGAGGTTCGACGGGACCGCGCCCACCCTGCTGACGGCCTACGGCGGCTTTCAGCTCAGCCAGACGCCGGCCTATGCGGCCAACGCCGGCAAGTTGTGGCTGGAGAAGGGCGGGGTCTATGTGCTGGCCAACATCCGCGGCGGCGGCGAGTTCGGACCCAGGTGGCACAACGCGGGGCTGAAGCTCAATCGGATGCGGGTCTATGAGGACTTCTTCGCGGTCAGCCAGGACCTGATCACCCGCAAGATCACTTCGCCTAAGCGGCTCGGCATCATCGGCGGCTCGAACGGCGGCCTGCTGATGGGCGTGGCGCTGACCCAGCATCCGGAACTCTACAACGCCATCGTCATCGAGGTGCCGCTGTTCGACATGATCGGCTACACCCACATCGGCGCCGGGGCCTCTTGGGTCGGCGAGTACGGCGACCCGGCGATCCCGGCGGAGCGCAAGGTGCTGGACAGCTATTCGCCTTACCAGCTGCTGGCG
Organism: Alphaproteobacteria bacterium; assembly: GCA_025359785.1. Taxonomy (GTDB): domain Bacteria; phylum Pseudomonadota; class Alphaproteobacteria; order Caulobacterales; family Caulobacteraceae; genus Phenylobacterium. The sequence goes on along the minus strand of JANYET010000050.1, from coordinate 19,821 downwards.
GCCGGCAAGCCCTATCCGAAGGTGTTCCTGGAGACCTCCACCAAGGACGACCGCGTCCATCCGGCGCACGCGCGCAAGGCCGCCGCGCGCCTGAAGGAGCTGGGCTACGACTACCTCTATTATGAGAACGTCGATGGCGGGCACGCGGCCAGCGCCAATCTCAACGAGCGCGCCATGCGGATCGCGCTGGAATACACCTATCTGGCGCAGCGCCTGATGAACTGAGGCCCGGTGAAAAGATGTTCAGCTCTGAACATAGGCGCCGCCATTGGCGTGGATGACCTGGCCCTGCACGAAGGCCGCGGCATCGCTCAGCAGAAACTCCACGACGCCGGCGTAGTCGTCATCGCCGCCCAGCCGGCCGGAGGGATTGGTCCGCGCCGCCCGCTCCAGCACCCTGGCGGCGGCCTCTTCTCCGCCGACCATGCTGGCGACTGAGGTGGTGGCGACGATGCCGGGCGCCACGCCGTTGATGCGCACGCCGCGCGGCGCGAGCTCTGGCACAAGATAGCGCATGAGGCTTTCGGCCATCGCCTTGCCGACGCCGAGCGCCGCGTAGTTGGCCGAGGCGGCGCGCGCGCCGGCGCTGGAAATCAGCACGACGCTGCTCCCCCGGCTCAGGCGGGGCAGGGCGGTCTGCACCAGATAGAGCAGGGACAGCCCGTTGGTCTTCATGGCCTCGCCGAACCGGTCGAGGTCGGCGTCCAGCAAGGCCGTGGGATAGATCATCGCGGCGCTGTGCACGATGTGCAGCGGCTCATCGTCCGGCGCGATCAGGCCGATCAGTCGCCGGACGTCATCGAGCGAACCGACGTCGGCCCGCACGGTGCTGACCATCGCCCCGGAAGGCTGCAACTGCGCCTCGGCGGCCGCCGCGGCCTCGGCGTCCGACAGATAGGCCAGCACCAGCCGGCGGCCCGGCCGCGCGAGCCGCCGCGCGATGGCCAGCCCGATGCCCTTGGTCCCGCCGGTGATCAGGATGGTCATGAGAATTTCCTTCGTTGGCCCGCGCGCCCGAACGCATCGTCAATATGCGGCCGATCGCGCTGTCCGCGCCCAAGGATATTGTGGACTTGGAGGCCTGACCGAGAATCGAACCCGGCGCACGGATTCTCCTTCCCACGCGGCGCATTGATTTCATTGAAGTTTAGGATACATCATCCACTCTTGCGGTCGTTTTTGTGCCCTTTCGCAGTGATGATCATTCCAGCCGGATGACGGGGTTCATCGCGCCGTCGCCTTTCCTCGCTTTCGCTGACGTTCTGAAGGTCCGCTTTCGGCGTTGAACCCGATGTCCGCTTTCGACCCATAGCGGAACTTGCGCGAGTCCGCTTACGATGTGGTCAAGCTGCGGCCCGGGATGGACGCTGACATCGCGCGGATACGCGCGCTCTGCGGCGCCTGTGTGCGCGACGTCGCCTATCCCGGGGCCTGAATCATGGACATCGACAAACCCAAACCCAAACCCTGGCATGGCCGAGCCGATTTCCTCAAGGAGGTCGTGACCATCGTCATTGGGGTGCTGATCGCGCTTGGCGCCCAGCAGGCTGTCGAATGGCTGCACACCCGAGACTCAGTGGCCGAGACTCGCGAGGCGCTGAGGGCCGAGGCAGCGACAAACGTGGGGGCGACCCGGTTCGCCGTGCAGGAGGACCGTTGTTACCTCAAGGCCCTGGACATGTACGAGGCGTGGGCCAAGGGCGCACCCAAACCAGAGGTGCCCTACATCAGCGCGCCGGGCCCTATGGACACCGTCTGGGAGACCGCGAAGAGCAGTGCGGTGACACACATGCCGCTGAAGGAGAAGCTCGGCTGGGCCCGGCTCTACGCGGGGGTGTCCAACATCCGCGCCCTCGGTATGCAGCAGCGCTCCCAAGGTCAGCAGGTTCGCGGCTATCTCGGCCTTGATAGCCTGGAGACTCCCGAGGCCCGCAGCCTGATCCGGGAGGTGCGAACCTACCGCGGCATCATGACAGGCAAGCTTTCCAACGAGCAGAGGTTCCTCGTCGAAGCGAAGGCGCTCGGCGTTGTGTCGGGTCCGTTTGGTGGCTACCTCACTAAGGACAACGTCGCCAATCTCGAACGGCTCTGCAAGTTTGTTGGCGAAAAACCTGACCTCAGCTCCTAAAGGTCCGCTTTCCCTCTGTGGACGCCCCCTTCAGCGCAAGGGTGGATTTGAGAAGGTGATGATCGCGTAGTCGGATGCTTCCATCTGTCCGGCCTGTTGTGCTCCGCCTTGGCGGTGCTGGCCCGTATGGAGTTCGCAGACCGGGTCCAAATCACCCGAAGCGTGCTTTGAAGCACGGGGGAAAGCCCTGGTTTTCCCGGTCCCGTCTCGCCGACTGTTGCGCCATACCCTCCGTCGTCCGTCCTACGCCTCGACGTCTCGCAGCGGTGGCTGAGCGTTAAGCCGCCAGCGCTGGAGCTCGATAGATCCCGCCCGTGGCCAGCAGCGCCCAGACGATGCGGGCGGTCTTGTTGGCCAAGGCGACCGCCACCAGCATTCGCGGCTTGCGCGCGAGCATCAGGGCCAGCCAGGAGCCGCGCGCGGCTCCTTTTCAGCAGGGCCTGCTTGATGACGGCGCTGGCGCCGATCACCAGCAGCCGGCGAAGCGTTCGCTCGCCCATCCTTGTCATCTGTCCGAGCTTCTGTTTGCCTCCGGTCGACTTCTGCAGCGGCGTGAGCCCAAGCCAGGCGGAGAAGTCGCGCCCACGTCGGAAGGTCTGCGGCGCCGGCGCGAGCGCCAGCAGGGCTGCGGCCGTGATCGGACCCACGCCGGGTATGGTCATCAGCCGGCGCGCGATCGGATCTTCCTTGACGCGGCTGGCAATCTCCCGGTCCAGCACCGCGATCTGGTCGGCGAGCTTCGCCAACACCTCCGTCAGCACCTGTAAGCTGGCCCGCGCCGCCTGCGGCAGCTCGCTCTCGGGATCGTCGATCGCGCTGACCAGGCGCTCGACGTAGCAGACTCCCTTGGGCGCGACCTTGCCGTACTCTGCGACATGGCCGCGGATGGCGTTGATGATCTGGGTCCGCTGGCGAACCAAAAGATCGCGCGCCCGGAACACCACGCCAAGCGCCTCCTGCTCGGCGCTCTTGACCGCCACGAACCGCATCGTCGGCCGCTGCGCCGCCTCGCAGATCGCCTCGGCGTCAGCCTCGTCGTTCTTCTGCCGCTTCACGAACGGCTTGACGTAGGCCGGCGGGATCAGCCGGATCGTATGGCCCAGCCGGGTCAGCTCGCGGCCCCAATGATGCGCCCCGCTGCAGGTCTCCATCACCACGAGGCAGGGCGGCTGGGCGGCAAAGAACGCCAGCAACCGACCGCGGCTGAGCTTCTTGCGGAACACGACTGCGCCGGACGCATCCGCGCCATGCGCCTGAAAGCTGGTCTTGGCGATGTCTAGGCCAATGGTGGTAACGTCTCCCATGGACGCCTCCTCTGAGTGAAGCCAACACCTCACTCTGGCACGAAGATGCCGTCGGGGGGCGTCCACCCCATCACCCACAGCGGACGTCCGGGATGTCCGCTTTCGGGCAGTTCTGCCGGAAGTCCGCTTTCCGCACGAGATCCGATGACCGCTTTCGACTCTTGCGGGATGTCCGGAAGGTCTGCTTTTCGCCGGGCGCCGTACCCGTGACGCAGAGCTCACCGGCCGCGGTCGGCGAGAACCACTTCACACTACTTCAGTGGGCTGCCCGACCAGCGCGTCCAGCTCCTCGGGGCCCGTCATCACCCAGCCCTCCGATCGGCGCATCAGCACGAGCCGGTAGTAGGCATACGCAAGCATGTACACGCCAGCGCAGATGAACAGCGACTTGCGGCCCGACTCCGCGTCGAGCCAGAGCACACAGACTTCGCCAACAACGATCGCGACGCCAAGGACAGGCACCAGCGGGAACAGCGGCGTCCTGTAGGTATGCGCGCCCGTACGGCCGCTGCGCCGTCCGGCCAATACCCCCCAGACGTAGAACACCGTCCCTATGGTCCCGACGCCGGAAAGCAGGAGGATCTTGAACTCCAGCGGAATGTAGGTGGCGAGCGCCGTGCTGCCCGCGATCACTAGGATAGCCACCCAAGGCGCGTCCGTTCGCGGGATGACCCGGAGGAGCGCGCGATTGATCGGCGCGGCGAATAGCCGGGTGCGGCCCATGCTGAAGACCTGTCTGCCGATGCCGATGAAGCCTGCGAGGCAGGCGTTGAAGATGGCGACCGCGATCGACAGCGACACTATCTTCAGGCCGAAGGCGGGGAGGTACTGGCCAAGGAAGGTTTCGAAGGGATCGCCAACGCTAAGCACCGCCTTCAGATCATGGGCGCCGACGATGGTTCCGATCACCGGCGCGGTCTCCAGCACAACGGTCAGCGCGAAAGCGATCAGGATGATCCGACCGATGGTCTGCGGCCGCTTCATGTCCTCGCTGAACATCAGCGCCTGCGAAGCGCCCGACAGTGACCAGGACGCGTTGTTCACGGCAATGCCGACGAGGCCAATCCCGGCGGCCAGCCAAGCGCCGGCTCTCACGTGGGTCGGATGCAGGATCAACGTCGCCGCGCCAGGCTGCACGTGCGCCGCGCCGATGCCCGCGACGAGCAACAGCGCCCCGAACTCGATCAGGAGGAATACGCCGGTGATGTATTCATTGGCGCGGATGTTGAGCATCGACAGGACCGCGATCACGCCGATCACCGCGAACGTCGTGCTGTGGTTGTCCAGCGCCAGCCCGAGCGGATGCAGGTAAGTGGCGATCCCGCCGGCCGAGATGTTGAGGAACAGGGGGATGCCGACGATGCCGGCGATGTAGCAAGTGGCGCCGGCCCAATCGCCGATGGCATGCCCGATGGCGGCTGCGTCGTAGCCTGCGGTCGGGTAGGCGGCTCCGAGCTCGGCCGACATCGTCGTCTGACAATAGCAGACCAGCCCTCCGATCAAAAAGGCGAGCACCGCGCCGGTTCCCGCCTGCTGCAGGATCGACGCGCCGCTGACGAAGATCGATACCCCGGGGGATAGAACTGACAGCGTCAGGATGATGACGCCCAGGCCCGATAGCGAGCGGGTGAATCGATGAGGCGATAAGTCCGCTGCTTCTGATTCTTGGCTGCCCATCGAATCGCCCCCGTCCTGGGGTTTGTTTAGCTGAGCAACCAGAGTTCCGCGAAGCATTCCATGCGCACGATCCGTCGGTCCAAGTCAGCCTGCGGTGAGCTTCAGAGGGTGCTGAATTTCGCGCGTCACCATGGGGGACGTTCTGCCGGTCCGGCTTGAGACCTGGAGCCAATAGCCGCTTACGACCCACACCGTACTTTGAGGGAGTCCGCTCTCGGGGACGCCGACCAAACCCGCTCAGGCGCTATTGCGGTTACCACGCCGCGCGAGGGCTGCCGGCAGCCGCGAGGGGCGCCTTCTCGGGCCTAGAGACCTTGTCGAGGACCGGGGTTGCCGTGGCCTCGTTCCGGGGCGAACGGTCACTAGGAGGGCGCATACAGGAAGTTGGCGCCACGGCTGTAAGCTGCTGGCATCCCGCTGACGTGGGTCTCCTCGGCGAACACGGCGTAGTCGACCTGGTAGCCAGGCGCCCCCTTCATCGCCTTCAGCCGCCCAGCCAGTTCGCGGGCGTTATCGACCATGCGGCTTTCATTTGATCCCTTCAGCGCCGGACCAGAGCGGGGCGTCCGTGGGGCTCCCTCGCCCTGTTCCCACTCGGCCGAGGTAATCAGGATTCGCGGCGCTGTCTTGCCGCCTCGGACTGCCGCCGCGAATCCAGCTTCCCCCTTCAACACTTCCCTTTCGTTCCACCAGATCGAGGGACTGCCGATGAACAGCCCCTGGTAGGCATCTGGATGGGCGAACATCACGTGCATGGCGAAAAGCCCGCCCAGCGAATAGCCCATCAGCGACCGGTGATGAGGGTCTAGCGGATACATTCGACCGAGCTGCGGTTGGAGTTCCTCGGTCATGAAGCGATGGAACGCATCGGCCCCGCCGAACTCAGCGCCGACCGCTTCGGGCGGCGTCTGGCCCCGACTGAACTCGTCAGGTTGCGACGGCGTGAGGTCCCGGGATCGGAGCCGCATAGTCGCCGCCGCATCAGGGTAAGCGATCCCTACCAGCAAGGTGGGCAGCGGCGGCGTGCGCCTCAACTGACGGGCGACGATGGGGAACGAACTGTCCGCATCCAGCGTGTAAACCAAGTGATAGCCGGCGCCAGGCGGCGGCGCGGTGGGACGGCTGACATAGATGCGGTAGGTCCGACCGGTGCACTTCGACGTAAGATCGAATTGATCGGCTAGGGCGAGTTGGGCAGGAACGAGTTTTGGCGGTGCCGGCTGAGCCTCGACTGGAGCTGTGAACCCCGCGGCTACCGCGCTGGCGATCAACCCCCTGCGGCCGACCGTGATTCCCGACATTGTCCCCCCAACACAGCTACGGCCCGGAACCGCGACTGGAAGGTGTTCCGCCAACCAGCGGCGGTCAACCGCACTGCGGTCACTGCGCCGCCCGTGGGGCCAGCTTCCGCTTTCCACCGAGGCTGTGTGAAAACGCAGGCAACGGAAATTTCAGCGCAATATTCTGCCCAGGCAAGCCTGGCTCGGCGGCGTGATCGCAAAACTGAACCGGAGATCCGCACCTACAGGGCAAAATGTTGCGCGTGATTTTGGTTGGCGCGCGTTTCACACAGCCTCGACCCATAGCGGACGTTGCCGACACTGAGCTGGAAAGTGAATTTGAGCTGATGTAATTCCTGAAGGCGTCCGGGAGGCGCAGCACAGTGTCACTTTCGGACGTCGCCTCAATCGGCACGCTTCTCAGCGCAGTTGCGGTGCTGGTCTCGTTGATCTTCCTGTACTTCCAGCTTCGGCAGTTAAGCGCACAGGTCAGTCAGACCGAACGCAATCAGCGATCCATCATCAATCAGGGCGCGACCACGCGCAGTATGGCGACCAATAGCTGGCTCGCTGAGCCACACATGAGCGAGGTGCTAACCAAAGCGATGTCTAACGCGCTCGCGTTTACAGATGTCGAAGCCCTGCAGCTTACCGGCATTGTGCGCAACGTGCTGCTGAGCTTTCAAGACGCGCTGACGCAACACCAGAGCGGTCTAGTCGACAACATCACATTCCATCACGCAGAGGCTTCGTTGCGGTTCTGGCTCTCCGTGCCGGCGCTCCGGGCGAGTTACAGGATGTTCGCCTCGACGTACGCGCTGGAACTCCAGGGCGCCGTAGATCAGATCATCGCCGACGCCCCTCCGAATCCAGCGATCCAGATATCCGCGCAGCTTCGCACCGTCCTGGCCGAAGACCAGAGCGACAGCTGAGCGCAACGTCCGCTAACCCCCCATAGCAGACGATGGGAGGGTCCGCTTTCGGGCGCGCTCTAACACCCTGGTGCGATAGATTTTGCGCGGTCGCCGTCGCCGGCCTGGCTGGGTCGCTTGGGTTGGCCCATCGAACACCTGCGCAACGATTACGGTCGTTCTTGTGGTTGCTGGGGTTGCATTGGGGCGGTGGCTATTCGCCGTCCGTTGCTCACCCCGGGCTGGCGGAAAACCCTCTCGCCGAGGGGGGAAATTGGAGGCCTGACCGAGAATCGAACTCGGGTGCACGGATTTGCAGTCCGCTGCGTAACCACTCCGCCATCAGGCCGCCGCGAGCCCAGGGGCTCGCTGTCTTTAACGAATAGACGGCGATGGGCGGCAGCCGCCAATCGCCGAAGGCGCGGATGGCTATCAGATGGCCCGCGCGGGAGCAACGCCCGCGATTGCCTTGCGGCGCGACGCAGACCTATAAGCCCAGCGGGAATTCTTGCGCGACCAGGGACGTGACCGATGGCTGATTTCGCCGCCGCCCGGCTGAACATGGTGGAAAGCCAGGTGCGCCCCGCCGATGTCACCGACGTGCGCCTGCACGACGCCATGCGCACGCTCAACCGCGAAGACTACCTGCCGGCGGCCAAGAGCCATCTGGCCTACGCCGACATCGCGGTGGAATACGCCCCGGGCCGCAGCCTGCTGAAGCCGCGCGACGTGGCCAAGCTCTTGCAATCCGTCCGCCCGATGCCCGGTGAGCGGGCCCTGGCGATCGCCGCGCCCTATGCCGCCGCGGTGCTGGAGAAGCTCGGCCTGACGGTGACGCGCCTGGACGGCGAGGACCTGACCCAGGCGCCGGACGGGCCCTTCGACCTGATCGTCTGCGAAGGCGCCGTGGGGCGCGCTCCGGCCAGTTGGCTCGCGGCGCTCGCCCTGCGCGGCCGCCTCGGCGTCGTCGAGCGCGATGGGCCGGTCGGCAAGGCCTGCGTCTATCTGCGCGCCGAGGACGGGGTCGCACGCCGAGAGGATTTCGACGCCACGCCGCCGGTGATGGCGGGCTTCGCGGCGGAACACGGTTTCGCCTTTGAATAGGGTTAGAGGCCCGGTCCGCCGGGTTTGGATGCACGGCGCGCGGTGAAAAAAGCTTAAGGTGACGTGAGCGAGTTGTTGGCTACTTAGGGGTCGGCACAACGAGAACGAGTCTCTCTCGCCTGATATCGGGGATACGGAATGTCGAAGTCTTTTCGCGGACGTTTGCTCGCCGCGATCTTCTGCGCCGGTGCGGCGGGAACCATCGCGGCGCCGGCCGGGGCCGAGACCCTGGCCGACGCCATTGCGCTCGCCTACGACAGCAATCCCAACCTGCAGGCGCAGCGCGCGACGCAGCGCGTCCTGGACGAAACCTACGTCCAGGCCCGGGCCGGCTTCCGCCCGCAGCTGAGCTTGAGCAGTCAGGCGGTCTACGACGAATTCCGCACCCCACGGGCGGCGCGCAGGACCGGGATCGACACCAACGGCGACGGTATTGCCGACGTTTTCGTGCCCGCCACCGGCTCCGGCATCAAGCGCACCAACGCCGGCCAGGCCGGGCTCAATTTCTCCCAGCCGATCTGGACGGGCGGACGCACGGCCGCGGCCGTGTCGGCCGCCGAGGCGGACATTCAATCTGGCCGCGAAGGCCTGCGCCGCGTCGAGGCCCAGGTCATGCTGAGCACGATCCAGGCGTATGTGGACACCCGCCGCGACCAGGAAGGCGTGCGCATCCGCCAGGCCAACGTCAATGTGCTGACCGAGCAGCTCAAGGAATCCAAGGCCCGGTTCGATGTCGGCGAGATCACCCGCACCGACGTCGCCCAGGCGCAATCGCGCCTGGCCGCGGCCAAGGCGCTGCTGTCGAGCGCGGTGGCGCAACTGGCCAGCAGCCGGGCAAGCTACGCCGCGATCGTCGGCCAGAACCCCGGCGACCTGCAAGCCGAGCCCTCGCTGGCCTATCTGCTGCCGGCCAATGCCGATGACGCCTTCGATATCGCCGAGAAATATAGTCCGCTGCTGCGCGCTCAGGTCTTCGCCGAAGAGGCCAGCCGCGCGCGCGTCGCCGCGGCGCGGGCCGAACGCATGCCCAGCCTGTCGCTGCGCGCCACCTATGGCTTCAACGGCGGCCTCAATCCGCTGGACACCGGCCTCTATTCGCGGGCCTTCACCGGCAGCGCCGTGCTGAGCGTGCCGATTTTCACCGGTGGCCTGACGTCGTCACGCATCCGCCAGCAGGTGGAGCGCAACAACACCGACAAGATCAATATCGAAACCCAGCGCCGCTCGGTGCTGCTGACGGTCACCCAGGCCTGGAACCAGCTGATCGCGTCCCGCTCCAATATCGATTCCACCGAGGAGGCCGTGCGCGCCGCGAAGATCGCGGCCGAGGGCACGCGCGAGGAACAGCGGGTGGGTTTGCGGACCACGCTCGACACCCTGAACGCCGAGCAGGAGCTTTCCAACGATGAGCTCGGCGCCGCCGCCGCCCGCCACGACGAATATCTGGCCGCCGCGACCGTGCTGTCGGCCATGGGCCGGCTGGAGGCCAAGAACCTGATTCCGGCGGTCACGCCGTACGATCCGAAGCGGAACTTCCGGAAACTGCGCTTCACCTTGGGCTATGTGCCCTGGGAAGAACCCATCGCCCTGGTGGATCGCGCGCTGGCCGCGCCGCCCATTCCGCAGGCCATACAACGGCCCGGCGAGGCCCCGATCGGGCCCGGTCTGCAACCGCCGCCCGCGGCGCCTGTTGTCGCACCGAAGCGGTAGGCGCGCGAAGCGGCTCCCCTTCGGCTGAAAATGGTCTAGGCTGCGTCGCAACGGATTCACATCTCTCGCTCCAGCGGCCGGCCCCCATGTCCGAACAGACGACCCAAGAACCGACCATGGAGGAAATTCTCGCCTCCATCCGCCGTATCATCTCCGAGGATGAGACGCCCGCCGGGGAAGGCGAGGAGGCCGCCGCCGAGGCGCCGGAGGCTGTCGCGGCCGAGGCGGAACCCGAGCCGGAACCCCCGTCCGAACCTGAGCCGGAAGCCGCCGTCGCCGCGGCGCCGGAACCCGTCGCAGCGGCCGCGCCTGAGGTCGCGCCGGCGCCGGAACCTGTGGCTGAAGAGGAGGCGCTCGAGTTGACCGACAAGGTGGAAACCCACGGCGATCTCGACGTGTTTTCAGCCCCCGCCGAGGAAGCGGCCGCGCCCGCGCCCGCGCCCGCTCCGGTCGAGGCCCTGGTCAGCGAACGCGTCGCCACGGCGGCGGCCTCGTCGTTCGGCGCCCTGTCCGCGGCGATCATCATGCCCAAGGGCGATCGCACCCTGGAAGATGTGGTGCGCGAACTCCTGCGCCCGCTGCTGCAGCAATGGCTCGACGAGAATCTGTCGACCATCGTCCAGCAGGCGGTCGAAAGCGAAGTCGAACGCATCGCCCGCGGCCGAGTACGCTAGTCGACGCGGCAGATGCTCCCCTCGGGGGGAGCTGTCAGCGCAGCTGACTGAGGGGGTTTCATCCGCCGAGCTCAGTGGCTGAAACCCCCTCCGGCCCTTTGGGCCACCTCCCCCTGAGGGGGAGGAACTGGTAGTGACCGCCCATGCTTGAAAAGACCTTCGATCCGAAATCCGTCGAGCCGCGCCTCTATGCCGCCTGGGAGGCGTCCGGCGGATTCAAGCCCATCGACGATCCGAACGCCGAGCCGTTTTCGATCGTCATCCCGCCGCCGAACGTCACCGGCTCGCTGCACATCGGGCATGCGCTGAACAACACCCTGCAGGACGTGCTGATCCGCTTTGAGCGGATGCGGGGCAAGGCCGCGCTGTGGCTGCCCGGCACCGACCACGCCGGCATCGCCACGCAGATGGTCGTGGAGCGCCAACTCGCCGAAGCCGGCAACCAGAGCCGCCGCGACATGGGCCGCGAGGCCTTCGTGGAGAAGATCTGGGAGTGGAAGGCCAAGTCCGGCGGGACCATCACCAATCAGCTGAAGCGCCTGGGCGCCTCCTGCGACTGGAGCCGTGAGCGGTTCACGCTGGACGAGGGCTTGTCGGCGGCGGTCCGCAAGGTCTTCGTCACGCTCTACAAGCAAAAGCTGATCTATCGCGACAAGCGGCTGGTGAACTGGGATCCGCACTTCCAGACGGCGATCTCCGACCTGGAGGTCGAGCAGCGCGAGGTGGACGGCCACTACTGGCACTTCGCCTATCCGCTGGAGGACGGCTCCGGCGAGATCGTAGTCGCTACCACCCGGCCGGAGACCATGCTGGGCGACACCGCCGTCGCCGTGCATCCGAAGGACGAACGCTACCAGGGCCTGATCGGCCGGGCCGTGCGCCTGCCCATCGTGAACCGGCCGGTCCCCATCATCGCCGACGACTATGCCGACCCGGAAAAGGGCTCCGGGGCGGTGAAGATCACCCCGGCGCACGACTTCAACGACTTCCTGGTCGGCAAGCGCAACAACCTGCCGATGATCAATATCTTCGACGACTTCGCGCACATCAACGACAATGCGCCGCCCGAATATCGCGGTCTCGACCGGTTCGCGGCGCGCAAGAAGGTGGTCGAGGCGTTCGAGGCGCTGGGCCTGCTGCGCGGCATCGAAAAGACGCGCCACATGGTGCCGCACGGCGACCGCTCCGGCGTCGTCGTCGAGCCCTATTTGACCGACCAGTGGTACGTGAACGCCGAGGTGCTGGCCAAGCCGGCCATCGCGGCGATCGAAAACGGCGACACGGTCTTCGTGCCCAAGGCCTGGGAGAAGACCTATTTCGAGTGGATGCGGAACATCCAGCCCTGGTGCATCTCGCGCCAGCTCTGGTGGGGCCATCGCATCCCGGCCTGGTTCGGCCCGGGCGGTAAGATCTTCGTCGCCGAGACCGAAGCCGGGGCCAAGGCGCAGGCGCTGGAGCACTACGGCCGCGACGAGCCGCTGCGCCAGGACGAGGATGTGCTCGACACCTGGTTCTCGTCCGCGCTGTGGCCGTTCTCGACCCTGGGCTGGCCGGAGAAGACCCCCGACAAGGCCAGCGACCTGGCCCGCTTCTATCCGACCCACACCCTGATCACCGGCTTCGACATCATCTTCTTCTGGGTCGCCCGGATGATGATGCAGGGCATCCACTTCATGGACGGTCAGGTCCCGTTCAAGCGCATCTTCATCAACGCCCTGGTGCGCGACGCCGAGGGCAAGAAGATGAGCAAGTCCAAGGGCAACGTCATGGACCCCTTGGAACTCGTCGACGACTATGGCGCCGATGCGCTGCGCTTCACGCTCACCGCCATGTCGGGGCAGGCGCGGGACATCAAGCTCTCGCGCGAGCGGATCGAGGGCTACCGCAACTTCGGCACCAAGCTGTGGAACGCCACCAACTTCTGCGTGGTGAACGGCTGCGCGCGGGCCGAGGGGTTCGATCCGGCGGCGGTCAAGGCGCCGCTGAACCGTTGGATCGTCGGCGAGACGACGCGGACGGCTCAGGCCGTGACCGCGGCGCTGGACGGCTGCGGCTTCGACCAGGCCGCCGAGACGCTCTACCGCTTCATCTGGCGCCAGTATTGCGACTGGTACGTGGAGCTGGCCAAGCCCCTGCTGGGCAAGCCGGATGAACCGCCTGCCGACCTCGTGGCCCAGGCCGAGACGCAGGCGACGGCGGCCTGGGTGCTGGATGTGGTGCTGAAGCTGCTGCACCCGGTCATGCCGTTCATCACCGAGGAAATCTGGGCCCAGACCGCCGACCTCGGCGCCGCGCGCGACCACAAGGCCTTCCTGATGGTCGCCCGCTGGCCGGACCTGCCGTCGAGCCTGATCGACCCCGTGGCCGACGCCGAGATCGGACTGATCGTCGAGACCATCGTCGAGGGCCGCTCGGTGCGCGAGGCCCTGAACGTCCCGCATTCCGCCAAGCCGCCGCTGCTGATCCTCGAGGCCGACGCCGGCCAGCGCGCGGTGCTGGAGCAGGCCACGCCGTTGATCGCCAAGATGCTGCGCGTGGCCGAGGTCCGTTCGGTGAGCGAGGCGCCGGCCGGGGCGATCCCGTTCATCGTCGATGGCGTATCCTTCGCCCTGCCGGTCGCCGAGTTCATCGACGTGGCCGCCGAACGCGGCCGGCTTTCCAAGGAGGTGGGGGTCCTCGCCGCCGACATCGCCCGAACCGCCGGCAAGCTCGCCAACGCCGACTTCGTGGCCCGCGCGCCGGAGGAGGTGGTCGAGGAGAACCGCGAACGCCTGGCCGACGCCGAAGCCGCCAAGGCCAAGCTGGAAGCCGCGCTCGCCCGATTGGCCGCGGCGGTCTGATCGGCCGCCGTCAGTTCGCCGTCAGCTCGACTTCAGTTTGCAGTTCTTGAACGCCAGCGCGCCGTCCACCCGCACGGTCTTGCCGTCGGTCCAGAAGGTGACGTGGTCGCCGGCGTACTGAACCCCGCTGTCGCTGGGGATGCGCTTCAACTCATGATGCTTGTTGTCGTGATTGCCGGCCAGCGTCGCGGTCTTGGCGTCCTCGGCGTCGTAGGACATCATGAAGGCGTCGCCGCCGTCGCACTTATAGAAGGCCTGAGCGAAATCGTTCATCGGCGGCTGCATCGGCGCCGCGGCGACCGCCGCCGCCGCAGTCAAGCCAAGTGCAAGCGTCACTGAGATCAGCGCAAAAGACTTCATCCCGGAATTTCCCTTGGCGATGTCTTCAATCGTCTGACGGAAATTATGCCGTGTATTTAAGGCCTGGGAAAGCTGTTCCTGGAAACCGCGAAATGTGGCGAGCCGGCCTGCGTCTACCGCGCAACTGGCGCGGGCGGCGGCGGCAAGGTCCCGCCCTCGGCCAGAACCTTCATGTTGGCCAGGGCGCGTTCAAAGGTGGTCCGGCGGCGCTGGATTTCGGCGGCCTTGGCCGCATCGTCGCCCGCCACGCGCGAGTTGTCGTACATCAGGGTGTAGACGATCCGCGACGTCTTGGCGCTCAGCGGCCGGGCCTCCAGCGTGCCGTGGTAGAGGTTGTAGGGCCGGCATTCGTAGACCGGCTGTGTGTAGCTGTAGGAAAGCTCGGTCCGGCCGACCAGGATCTCGCGGCCCACCGTCCGCACCGCGCCGACCTCGCCGTCCTTGCCCGACGTGATCTGGCAGCCCGCCGCGATCTGCAGCCACTCGGCGATGTCGCAATATTTGCCGATCCGCTTCCACACCTCGGCCGCCGGCTTCTTCACGTCGATCTGCATGGGGATCGAGACGTAGTTCGCCGCCTCGGTCTGCATCTTGGGCGGCGTCGGCGGCTGGGCGACCGCGGAGCCAGCGGCGGCGAAAATGGCCAGGGCGGCGAAAACGACGGCTTTCATGAAAATCTCCTGTGAGGGCCAACGCCGGCCTCGGGAATCTCGAATTTGCGAAGCCTAGCATTGCTCTGACGCCCGCCCGCGAAATCTATCGCCGGTTTAACTTGCGGACGCTCCGGTCTCGGCCATCTTGGCCGCAACGGGGAGATTCCTGCATGCGTAGATTGATGATCGCGGCCGTGGCCGCTGTGGCCCTGTCCTTCGGCCTGTCCGCGACCACGGGCGCCTTCGCGGCCGACGACCCACCAAAGGCTGACGCCAAGAAGGATGCCGGCAAGGACGCGGCCAAAAAGGACGACATCGACCTGCCGCCGTTCCCCGAGCCCGCCAGCGTCAAGCAGGTGACCCACGTGGCCGGCAAGACGGTCAACTACACCGCCACGGTCGGCGCCCTGCCGGTGCGCGACGAAAAGGGCAAGAAGATCGCCGAGGTGGTGGTCACCGCCTACGTGCTCGACGGCCCGCGCGATCCCAAGCGGCCGGTGACCTTCGCCTTCAACGGCGGCCCCGGCGCGGCCTCGGTCTACCTGAACCTGGGCGCCATCGGGCCCAAGCGCGTGCAGTTCGGCGCGCAGGGCGACGGTCCGTCCGACCCGGCGGTGCTGGTGGACAATCCCGGCACCTGGATGGACTTCACCGACCTGGTGTTCATCGATCCGGTCGGCACCGGCTTTTCCCGCTCGCTGGTCGACAAGGACGAGACCAAGAAGCGGTTCTATTCGATCAAGCCGGACATCGAGTACCTCTCGCGGATCGTCTACGACTGGCTCTTGAAGAACGGCCGCATGGCCTCGCCGAAGTATATCTCGGGCGAGAGCTACGGCGGCTTCCGCGCGCCCAAGATCACCTATTTCCTGCAGACCCAGCTGGGCGTCGGCGTCAGCGGCATCGTGATGGTCTCGCCCTATCTCGAGCCGGGGATGAACCAGGACCCCGACTTCTCGCCGATGAACTGGGTGACCAGCCTGCCGTCGATGACCGCCGCCAACTATGAGCGCCAGGGCAAGACCCTGTCGCCGGCGCTGATGGCCGAGGTCGAGGGCTATGCCCGCGGCGAATTCACCGTCGACCTGATGAAAGGCCGTCGCGACCCCGCCGCCGTGAACCGGATGGTCGACAAGGTGACGGCCTTCACCGGCCTGAACCCCGAGTTCGTCAAGCGCTCGGGCGGCCGCATCGACATTGGCGCGTTCCTGCGCGAGCTCTATCGGGACACCGGCAAGATCGCCAGCGTCTACGACAGCAACGTCACGCAAGAAGATCCCTTCCCGTGGGCCGCCGACGGCCGGCGCGGCGACCCGATCCTCGATGCGATCATCGCGCCCACCACCAGCGCCATGGTCGACTTCGACACCCGCGTGGTCGGCTGGAAGGCCGAGGGCCGGTTCAACGCGCTGAGCTACGAGGTCGGCGAGAACTGGGAAAAGGGCATCGAACTGGTCGACGCCAGTTCCGACCTGCGCAAGGCCATCGCCGCCGACCCGAAGATGAAGGTGCTGATCGCCCACGGCTACGACGACCTCAGCTGCCCCTATTTCGTCTCCCGCCTGGTCATCGACCAGATCCCGATTTCCGGCGACGTCGGCCGCGTGAAGCTGTCGATCTACCCCGGCGGCCACATGTTCTACAGCCGCCCGGCCAGCATGGCGGCGTTCCGCACCGACGTAATGGCGGTGTTCGGAGCCCACTGACCCCCGCCGCCGCGCCCGGGGCCAGCGTCGCTACCCTCCCGGGTGCAGTCCCGGCGCTTCCTGGCCAGTGCGGGCGACGTATTCCGAATAGCCGCCGCCATACTGATGGACCCCGTCGTGCGTCAGCTCCAGCACGCGGTTCGACAGGGCCGCCAGGAAATGGCGATCGTGCGAAACGAAGAGCATGGTGCCCTCAAAGTCCGCGAGGGCGCCAACCAGCATTTCCTTTGTCACCATGTCGAGATGGTTGGTGGGCTCGTCGAGCACCAGCAGGTTCGGCGGATCGAACAACATCTTGGCCATGACCAGGCGCGCCTTCTCGCCGCCAGACAGGACGCGGCAGGGCTTTTCGACATCGTCGCCGGAGAAGCCGAAGCACCCCGCGAGCGTTCGCAGCGCGCCCTGGCCTGCCTGGGGGAAGGCGCCGTCCAGGGACTCGAAGATCGTTTCCTCGCCGTCCAGCAAGTCCATGGAATGCTGGGCGAAATAGCCTATCCTGACGCTGGCCCCGATGCCGACCGTGCCTTGATCGGGCGTGGTGGCGCCGGCAACGAGTTTCAACAGCGTCGACTTTCCGGCGCCGTTGGCGCCTAGGACGCACCAGCGTTCCTTGCGGCGCACCAGGAAATCGAGGCCTTCGTAAATCCGCTGGGCGCCATAGCCCTTGTGGACATTGCGCAGGCTGATCACGTCGTCGCCCGACCGCGGCGGGCTCCTGAAGTCGAACTGGACCGACTGACGACGGCGCGGCGCTTCCACACGCTCGATCTTGTCGAGTTTCTTCACCCGGCTCTGGACCTGGGCGGCGTGGCTGGCGCGCGCCTTGAACCGCTCGATGAACTTGATTTCCTTGGCCAGCATGGCCTGCTGGCGCTCGTATTGTGCCTGGCGTTGCTGTTCGCCGAGCGCGCGCTGCTGGTCGTAGAAGTCGAGATCGCCCGAATAGGTGATGAGCGAGCCGGCGTCGATCTCCACCACCTTTCCAATGATCCGGTTCATGAAGGCGCGGTCGTGCGACGTCATCAACAGGGCGCCGTCATAGGACTTGAGGAAGCCCTCGAGCCAGATCAGGCTTTCCAGGTCGAGGTGGTTGCTGGGCTCGTCCAGCAGCATGCCGTCCGGCCTCATTAGCAGGATGCGGGCCAGCGCCACGCGCATCTTCCAGCCGCCCGACAGCAGGCCGACATCGCCGTCCATGCGTTCCTGGCTGAAGCTCAGGCCGGCCAGAACTTCGCGCGCCCGCGCGTCCAGCGCATAGCCGTCCAGTTCCTCGAAGCGTCCCTGAACCTCGCCATAGCGTTCGATGATGGCGTCCATCGCGTCGGCCTGGTCGGGATCAACCATGGCCGCTTCAAGCCGGGACATCTCGGTCGCCAGAGCGCTGACGGGCCCGACGCCGTCCATAACGGCGGCGACCGCGCTCTGGCCCGACATTTCGCCGACGTCCTGGCTGAAATAGCCGATGGTCATTCCGGGATCGATCACGACCAGTCCGTCGTCCGGCGGCTCCTGGCCGGTGATCATGCGGAACAGCGTCGTCTTGCCCGCGCCGTTCGGGCCGACAAGCCCGACCTTCTCGCCCTTCTGGACGCCCATGGAGGCGTCGATGAACAGGATCTGGTGGCCGTTCTGCTTGGAAATACCGTCGAGATTGATCATGGGTGGTGCTGAGATCCTGGCAAGGGGTTGCGCGCCCATACGCCATGCCGCGTTGCCGGGGAAGGGTGGGGCAGGGTCGAGGCTTGCGTTGGGGCCATCGGCCGCGCTAACCCACCGCAAGAACCGGGCGACAGCCGCGCCTGTGGTCGCCCCTCACCCCGACCCTCGCCCCGTGAAGACGGGGAGAGGGGACGTTCGCATCGAGACCTCATCCTCATGAAATTCACGCTCTCCTGGCTGAAAGATCATCTCGACACCGAGGCGTCGCTGGCCGACATACGCCATATGCTCGACCAGATCGGCGTCGAGGTGGACGGCATCGAGGACCAGGCCGAGACGCTGGCGCAGTTCACCATCGCGCGCGTGGTCGAGGCCAAGCCGCATCCGAACGCCGACAAGCTGCGGGTGCTGCAAGTCGAGATCGCGCCCGGCAAGCCGACCGTGGAAGTGGTGTGCGGCGCGCCCAACGCGCGGGCGGGGCTGGTCGGCGTGTTCGCGCCGCTGGGGGCCTACATCCCCGGCACCAAGCTGACGCTCGAGAAGAAGCCGGTGCGCGGCGTCGTCTCCAACGGCATGATGCTGTCCGAACGCGAAATGGAATTGAGCGACGCGCACACCGGCATCGTCGAACTCGATGCGACGTTCGCTGGCAAGATCGGCGAGAGGTACGCCGACGCACTGGGGCTCGGCGATCCCGTGATCGAGGTCAAGCTCACCCCCAATCGCCCCGACTGCACCGGCGTGCGCGGCATCGCGCGCGATCTCGCCGCGACGGGCCTAGGGACGCTGAAACCGTTCAGCGTCGCACCCGTGACGGGCGCGGGCTCCGGCCCGGACGTGCGCACCGACGATAGCGAAGGCTGCCCGGCTTTCTACGGCCAGTCGGTCAGCGGCGTGAAGAACGGCACCGCACCCGCATGGATGCGCCGCCGCCTCACCGCGATCGGCCAGAAGCCGATTTCCGCCCTGGTCGACATCACCAATTACGTGATGATCGATCTCGGTCGCCCGCTGCACGTCTATGATCGCGCGAAGCTCGACGGTGGTCTCGTCGCGCGCAAGGCAGTGGCGGGCGAACAGGTTCTCGCGCTCAACGGCAAGACCTATACGCTGGACGCTGGCATGACGGTGATCGCCGACGCCTCGCACGTCCACGATATCGGCGGCATCATGGGTGGCGAGGAATCCGGCGTATCGGACACGACCACCGACGTGCTGATCGAATGCGCCTTCTTCGATCCCGACCATATCGCGCGCACCGGCCAGAAACTCGGCCTGACCAGCGACGCGCGCCAGCGCTTCGAACGCGGTGTGGACCCGGCGTTCCTCGAAGACGGCCTCGCCATCGCCTGCGCATTGGTGCTCGATATTTGTGGCGGCACAGCCAGCGATGTCACCCGCGCCGGCACCCCGCCAGTCGCGCCGCGCAACTTCGTGTATGATCCCGCTCTGTCCGAAACGCTCGGCGGCCTCGCCATCGCGCCGGACCGGCAACAGGCGATCCTCGAAAGCCTCGGCTTCGTGGTCGCGGCCGACTGGACCGTCACGGTGCCGACATGGCGCCGCGACGTGGACGGCCCGGCCGATCTGGTCGAGGAAGTGATCCGTATCGAAGGCATCGGAAAGGTCCCCTCGATCCCGCTCGCGCGTCTGCCCGGCGTGGCGAAACCCACCGCGACACCCGAACAGAAACTGGAGCGCCGCGCCCGCCGCGCCGCCGCCGCACGCGGCCTCGACGAAGCGGTGACATGGAGCTTCCTGTCCGACGCGCGGGCCAAGCCGTTCGGCGGCGGCGCATGGACGCTCGCCAACCCG
>JANYET010000012.1 GCA_025359785.1 Alphaproteobacteria bacterium | reverse complement strand
TACGAACTCATGGCCCGCTACGTCTTCCCGCACTTCCAGAATCTCAACGACAACCGCTCGGCCTCGATGGCCTGGGTCAAGGAGAACAAGGAGGCGTTCACCACCGAGGTGCGCGGCGCGGTCGGCGCGCGGATCGTCCAGCACATGATGGAGAAGGGCGCCGACAATATCAGCCCCGAGATCGTGGCCCTCATCACCGGCGCGGCGGCCCCGGCCCAGGCCGAGTAGCGCGGCCATGGACCTTCAAGCCTACTACGACCGGATCGGCTTTCGGGGCGACGCGCGGCCGGACGTAGCTACGCTGGTGGCGCTGCACCGGGCGCACCTGCTGGCGATCCCCTACGACAGCCTGGACGTTCAGCTCGGACGGCCGGTGAGCCTCGACCCGGCCGCCGCCTTCGACAAGATCGTCACCCGGCGGCGTGGGGGCTGGTGCTACGAGATGAACGGGTTGTTCGGCGCGGTGCTGCAGGCCATCGGCTTCAAGGTCACCCGCATGGCCGGCGCCGCGATGCGCGAGGCGCGCGGTGACTTCATGATCGGCAGCCACCTGGTGCTGCTGGTGGAGTCACAAGACGGCGCGGCCGGCTCCGGGATGGGCGGACCCTGGATCGCCGACGTCGGCTTTGGCGACGGCGCGCTGGAGCCTTTTCAGCTGGCGCCAGGCCCCCTGTCATTCGACGGCTATGACTTCCGTCTCGAAGCCCTCGACGCGCAATGGTGGCGCTTCCACAACCACCCGGCCGGCGGCGCGAAATCCTTCGACTTCATCGTCGAGCCCGCCGATCCGGCGGTGCTGCAGGAAAAGTGCGACTGGCTGCACGACGCGCCAGACTCGCCCTTCGTGCAGAACCTGATCTGCCAGCGCTACCGGGGCGTCGAGATTCTTCAGCTGGTCGGCCGCAGCTACCGTCAGATCGAGGGCGGTGTCCGGCGCGAGCGGCTGATCGACAGCGCCGAAGACCTGGTCGAGGTACTGGCCCGCGACTTCACCATCGACCTCCCGGAAGCCGCCGGCCTCTGGCCCCGCGTCGTGGCGCGGCATGAGCAGGTGATGGCGGACGCCGCCGCCCAAGCCGCCGCGGGTTCCGCCGAGGCTTAGCGCCGATAGCTGAAGCCCACCCGGAAGGTGCGGGGCTCTGAATAGCTGCTGACGAAATCGGCGGTCTTGCCGGTGGAGATCCGGGCATCGGCGAGGTTGTCCACGGCCAGGTAGAGCTCCTGGCCGGGCCCCAGGCTCCAGGCGGCGCGGGCGTTCAGCTCGGCGCCCGGCGCCAGTCTGCGGATATTCAGATCGTCGTCGAACTGCTCCGAGACATAGCGGATGTTGGCCCCCAGGCTCAGGCGCTCCATCGCCCGCCAGTCGAGGCCGCCGGTCAGCGTCCATTCCGGGGTCTGGGCGGGTCTCAGGCCGGTCAGTTGCCGCGCCGTCGCGCCGCCGTCCACGCGGGCGTGGGTGTAGGCGAAGGCCGTGCGCCACGTCAGCGACGTCGCCACCTCACCGGACGCATCGCCCTCAACGCCCCAGGCATCGATCTCGCCGGTGTTCCGCCGCTGGCGCAGCGTGCCGCCGGCCGGGATGAAGCCAGCGATCGGCAGGGCGGCGATCGTGCCGGGTCCGACGCCCAGGGTCACATTGGTGATCGGGTCGTTGAGCTGATTGTAGAAGACGCTGGCCTGCCAGCGGAACGGCGCGTCGCCGCCGATCCCGGCCTCGATCCCGTAGAGCTTCTCCGGCGTCAGCAGCGGGTTGGCCTCGGTGATGTCGTTGCCGACCCGGAAGGGCCGGTGCAGCTCGTTCAGGGTCGGCGCGCGGAAGCCCGCGTAGGCCGCCGTCCGCAGCCAGACCTCGGGCGTTAGCGTGTAGCGGACGCCGACGCGGCCCGTGGGCACGGTCCCCGACGCCTCGGGCGCCGAGGTGTTGATGGTGGTGACGCCGGTGGCCAGCACGAACTCGCGGCGCTCCGCGTCCCAAGACCGCCAGCGGTCGATCCGTGCGCCGCCGGTGACCAGCCAGGGGCCCTGATCGTACGCGCCTTCCACATAGACCCCGCCGACCGAGGTCTGGCCGCCCGCGTCGCGCCCCATCAGGAACTTGCCGGCCACGACGCGGAACTGCTCGTGGTCCGTGCCATTGGCCATCCGCGCGTCGGCGCCGACCTCCCAGGTGGCGAGCCCCCAGTGACCTTGCAGGGCGGCGTTGACGCCATAGCCCTGGGCTGGCGTCGAAAACTGGTTGTTGGCCGGCGTGGTCGTCGCACGCCCGGCCGCCACCGCCACGGAACTGTTGGCGAGGTCGCTGGTCCGCGCCCAGGCCTGCAGCCGCCAACCACCGACGCCCTGGGTGGCGGGCCGCGCCAGGGTGATGGTCTCCGACGTGCCCTTCGCCGTCGAGCGGGCGCCCAGCAGGCCCGCGCCGCGCTTTTCCTCGAACGCCTCGAGCCGGGCGGCGGCCTGGACGCCATTGAAATCGTGCTGGACGCGGATCGCGGCGCTGGAATCGCGCAGATCGAGCGGAGTGTCCGCGGCGCCAGCGGCCTTGCCGCGCACCGGCGTGTAGCCGTCGGTGCGCTCGCTGGCGGCGGTGATCAGCACGCTCTGGGTCCCGCCGGAGACGGCGGCGCGATAGCTGTTGCGCTCGCCCGCCGAGATGTCGACGGCGCCCAGGCCGTCGCGCGCGCCACGTTCCTGCAAGGCGATGACGCCGGTCAGCGCCCCCGCGCCATAGGGGCCGGCGCCGGCGCCACGCACGATCGTCGCGCCCGCCAGGCCTTCCGAGGGCAAGGCGGTCCAGATCACCCAGCCGCCGAACGGGTCGTTCACCGGGGCGCCGTCCAGGGTCACCAGCGCCCGACCCGCGCCGGAGCCGGCGATGGCGCGCAGCGACACACCCTGGGTCGTCGGATTGGCCGAGAGCGAAGTCGTGCGGCGGAACAGCGAGACGCCGGGCGCGCTTTCCAGCGCCTGATCGAGCCGAGGCGTGGTCTTCAGGATCTCGGGGCCCACCTGCACGGCGCTGAACGCCGCCTCACCGCCCAGCGGCGCCAGGCGCGGCGCATAGACCACGATGACCTCAACCGGAGCAGCAGGCGGTGGCGTGACAGCGGCCATGGTCGTTGATCCCCTCGCCGAAGCAACGTTGTGCACCGGGCGGCGATAGCGCTATCCAGCAGCGATGCAGAGCGCAACAGCCAAGGTCGCCATCGTCACGGGTGCGGGCAGCGGTATCGGCCGGGCTGTGTCTCTGGCGCTACTGAACGCCGGCTGGTCGGTGGCGCTGGCCGGCCGCCGGGCCGATGTTCTCGACGAGACCGCGGACCTGGCCGGCGACGCCGCGTCCCGCGCCCTGGCTCACCCCACGAACGTCGCGGATCAGGGCTCCGTGGCTGCCCTTTTCGAAGCGACCAAGGCCCGATTCGGGCGCCTCGATCTGCTGTTCAACAATGCGGGGACCGGCGCGCCGCCCGTGCCGCTGGAGGACCTGTCGCTCGACCACTGGAAGCGGGTCGTGGACATCAACCTGACCGGCGCCTTCCTCTGCACCCAGGCCGCGTTCCGCCTCATGAAGGACCAGGACCCGCGCGGCGGCCGGATTATCAACAACGGCTCGATCTCGGCGCATGCGCCCCGGCCCCGGTCGGTCGCCTACACCGCCACCAAGCACGCGATCACCGGGCTCACACGCTCCGCGTCGCTGGATGGCCGGGCCTACGACATCGCCTGCGGCCAGATCGACATCGGCAACGCCGGCACCGAGATGACCCGGGCCATGAGCCAGGGCGTGACGCAGGCCGACGGAAGGGTCGCCGCCGAGCCGGTGATGGACGTCTCCGCCGTCGCCGACGCGGTGCTCTACATGGCCGGCCTGTCGCTCGACGCCAACGTGCAGTTCATGACGGTGATGGCGACCAAGATGCCGTTTATCGGCCGCGGCTGAATGCCTGGAGGGCAGCGCGCGCCTTAGTCTTGTGCAATGCAATATTATCCATGCCGCGCCGCACCATTTTCGATTGCCCGCTACGGCGCAGCGGCTAGTCTGGTGGTCGGCGACAGGCTGACGTCAGTATCCAGCCGCCGCCGAAGGAAGCGCCGTGAAAGGGGTTGGAAGCAACCTCAATCCGGAACCAAACATCATGACCCGTATCGTTATCCTGGCGGCCGCGGCCGCCCTTCTCGCGCTCCCGGCCAGCGCGGAGTCGATCCGCATCGCCACCGCCGGCAAATCCGCCGATCAGCTCCGCGCGGAGGTCTTCAAGGCCGCCCAACGGCTTTGCGCCCTTGAAACCTTCGGAGCGAGCTATCCGATCGACGAGATGCGCGCCTGCGTCGCGGCGACCACGCGGACGACCCTGGCCCAGATGCCCGATCCCAAGGTCAGACTGGCCGCCAATCGCTAACCGCTAGTCGGCGAACTGCGGCGCCCGTTTCTGCAGGTTCGCCATCACGGCCTCAACCTGGTTGGTCGAGCCGATCAGCGCGCCCTGCTCCTGGCTTTCCGCCAGCAGGATCGCGGGCTGGTCGCCCTCACCCATCAGGTTGAGCAGCCGCTTGCCCGCACGGATAGCATGCGGGTTCTTTGTGGCGATCTCGGCGGCCAGCGCCAGGGCCTCGGCGCGCGGATCGGCGCAGACGCGGGTCGCCAGGCCCATGCTCACCGCCTCGTCGCCGCCGAAGATCCGGCCGGTGTAGGTGAGTTCGCGGGCCACGTCGTCGCGCACCAGCCCGCGCATCAGCACCATGCCGGCCATGTCGGGGATCAGGCCCCATTTGATCTCGAGCACCGCCAGTTTCACATCGGCGGTGACGAACCGCAGGTCCGCGCCGAGCGCCAGCTGGAAGCCGCCGCCGAACGCCACGCCATGCACGGCGGCGATGACTGGAACCGGGATCTCGCGCCAGACCATGCAGGCGTGCTGGGCGCGGTTGGAGCCGCCCTCGGTGCGCTTGGGCGTCAGCAGCGCCTCGGCGCTGCTGCGCTGCGCCCGCTCGCCCGACGCCATGGCCGCGAAACTGCCCATGTCGAGGCCGGCGCAAAAGGCCCGGCCCTCGCCCGACAACACCACGGCGCGAACACCGGCCTCGCCCTTCAGCCGCTCGCCCGTCTCGATCAGGGCCGAGAACATGGCGTCATCGAGCGCGTTCATCTTGTCGGTCCGGACCAGCCGCACGTCGGCGACGCCGTCCTGGATATCCACCGTGACCCGGTCGTTCATGGCTCAGCTCCTCAAGATCTCAGGCGGCGGCCAGCAGATAGCCGACCCGCGGGAAATGCACATGGGTGACGCCCAGGTCGGCGCTCTCGCGGGCGATGACGATGCGTTCGGCGTTGGCCACGACGAGGCGGCCTTCGATCGGATCGCGGCCGTAGTCGTCGGCGCGGACGCTCACGCTCGCGCCGGCCGCCAGGCCAGAGGGATCGGCGGCGTCGTGACCGCTCGCCTTGGCGGGCGTCGCGGCCTTGGCGGCCGCCAGCGCGTCGGCCCCGGCCATGTCGAGCCGCCGGCCGTGCCCCAGCCCCTTCATCCGCTCGGCCCAGCCTATGGTCTTCGGCAGGCCCTCGAGCAGGGCGGCCAGCGCCGCCGGCGCCGCGCGGCCCAGCCACCAGACGTTCATGTAGGCCGCGACGTCTGAGAGAGACGGTGTTGATCCACCGAGGAAATCATTGCTCGCCAGGCCCCGCTCGATCCACGCCGCGTGCGCCCGCCACTGGCTCTTCATCGGCCCGGCCACCGCCTTCATGGCGGCCATGTCGAAGGGGCGCCCGGAGAGTTTCTCGCGGTCCTTGATGAAGGCTTCTGGGACGCTGTCGCCCATTTCGCCGAACACTACCGCCACGGTGACTTGGAAGAACAGCCGGTCGGCCCACAGGTTGACCGCCCAGTCCGCGCCCTTGACCACGTCGGGCTTGCGGTGGCGCGCCTCCAGCTCGGCCAGGATCACCTGCGTGTCGCAATAGATATCGGCGCCGATCTGCAGCACCGGGATGCGCCGGTAGCCGCCGGTCAGCGGAACCAGCTCGGGCTTCGGCATGATCACCGGCTGGACGACGGAGCGCCAGGACAGGCCCTTCACCCCCAGCATGACCCGCACTTTCTCCGAGAAGGGCGAGGTGTCGTAGTGATGCAGGATGATCTCGTCGGCCATGCCGAACTCCCCCTAACTGAACTCGGGCGTGAAGCGGATGTTGCCGCGCTCAAGCCCCTGCAACACCACATCCAGGCCGCCGGACTTCATCATCCATTCCAGCCGATGGTCGCGGTACTCGCGCTTGAAGAGGCCCTTCTCCACCAGCTCGGCGACATTGGCCATGCCGGAGGTGCGCGCCAGGGCGGCGATCTCGGCGGTGGTGTCGGCCACCGACGGCCGGGCGTTGGCGCGGGCGAGCCAGGCGGCGAGCGGCGAGCCCTGCGGTGGTGGATGCCCCTGACCCGCCGCGCCATTAAGGAACGGCGCCACCGCCAGGTCGCCCCAACCGAAGGTCTCGCCGTTGAACCAGTCGCGCGAGCCCAGCTGGCGTTCCAGCCAGGCGTGGAAGCCGGCCAGCTGGCGGGCCGCGGCGGCCTCGATCCTGGCGGCCTCCTCGCCCGTCGCGCGCTTGAACCAGCGCAGTTCGGACAGGCCCCAGGTGATCGGCTCGAAATGGGTGTCCATCACCTCCTCCAGCATCCGCACGCGAGCGCGGTCGGCGGGGGTGGCAGGCAGCAGGGCCGGCGTCGGATAGGCGTCTTCGAGATATTCCAGGATCACGGTGGAATCGAACACCGCGACCTCGCCGTCCACTAGGGTCGGCACCTCGGCGCGCGGATTGGCCTGCGCAAACGCACCCACCGCGCCGCCCGCGCCCAGGCCGCCGGGCGACACCGTCTCGAACGCCACGGCCTTTTCGCGCAGCGCGATCTTCACCTTCTGGCCATAGGGCGACAGGGGGTGGTCGTAGAGCGTGATCATCGGCCCATTCCTTCGTGCAATGCCCTCATGTGGCCTTCGTGCAACGCCCTCATGTGGCGAACGCCCCGGAGCCTTCCGGCGCGTGGGCGACCTGCGCGGCCTTAGCCGCCTGGAAGCCCGGGCGCGCCTGCAGGCGGGCCCAATAGGCCGCGATGGCCGGCGTGAACTCAGCGTCGAGCCCGAGCTGGGTGGCGAGCAGCAGGGCGTAGCCGACGGAGATGTCGGCCGCCGTGAACCGGCCGGCGCACAGCCAGTCGGTATTTTCCAGCGCCCGGTCCACGGCCTTCAGCCGGCTCAGGAACCACTTGGCGTAGTCGTCGGCGACCACCTCGGCCTTGCCGGGCTCGAAGCGGCGATAGCGCAGCACCAGGGTCTGCGGGAAGGTCAGCGTCGCCTCGCCGAAATGCAGCCAGTTGAGCCACGCGCCGTAGGCTGGATCGGAAACCGCCACCGCCAGGTCGCTCGGCCCGTAGCGGGTGACCAGGTACTGCACGATGGCTGAGGACTCCGTCATGAAGGTCTCGCCGTCGAGCAGCGCCGGGATCGTGCCCAGCGGATTGACGACCATGAATTCCTTCGCCCGATAACGCGGCGGGAACGGCATGACCGTCAGCCCATAGTCGAGACCCAGTTCCTCCAGCGCCCAGAGCGGCCGGAACGATCGCGCATCGGTGCAATGGTAGAGCCGGATCATTGGAGCCCCTTCAGCCAGGGGATCAGCAGGGCGTTGACCTCCGCCGGCCGCTCCTGCTGCGTCCAGTGGCCGACGCCCGGCAGGACGTGGACGCCGCGCAGGTCGCTGACATGCTGGCGCATCGTCGCGCCGGGGTCGGCGATGCGGCCGAAACCGTTGAACGCCGGATCGCGGTCGCCACCGATCAGCAAGGTCGGCATGTCCAGCTTGCGGCCCTTGAACGCCTGAAGCCACGCGAAGTCGCGCTCATGGTTGCGATAGCGGCTGATCGGCCCGAAGAAGCCTGACGCCGTGAACTGGTCGACGTAGTAGTCGAGGTCGGCATCGCTCAGCCAGGCGGGGAACACCGCCGGATCGACCATGCCCTCCAGCAACGTCGCGCCGTGGGTCTTCTGCGGCCAGGTCCCATCCGGCGCATCGCCGCAGATGCCGTAGTAGAACTTGCGCAGGAAGCCGCGCACGTCGGCCTCGGCCTCCGCTTCCGGCGGCCCCACGTCCTGGAACCACGCCTGGTAGAAGAAGTGGCCTTTCGCGGTGAAGGCCTCGGTAAAGATCTCGTTGAACGGCCGGTTGGGGACGCCGGTAAATGGCACCGACAGGCCGGCCACCGCCGAGAACGCCTCCGGCCGCGACAGGGCGGAATTCCAGACGATGGGCGCGCCCCAATCGTGGCCGATCAGGATGGCCGCCGCGTCCGGCTGCAGCGCCTTGGCGACCCCTGCCACGTCCGCCGTCAGGCTTTCCATATCGTAGGCGGCGACCTCGCCCGGCTTGTCGGAACCGCCATAGCCACGCACGTCGATGGCCGCCGCCGTGAAGCCCGCCGCGGCGATGGGGCCGAGTTGATGGCGCCAGGAAAACCAGCTTTCCGGAAAGCCGTGCACCATGAGCACCAGCGGCCCCTGCCCCTGGGTGGCCACGCGAATCCGCGCGGCGCCCGCCTCGATGGTTCTGAATTCGGGCATTTCGCCTCTTCTCCCTGGGACCGCCATGCTCAGCGCTGGCCGTCGCGGTGGCAAGGGTGACTTGGCGTAATCCGCATACGGCCGGCATTGACCTCACCGTCCCGCGTGCCAGCATTGGCGCGGGAGGGCGGCGCCATGGCGACGACCGAGATCACAACCGGCGCCGATGGCGTCACCCTGGCGGTCGCGGCGCACATCGCGACGATCACGCTCGACCGCCCGCATCGGCGCAACGCGCTGAACTACCGGGCCTACGACCAGCTGGAGGCGGCATTCCGCGCGGCATCCGCCGACCCGGCGGTGCGCTGCGTCGTGGTTACCGGCGCCGATCCGGCCTTCTGTTCCGGCGACGACGTGGGCGAGATCATGGCCGGACCGAAGCGAGCCTCCGCGACGCCCGCCGCCGCGCCGACCGCGACCCCGGCGGCCATGGCCGCGCTGGAATGCACGAAGCCGGTGATCGCCGCGGTCAATGGCGCCGCGGTCGGCTGGGGAATGGAACTGGCGCTCTTCGCTGACATCAGGATTGCCTCGGAGAGAGCTAAATTCGCTGAGCTTTTCGTCAAGCGCGGCCTGCCCTGCGATGTCGGAGGCTTTTACCGACTGCCGGCCATCGTCGGCCCCGCAAAGGCGGCCGAACTGCTGTTCACCGGCGATGTCATCGACGCCGCCGAGGCCTTGCGCGTCGGCCTGGTCACCGAGGTGGTGGTCCACGCGGACCTGATGCCGCGCGCCCTCGCACTGGCCGCGCGGATCGCCGCCAACCCGCCGCTCGCCGTGCAGAGGCTGAAGGAAGGCCTCGGCCGCAGCGCGTATGGCGACCCGCGCGAGATCGGCGCCTGGGCCATCGGCGCGATCCGCGAACTGATGAAGAGCGAGGACCACAAAGAAGGCGTCGCGAGCTTCCTGGAAAAACGCGAACCAGTCTTCAAGGGGCGATAGCGATGAACGAACTCGATTTCAACAAGAAGGCCGTCCTGGTGGTGGGCGGCTCCAGCGGCATCGGCAACGGCATCGCCCATGCGTTCCTCGAACACGACGCGGCGGTCCACGTCTGGGGCACACGAGCCCGGGCGGAGGACTACGACGGCGTCGAGGGTTCCGACCTGAACGGCCTGGCCTATGCCCAGGTCGATGTCGGCGATCGTGGCCAGATCGCCGCGGCGGATGGGCCGCCGGCGCTGGATGTGCTGATCCTCTGCCAGGGGACCGTCGTCTATCGGCGGGGCGAGTTCGAGCCGGAAGGCTGGGACCGGGTGATGGCCGTCAACCTCGACAGCCTGATGGCCTGCGCCGCGAAGTTCCACGACACGCTGGCGGCGCGGAAGGGCGTGATCATCATTGTCAGCTCGGTCTCCGGCTACACCGCCAACCGCGGTAACCCGGCCTATGCGGCCTCCAAGGCCGGCGCGGTCAGCCTGACCAAGACCCTGGGGCAGGCCTGGGCGCGGGACGGCATCCGCGTCGTCGGCCTGGCGCCCGGCCTGGTGGACACCAAACTGACCAAGGTCACCACCGAGCACCCCGACCGGCTGGCGGGCGCGCTGGGCTCGATCCCGCTGGGCCGCATGGGTACGCCTGGGGACATGGCCGGCGCCGCGCTGTTCCTGGCCTCGCCGCTGGCGGCCTACGTGGTCGGCCAGACGCTGATCGTCGATGGGGGCCTCAGCCTGTGACCGCCACATCTCGCTCCGTCGCCGGCTCCACTGTCCTCATCACCGGCGCGGCCAGCGGCATGGGCCGCGCCACCGCCGAGGTGTTCGCCGCCGAGGGCGCGCACGTCGCGCTCACCGACATCGCCGAGGAATCCGTGCGCGAGGTCGCCGACGACCTGGTCCACCGAGGCCTCAGCGCCGAGGCCTGGACGCTGGACGTCTCGGATCCGGTCGCGATCCAGACGGTGGTCGCCGCCGCCGCGGCGCGGTTCGGCGGCCTCGACATGGTGGTCAACAACGCGGGGATTTCGGCCTTCGCGCCCATCGATTCCGATGGCTACGAGCACGTCTGGGGGCGCGCCTTCGACATCCTGATCACCGCCCAGCAGCGGATCATCCGCGCCGCCCTGCCCTACCTGCGCAAGTCCGCCCACCCGCGCATCGTCAACATCGCCTCCACCGAGGCCCTGGGCGCCACCAGCCGAGACAGCCCCTACGCCGCGGCCAAGGCCGCCGTGACTGGCCTGACCCGCGCGCTCGCCGTCGAGCTCGGGCCGGAGGGGATCACCGTCAACTGCATCTGCCCCGGACCGATCCTCACCGGCATGACCGAGGCGATCCCCCACGCCGACAAGGAAACCTTCGCGCGCCGCCGCACGGCGCTGCGCCGCTATGGCCGCCCGGAAGAGGTGGCTCACATGACCCTCAGCCTCTGCCTGCCGGCCGCGTCCTTCATCACCGGCGTGACCATCCCGGTCGACGGCGGCCTGATGGCCCGCAACGCCTGATCCTGGAGACCCCGATGCCCAGTCCCATTCTCGCGCCCGTGATCGCCCTCGTGCTCTGGTCCTTCGTCATGTGGGCCTGGCTCTACGCCACCCGCATCCCGGCCATCACCCGCCTGAAGATCGCCTTCGACCCGCGCCGCCCGCATTCCGAGTTCGACGAAGCCATCCCGCCCGAGGTCCGCTGGAAGGCTGACAACTACAATCACCTGATGGAGCAGCCGACGATCTTCTACGCCACGGCGCTCTCCCTGGCGTTCCTGGGTCTCGGGACGGGCCTCAACGCCTGGCTGGCCTGGGGCTATGTGGGGCTGCGGGTAGTCCACAGCCTCGTGCAATCCACCGTCAATGCGGTGGTCGTCCGCTTCTCGATCTTCATGGTCAGTTCGGTCGTCCTGCTGATCATGGCGATCCGCGCGGCCATGGCGGTGTTCTAAGACTCCAACAGGCGCACGATTTCCGCCTGTTGGGCCTTGGCCTCCGGCGATCCGCTGCCGCCGCGCCCGGTCTGGCGCGTGGCCAGCACCAGCGGCGTCGAGCCGCTGGCGGTCTTGCGCCCCGCCTCCGCGCCACCGGCCAGCAACGCCGCGACCGCCGCCGCACATCGAGTCCGCACGGCGCGGTGGAGCGGCGTCACACTGCCCTGGCTCTCCGCGTTCGGATCGGCGCCGCCCTCCATCAGGCGCGCGATGGTCGCGGCCTGGGCCTGTGGGTTCCAGCCGGGGGACGCCGGGTGTCCGTCGGCGGCGTAGTGCAGGGGCTGGGCGGCGCGCCGGTTCTTCGCCCGGACATCGGCCCCAAGGGCGATCAGCCGCGCCGCGATCTCCGGTTGATAGGCCGCCGCGGCGATGTGGAGCGCGGTGTCGCCGGCGTAGACGTAGTGTTCGATCGACACGAGATAGTTCGCCGAGGCGTCATCCCGCGTGGCGCCGCCCTCGACGCTGGCCAGCGCCAGTCCAGGCTCCGCGGCGAGCAGATCGGCGCAGCGTGCGGCGTCGCCCTCGGCGATCGCATCGATCAGGGTTCTGAGCGCGCTCACGCCTAGTCTCCTTTGAACTTGCCCGGCCGCTTCTCGCGAAACGCGGCGATGCCTTCGCGGTAGTCGCTAGTGCGGCTGGCCAGCAAGTACTGATCGCGGTCCATGTAGATGCTGGCCTGGGCGGTGGCGGCGGAGATGGCGTTCACCGCCTCCTTGGTCATGCGTACCGGCAAGGGCGGCAGGGCGACCACCTTGGCGGCCCAGCGGCGCGCGGCGGCCAACGCCTCGCCGGCCGGCGCGACCTCGTCGGCGAAGCCCCAGTCGAGGCAGCGCTCGGCGTCCGCCGCCTCGCCGAACATGACGTACTGCTTGGCGCGCGACGGTCCGGCCAGGGCCACCAGCTTGGGCAGCGTCCGCCAGCTCATGTTCATCCCCAGCGGGACCTCAGGCAGGCGCATGTAGGCGCCCGCGCCCATCACCCGGAAGTCGCAGGAAACCGCCAACGCCGAGGCCCCGCCGATGCAATAGCCTTCGATGGCCGCGATGGTCACCGCTTCCACTTCGTCCCAGGCCTTGCACATGTCTGGCCCCGCCATGACCGAGCGGCGGGCCTCCAGCAGGGTCGCCTGCGCCGCCCGGGCCTGGCTCGCGCCCAGGTCGGCCCCGGCGGAGAAGTAGCTGTCCGTGCCGGTCAGGATCACCGCCAAGACGTCGGTGCGCAGCCGCAGGAGCCGCGCGGCCTCGGTCAACTCCTCCATCAGGGCCCCGTTCAGGGCGTTGCGGGCCTCGGGCCGGGCCAGCGCCACCTCGCAAACCGCCTCGCGGTGGGTGACCGCGATATGGGTCCAGGCCTTGTCGAAAAGCTCATCCATCGCGTGCGTCCCCTGGGCTTGCCGCCCGACGATACACGAGCGCGCTTGCAAGCCGAGCCGTGCGGGCGAACAATCCGCGCATGAAACCGTTCGCCCGCGCCCTCGCCCCGTTCGCCCTGGCCACCCTGCTGGCCGCCTCCGCCACCGCCGCTGGGGCCGCCGACTATCACGCGCCGAAGAACGGCTTCGGCCAGCCGGACCTGCAGGGAACCTGGACCAACGCCTCGCTGACCAGCCTGCAGCGGCCGGCGATGTTCAAGTCGCTGACCCTGACCGAGGCGGAAGCCGCGGCGCTGGAGAGGCGCCGCGCGGCCATGCGCGCCCAGCAGGACAAGCCCAGCGACGCCAACGCCGGGGCGCCGCCCGTCGCCAACGATCCCGGCGGCTATAACGCTTCCTGGACCGACCCGGGCGTCAGCCTCGGCCGCATCAAGGGTCAGGTGCGGACCTCCTGGATCGTCGATCCCGTGGATGGCCGCCTGCCCTATTCGACCGCCGGCCGGGCGGCCTACGTCGAGGCGCTGCGCAAGGCGCGCAACAGCTGGGATGGGCCGGAGAACCGCCCGCTCGGGGAGCGCTGCGTGCTGGGCTTCGGATCCACCGCCGGCCCGCCGATGCTGAACGTGCTCTACAACAACAACTATCAGATCGTGCAGTCCAAGGACGCCGTCGCGATCCTGGTGGAAATGAACCACGACGCCCGGATCGTCCGGCTCACCGACAAGGCCCACCCGAGGCCTGACATCCGGCCCTGGATGGGCGACAGCTTCGGCTGGTGGGAAGGCCAGACCCTGGTGGTCGAGACCACCAACTTCAATCCGGGGGAGTCCTTAAGGCCCTACTTCGACAACTCGATCCTGCTCTCCCCCAACGCCAAGGTGACCGAGCGCTTCACCCGCGTCTCGCCGACCCAGATCCTCTACCAGTTCGCGG
>JANYET010000007.1 GCA_025359785.1 Alphaproteobacteria bacterium | reverse complement strand
TCGATCTCGACCTCAAGATCGCCGACACCAACGGGTTCGCCGAACCGCTCATCGCCAAATCGCTTCGAAAGATGACACCTGAAGAGGTCGCGGCGGTGCCTCCCAAATTCCGGCCGAACTGAGCCTCACCCGCGTGGGCCTCGCCAAATCGCAGGAAATCGGCGATTGAGGCGCCCCGCCGTCATAAGAAGAGAAGGATGACGCCGCATGGCGCGCAAACCTAATTATCAGTTCGAGCGTCTCGATCGCGAGCGGGTCAAGGCCCAGAAGGTCGCCGAAAAGGCCGCCCTCAAGCGCGAGGTTAAGGAACGCGAGGAGCGCGAGCGAACCGGCGGCGTCGCTCCCGAAGGCTCTGAATGACCGAGCTTGGCGTCTCCCAGCGGTCCACCGCCTTCACCCACGAGACGGTCAACCTCGACGGGATGATCTTCGAGGACTGCGAGTTCCGCAAATGCCGCCTGATCTACAGCGGCGGCGAAGCGCCGATCTTCGACGGCTGCAGGTTCGACGGCTGCGACTGGCGTCTTGACGGCCCCGCCGCCGACACCCTGACCCACCTGAAGGCGATGTGGAACGCCGGCGCCAAGCCCGTGGTCCAGGGCCTGATCAAGGAAATCACCGGCGCCCGCTGAACCTCAGGCCCGCCACAAGGGCCAGACCGGCCAGCAATAGGCTGCACGCCAGCCCGATGACGCCGCGGACGTTGGCGTCGCTGACCACGAACGACGCCAGGAGCGGACCCGCGGCTCCCCCCAGAAGCTGCGCCGCGCCGCTCTGCACGGCGGCCCGGCGGCTCGGATCGGCGTCGATGGTGAACGGCACCAGGAAGGGCGCGAGAAGCAGCCCGCCGAAGCCGGCTGCGAGGTTGTCGGTCACGAAGAGCCACGACGGCAGGTCGAAGCCGAAGCCGATCCACGTCGCGAGATAGACCGCCGAGCTGAACAGGAAGACGGTGAAATAGCGCACCCGCCCGGCGAGCAGGGTTGCCGTGGCGCCGCCGAGGACCTGGGCGCCCAGAGAGGTCCACAGCGCCGTACGCGCCACCGCCGCGCCGAGATGGGCCTGATGCGCCAGGGGCTGGAGATAGACCCCGATCGCGCCTCCAGCGGAGACGAAGACGAAGGTGGCGACCAGGGCCAGCCATCCCCGCGCTGGCGGCGCGCCGCTCATCTCCGGGTCGGACACCAGGGGCTCGAAACGCGACGGGATCATCAGGGCGGGGACGACACCCAGCGCGCCGACGACCGCCAGGGAGACGAAACCGCCGTTCGCCCCGTGGGCCCCGATGATCCACACCGCGAATCCGATCGCCAGCACCAGCTGGGCCAGGGTCTGCAGGGTGAAGAAAACGCCCGCCCACCGTTCCGGCGTCACTGTGCGCGAGATCATCGAGACGGTGATCCACAGCAGCACGCCTTCCAGCGCGCCCCCGACGCCCCGTATCGCGATCATGCCGTCGCCCGTCATCCGGGTCGACGCCAGATCGGCGGCCGCCAGCCCGAGGGACGCGACCACACCGATCAGTCTCAGCCGCCTCGGTCGGCGCATCAGTCCCATGGCGGCGGTGAACACGCCCATGGACAAGAGCTCGGTGGTCGCCGTCAGGCCGATCTGGGCCGCAGTCAGGCGATGCTCGTCGGCGAGGGCGCCCAGCAGCACCGGCAGCACGCCCAGGATCAACAGGGAATTGATCCCCACCGCGATACACGCCCCCGCCTCGCGCGGATGCAGCGGCGCGCCGATGGCGTCGTGGACGAGATGGTCGCTGGCGCCCGAGGTCATGCCTGGCGGGTCGTCGTCAGGGCGGTCTCGGCCACGCGGCCTCCTTGAAAGCGTGGCGCGACCATACCCGGCTTCGCCCGCGCCGCCACCGGGTGTAAGGCCCAGCCATGCGCGCCAACGCACAAATCGACCTTGAACGGAACGGCCTGATCGAACCGGAGCAGCCGTTCGCGCTCTGGCCCGACGAAGCCCGCTGCCTGGAGCTGGACGGAGACGCCCGGACCAAGAACATCAGCCTGTCAGCCGACGGGCGCTCTGTGCGTGGCGTCGATCCGGCGGCCGCCGCCGAGGCCGGCCGGCTGATGCGCCGCTACGCCGACTGGGCCGAGACGCTGCTCGATTGCCAGCCGAGCATCATCACCAACAAGCTCAAGATCCTG
>JANYET010000042.1 GCA_025359785.1 Alphaproteobacteria bacterium | reverse complement strand
GACGAATGGCGCGCGGTTCTTCCAGAACGCCCGGATCGTCGCGGCCCGGGAGGCGGCCGGCGCGGTGTCGCCGGGCCTGACGAACTTTGGCGGCGCTCCATCCTCCGCGGTGATTGGCGCCCACACCTTCTATGTGGAAGCCGGCCGCGGCGACGCTGCCAAAGGAGGCGGGGGCAGGGGAGGGCGTTCGAGCTCGGCCAGGCCGTCGCCGACCGACTCCAGATCCGCTTTGAGCGTCCCGAACGATGGCATCTTCGTAGGCGAGAACCGGGCGTTTTCCGGACCCGTGACGCCGCCGCCGGAGCCCGTGGAAGGCCCCGTCGCGGTCCTTACGCCGGTCTCCTCGGGGACTGATTTCCAGGCGGCGCCAGCGGACCCGAATAGCGATCAGCCGGTCGATCCCTCCCGAGCGATCTTCGTACAATCCGACGGCCGCCCGAGCGACCGCCGCCACTAGGCCGGCTGGCGCCAGGTGGCGTCCAGGTCGGCATAATCCCTGTCCACCTCGCTCGGCGTAAGGCGGTCGTCATCGTCCGCCAGGGCCGACTCCGCCATCGCATCGAAGTCGGGCGCTTCGCCGCCGACGGCTTCCAGCGCGCCCAGTAGATCCTCGCCGGGATCGCCGCCCTGGCGAAGCGGAAGGGGCACGTTTCCGAGCAGTTCGCGCACCGTCAGCCGATCCCTGACGCTCTCCACCCGGCGGTCCAGGATATCGACCAGCCGATGCAGGAGGTCGGCTTCGCCTTCCTGCCAAGCTTCGTCGGCGGCCTCCGCCAGAAGGGCGCCGCCGAGGATGATCTTGCCCCGGGTTTCGCGCTTTCTCTGGTTGATCGCCCACAGGGCTTCGAGGCGCTCGACACGGGCTTTCAGCACGGCGAAACGCTGGCCATCGTCCGCGATATCTTCGAGCGGAACGGTGTGGCGCTTGTTGTGAATCCCTAAGCGGCCCACGTCCCGCAAAGCCGCCTCAAGCTCCTCCAGGCGAAGTTTCAGCGCGTCTTCATCGCTGATCCGGCGCCCCAGTTTGCGATCAGCTTCACGGGCGGCCCAGAGGTCCTTGCGCTTCTGCTTCTGGGTCTCGCTGCGGGGTCGATATTTGGAGGGCCGGGTGTTCCGTTTGCGCTTATCGACCGCGATCATGACAGGCACCCTTGATCAAGAAAAAGATCGTGATGCACTTTTTCTATCAAAATAGCTCCTGATGGTCCATGGTGGCGGCAGAGGTGTTGCAGACAATGGCGCATATCCTCATTGGTTGGGCTACGCCCAGCCAACGATGCGGTCAGGCTCCGCCCGACACCCTCAAACTCCCGCACGGCCTGCGACGGCCTGGGGTTTGAGCCAAGGGCCGAGCCCTTAGCGATCCCGCCGGCTCACGCCGGCAGGGGAGGGCAGTTCAGTGGCGTCGTTCCTGTGTCAGGTGCAGACCATCCAGCGCGGCCTTGGCCGCTCGGCCGTGGCCGCGGCGGCGTACCGGTCAGGCCAGGCGCTGACCGATGACCGCCTGGCCATGGAGTTCGACTTCTCGAACAAGGACGGGATCGAGCACGCCGAGATCATGGCGCCGGATGACGCGCCGCAGGCCTACAGGGACCGCGCAGCCCTATGGAACGCCGTCGAGGCTGCCGAGCGCCGCAAGGACGCCGTGCCCGCCCAGGAGGTCCTCCTAGCGCTGCCGTACGAACTTGATTTTGAGCAGCGCCGGGACCTGGTCCGCGCCTTTGTGCAGGATCACCTGGTCGCCAAGGGCATGATCGCCGACGTCGCCATGCACCGGCCCGGCAAGGAGGGTGATCAGCGTAATTTCCACGCCCACATCATGGTCACGACCCGCCGTGTCGATCGCGCTGGTTTCGCGGGCAAGAACCGCGATTGGAACCACTCCAGTTTCATTCCCCAGTTGCGCGCCTCGTGGTCTGAAATTCAGAACCGACACCTGCGTCATCACCTTGGTCCGGACGCCCCGCAGGTCTCGCATTTGAGTCTGGCGGCGCGCGGCGTGGACCGCGCGCCGACCGTGCATCTGGGGCCGGCGGCGACGGCGCTGGAGCGCAAAGATATCGCCTCTGAGCGCGGCGAACTGAACCGTGACGTCCGGGCCCGCAACGACAAGGCGCGCGACCTTCGACGCGACTATCAGGCGACCGCCGACCGCATCGCCAAGACCGCTCCTGAGATCGAAGTCGCGGTCCCGAAACTGGTCGTCGAAGCCGAGCAGGTTCTAGGCAAGATGGTCGACCAGAGGACGGCGTGGGCGGCCGAGCGCGATGCGCTTTCCGCGCCGAAAATCCCGAGCGCCGGCCGGGTCGAACGCGAGCTGACGGCGGAGGCTGCGACCGCCAAGGCGCGGGCGAGGGCGCACCTTCAGCAGACCGAGGAGCGGGTGACGAAGACCCGTTCGCGACGCCTGGAACTGGTCGCGTGGGTCCGCAATCCGGCGCGGATGATCTGGGCGAAACACGCCGAGCTCAACGCCATCGGACGCGCCCGAAAGGCCTATCGCCGGGCCGAGATGGGTCTGAAAGTCCGCCAGGATTGGGTCCGCTCGCCCAAGGGCCAGGCGTTCGTCGCGGCGCGCCGGCAGCCGGACCTGGAAGCCGCCGCCGACGTGGTTCGGCAACGGCGCACGCTGGAGCGGAAGATCAAGCGGATGGACAACCGGATCGGATTGGCCGGCCGCACGATCAGCGACCTGCGACTGGCGCACGAACTTGGCCAGCGGGAGCTTCGTGTCCCCAACCAGTCGCCCGACGAGACCCGCTTCTTTCGGGATATCGGCCGCCCGGCGCGCGAGGCCCTGCAGCGCTTCCCGACGCCGGTCCAGGAACAGGCGCTTGAGCGTCTGCGACGTGGCCAGGGCCGGTCGATTGGCCGCGCCATCATTCCCGGCAGGTAGGAGCGACACGCCCCATGAATGCCCGCCCCAAGATCATCCTGCCGCTGGCGGCGGCCAGCGTGTTGATCGCCCTCGCCGTCGCCACCCAGATTGTCGCTCACGACTTCCACTACCCGCGTGAGTTCGGCCACGGCCTGCTGGATCTGGGGCAGCTAAGGATCTACGCGCCGTGGGCGTTCGTCGGCTGGTATGGGCGCTTCGCGGCGCGCTACCAGCAGGCCTTCGACATGGCGGCGATGATCGCGCTCGCGGCCGTGTTCGTCCCGTCGATGCTGCTGATCGGGCTGACCAAAAGCACGCGCCGGGCGCCGCGAGAGTTCGGCAAGGACGCCTGGGCGACAGAGGCTCATGTTCGCAAGGCCAAACTCATCCATGGCGACGGCCAGATCAGCGGGCGGGTGCTCGGCCGGTTCAACGGCAAATACCTCACCTATCGCGGTGTGGAGCACGCCATCATCGTGGGCGCGTCCCGCAGCGGGAAGGGGGCCGGCCACGTCGTTCCCACCCTAATCGCCTGGCCGCAAAGCGCCTTCGTCTACGACCGCAAGGGCGAGCTTTGGCACATCACGGCCGATCACCGGAAGACCTTCAGCCACGTCTTCTATTTCGCGCCGACCGACCCCAACACCGTGCGGTGGAATCCGCTGTTCGAGGTGCGGAAGGGGCCGATGGAGATCGCCGACATCCAGAACGTCGTCGGCATCCTGGTGGACCCGCTGGGCCGCAAGGCCGGCGACCTCAATTTCTGGGACCAGAGCGCGACGGACTTCTTCACCGCGATCATCCTGCACGTCCTCTACAGCGAGGAGGACACCAAGAAGAACTTGGCCCAGGTCCGCCGCCTGCTGATCAATATCGACCCCACCCTTCATGCGATGAAGCACACCAAACATCGCCATAGGCCGGACCTTCATGCGCCGGGCGGACTAGCGCGGGGCAAGGACGGCAAGCCCATCGCCGAGGTCCACCCGGAAATCCTGCTAGGCGCCACGGCGCTGGACAGCATGGACGAGCGGGTGAAGTCCAATGTGCTGGCCACCTGCCGGGCGTCTCTATCGCTGTGGGCCGACCCCTATGTGGAATACGCCACCAGCTGGTCGGACTTCTCGATCGGCGACCTGGTATGCTCGGAGAGCCCGGTCACCTTCTACATCATCACCCCCCAGGCCCATGCCGACCGGCTGGCCTTCCTGGTGCGGGTG
>JANYET010000041.1 GCA_025359785.1 Alphaproteobacteria bacterium | reverse complement strand
GACGAATGGCGCGCGGTTCTTCCAGAACGCCCGGATCGTCGCGGCCCGGGAGGCGGCCGGCGCGGTGTCGCCGGGCCTGACGAACTTTGGCGGCGCTCCATCCTCCGCGGTGATTGGCGCCCACACCTTCTATGTGGAAGCGGGCCGCGGAGACGCCGCCAAAGGAGAGGCGGGCAGGGGAGGGCGTTCGAGCGCGGCCAGGCCATCGCCGGCCGGCTCCAGGACTGCATTGAGCGCCCCGAACGACGGCATCTTCGTGGGCGAGAACCGGGCGTTTCCCGGGCCCGCCACGCCGCCGCCGGAGCCTGTCGAAGGCCCCGTCGCGATCCTTACGCCGGTCTCATCGGGGCCTGATTTCCAGGCGCCGCCAGCGGACCAGATTAGCGATCAGCCGGTCGATCCTACGCGGGCGATGTTCGTGCTATCCGACGGTCGCCCGAGCGACCGCCGCCACTAGGCCGGGTGGCGCCAGGTGGCGTCGAGGTCGGCATAGTCCTTGTCCACCTCGCTCGGCGTAAGGCGGTCGTCATCGTCCGCCAGGGCCGACTCCGCCATCGCATCGAAGTCTGGCGCTTCGCCGCCCACGGCTTCCAGCGCGCCCAGTAGATCGTCGCTGGGATCGCCGCCCTGGCGAAGGGGAAGGGGCACGTTTCCGAGCAGTTCGCGGACCGTCAAACGGTCCCTGACGCTCTCCACCCGGCGGTCAAGGATATCGACCAGCCGATGCAGAAGGTCGGCTTCGCCTTCCTGCCAAGCTTCGTCGGCCGCCTCCGCCAAAAGGGCGCCGCCGAGGATGATCTTGCCTCGGGTTTCGCGCTTTCTCTGGTTGATCGCCCACAGTGCTTCGAGGCGTTCGACCCGGGCTTTCAGCACGGTGAAACGCTGGCCGTCGTCCGCGATATCTTCGAGCGGAACGGTGTGGCGCTTGTTGTGGATCCCTAAGCGGCCCATGTCCCGCAAGGCCGCCTCAAGCTCCTCCAGTCTAAGTTTCAGCGCGTCCTCATCGCTGATCCGGCGCCCCAGTTTGCGATCGGCTTCACGGGCGGCCCAGAGGTCCTTGCGCTTCTGCTTCTGGGTCTCGCTGCGGGGTCGATATTTGGAGGGCCGGGTGTTCCGCTTGCGCTTA
Organism: Alphaproteobacteria bacterium; assembly: GCA_025359785.1. Lineage (GTDB taxonomy): Bacteria > Pseudomonadota > Alphaproteobacteria > Caulobacterales > Caulobacteraceae > Phenylobacterium. The sequence goes on along the minus strand of JANYET010000041.1, from coordinate 2,972 downwards.
TCGACCGCGATCATGACAGGCACCCTTGATGACGAAAAAGAGCGTGATGCACTTTTTCTATCAAAATAGCGCCTGATGGTCCATGGTGGTGGCAGAGGTGTTGCAGACAATGGCGCATATCCTCATTGGTTGGGCTACGCCCAGCCAACGATGCGGTCAGGCTCCGCCCGACACCCTCAAACCCCCGCACGGCCTGCGACGGCCTGGGGTTTGAGCCAAGGGCCGAGCCCTTAGCGATCCCGCCGGCTCACGCCGGCAGGGGAGGGCAGTTCAGTGGCGTCGTTCCTGTGTCAGGTGCAGACCATCCAGCGCGGTCTTGGCCGCTCGGCCGTGGCCGCAGCGGCGTACCGGTCAGGCCAGGCGCTGACCGATGACCGGCTGGCCATGGAGTTCGACTTCTCGAACAAGGACGGGATCGAGCACGCCGAGATCATGTCGCCGGATGACGCGCCCGGGGCCTACAGGGACCGCGCAGCCCTGTGGAACGCCGTCGAGGCCGCGGAGCGCCGTAAGGACGCCGTGCCCGCCCAGGAGGTCCTCCTGGCGCTGCCGCACGAACTTGATTTTGACCAGCGCCGGGACCTGGTCCGCGCCTTTGTGCAGGAGCACCTGGTCGCCAAGGGCATGATCGCCGACGTCGCCATGCACCGGCCCGGCAAGGAGGGCGACCAGCGCAATTTCCACGCCCACATCATGGTCACGACCCGCCGTGTTGATCGCGGCGGTTTCGGGGGCAAGAACCGCGATTGGAACCACGCCAGCTTCATCCCGCAGCTGCGCGCCGCGTGGTCGGACGTGCAGAACCGGCATCTGCGTCATCACCTTGGTCCGGACGCTCCGCAGGTCTCGCATTTGAGTCTGGCGGCGCGCGGCGTTGACCGCGCCCCGACCGTGCATCTGGGGCCGGCGGCCACGGCGCTGGAGCGCAAAGATATCGCCTCTGAGCGGGGCGAATTGAACCGCGATGTCCGTGCCCGCAACGACAAGGCGCGCGACCTTCGACGTGACTATCAGGCAACCGCCGACCGCATCGCCAAGACCGCTCCGGAGATCGAAGTCGCGGTCCCGAAACTGGTCGTCGAAGCCGAGCAGGTTCTAAGCAAGATGGTGGCCCAGAGGACGGCGTGGGCGGCCGAACGCGAGGCGCTTTCCGCGCCGAAAATCCCGAGCGCCGGCCGGGTCGAACGCGAGCTGACGGCGGAGGCAGCGACCGCCAAGGCGCGCGCGAGGGCTCACCTTCAGCAGACCGAGGAGCGTGTGAAGAAGACCCGTTCGCGGCGCCTGGAACTGGTCGCGTGGGTCCGCAATCCGGCGCGGATGATCTGGGCGAAACACGCCGAGCTGAACGCCATCGGACGCGCCCGCAAGGCCTATCGCCGGGCTGAGGTTGGCCTGCAAGTCCGCCAGGATTGGGCCCGTTCGCCCAAGGGCCAGGCGTTCGTCGCGGCACTCCGGCAGCCGAACCTGGAAGCCGCCGCCGACGTGGTTCGGCAACGACGCACGTTGGAGCGGAAGATCAAGCGGAAGGACAACCGGATCGGGCTGGCCGGCCGCACGATCGGCGACCTGCGGTTGGTGCACGAACTTGGCCAGCGGGAGCTTCGTGTCCCCAACCAGTCACCCGACGAGACCCGCTTCTTTCGGGATATCGGCCGCCCGGCGCGCGAGGCCCTGCAGCGCTTCCCGACGCCGGTCCAGGAGCAGGCGCTGGAGCGTCTGCGACGTGGCCAGGGCCGGTCGATTGGCCGCGCCATCATTCCCGGCAGGTAGGAGCGACACGCCCCATGAACGCCCGCCCCAAGATCATCCTGCCGCTGGCGGCGGCCAGCGTGTTGATCGCCCTCGCCGTCGCCACCCAGATCGTCGCTCACGACTTCCACTACCCGCGTGAGTTCGGCCACGGCCTGCTGGATGTGGGGCAGGCGAGGTTCTACGCGCCGTGGGCGTTCATTGGCTGGTATGGGCGCTTCGCGGGCCGCTACCAGCAGGCCTTCGACATGGCGGCGATGATCGCGCTCGCGGCCGTGTTCGTCCCGTCGATGTTGCTGATCGGGCTGACCAAGAGCACGCGCCGGGCGCCGCGGGAGTTTGGCAAGGACGCCTGGGCGACGCAGGCCCATGTCCGCAAGGCGAAACTCGTCCATGGCGACGGCCAGATCAGCGGACGGGTGCTCGGCCGGTTGGGCGGCAAATACCTCACCTATCGCGGTGTGGAGCACGCGATCATCGTGGGCGCGTCCCGCAGCGGGAAGGGGGCCGGCCACGTCGTTCCCACCCTGATCGCCTGGCCGCAGAGCGCCTTCGTCTACGACCGCAAGGGCGAGCTGTGGCACATCACGGCCGATCACCGGAAGACGTTCAGCCACGTCTTCTATTTCGCGCCGACCGACCCCAACACCGTGCGGTGGAATCCGCTATTCGAGGTGCGGAAGGGGCCGATGGAGATCGCCGACATCCAGAACGTCGTCGGCATCCTGGTGGACCCGCTGGGCCGAAAGGCGGGCGACCTCAATTTCTGGGACCAGAGCGCGACGGACTTCTTCACCGCGATCATCCTGCACGTCCTCTACAGCGAGGAGGACACCAAGAAGAACCTGGCCCAGGTCCGCCGCCTGCTGATCAATATCGACCCGACCCTTCACGCGATGAAGCACACCAAACATCGCCATAGGCCGGACCTTCACGCGCCAGGCGGGCTGGCGCGGGGCGCCGACGGCAAGCCCATCGCCGAGGTCCATCCGGAGATCCTGCTGGGCGCCACGGCGCTGGACAGCATGGACGAGCGGGTGAAGTCCAATGTGCTGGCCACCTGCCGCGCATCGCTATCGCTATGGGCCGACCCCTATGTGGAATACGCCACCAGCTGGTCGGACTTCTCGATCGGCGACCTGGTATGCTCGGAGAGCCCGGTCACCTTCTACATCATCACCCCCCAGGCCCATGCCGACCGGCTGGCCTTCCTGGTGCGGGTG
>JANYET010000002.1 GCA_025359785.1 Alphaproteobacteria bacterium | reverse complement strand
AAAGATGTCCGCGCCCGCGCCGCCGCTCTCGGTGTCGTTGCCCCGGTCGCCGGAGATGAAGTCGTCGCCCGCGCCGCCGGCGATACTGTCGTCACCCTGGCCGCCGCGCATGGTGTCGGCCCCGCTGCCGCCGATCAGGGTGTCGTTCCCCAGGTTGCCGTACATCAGGGTATTGCCGCTGTGCGCGGTGATCAGATCGCTGCCCTGGCCACCCAGCAGCCAGTCCGATCCGCCAGCACCCCCGTCGATGGTGTCGTCGCCCTTGTTGCCGTTGATATCGTCGAACTGGGCGCCGCCCTGGATGGAATCGTCGCCGTCTTCGCCCCGCAGATAGCTGGTCCCCGAGCCGCCATCGATCGTGTCGGCGCCGGCGCCGCCCATGATCGTGTCGTTGCCCGCGCCGCCCAGGATGGAATTGTTCAGGGCGTTGCCGACGATCGAGTCCGGGCCAGAGCCGCCGATGGCGTTCTCCACATCGGCGTGCTGGGCGATGGTCACATTGCCAATCAGGCCGCCGACGCTGGAAAAGAACCCCTGGCGCAGGTCGATGGTCTGGAACTGCGAATAGCCGGAGAAGTCGAGCGTGTCGGTCCCGCCGGCGTCCCAGACGGCGAACACCGCCTTCGAGAAGCTGTTATTGATCGTGTACCAGGGCTCGCCGGTGTTGGAGTTGAAGCCGTAGACCGTGTCGCCGGTGCGGGTGGTCATGTTGGCCCCGTACTCCAGCTGGGCCGCGGCGATGTCGTCGAGCAGGGGCGCGGCCGAGTAGAGCGGGCCGAAATCGCCGCCGGTGTTGAACTCGTTGAAATAGCTCATCACCGTGTACTGCCGGCTGTCCTCATAATAGCTGGCGTCGGTGGCGTAGCTGAGGGAGACGTTGGCTTCGGCGTTGTAGTCGCTGGGGTGATCCAGGCCGATGGCGTGGCCAAGCTCGTGGATCAGCACCTGGCCGCCGTAGTTCCCGACCGTCGGGTTGGCGTTGTAGCTGAAAGTCGAGTTGATCCAGACGTCGCCGGCCACGGAGTTGAAGCTGGTGCTGCCCGGAAATTCCGCGAAGGCCGCCGCCCCGGCGACGCCGGTGGTGTAGTCGCCGAACAGGATGGTGGCGCTGTTGGAAAAGGCCGCCGGGCCAAAAGTTCCTGTGCCGACGCGGACGAAGTGGATGTTGGCGACATCCGACCAGGCCTGCAGCGCCCATTCCGCCTGGGTGATCTGAGCCGAATTGAACTGCTGAAAGCCGCCGGAGTCGTCCGGCATGTTGAACGGGGCGCTGGCGCGATAGGCGTAGGTGATCGTGAAACCGACGCCCAGGGCATTGGACCAGCCAGGCGCGCCGCGGACGATCTGGCTCGCGGCCTGATCGATGGTGTCGCTAGGCTTGCCGTTGTCGCCGAAGCCTGTGCGCTGGTCGGCGTTCAGGAAGAAGTGCGAGCCGGTGTCGCCGCCGACCAACGTCGTCTCCAGCAACGGATAGGGGTCGATGCCCGTGTCGGCGCGGTCCGCGTTCACGGCGTCAGCCGACGCACGGGGGCTGCCCCGGGGACAGTATGGGAGGTCGCACCGGGAAAACCTTCGCCAAGGACGCTGTCGAGCGGCATTTGAGCATCTCTACCAAACCCACCCCCACTGAACCCTACAAAGCCTGCCGACCGATCACAATCTGCGGTAGTTGCGGCCAAGTCGCGCATTTCCCAGCAAGAACAGATCGTTATCTATTGGTGAGGCCGAGCGCCGCCTTCCCTGGCATAGGATTGTCGAAGTCAGCGCGCGCGTCCAGCGGCTTTGCGCCGCCGTGGCCGCGCCGGACGCGAACGGCGGCGGCCAGACTTGCCAGCATACCGACCGAGGTCTGCCAATCGACGCAGGCGTCGGTGACCGACTGGCCGTAGGTGAGCGCCTGGCCACCGACGATATCCTGGCGGCCGGCCACCAGGTGGCTTTCGATCATCACCCCCATGACGGCTTGCGAGCCCGCGGCGATCTGGGCGCAGAGATCGTCGACCACGCCCGGCTGGTTCTCGTGCCGCTTGCCGCTGTTAGCGTGGCTCGCATCGACCATCAGCCGGGGCGGCAGTCCCGCCGCGGACAGGGCGGCGACGGCCACCGCGATGCTGGCGGCGTCGTAGTTGGGCGTCTTGCCGCCGCGCAGCACGATGTGGGCGTCGTCGTTACCGGTGGTGGTGGCGATGGCCGCGCGGCCCTCCTTGGTCACCGCCAGGAAATGGTGCGGCTGGGCGGCGGCCAGGACGGCGTCGACCGCCACCCGCACGTCGCCGTTGGTGCCGTTCTTGAAGCCCACCGGACAGGACAGGCCCGAGGCCATCTCGCGATGGATCTGGCTCTCGGTGGTCCGCGCGCCGATCGCGCCCCAGGCGACCAGGTCGGCGATGTACTGCGGCGTGGTCACATCGAGGAATTCACAGGCGGTGGGCAGGCCCAGCGCACAGATGTCGAGCAGCACCCGGCGGGCAAGCCGCAGGCCGTCGTTGATCCGGAAGCCGCCGTCGAGGCCGGGATCGTTGATCAACCCCTTCCAGCCCACGGTCGTGCGCGGCTTTTCGAAATAGACCCGCATGAGGATTTCCAGCTCGCCCGCATGCCGGTCGCGCTCGGCGGCCAGGCGCCGGGCATACTCCAGCGCCGCCTTGGGGTCGTGGATCGAGCAGGGACCGATCACCACCACCAGGCGGTCGTCGCGACCCTGCAGAATGGCGTGCGCCGCGCGGCGGGCGTCGCCCACGGTCTCGGCGATGCGCGAGGTGGCCGGCGCCTCGCCGATCACCTGCGACGGCGGGCTGAGGGTCTCGAGGCGCTGGATGCGGAGGTCGTCGGTATTGGGCATGGCTGGGTTCCGGAGTTTTGTAGGTATCCGGCGGTCATGAAAAAAGCCGCCGGGAGACCCTGGCGGCTGGTGAAGAGCTTCGGCTGTCGTGGTCGTTAAGCCAAAGAGGTCTCCGCCGGCGCCAGGGGCGTCGGATAGCTAAAATACCAGGAGGCAAATTGGCTGGCGAAACGGGTCATCACAGGCACCTTAGCGTCGGCCTTGGCCGAAGTCACGCCAAGGAAGAATGACCACGGAAAACACCGAAAGAACGCGGAAGAGATTTCAAGCCACGAACGACACGAAAAACGCGGCGCGCATACTTCAGCTCGGCTGGGCTTCTCGGCGCGAGCCTTCGCGCCTTTCCGTCCCTTCCGTGGTTCCAAACCTACAGCGGCACGCGCCCCAATATCCGCAGGCCGTAGCCGGCGGAGCCGGGCAGGACGGTCTTGGACGAACTGAGCAGGTTCATGTCGCGCACGCCGAGGTCGATGAGGATCTGGGCGCCGACGCCATAGTCGCGCAGCACGTTCTCGGTCTGGCTGACATCCGGCTGGCCGTAGCGTTCGGAAAGCCAGGACGGATTGGGATCCCGGATGAATACCGCGACGCCCGCGCCGTCATAGTCGGCGATGGCCTGCAGCGCCCGCGGGACATAGTCGCGGCGCGCCTCCTTGTGGCCCAGCATGTCGGCGGCGAAGTCGACGCGGTGCATCCGCACCAAGGTCGGCTTTTCCGGATCGATCTTGCCCTTGGTCAGGACCACATGCTCGGCGCCATCGATGATGTTGCGGTAGATCACCATCCGGAACCGGCCGCCGTAGGAGGACTCGAACGGCGTCTCCAGCACGCGTTCCACCTGGCGCTCGGTGCGGCGGCGATAGGCGATCAGGTCGGCGATGGCCCCGATCTTCAGGCCGTGCAGCTGGGCGAAAGCGACCAAGTCCGGCAGCCGGGCCATCGACCCGTCGTCCTTCATGATTTCGCAGATCACGCCGGCCGGGTTGAGGCCGGCCATCCGGCTGATGTCGACGGCGGCTTCAGTATGGCCGGCGCGGACCAGGACGCCGCCGTCCTTGGCCACCAGCGGGAAGATGTGGCCCGGCGAGACGATGTCGTCCATGCCCTTGGTCGGGTCGACGGCGACGGCGATGGTATGGGCCCGGTCGTGGGCGGAGATGCCGGTGGTGACCCCCTCGCGGGCCTCGATGGACACGGTGAAGGCGGTGCCGTGGCCGGACTGGTTGTCGGTGGCCATGGGCGGCAGGCGCAGCGCGCGCGCCCGCTCGGCGGTGATCGACAGGCAGATCAGGCCGCGCGCGTGCTTGGCCATGAAGTTGATCTGTTCGGGCGTCGCGAACTGCGCCGGGATGATGACGTCGCCCTCATTCTCCCGGTCCTCGGCGTCCACCAGGATATAGGCTCGGCCGTTGCGGGCGTCCTCGATGATGTCCTCGATCGGCGAAATCGCCGAGGTGAAGGCGTCGGGATCCGCGGAGGAACCGCTATCCGAGCCCTTTGACGGCGGCACGAGGTAGGGGCGTTTCATGATCCGGCACGCATGCTGGCGAACTCCATGACCTGTTCGGCGACCATCGCCAGCTGCGCGGCGTCCTTCGCCTCGCGGCACTCGCCGGCCTCATCGAAGAGGTTCGACGCATTCAGGGCCGCGCCGAACGGCGTCGGCCAGCCCCGCATGGCATGTATGATGCCGCGGACCGCCATCAAGGTGGCGCCACCCGCCTGGGCGCCGCCCGCCGTGACGATGATCCCCACCGGCCGGCCGTCGAAATAGGGCCGCGAATCCTTGGCTGTGAGCTCCAGGGTGTCGAGCGCGTTCTTCACCACGCCGGACAGGGAGCCGTGATAGCCGGGTGTCGCCAGGATGATCCCGTCGGCGGCGCGCACCGCCTCGGCGAGCTCGGCCTGCTCCGGGCTCGGACCGGCGGGGCCGGGATTGAAGTGTGGCAGACGCTCGAGGAATTCACCGCCGAACAGCTGGACCCGCGCGCCGGCCGCCTGCGCCGACTGCAGGGCCAGGCCGAGCGCGCGCTCGGTGCTCGAGCCCGCCCGTGGCGTGCCGCCGATGCCGACGATCAGGGGCTTGGGGATGAGAGGCCGGGTGGGATCGGAGGGGGTCACAGGGCGCTCTTGATGTCGGTCTTGGAAAAATCTTCGCCAATGTAGAGCAAGGGACAGCCTTGCCGCGCAGCCAACGCATAGGCGAAACAGTCGCCATAATTGAGCTGCGCGGCGTGGTGGCCGCGGCCCCAGTGGTCATAGGCTTCGGCAGCCAACATCGCAAAGCGATGATCGACCGCGACGACGGTCAACTCGGCAACCTCTATGAGGCTGCGCATTTGCTGTCCAAGGCGCCGACCGCCCGCCACGATCATCGCCTCGGCGACTGTCCCCGCGGAGATCAAGGTCTCGTCGGCCCCCTGCAGCGCGGCCGCGCAGGCCGGGCCGGAAGGCTCCTCGCAGAGGATGGCGACAAGCGCGGAGGTGTCCACGCAGATCACTTCGGCAAGCCTGTCTCATCGTCGTAAAGGAAGTCGGCGGCATGCGCAGCGTCCGGTCCCGGCGTCCTGTTCGCCCGCGCGGAGGCGATGATCTCGTCGATCAGCCGGCGTTTCTCCTCGGCCGAGCGCCGCCGAGGGGCCGTGCGGACCAGGGCCACCACGGGCTGACCTCGCCGCGTCAATTCGATCTGCTCCCCGGCTTCCGCCCGCCGGACGAGTTCCAGGAGCTGACCCTTGGCCTGAGAAACCGGAATTTGCATCGCGCGCCCCGATGGACCACCTTATTGGTCCAAATTAGGGTCGCGCACCCGGCTTGGCAAGAGTCGGTCGGACCGACGACCACGCCTTGGCCTGCGGGACTAGCGGGCCTTCTTGTCGGCCTTGGCCTCGGCGGCTTCCTTGCCGGCGGTCTCGGCGCCGTTTTCCAGCACCTTGCCGGTCATCGCATCGACGCCGACTTCATAGGTGATCTTGCCGGCCTTGATGTCGAAGGAATAGCGCAGGCCGGAGCCACCGGCTTCCTTCTCCAGCTCCTGATCGACGATCTTGCCGGCGTGGGCCTTGGTGGCGATGGCCCGGGCCTGCTCGAGAGAGACCTTGGCCTGACTTGCGAGAGCCTCACCAGTATAGTGGGGCGCGGCAAGCGCAGCAGTGGCCAGGGCCGCGAAGGCCGTCGCCAGGGCGAACAAGCGGAGGGTCATGATAAGGTCCTTCAGGTCAGCCCCGCCAACGCCAGACCATCGCACATCGCTCCTCTTCGCGAGATGGCGGCGAGGTTAAGGATCGCCAATGCGGCCGGGCGGCGCCTGGAACGCGCCGCCGCGACCCTCGCCCGCCGCGAAGCGGGCCGCGCCCTCGCGGGACTGGCCGGAGCGCAGGGTTTCCAATCCGAGCGCGATCTCCGCGGCGGTGGCCTGACCCCAGTCCAGGGACCATTGGCCGATGGCGGACAGCCGGTCGTTTCGCAGGCACAGCTGGGGAAAAGCCGAGAGCTGGGCGGCCAGGGCCAGGGCGGTATCGAGCGCGCCGCCCTTGGGCGCGAGGCGGTTGGCGAGGCCGATGTCGTAGGCCTCCTGCGCGGCCACCGGGCGACCCGTGAGGATCAGGTCCATGGCGCGGGAGGCCCCGATCAGCCGCGGCAGGCGCACGGTGCCGAGGTCGATCAGCGGCACCCCGAACCGGCGGCAGAAGACGCCGAACACCGCGCCTTCGGCGGCGACGCGCAGGTCGGCCCAGCAGGCGACCTCCAGCCCGCCGGCCACGGCATGGCCCTCGATGGCGGCGATCACCGGCTTGCCGAGCGACAGCCGCGTGACCCCCATCGGCCCCAGGTCGCCGTCGCGATGCACCGGATTGCCGCGCCCCTCGGCGACGCCCTTCAGGTCCGCGCCCGCGCAGAAGGCCCCGCCTCGGCCCTGCAGGATCGCCACGTCCAGGCCCTCGTCGGCGTCGAAGGCCTTGAAGGCGTCGTAGAGCTGGCGCGCCGTCGGGCCATCCACCGCGTTGCGCGCCTGCGGCCGCTCGATCGTGACGACGAGCGTGCGGCCACGGACTTCGGTGCTGACGGTCTGCATGACGGATCTCCCTGGCCCCAAGTCCGCGCTTGCGACCGCGCGGAAGGCAAGGGCAAAAGGATGGACGCCGCCGGAGGAGATCAGATGAGCAAGGCCAAGTCCGCAGGGTTTTCCAAGGAGCGGCTGGGCCGCATCGAAACCCTTCTGACCCGGAAATATATCGAGCCTGGCCGCATGCCCTGCGCCCAGGTGCTGGTGGCGCGCAAGGGCGAGACGATCCACCAGTCGGTGCTGGGTCTGCGCGACGTGGAGCGCGGCGCGGCGCTGACCGACGACACGGTCTATCGTATCTATTCCATGACCAAGCCGGTGGCCTGCGTCGCCTTGATGACGCTGGTCGAAGAGGGTCTGATCGCGCTGGACGACCCGGTCGCCAAGCACATCCCGGCCTGGAAGGACCTGGCCGTTTATGCGGCCGGGCTCGGCCCCTATCTCACCACGCCTGCCGTCCGGCCGATGCAGGTGGTGGACCTGCTGCGCCATACCTCCGGCCTGACCTATGGCTTCCAGAACCGTACCAACATCGACGCCGCCTACCGCAAGCTGAAGGTCGCGGAGATGCATGCCGAGACCGACCTGGAAGGGATGATCGCCCAGCTGGCCACGCTGCCCCTGGAGTTCTCGCCGGGCGAGGCCTGGAACTATTCGGTCTCCACCGACGTGGTCGGCTACCTGGTGCAGAAGCTCTGTGGCAAGCCGCTAAGCCAGGTGCTGGCCGAGCGCATCTTCGATCCGCTGAAGATGACCGACACCGGCTTCTTCGTCCGCGAGGACCAGCGACCGCGGTTCGCGGCCTGCTACAACGCCACGCCGCAGGGCGGGCTGAAGCTGCAGGACGACCCGGCGACCAGCCCCTACCTCGCGCCGCCCGCACTGGAGTCCGGCGGCGGCGGCCTGGTCTCGACGGCCGCCGACTACATGCGCTTCTGCAACATGCTGGTGAACGGCGGCGAGCTGGACGGCGCGCGGATCCTGTCGCCCATGAGTCTCCGCCTGATGGCCGCCAACCACCTGCCCGGCGACAAGGACCTGACGGAGATGTCGCGTTCGCTGTTCTCCGAGAGCACCAACGCCGGCGTCGGCTTCGGCCTGGGTTTCGCCGTGGTGTTCGATCCGCCGAAGACCCTGGTGCCCTGTTCGATGGGCGAGTTCTACTGGGGCGGCGCGGCCTCGACCGCCTTTTGGATCGACCCGGTGGAGGAGGTGACGGTGGTCTTCATGACGCAGCTTTTGCCGTCGTCGAGCTATCCGATCCGCCGCGAACTCAGGACCCTGGTCTATTCCGCGCTGATGGAGAGCCAGGCCTGATGCGCTAGCCCCGCACCGGCTGGACGCCGCGGTCGATCTCGCGCTGCTCCTCGCCGGTGATGGCTTCGCTTTCCTCACGCATCGGCTGGCCGAGGCCGGTGTCGGGCGCGTCGGCGCTGGGCGTCAGGTCAAGCATCCGCGACTTGCGCCAGGGCCCCCAGAGGAAATAGCCGCCGCCCAGGATCAGCGTCATGCTGCTGCCCACCGGGAACGAGAACCAGATGGCGTCGGCGCCGATGTGCGGCTCCAGGAAATGCGCCATGGGCACGCGCACGCCCCAGAGCGCGATGACCATGGCCAGCAGCGGCGGCCAGACGTCGCCGGTGGCGCGGATGATGCCGGAGAAGATGAACGCCACGCCGAACGGCACGAAGCCCCAGAGCACGATGGAATTGATGTGCACGGCGATCGGCAGGGACGCGCTGGCCCCCTTCAGGAACACCCGGAGCACGAAGGGGTCGGCGAAATACAGCACCAGGATCGGCAGGCCGGTGAACAAGACGGCGAACAGCGCGCCGGTCTTCGCCACCTGTTCGACCCGGTCCATCTTGCCCGCGCCGATGTTCTGGGCGGCCATCGAGGAGACCGCCGCGCCCAGCGCCATGGCCGGCATCTGCACATAGGTCCAGAGCTGCGACGCCGCGCCATAGGCCGCCGAGGTGTGGACGCCGTAGCGGTTGACGAAGCTCATCATGGTCACCGCCGCGAAGCTGATGACCATCATCTGCAGGGCCATGGGCGTGCCCTTGGTGAGCAGGGTGCGGATGATGCCGAAGTCGGGGATCAGCAGGCGCCACTCACTGGGACGGATCACCAGGATCGAGCGGCGCCGATAGAGGTGGATCAGCATGATCAGCAGGGTGAAGGTCTGCGACACCAGGGTCGACGTCGCCGAGCCGGCGATGCCCATCTTCGGGAACGGCCCGATCCCCATGATCAGCAGCGGGTTGAGCGTGATATCGAGCCCGACCTGCAGCAGCGCGAAATAGAACGGCGTCTTCGAGTCGCCGGTCCCTCTCTGGGCCATCATCACGAAGGAGAAGAAGTAGACGAACGGCATCGCCGCGAAGATCACCCGCAGGTAGGCGATGGCGTCGAGCCGGGCCGCCGCTGGCGTCTTCATGGCGTCCAGGATGTGCGGCGTGGCGATGCCGCCGAGCACGCCGATCAGCAGCGACAGGACGATGAAGAAGGTGGTCGCCGTGCCGATGACCCGCTTGGCCAGCGCCTCGTTGCGGGCGCCGATCGCCTGGCCGATCATGATGTTGGCGGCCATGGTCACGCCGAACGACGCGCCCAGCATCAGGAAAAAGATCTGGTTGCCGTTGGAGGTGGCGGTGAGCCCCGTCTCGCCCAGCACGTGGCTGACCCAGATGGCGTTGGCCGAACCGTTCAGGGCCTGCAGGATGTTGGAGCCCAGCACCGGCAGGGAGAACATGATCAGCGTCCTGCCGATCGGCCCGACCGTCAGGTCAGGCCCCTTGCGGCCGCCCGGACCGCCGGCTGGGGGGCCGCCGGCTGGGAGACCGCCGCCCGGAGGACCACCGCCTGGGCCTGGCTTGCGTTCTGCGCTGTCAGTGCTGGCGCTCACGTGCCCTTAGCCTCCACGCGGCTCAAACGGCCGTTTGGATGGGGATAGACCCCGCCCGCCGAACCGCAAAGCGCCGCTTGCTCCGATGCGTCGGAAAACCGCGCGCGCAGCGCGGGTTCAGGCCTCGGCGAGGCGGCTCTTCGTGCGACCGTAGAGCAGGTAGACGATCACGCCGATGGCGTTCCAGACCAGGAAAAATCTGATCGTCTTGGTCTGCAAGGTGGTGAACAGATACAGGCAGCCGGCAATGCCTAACGGTCCGACCACCCAGACCAGCGGCGTGCGGAACGGCCTCGGCAGATCCGGCTTTGCCCTGCGCAGCGCCATCACCGCCAGGCCCGTGGCGATAAAGGCCGCCAGCGTCCCGGCATTGGCCAGGGAGGCAATGTCGGAGAGTGGCATGGCGCCGGCGATCACTGCGGCGATCACCCCGGTCAGGATCGTCACCGCCCGCGGCACGCCGCGGGGACTGACGCTCGCCAGGCGGCGCGGCAGGAGGCCATCGCGCGCCATGGCCAGAAATACCCGGCTCTGACCGAACATGAAGACCATGATCACGGTCGGAAGCGCCAAGACGGCCGCGCCGGCGATCAGCGAGGCGGCAAGGGGCTGCTGCAACGCACGCAGCACGAAGGCCAGAGGCTCGGCGCTTTTGGAGAACACACCGTAGGGCGAGGCGCCGAGGGCGCAGGCGGCGACCACCATGTAGATGACGGTGCACATCACCATCGAGCCGACGATGCCGATGGTCAGGTCGCGGCTGGGGTTCTTGGTCTCCTCCGCCGCCGTCGAGATGGCGTCGAAACCATAGAAGGCGAAGAAGATGATCCCTGCGGCGCCCATCACACCGTACTTCTTGCCGCCTATCTCGTGCGCCCCATAGCCGAACGGCGCGAAGGGATGGAAGTTCGCGGCGTTGAAATGCGGCAGGGTGAGCGCCACGAAGCCCGCCAGAGCCACCAGCTTCACGCAGACCAGGACGAAATTCACGGTGGCGCTTTCGCGGGTGCCGATCAGCAGCATGCCGGTCACCGCCAGCGCGATGAACACGGCTGGCAGGTTGACGATGCCCCCGGCGTCCGGACCGGCCAGCAAGGCCTTGGGAACCGCCCAGTGCGCCTGTTCGATCAGGCCGACGGCATAGCCCGACCAGCCGACCGAAACCGTGCTGCAGACCAGGGTATATTCAAGGATCAAGCTCCAGCCGATGACCCAGGCGATACCCTCGCCAAGGGTAGCGTAGGAGTAGCTGTAGGCGCTGCCCGCATGGGGCATCAGGGTCGCCATCTCGGCGTAGCTTAGTGCGGCGAAGGCGCAGACCGCGCCGGCCGCGGCGAAGGAGAGAATGACGCCAGGCCCCGCGAGACCCGCCGCCACGCCGGTCAAGGTGTAGATGCCGGTGCCGATGATCGCGCCCACACCGAGCGCGATCAGGTGCGGCCACGACAAGGTGGCCTTCAGTCTTTGCCCGCCATCTGTTCGTGTCTCGGCGGCCAGCGACTTCCTGCGCGTGACGAAGCTCATGAACTCATCCCCCGATTTGGCGGCCACCATGGCCCGCATTGGCGGCGCTCGCCAAGGGCTGGGCGCATAGGGTCCCGCCCACATGACAAACTTGCAACCATCCGCCGGTGGATTGCGACCCCTGGACGGTGTTAAGTTAAAGCTCCGATAGGGCCTGCGCGCCTATGAGACCGCGCGAGAGCAAAAGGCCTGTCCTGAGAGGAACTCCGAAGATGATGTCTGCGCGGCTTGGCGTGTTTGGGGCGGCGATCAGCGCCCTGGCGATCTACGGCTTTTCCTCGAGCCCGGCGGCGAACGCGCCGCAGGCTGGCCAGGAGGCCGCGGCGAACGCATCGTCGGCGAGCTCATCTGCGATGCGCGTCGACAACTTCATGCTGGTGGACGCCCAGAAGCTGGAGGCCCACGAGCTTTACCGGATGCCCGACGCCAAGGCGATCGTGCTGATCTCGACCGGCGTCGGCTGCCCGATCGCGCGGTCGCTGACCCCGGCGATCAAGGCGCTGCGCGACCGGTACGCCGCCCAGGGCGTCGAGGTCATGCTGATCGATTCCAACCTGCAGGACACCCGCGAGGCCATCGTCGCCGAGGCCAAGGAGTTCGGCCTCGATATTCCGATCCTGATGGACTCCAACCAGCTGGTCGGCGAGGCGCTGGGCGTCACCCGCACCGCCGAGGTGTTCATCGTCAATCCGAAGACCTGGACGGTCGCCTATCACGGCCCGCTGAACGACGCGTCCGACTACGGCATGCAGAAGGCCTCGACCAAGGAATTCGCCAGCGACGCACTCGCCGCCATCATCGCCGGCAAGCCGGCGATGGCCGCGACCCAGGCCTCCAAGGGCTGCCTGGTGGACTTCCCGGAGCGCGGCAAGCCCGCCAATACCAAGATCAGCTACGTCAAGGACGTGGCCCCGATCCTCGAGAAGAAGTGCGTCGCCTGTCACGAGGAAGGCGGCATCGGCCCCTTCGCCATGAAGGACTACGCCACCGTCAAGGGCTTCTCGCCGATGATCCGCGAGGTCATCCGCACCGACCGGATGCCGCCCTACAACGCCGATCCGCACGTGGGGAAATTCGCCGACGACAAGAACCTCTCGCCCGCCGAGATCAAGACCATCGTCCACTGGGTGGAGGCCGGCGCGCCGCGCGGCGTGGGCAAGGACCCGCTGGGGACCAAGCACCTGGTCGCCGCCGAATGGCCGCTGGGCAAGCCCGACGCCATCCTCGACGTCCCGGCCTATAAGATCCCCGCCTCGGGCGTGGTCGACTACCAGCATCCCTGGGTCGCCAACCCGCTGGCCGAGGGCAAGTGGCTGAGGGCCTCGACCGTGAAGGTCGAAAGCCGCCAAGGCGTGCACCACGTGCTCACCGGCTATCTGAAGGAAGTCCCCAAGCCGGGCGCTCAGGCGTTCGAGAACAACTGGGGCTCCTCGGTCGGCGGCTATGCGGTCGGCGCCGAAAGTGAGATCGCGCCCAAGAACGTCGGGACCTGGATCCCGCCGGGCGGCGCCATCGGCATGCAGACGCACTACACCCCGTTCGGCAAGGAAGTGACCGACCACACCAAGATCGCGCTCTACTTTTACAAGGACAACGAGAAGCCGGCGCTGGTGATGCGCAACTCGGTGATCGTGAACAATGCGATCGTCATCCCGGCCAACGACCCGCACCATCAGGAGACGGGCTACATCACCTTCCCGAAGGACGCCCTGCTCTATTCGGCCTTCCCGCACGCCCACTATCGCGGCGCGATGGCGGACCTGTGGATTCGCTATCCGGACGGCAAGGAAAAGCTGCTGCTCTCGCTCCCGCGCTACGATTTCAGCTGGCAGCGCGACTACACCTTCGCTGAGCCGGTGAAGGTGCCGGCCGGCTCGAAGCTGATCGCCCACTTCATCTACGACAACTCCAAGCGCAACCCGGCCAATCCGGACCCGAGCAAGCAGGTGGTCTGGGGCGACCAGTCCTGGGAGGAGATGTTCTACACCGCGATCCGCTACCGCTGGGTGGATGAGACCTCCAAGCACATGGTCAACTACGACGAGGCGCTGAACAACGACCGCCTGATGGGCATGCTGGACGCCAACGTCGACGGCAAGATCCAGAAGTCCGAACTGAAGGGTCAGATCGGCGACCAGATCCTGAAATATTTCGACATGCTCGACACCAACCACGACGGCGCCATCGACGCGACCGAACTCGCCGCCATGCAGAAGATGATGAGCGGCCAGCATCGCCGCCGCGACGCCGCCGCGACACAGGCCCAGCCCGCCGCGGCCCCAGCCGCCGCAGCCTCGACCCCCACGGCCGGCAAATAAGCCGACCGATCCGCTAACTGCGAAAGGCCCGGCCGCCGTAAGGCGCCGGGCCTTTTTCTTTGCGCCCTACTCCGCCGACCAGAGGTCCTGAACGTCGCCCTTGCGGTTCAGCATGCGGACAGCGCGCTTGACCACCGCCAGCAGGCGCTGGCGCCGCGCGGCCTGGTCGTAGGTCATGGCGCCACGCGCCAGGCCTTCCAGCAGGAAGCGACCGAGATCGCGGCTGGTCTGGAAGCGAGGATCGGCGCCGGCCTGGGCGAGCGCGCCGAAGCGGTCGCCGACCTGGGCGCGGTCGAAGGCCGCCTGGGCCGCGGCCAGGGGGCTGCGCAGCAGCGGATCGGTCCGCGCGGCCGCCTCCAGCTCGGCGAAGGCCACGAATGGCTGGGTATGCAGCAGCGCCCAGTAGGCGTCGATCGCCTCGCCGGAGGCGTCGCCGTGGCCCAACGCCGCCGAGGCCTGGGCGGCGCCTTCGAAAAGCCGCGCGCGCGCCAGCTCGATATGGTGGATCGCCGCGGTCACCAGCTCCTCGCGCGTCGCGAAGTGATAGAGCATGGCGCCGCGCGTCAGGTCCGACGCCTCGGCGATCACCGCATTGCTGGCGGCATGATAGCCGATCTCGGCAAACAGCCGCATCGCCGCATCGAGGATGCGCGCGCGGGTCCGCAGCGACTTCGGCGTCGCCTTGGCGGGATAGGTTCTCGCGTCCATCTGGACCAACGTCTCGGCGACCGGGGGAGGGTCTGCTGCAATCTCGTCCTAACATGATGTGCGGCGGGCGCTACCGCGAGATGCGCCTTCGCAAAAACGACATGGAATCAGGCCAAGTCCTGCCCGGAAAGTGGGCGAATTGGGGGCCTTAGTGACCGACGCCGCCATCCAGCGCTATCGCAGCGTGTTCATTTCCGACGTTCACCTGGGCACGCGCGGCTGCCAGGCGGACCTGCTGCTCGACTTCATCCGGCATATGGAGTGCGAGACCCTCTATCTGGTGGGCGACATCGTCGACGGCTGGAAGCTGCGTTCGGGCTGGTACTGGCCGCAGTCGCACAACGATGTGGTGCAGAAGATCCTGCGCATGGCTCGCAAGGGGGTCTCGGTGATCTACGTGCCGGGCAATCACGATGAGGTGGTGCGCGACTTTATCGGCGTCCACTTCGGCGGCGTGGTGGTGGCGCGCGACGCGATCCACGAGGCGGCCGACGGCCGGCGCTTCCTGGTCACCCACGGCGACGACTTCGACGCCGTCGTGCAGCACGCCAAGTGGCTGGCCCTGCTGGGCGACTGGGCCTACCGCGCGCTGCTGACCTCCAACACCCTGATCAATCGGGTGCGCCGCCGGATGGGCTTCGGCTACTGGAGCTTCTCGGCCTTCGCCAAGACCCGCGTGAAGAAGGCGCTGCAGTTCATCGAGAACTTCGAGCAGGCGGTGGCCGACGAGGCCCGTCGCCGCGGCGTCGACGGCGTCATCTGCGGGCATATCCACAAGGCTGAGAGCCGGATGATCGACGGGATCGCCTACATCAACGACGGCGACTGGGTGGAAAGCTGCACCGCGCTGGTCGAGCATCCGAGCGGCGAGATGGAAATCCTGCAATG
Source organism: Alphaproteobacteria bacterium (assembly GCA_025359785.1). Lineage (GTDB taxonomy): Bacteria > Pseudomonadota > Alphaproteobacteria > Caulobacterales > Caulobacteraceae > Phenylobacterium. Next base: position 110,905 of record JANYET010000002.1, on the reverse strand, counting down.
GACCAAGGTGCGCGCGGACCGCGCGGCGGCCGCGGCCGATCCGGAGGATGGCCCCGCCACGCCGCCACGCCTCAGCCAGCCGATCGCGGCCTGACCTACGCAATTGACATCGCGACGCTACTCGTGACAGTGCGGCTGTCATGACGCCGCCGGAAACGCCCCAGAACCTGCGTGATCGACAGCGGGCGGAAACCCGCGAGCAGATCCTGCGCGCCGTGGGCCACCAGCTCGAGCAAGGTCCGCTGGAGGACCTGAGCTTCTCTGAGATCGCCAAGGACGCCCACGTCGGCGAACGCACCGTCTACCGCTATTTCCCCACCAAGGAAGCGCTGCTGGGCGCCTTCTGGGCCTGGATGCAGAGCCAGGCGGTGGCCCCGCCGGAGCCTAAGGCCAGGCCGCCGCGCTCGCTGCCGCGCATCCGCGAGGCGATCAAGGCCAGTCACGACACCGCCCGGCCGATGCGGATCCTGGTCGCCACCGACGCCTGGGAGCCGCAGGTGAACGGCGTGGTCCGCACGCTCACCCGCGTCGTCGCCGAACTGAAGGCCATGGGCCACGTCGTCGAGGTGATCAGCCCGGATCAGTTCAAGACCTTTCCGCTGCCCACCTATGCCGAGATCAAGGTGGCGATCGGGGTCTATGAACCGGTGCAGGAGCGCTTCAAGGCCTTCGAGCCGGAGGCCATCCACATCGCCACCGAAGGCCCGATTGGCCTGGCCGCCCGGCGCATCTGCGTGGAGTGGAAGCTGCCCTTCACCACCAGCTACCACACCCGGTTCCCGGAATATGTCTCGGCCCGCCTGCCGCTGCCGCTGGCCGCCGGCTACGCCTACATGAAGTGGTTCCACAAGCCGTCCGGCCGGCTGATGGTGGCCACGCCCACCATGCGCGACGAGCTCGCCCAGCACGGTTTCCGCAACATCTCGGCCTGGTCGCGGGGCGTCGATACCGACGTCTTCCATCCTCGGCGCGACGGTGATCCGGACCCCTACGCGGGCATGGAACGGCCGATCTTCCTCTCCGTCGGCCGCGTAGCGGTGGAGAAGAACATCGAGGCCTTCGTGGGCCTCGACCTGCCCGGCACCAAGGTGGTCGTCGGCCCCGGACCGCAGAAGGAAGAGCTGGAGGCCAAATATCCCAAGGCGGTGTTCACCGGCTCGAAGTCCGGCGAGGAACTGGCGTCCTATTTCGCCGGCGCCGACGTCTTCGTCTTCCCCTCGCTCACCGACACCTTTGGCCTGGTGATCCTGGAGGCCATGGCGTCCGGCACGCCGGTGGCGGCCTATCCGGCGCCTGGGCCCATCGACATCATTCCCAACTCCGGCGCGGGCAAGCTGGCCGCCAGCGCCACCGAAGGCCTGCGCGAGGCCTGCCTCGAGGCGCTGAGCTGCGACCGCGCGGTCGTCCGCGCCTTCGCCGAGAAGTTCAGCTGGCGGGCCTGCGCCGAGGACTTCGTCCGCAACCTGCAACCCTATCCGGAGCCGGAGAAGACCCGGTTCTGGCGCCGGCTCCGGCGCCTCGCCCGGGTGCGGCGCCGGCCTGTCACGGCTTAGTCGCCCACTGGCGCGCAGATCTCCACGGCCATGCGGATCAACTCGCCAGTGCGCGAGACACCGAGCTTGTCCTTGAGCTGGGTGCAGCTGTTGGCGGCGGTCTTATAGGCGACGCCCAGCGCGGTGGCGATCTCGCTCAGGCTGCGGCCCTCGGCCAACAGGCGCAGGATCTCCAGGTCCCGGGCAGACAAATGGTCGAATAACGTCTGGGCGCCGAGCGCGATGGCCTGGGCGACCTTGGCCTCCACATAGCCTTCACCCCGCGCCACGGCCTGGACGGCGGCGGTAATCTCGGCTGGGGCAGCGGCCTTGCTGACATAGCCGCGTGCGCCCGCCTTCAGCGCCCGCGAGGCATAGAGCGGCTCGGCGTGCATGGTCAGCACCAGGACGCGAACGGCGGGGTCCTCGCGCAGCAGGCGGGTGAGCACTTCCAGCCCGCCGAGGTCCGGCAGATTCAGGTCCAGGATCACCAGGTCCGGCCGCTCGGTCCGCGCCAGCGCCACGGCTTCGCGGCCGCCGGCCGCCTCGATGACGGGACCCTGGCCCATGTCGGCCAGCAGGCGCTTCAAGCCATCGCGGACGATGGCGTGGTCATCGACCAGAAGGACAGTCATAGCCGGGCGCTCATACTAAGGCGGTATCGAGCAGGTGGAGCGGGATACGGGCGGTCACGCTCCAGCCCTGCGCGTCTCCCTGCGCGATTTCAAGCTCCCCGCCCAGCACCGCCAGCCGCTCGCGCATGCCGGTGAGCCCGAAGCGCGGCCGACCTCCGGTCTCGGCCGCTGTCACGCCGTTGTCAGTCACCCGCAACCGGACCTCGCCGCCGGGGACTGCGACCTCAATGGCGATGCGGCTGGGCGCGCCGTGGCGGACGGCGTTGCTCAGGGCCTCCTGCGTCACCCGATAGAGCGCCTCGCGGACGCCCAGACCAAGCGCCGCGTCATCGACCTCGAAGGCAACCTCGAAGGTGATGTCTGGCCGCCGCGCACGCCAGAAGGCGATCAGGTCCTCGACCGCCGAGACCAGCCCGAACTCCACGGCGCGCAGGGGACGCAGCCTGCGCAGCATGTCGGTGACCTGGGTCTGCATGTGGCTGACAGCGGCCTGGATCAGGTCGAGGCGACCGGGGATCGGCGCGGTCTTGCCGTCCGACGCCAAGTCGCGCACCGCCGCGGCGTCGAGGTTGACCGCAAAAAGATAGGGTCCGATCTCGTCGTGCAGGTCGCGGGCCAACTCGGCGCGCTCCTCCTCCTGCACGGTCAGCAACTGCTCATGTAGGCGGCGGTTCTCGCGGTCGATGGAATCGAGCTGGCTGGCCATGGCGTTGAAGCCCTGGGCCAGGCGCTCCAGTTCGCTCGTTCCATGCGCCGCCACCCGGGCCTCGAAGTCCCCGGCGCCGACCCGGGCCAGAGCCGCGGAGATCGCCTCCAGTGGCCGCAACGCCCGGATCACAGCGCGACGGATCAACATCACCGCCAGTATCGAGAGCAGGATCACGATCAGCAGGGCGTCGCGCAGGCCCGACCACGCCTCACCGATCTCGTTGCGCGCATCGGCCTCGATCAGGATCGCGGTATAGCCGGCCTCGCCGGTCGACGCGGCAAGGCGTAAAGGCGCCAGATGCGGATCGATCAGAGCGACCAGCCAGCGGGGCGGCGGGGCGGTCCGGGCATAGGGGACGGAGGCCGCCAAGGTCCGGCCCCCGGCGTCCAGCATCGCAACGCGGACGTGGCGGCTGCCATCGAAGACTCGGACAAGCTGCTGCGGGGTGGCTACGGCGTCGCGCTGGCCGGTGCGCACGGCCTGAAGAGCGCTTGCTCGCGCGGCGCTCAATTCGACGTCCACAGACCGCCGGGCGTCCCATAGCAAGGCCGCCGCGCCGATGGCCAGACTGACAGCCAGCGCCGCCAGCGCCGCCAGCATCACTCGGCCATGCAGGGTCCCGCGCGTCTGCGGAGAACCCGCTCGGGAAAAAGTCCCGGCGAAATCGGGAAACCACGCCATTGTCGCCCTTCGGACCCTCCGATACCGCAGCCTCAACAAAGATCATGGGGATGGGTGCAAGGAAATGGCCGTCAATGGAATGCCGCGCGTGCGCGCGCGCCGCAGCCGCGACGCCTGGCGCCGCGCGCTGTGGGTCAGCGTCGCCTTCCTGCCGAGCGTGGCCTTCGCCGCCGCCGAGAACAGCGGGACCACCGCCGTCAGCCCGATCACCGTCGTCGCGCCGACCCCGTTGGGCGGCGCGGGTGTCGAGGCCGACAAGCTGCCCGGCTCCACCGAGACCCTCGACGCCGCCGACCTGCGACGCCGGGGCTCGCTGACCATCACCGATGCCCTGGAGCAGCGCACGCCCGGGCTCAGCCTGTCGGACGCGCAGGGCAACGGCTTTGCGAAGACCCTGAACTATCGCGGCTTCTCGGCTTCGCCGCTGCAAGGCGCGCCGCAAGGCCTGGCGGTCTATCTGGGCGGGGTACGACTGAACGAGGCGTTCGGCGACACGGTCAACTGGGACCTGATCCCTGAGGTGGCGGTGCGCCGCATCGAACTGGTCACCAGTGACCCGGCTTTCGGCCTCAACGCGCTGGGCGGCGCGCTCAGCCTGACCCTGAAGACCGGCCGGGACTCCGCTGGCGGATCGGCGACCCTCGAGGGCGGATCGTTCGGGCGGATCGACGGGTCCATGGAGTATGGCGCGGCGAAGGGGCCGTGGTCAGCCTATTTGGCTGTCGACGGCGGCCACGATGACGGCTGGCGGCGGCAGTCGTCGTCGCACGTGGCGCGCGGCTACGCCGACCTCGGCTGGGACGAGGGCCCGGCCGCCCTGCACCTGGTGATCGCCGGCGGCCAGACGCGCCTGGGCGTGGTCGGGCCGACGCCGGTCGACATGCTGACGGCCGATCGCCGCTCGGTTTTCACCTATCCGCAGACCACCGATGACCGGAACATGCTGGTCGCGCTGAACGGCTCGTACACGCTTTCGGACGCCTGGTCCTTGCAGGCCAGCGTCTACGGCCGGACATTCCGGCAGAGCCACGTCGACGGCAACAATGGCAATTTCGAAGGCTGCAGCCGCAACGCGGCCAACCCGCTGTTCGGCACGCTCTGCGTCGAGGACGACGCGTTCCCCAGTGCGATTCGCCCGCCGGCCGCCTCTTTCCAGGTTCTGGGTTCGAATATCGTACCCATTGGCTGTCCGCCCCTGGTTGCCGGCCAGACCAAGCTCTGCAACGGCATTCCGTATGGCACGATTGACCGCACTAACACCCGGACCTCGACCGGCGGGGTCTCGGCCCAGATCAGCGGGTCGGAGCATCTGTTCGGCCGGCCGAACCTGTTCGCGGCGGGCCTGAGCTTCGATGAGAGCCACATCCGCTTCGACGCCGACTCGACGCTGGGCCTGATCGCGGCAAGCTTGGCGGTCCAGTCCACGCCGGGCGTGGTGGTGGGCGCGGGCTCGATCATCCACACCGCCGGCGCTATAGCCTATAGCCCCGTAAGCCTCCACGGCACGACGAAGGCCTGGGGCCTCTACGCCACCGACACGCTCGACCTCACCGACCGCCTGTTCCTGACGGTGAGCGGCCGGTTCAACGGCATGCGCCTCTCCACCACCGACCAGACCGGGGTTTCGCCCGACCTCAACGGCGAGCACCGGTTCGACCGCTTCAATCCGGCGGCAGGGCTGGCCTGGAAGGCGACCGATTTCGTCACGCTCTACGGCGGCTATGCCGAGACCAACCGCGCGCCGACCATCCTGGAACTGTCCTGCAGCAACCCGCTGAAGCCCTGCCTGCTGGAAAACGCCCTGGTCTCCGACCCACCCTTGCAGCAGGTGGTCTCGCGCACCTGGCAGGCCGGCGTGCGCGGCGCGGCGCCGGTGGCCGGCGGCCATCTGGACTGGCGGATCGGCGCCTACCGCAGTGAAAACGACGACGATATCGTGGCCCTGGCCAGCGCTATCCAGGGCCGGGGCTCCTACGCCAACGTGCCGCGCACCCGCCGCGAGGGCGTCGAGGCCGAGGTCAATTTCAAGGCTGACCGCTGGATGGCCTATGCCTCGGCGAGCCAGGTTTCGGCGACGTACCGCTTCTCCGGCGCGCTGCCCTCCGGAAACAGCCCGTTCGCCGACACCGACGGCAACGTGACGGTGAGCTCTGGCGATCGCATCGGCGGCATTCCGCCGGGCCGGTTCAAGGCCGGTGGGGACTTCGAGGTGACGCCTGCGATCACCATCGGCGCGGATGTTCTGGGCGTCAGTTCGCAGCGCCGGGTCGGCGACGAGGCCAATCAGGACGCCCAGATCCCGAGCTACTGGGTGGCCAGCGCGCACGCCAACTGGGTCGTCGGCCATGGGCTCGAAGTCTTCGGCCGGATCGACAACCTGTTCGACCGCAAATACGCGACCTTCGGGACCTATTTCGAGACAGACGCGCTTAGGAACCTTCATCCCTCGCCGCTACCGGCCGACCCTAGCCCGAACACCGACACGCCAGCGCCGCCGCGGTCGTTCCTGGTGGGCCTGCGGTACCGCTGGTAGCTAGCCGAAGCGGCCGGTGATGTAGTCAGAGGTCTTGCGCGTGGCCGGGCGCGTGAAGACGTCGCCGGTCGCGCCGAATTCGATAAGCTGGCCCAGGTACATGAAGCCCGTGTAGTCGCTGACCCGGCCGGCCTGGCCCAGATTGTGGGTGACGATGACAATGGTGTGGTCGGCTTTCAGCTGAGTGACGGTCTCTTCCAGCTTGGCCGAGGAGATCGGATCCAGCGCCGAGGTCGGCTCGTCGAGCAGCAGCACCTCCGGCCGCACCGCCACGCCGCGCGCGACGCACAGGCGCTGCTGCTGGCCGCCGGAGAGGCCAAGGCCCGGCCCCTTCAGATTGTCCTTCACTTCGTTCCACAGGGCGGCGCGGGTCAGCGCCTCCTCGACGCGGACGGCCATGTCGGCCTTGGAGAGGTTTTCGTAGAGCCGCACCCCGAAGGCGACATTATCGAAGACGCTCATCGGGAATGGCGTCGGCTTCTGGAAGACCATGCCGACCTTGGCGCGCAGCTGGGCGAGGTCGGTGCCGGCCGCCAGGATGTTCTCGCCGTCCAGCAGGATCTCGCCCTCGGCCCGCTGGCCCGGATAGAGGGCGTACATGCGGTTCAGCGTCCTGAGCAGCGTCGACTTCCCACAGCCTGAGGGCCCGATCAGCGCCGTCACCTGGTTACGGGCGAACGGAATCGAGACGGCTTTCAGCGCGTGGCTCTTGCCGTAGTAGAAGTCGAGGTTCTTCACATCGACCTTCACCTGGGCGCGATCGATGTCGGCGATGGAGGTTTCGAAGTCTTCCACGGGATTCACGGTGTTCATGAGCGGCGCTGCTCCTGGGCCACGATACGCGCCACGACGGTGACCGCCAGCACGGTTGCCGCGATCAGCAGCGCCCCGACCCAGGCCAGCCGGACCAGATCGTCATAGGCGCTGAGCGCGGAGTTGTAGATCACCACCGGCAGATTGGCCGTGGGGTGACGAAGGTCGAGGGAGAAGAACTGGTTGTTCAGCGCGGTGAACAGCAGCGGCGCGGTCTCGCCGCTGATCCGCGCGAAGGCCAGCAGGGCGCCGGTCAGCAGGCCGCTGCGCGCCGAGCGCCAAAGAACGGTGCGGATGATGTAGGAGAGCGGCGCGCCCAGCGCGACGCCAGCCTCGCGCAGCGTGGCGGCCTGCAGCAGCAGGACGTCCTCGGTGGTCCGCGTGATCACCGGCACGGCCAGCAGCGCCAGCGCCACCGAGCCTGCGAAACCGGAGAAGCCGTGGAACGGGGCGACCAGAATCTCGTAGACGAAAAGGCCAACCAGGATCGAGGGCGCCGACAGCAGCACGTCGTTCAGGAACCGCACCACCGCCCCATAGGCTGAGCGTCCGCCATATTCGGCGAGCCAGGTGCCGGCCAGGATGCCGACCCCCAGCGCCAGCACCATGGCCAGCGAGCACATGACGATGGACCCGACGATCGCGTTGGCGAGGCCGCCCTTGGAGCCCGAGGACATGGTCCGCTTGGTAAAGATGTCGAGGTCGAGGCCGCCGACCCCCTGTTTCAGCAGCGACCAGAGTATGGCGGTGAGCGCCACCAGGGCGATGACGGTGACCACGACGCAGAACGCCTTGAAGGCCACGTCGCCGACCTTGCGGCGGATCAGCTTGCCGGCGCTCACGACCGCGCCTCCTGCACCCGCAGCATCAGCCGCGCGAGACCCAGCACCGCGAAGGTGATCAGGAAGAGGACGAGGCCCAGGGCGATCAGGGCGGCGGTGTGCACGGGGCTGGTGGCCTCGGTGAATTCGTTGGCGATGGTCGAGGCGATCGTCGAGCCGGAATCGAACAGCGACTTGGGGAAGCTGTGCGAATTGCCGATGATGAAGGTGACCGCCATGGTCTCGCCCAGCGCCCGGCCGAGCCCCAGCATCACCGCCCCGATGGCCCCGGTCCGCACGTAGGGCAGGGTCACGCTCATCACCACCTCGGCGGTGGTGGCGCCCAGGCCATAGGCGCTTTCCCGCACGCCGATCGGCACGCTCATCAGCAGTTCGCGCAGCGTCGCGGCCATGAACGGCAGGATCATGATCGCCAGGATGATCGAGGCCGGCAGGATGCCCGAGCCGTTCGGGATGCCCATGGTGAGCGTCTCCAGCAGCGAGCCGGGCGCCGCCGCGGTCATCAGGGGCAACTGGATATATTTGGCGAACAGAGGCGCGAAAACGAACAGGCCCCACATGCCGTAGACGATGGAGGGAATGCCCGCGAGCAACTCGACCGCCGTTCCGATCGGCATCCGCAGGCGCGCCGGACAAAGCTCGGTCAGGAAGAAGGCCACGCCACCGGCGACCGGCAGGGCGAGCGCCAGCGCCAGCGCCGAGGTCACCAGGGTGCCGACGATCGGCCCCGCCGCGCCATAGACGTCGGTCACCGGATTCCAGGTCGCCGTGGTCAGGAAGCCAAAGCCGAATTTGTGGATCGCGGGCCAGCCGCCGATCAGCAGCGAGACAATGATCCCGCCGAGCGCCGCCAGCAGCGTGGTGGCCGCCGTAAAGCACAGGCCCTCGAACACCTTGCCGATCAGCGCACCGCGCGGCGCGGCGCGGCGGGAAGATAGGGCGGTCGCCGGGAGGGTTGCGTCGGACATGATGCTTAAGCTGAGGGAGGACCGCAAAGCCCCGCCGCCGTCAACCGGCGAGGGGGCCCGTCTTGCGTTCGCGTGCCTAGCGGTAGACCGGCTTGCCGTCCGGCCCGACGATCTTGGACCAGGACTTGCGGATCAGGTCTTTCACTGCCGGCGGCAAGGCCACGTAATCGAGCTGAGCCGCCGCGGCGTCGCCGTTTTTGTAGCTCCAGTCGAAGAAGCTCAGAACCTCTTTGCCCTTGGCCGCGTCGGTCTGTTTGGTGTGCACCAGGATGAAGGTCGCCCCGGTGATCGGCCAGGCGTCGGCGCCGGGCTGGTCGAGCAGCAGCAGGTAGAAGCCGGGCGCGGAGGCCCACTTGGCGTTGGCGGCGGCCGCCGCGAAGTTCTTGGCGTCCGGCGTGACGAACTTGCCGCTCTTGTTCTGCATCAGCGCGTAGGTCATCGCGTTCTGCTTGGCGTAGGCATATTCGACATAGCCGATCGCGCCGGGGGTCTGCTTGACCTGGGCGGCGACGCCGTCGTTGCCCTTGCCACCGACGCCGACCGGCCATTGCACGGCGTCATTGGCGCCGACCTCGCTCGCCCAGTGGGCGGCCTTCATGCTGAGGTAGGTGGTGAACAGGAAGGTGGTGCCGGAGCCGTCGGCGCGGTGCACCACGGTGATCGGCAGGTTCGGCAGGGTCACGCCCGGATTGGCCTTGGCCAGGATGGGATCGTTCCACTTCTTGATGGCCCCGCGATAGATGTCGGCGAGATTGGCGCCGGTCATCTGCAACTGGCCGGCCTTGATGCCCGGCAGGTTCATCACCGGAACCACGCCGCCGATCACGGTGGGGAACATGGTCAGGCCGGCGGTCGCCAGATCGTCCGGCTTCAGCGGCTTGTCGGTGGCCCCGAAGTCGACGGTCGAGGCGTTGATCTGCTTGATGCCGCCGCCGGAACCGATCGCCTGATAGTTCAGGTTGGTGCCGGTCTGCGCCTTATAAAGGTCGGCCCACTTGGCGTAGACCGGGGCCGGGAACGTCGCACCGGCGCCCGAAATGACGCCTGCCGCGTGGCCGGTCGTCGCCGCGCCGAGCAAAAGGGCCGCGCCGATCGCTGCGCCCAAGGTTTTCAACATGGTTCTCTCCTGAAAAGAGCGCCCCATCCGTCTCGCTCTTGCGCCGGTGATTAACCGCCGGCGACGACAGTTTGGTGACAGCGGCGAGGATTTTGGCGGGACTGTCACGAGACCGTCACGCGACTGTCGGCCAGCCGTCATAGAGCGGGGCTACAGCCTGACCCTGGGGGCTGGGTGTTTTCCACCTGTGCCGCGTCCCCATCCGCAGACCTCTTAGAGAGACGGGGACTTCTCCATGATCCTTCCGATGACGGGTCCGACCCCCCAGCTCGCGCAGCCCCCTAGGCTGGCGCATCGCGTCATCGGTGGCGCGCTCATCGCGATCCTGATGTCGAGCGCCGCCAGCGGCGCGCTCGCGTCCACCGCCAAGAGCCATCGGCACGCGGCCAGACCCGCCACGCCCGATCCACGCGACGCCCGGATGGCGGCCATGCAGCAGCAGATCGACGAGATGCGCGGCCAGATGAGCCAGATGATGGCCGCCAAGGGCGCAGATCCGGCCGCCGCCCAGGTCGCCGCCCTGCAGCAGCAGCTGGACGCCACCAAGCGCGAGCTGGCCGACGTGAAAGCCGCCCAGGTGGCCGACGCCTCCAACATCGTCACCCTGCAGGCGCCGCCCTCCGGGGCGACGGTCACCCCCAGCCTGCCCAACGGCAAGCCGGCGCTGGCCACCGCCGACGGCCGGTTCACCGCCAATATCCGCGCCATCGTCATGTTCGACGGCGGCAAGTATTTCCAGAAGAGCAACCTCGCGGCCCAGGTCGTGGGCCGCGACCTGAATGACGGCACCAACTTCCGCCGCGCCCGCTTCGGTATCGACGGCAAGCTGTTCAAGGATTTCGATTACGCCCTGATCTACGAGTTCGGTGGCTCCGGGGCGGAAGACGCCGGCCACATCCAGGAAGCCTGGGTGCAGTACACCGGCTGGCGGCCCTGGCGGATCAAGGTCGGCGCCTTCGAGCCGAACATCGGCCTCTCGGCCGCGGTCTCGACGAGCCAGATGATCATGCTCGAGCGCCCGGCGGCCGCGGAGGCCGCGCGCAACGTGGCGGCCGGCGACAGCCGCAGCGCCATCCAACTGACCGGCAACGGCGTCTGGGGCGAAGGCGACAGTGGCATCGCCACCCGCTGGTTCGCCTCGGCGGCGCTCACCGGCAACGTGGTTTCCACCGTCAATTCCACCGGCGGCTTCGCGGTCCAGCCCCAGGACGAGCAGACCGCGATCATCGGCCGCTTCGCGCTGGCGCCCTTTTCCTCGACCGATTGGCAGGCCCACATCGCGGTCAACGGCCAGTTCGCGACCCAGCCCAACGACGCCGGCGCGGCGGCCAGCCCGCGCTATCCGATCCAGCTGCGCGACCGCCCGGAACTACGGCTCGATGGCGCACGCCTGGTGGATACCGGCGGCATCGACGCCAAGTCGGCCTCGGTCTATGGGGCAGAGTTCGGGTTCACGAGCCACCAGTTCATGCTGGAAAGCGAGTATTTCGAGTATCGGATCGACCGCCGCCTGACGACCGCCGCCACGCCAGCCAACCCGCGCTTCAACGGCTGGTACGTGCAGGGCGCCTGGGTGCTGACCGGTGAGAGCCGGCCCTACAACCCCGCCGAAGGCCGCTTCGACGCACCGAAGATGACCTACAACTTCAACCCCGCGGCCGGCACCTGGGGTGCCTTCGAACTGGCGGCCCGCTACTCCGACCTCGACCTGAACTTCCACGACTGCGGCGCCGGAAAGGCGACCCCAGCGTCACCCGCCGCTTGTTTCGACGCCGTGCGCGGCGGCGAACAGAAAATCTCCGCCATCGGGCTCAACTGGTACCTGAACCCGGCTATCCGCATGATGCTCGACTTCCAGCATGTGGACGTGAACCGCTACAACGCAGCCGGTCTGCAGATCGGCCAGAAGTACGGCACGGTCGCGGCCCGCGCGCAGTTCACCTTCTAGCGGCAGCGCCTTTCTTCAGCTCAGCCAGCCTGATCGTAGGCGGCCTTGAGCCAGGCCTTCACCTCGGCGTCGACTTCGGCGACCGAGGCCAGCCGCACCCGGTGGGTGAACATGGCGTTGAAGCTGCCCGAGGCTTCCAGGCGGCCGGCCGGGGCCACGCCCTTGAGGATCAGGCCGAGGTCGAGGCGGGTTGCGGTGCTCGGCTGCAGCAGGGCGAACTGCTTCTTTCGCCGGACGCTGACATTGGCCTTCTTCGGCGCCAGCTCGACATCGGCGCCCAGCGCCTTGGCGGCCGCGGCAAGGTGGTCGTATAGCGGGCGAGCCGCCGCCTTCGGGCCCTCGAACAGATGGCCGATGCCGTCATCGCCCGCGACGGCGGCCGACGGGGCCAGGGCCCGCTTGGCGACATGGTTGGCGTGGCCGTGGCCCAGGCCATGCTCGGCCTTCAGCCAGCCCATGATCTGGCCGTGCTTGGTCAGGTCGGCAGGGATCCGCTTGATCCAGTCCTCGACGCTCGCGCCGGTCTGGGCGGCGAGGTTGCGCTCGAAGGTTGCGACCGCCTGTTCGACCGAAGCCATGGCGTTCTCCTAGAGCAGGCGGCTGCGCATCAACTGCGAGAGCAGGTCGATCAGGGTCACCGCCACGATGATCACGATCACGATAGCCGAGAGGTGCTGATAGTCGAAGGCGTTGAGCGTCTCGAACAGCAACTGACCGATGCCGCCCGCCCCGATCAGGCCCAGCACCGTGGCCGAGCGCGAATTGGATTCGAACCTGTAGAGCGCATAGGAGGTCCACAAGGGTCCGACCTGCGGGATCACGCCCCAGATCACCTCATGCAGCTTGGTGGCGCCGGTGGCGCGCACGCCCTCGACGGGCCCCTTGTCGATGGATTCCACCGCCTCTGAGAACAGCTTGGCCAGCACGCCACCGGTGTTGAGCGCCAGCGCCATGACCCCGGCGAAAGGACCCAGGCCGACGGCCACGATGAACAGGGTGCCCACCACCAGGTCGGGGATCGAGCGCAGCAGGTTCATCAGAAGCCGCATGGGCTGCTGCAGCCAGACCGGCGATACGTTGCGCGCACAGGCCAGGCCGAACGGAATGGCGATCAGCACCGCCAGCGCCGTACCCCACATGGCGATCTGGATCGTCAGGATCATCTGCTGGATGTAGAGCGGCAGCAGGTCCCACTTGGGATGCACGAAGTCCTTGGCGAACTCGCGCATGTTCTCCGCATTGCTGAACAGCTTGGTGAAATGGCCGATATTCACCGGCCCGACGCTGAACAGCAGGACCGCGATCACCGCGCCCCAGATCAGGATGTCCGGCGCGCGCTGGACCAGCGTCCGTTGTGGCGGGCGCGGAATCTCGGCGGCGGCGGGCTGGACCGTCGTCATCAGACGTCCGGCTCCTTGGCGCGCTTCTGGGCGGCGACGGCGTGGATCTTGTCGAACGCGGCCTGGGCCTTTTCGATCTTGCCGGGATCGCTCGTGCGGCGCGCCTCGGCAAGCGCCACGGCGGCCTGCATCTCTCGCACCGGATCGAGGTAGGAATTGTCGGCTGGGCGGAAACCGCCATAGGCCAGGTTCTTCAGGACGGCGCGTTGCTTATCGGCGGTCGGCCCGGTTCCGGTCCCATAGGTCAGGAAAAACTGGCGCAGCTTCTCCTTGATGGCGGGGTCGAGGTCCTTGCGGGCCACGATCGAGCTTTCCGGCAGGGCCGGCGACGACCAGATGGTCTCGACCCGGGCCGCCATCTCCGGCTGTTCGCGTTGGAAGAAGAGGATGCCCACGGAGTTGTTGGTGGCCACATCCAGCACGCCGTTGGCGATCGAGAACGCATTGGCCTGATGGCTGGCGGAGCGCACCGCCTTGAAGCACTTGGCGGGCTCGATCCCCTTGGGCGTGAACAGATAGGCCATGGGCGCGAGCGTGCCCGAGGTCGACTGCGGGTCGCCGATCCCGAAGGTATATTTCTGATCGCAGGCCAGCACCTTATCCAGCGTGATGCCCGAGCCCTTCTTGACGATGAGCACGGACTTGTAGGTGGCGTCTCCACCCGCATCGATGACCCGGCCCAGCACCTCGGCGTCGGCGCGGTTGACCGCGTCCAGCGCCGGCAAGGCCGAGAACCAGCCCACCTGCACCTGCTTGAAGCGCATCGCCTCGATCAGCGAGGTGTAGTTGGTGGCGAAGAACGGCTTCACCTTCACGCCGATCTGCGCGGCCATGTCGTCCAGCAGCGGCTGCCACAGCGGGCCCATCGAGGCCTGGTTCTCTGCCGAGAGGATCGAGAAGACGATCTCCTTGGGCGGCGCGGTCGTGGACGGCTTTGGGCTGCAGCCCACGAGGCTCAGCGCGGCGGCCGCGAGAGCGAGGGCGCCGAGGGTGCGGCGGATCATTGGGGAGCTCCTTCCCAGAAGACGTCTTCGAATTCCGGACCGTAGATGTCGATAAGCTGGCTGGTCTTCAGACCGCTCGCGGGGCCGTCGTAGACGATCTTTCCGGCCTTCAGCGCCACCACCCGCTCGCAGTAGCGCAGCGCATAGTCCACCTGATGCAGGGTGACGATGACCGTCAGGCCGTCTTGTTTGTTCAGGTCGCGCAAGGACTCCATGACCTTGCGCGCGGCCACCGGGTCGAGCGACGCCACCGGTTCGTCGGCCAGGATGATCTTGGCCTTCTGAACCAGGGCTCGGGCGATGGCGCCGCGCTGCTGCTGGCCGCCCGACAGGGTGTTGGCGCGCTGGGCGGCATAGTCGGCCACGCCGACGCGGACCAGGGCCGCCATGGCCGCGGTCTTGGTCTCCTCCGGCCAGAGCCCGAAGAAGCCCCGCCACGCCTCGATCCGGCCCAGCGAGCCCAGGGCGACGTTGGTGAACAGGCTGATCCGGCCCACCAGGTTGAACTGCTGGGCGATGAAGCCGATGCGGGTGCGGGTCTTGCGCACCCCGCCGCTGATCCGGCCGTGTTCCTGGACAGGGTCGCCGAAGGCCTGGATGACGCCCTCACCACCGTCGATGGTCTGCAGGCCGGAAATCGAGCGCAGCAGGGTCGACTTACCTGAGCCCGAAGGGCCGATCAGCGCGATCATCTCGCCCTTGCGGACGTCCAGGGACACCGCATCCAGCGCCCGGCGCGCGCCGAAGGTCTTGGAGGCCTTACGGATGGACAGGACGGCGTCGGTCATGGACGGCTGAAATCCCCCGCGGCGAGCCCGCAATTTCGGGCTCAAGCGCCCGTCCCTTGCCCTGGCTTCATGGCACGGCCTGAGCCCTGCGGTCTAGCGCGTCGAAATACGCGACGTCGCGCCGTGGATAGAACGCTTTACATCCCGGTTCGATGACCCTATTTGGCGCGTTCCGGCGGACCCGATGTCCTGAAAAGCGCTGCTAACGCCGGATTGGGTTCAACTATCCGTTGGGGGTTACGTGAATTGCACACGTATCATACGCCCCTGGACCTGGTCCGCGATCGCTTACCGGAACGCCCTGTCGCGCTCGCGCGACCGGACGCGGTAGCGGCGGCGGCGCGCTGGTTCCAGGACAATTTCAAAGGCGATGTGTTCTACGCCGTTAAGGCAAACCCCTCGCCCTGGGTCATTGAGACGCTCGCCGCCAACGGCGTGACCTCCTTCGACGTCGCCTCGATCCCCGAGATCGAGCTGGTGGCGGCCCATGCCGGCCCGGCCGCGCGCGTGGCCTTCATGCATCCGGTGAAGAGCCGATCCGCCATCCGACGCGCCTATGCCGAGTTCGGCGTGACGACCTTCGCCCTCGACACCCACGAGGAGCTGGCCAAGATCCTCGAGGCTACCGACGGCGCGCGCGACCTCACCTTGATGGTTCGCCTGGCGGTCAGCGCCGAGGGCGCGGCCTATTCGCTCTCCGGCAAGTTCGGCGTCGAGACCCACGAGGCCGCGGCTCTGCTGCTGGCCGCGCGCCGCGCCACCGAAGGCCGCCTCGGCGTCGCCTTCCATGTGGGCAGCCAATGCATGCGACCGACCGCCTTCCAGGCCGCCATGGCCCAGGCCAGCCGCGCCATCGTGCGCGCCGGCGTCATGGTCGACATCGTCGATGTGGGCGGCGGCTTCCCGAGCGTCTATCCGGGCATGGTTCCGCCTGAGATGTCCGACTACCTGGATAGCATCCAGCGCGGCTTCGCCGAGATGATGGTCCACGAGGATACCGAGCTGTGGTGCGAGCCCGGCCGCGCGCTGGTGGCCGAAGCCTCCTCGATCCTCACCAAGGTCGAGCTGCGCAAGGGCGACGCGCTCTATCTGAACGACGGCTCCTACGGCAGCCTGTTCGACGCGGCGCACACCAAATGGCCCTTTCCGGTGAAGCTGTTCCGCGCCCCTGCCGCGAACGGGGACGGCGGCGAGGCCGTGGAAGTCGAGGGCGCGCTGAAGCCGTTCCGCTTCTATGGCCCGACCTGCGACAGCATCGACCACATGCCGGGTCCGTTCTGGCTGCCGGAGGATGTGGGCGAAGGCGACTACATCGAGATCGGCATGCTGGGCGCCTATGGCGTGGCCATGAACACCCGCTTCAACGGTTACGGCGACGCTGAGACCGCGATCGTCGAGGACGCGCCGATGGCCTCGATGTTCGGCCTGGCGGGCCGCTCGATCCGCCTGCCGCGTGAACAGCTGGATGAACGCAAGGTCGTCCGTTTCTCGCGCCCCAAGGGCGCGGCCGGCAAGAAGCGCCGCAAGCGGTAACAACGTCACAGGGCTATGTGCTAAAGGCGCGGCCGGTCGCTCCGTCCCGGTCGCGTTTCTCCGATGGACGGGCGCTCAAACTCCCCCGGAGCCCGAAGGGCTCCTGGCCTTTTGCCTTCTAACCGGCCTACCCAACGGGCAGGCCTAGGGGAATCCAGACAATGAACGCTGACGTTCAGAAGACGAACCGCAAGGCCGAACTGCTGGCCAACACCGTCGAGCATGTGGCGATCGACCAGTACGACGCCCGTCCGGTGATCGACGCCATGCGCAAGATGAGCTTCACCAGCCGCGACACCGCGCGCGCCGCCGACATCTGGTCGATGAGCCTGGAAGACGCCGCTTGCTCGACCTGGCTGACCCTGGCCGGATCCACCTCGGCCGGCGGCTGCATGCATATCTACCGCGACATGCTGAAGTACGGGATGATCGACGTGGTGGTGGCCACCGGCGCCTCCATCGTCGACATGGATTTCTTCGAGGCCCTGGGCTTCAAACACTACCAGGCGCAATCGAATGTCGACGACCGCGACCTGCGCGACCTCTACATCGACCGCATCTACGACACCTACATCGACGAGGAAGAGCTCCAGAACTGCGACGGGACGATCTACGACCTGTGCGAAGCCCTGGAGCCGCGCCCCTATTCGAGTCGCGAGTTCATCTGGGAGATGGGCAAGTGGCTGGCCGAGGGCGGCGCAAAGAAGCCCGGCTCACTGGTCCAGACCGCCTACGAGGAAGGCGTGCCGATCTTCTGCCCGGCCTTCGTGGACTCATCGGCCGGCTTCGGGCTGGTGAAGCACCAGGTCGAGCGGATGAAGGCTAAGCAGCCCTACCTGACCATCGACGCCGTCGCCGACTTCCGCGAACTGACCGACATCAAGATCGCGGCCGGCGCCACGGGCCTGTTCATGGTCGGCGGCGGCGTGCCGAAGAACTTCGCCCAGGACACCGTGGTCTGCGCTGAAATCCTCGGCCACGAGAACGTCGAGATGCACAAATATGCCGTGCAGATCACCGTCGCCGACGTGCGCGACGGCGCCTGCTCGTCCTCGACGCTCAAGGAGGCCTGTTCCTGGGGCAAGGTCGACGTCACCTGGGAGCAGATGGTGTTCGCCGAAGCCACCACGGTGGTGCCGCTGATCGCCTCGGACGCCTGGCACCGCGGCTCCTGGAAGACCCGCACCAAGCGCCGCTGGGCGACGCTGTTCGGGAAGTAGGGCCTCCTACTCGCAGTAGATCCGGACCTTGGCGTCCTGAGCGTCCACGTCGACGGTGAGGTCGTCCAGATGGGCGATGAGGTCTTCGAGGTTCTCGGGCTTCAGCTGGCTGATGTCGAAGGGCATGCCGTTTTTGGCGAGCTCGGCGTTGACCTGATCGCGGGCGTTGGGGGGAATGAGGCTGGTCAGCCGCACGCCAGCCCGTAGCAGGGCCATGGGCACGCGGATGTTGACCTTGGTGGGTCCGTCACCATCCGTCGCATCCACGGATACCCGCAGGTACTTTGGCGCAGGCCTATTGCGGCCGGTGGATGCGCCTTCGGAGACGCGCGGGCCGGGGCCGGAGCCGTCCATGGCTCCGAGCAGGCGCTCGGCCTCGTCGGCGTTGATCTTTCCGTCGGACAGCATCTGCAGGACGGTGCGGCGATCGTTGTTCATGGAAAGGACTCCTAGAAAATCCGGATACGCACGAGGGCTTCGGGGGTATCGACCTCGACCAGCGCGCCGCCGAGGCTGAGAAGGGCCGCGCCAACGCCAAACACCGTCGCGAAGGGCCGGTGGCGGTAGGCGGGCGGCGCGAAGTAGAGACAGGGCGCGAGCAGCAGCGCGAAGGGCGCCAGGAGCAGGAAGATCGGCGTGAGCGGCAGCCAGAGCCGCAGGACGAAGCGTCCCTGGGCCTGCCTTGGCGCCGGAGCCTGCGCAGGCGCCAGGGCGGTCTTCTGTTGCACGAGGCGCTGGACAGCCCGTTCGGTCCGCTGGGCGCGGGCCTCGGCGGCGGCCAGGCTGAAGTGGCGGATGGCGCGCGGGGCGTAGATCATGCCTTGCCTCCCAGTTCGGAAATCGCCTGATCGGCGCTGATCTCGCCGCGCGCCAGGCGCTCAAGCACCTCGCCGCGGCCCAAGTCGGAGAGGGGCTCCGGATCGACCTGGATGAACTCCAGGCTGCCGGCGATGCGGTTCAGCCGCGCCTTGATGGTCGGGTAGGAGACGCCGAACACCTGCTCCATCTCCTTGATCGAGCCGTGGCTGCGCACGAAGGCGGTCACGAACACCTGGTCCTCCGCGGAAAGCTGCGCCAGGCGCGGCAGCTCGAAGGCGCCTTCGATCGCCACGCCCTGCTCGATGAGCCGGACACGCTCGACGACGATGGGCCGGCCGCGGGTGAGATCGCTTAGCGCCTGCCAGTCTTGGGCCGGTAAAGCTTGGGTTTTCGTATCGCTCATGGACCTGAGACTAAGATTATTAATATCCAAGTCAAGTTTTTTAATTTTGACGCAGATCGAGGATCAGAAATCATCAAGCCGGCGATTGAATCCGCCGCGCCACTCTGCAAAACCGGAGGCAACAGTCTGGAGGCAACAGTCTGGGGGAGAGCTTGGGATGGCGTGGAAACTGACGATGCTGGCGGCGGCCGCCGCTCTGGTGACGATGGGCGCCGAGCCCGCGCCCAAGCCCGCGACGGCGCAATCCTATCTGGGCGACGGCGGACCCGAGGCGTTGAAGATCCTGCCGCCCGCGCCGGTGGCCGGGACGATCCGCTATGAGGCGGACCGCAAGATGTTCCTCGGCACCCGCAAGTACGAGGGCGCGCCACGCTGGGCGCTCGCGCTGAACGACGACAACGGCAGCATCTACATCAAGGACCTGAGCTGCGCGTTGGGCGTGGAGCTGACGCCGCAGAACGCGCCGAAGTTCATGTCGATGATCCCGCGAATTTCGCGGGACTCCAGCCATGCGACCAACATCCCGAAGGATTTCTACAAGCGCCAGCGCCCGTTCCTGATCGACAAGGGCGCGACCTGCATCGACCAGGCGGGCGGCATCAAGGACAGCTACGACTATCCGTCCGGCCACGTCACCTACAGCTGGACGGTGGGCCTGATCCTGGCCGAGCTCGCACCGGACCGGGCCACCCAGATTCTGGTCCGCGCGCGGGTGTTCGGCGAAAGCCGCATGGTTTGCGGGGTCCACAACATGAGCGCGGTGGAAGCCGGCCGCACCAACGGCTCCATCGTCGTCGCCGGGCTGCACGGCTCGGAGGAATTCCGCAAAGACCTGGAGATCGCCCGCAAGGAGGTCGCCGCCGCCCGCAAGGCCGGCCCGGCGCCCGACCCGGCCATGTGCGCCAAGGAAGCGGAACTGCTGGCGTCGCCCTACTGAGGTAAATGCTCACCCCGTCGGGGGAGCTGTCAGCGAAGACTGACTGAGGGGGTTTAAGCCCACCGGTCCATCCGCAGCGGGTGAGCCCCCTCCGTCTCGGCGCTGGCGCACCGAGCCACCTCCCCCTCAATCGCGCTCTGCGCTGGGGGAGGATTAGATCCCCGCGTACCACTCGTAGCCGCGGTCTTCCCAGAAGCCGCCATTGCCGCGGCCGAGGTGCTTGTAGTCCTCCACCACCTCGATGCGCATGATGTATTTGGCCTGCTTGTAGCCGAGCTGACGCTCGACACGCAGGCGCAGCGGCGCGCCGTGCGCCACGGGCAGGACCCGGTCGTTCATCGCGTAGGCTAGAATGGTCTGCGGGTGATGCGCGTCGATCAAGTCGATGCTCTCGTAGTACTTGCCCGTGCCGTCCAGGCTCTCCTCCAGCGTGTCGCCGCAATGGAAGACGATGTAGCGGGCGGTGGGCTTCAGGCCCGCCTGATCCAGCAGCGGGCCCAGCCGCGCACCGGTCCACTTGGCGATCGACGACCAGCCTTCGACGCAGTCGTGGCGGGTGATCTGGGTGCGGGACGGCTGGGCGCGGAGGTCGGCGAGGCTGAGCGAAAGGGGCTTTTCCACCAGGCCGTCGATCACCAGGCGATAGTCGGCGAAGCCCGCGGTCTTCAGCGCGACGTAGTCTTCGTCAGCTGGGCTGATCGAGCCGTTGGGCCGGAAGTCCGGCGAGATGTCGGCGTGGGTGAACTCCCGCGCCAGCGCCTTGCGATCGACGAACAGCCGTTGCGCCCGGCGGGTCAGGCCCTCGGCGCTTTGCAGAAACGCGACGCCCTTGGGATCAGCTGTGATCTTGTCGCAGGCGCCCAGCACCAGGGCGCCGACCGAGGCCAGCCCGGCTCGCAGCCAGCCGCGGCGGTGGGTGGAGAGGGTCATGTGGGCTCTCCCGTCTTGTCCGGCACGATCGCGTAGCGGCCGGTTATCATCGAGCGGATGTTGTTCCAGGTCCCCGACGCCACCACCATGAACAGGTGCAGCAGTACGAAACCCACGATGGTGAAGGCGCTGAGGAAGTGGATCGTCCGCGCCGACTGCCGGCCGCCAAAGAAATCCACCAGCCAGGTGGTGGCCGCGTTGAACCCCGGCGACATGCAGAGCCCGGTCAGCACCATCAGGGGCAGCAGGATCAGCACCACGCCCAGATAGGTGACCTTCTGCAGCACGTTATAGCGCCGGGCCTCTTCGCCCTTGGGGAACCTGAGCTTCGCGTGGGTGACCACCTCATGCCAGACGTTCCGGGGCGCGACGTCGTGCCGGGTGGGCAAGAGATCCTTGCGGATGTGGCCGCCGATCAGGCCGACCAGCCAGTAGATGAGGCCGTTGAAGACGAAGAGCCAGGCGAAAAAGAAGTGCCAGTGACGGCTATCGGCCAGGTCTCGGAAACTGGGCACGGTGGCCCAGGACGGGAAGGCCACCGGCTCGCGGTGACCGACCTTGCCGGAATAGCCCAGGACGCCGGTGGTGTTGAACTTGGCCGAGCCGATCTGGGTCACGCCGACCATGTCGTCGCCCTTCATCTCGGCGCCGATGGAGATCCAGGGCTTGGCGAAGACCGCCTTCTGGCCCCAGTAGAGCGCCGGATGGGCGCCGAAGATGTTGAGGCCGCTCATCAGCAGCAGGGTGAGCGCAACCACATTGATCCAGTGGGTCAGGCGCGTCACCGCAGCGTGTCGGTAGACCAGAACCGTCTCGGACTTTGCCATCGTCGCGTGTTCCTCCCGCCCTGCATCACTACCTGCCACGAAAGCCATTCGGATGCGAGACGGCGAAGGTTACAGGGTCGCGCTAGGCGGCGGCCGCGACGGCCCCTAAGTTCGCCCGCAGGCAGGGGAGCGGGCGACGTGGGCGAAGCGGTGGAAGTCTGGCGGGGTAGCGTCGCCATGTGGGAATGCGACGCCATGGGCCACCTGAACGTTGGCTTCTACGTGGCCAAGTCGATGGAGGGCCTGATCGGGCTGGCGGCCGAACTGGGCATGCCGGGCGCGTTCGCCCCGGACGCGCGGGCGACGCTGATCGTCCGGGAGCAGCACATCCGCTTCCTGCGCGAGGCCCGGCCCAACGCGCCGCTGATCATGACCGCGGGTGTTGTCGATATCGGCGAGACCGACGCGCGCCTGCTGTTCCTGCTGCATCACCGCTCGGGGGACCTGGCCGCCAGCTTCCAGACGGTGGTCGCCCATGCCACGGCGCGCGACGGCCGGCCCTTTCCCTGGCCGCAACGGGTGCTGGACCGCGCGGTCGCGCTGACGATCGCGGTTCCGCCGGAGGCCGCGCCCCGCAGCCTTGGCCTGGAGCCGGTGGTGAGCCAGGCGAGCCGGGCGCGCGCCGAGGCGCTGGGTGTCGCCCGCACCGCCCTGGGCGCCGTCCGCGACAGCGACTGCGACGTCTTCGGCCGGATGCGCACGGATCAGGTGATGAGCCGCATCTCCGCCGCCATCCCGCACTTCTTCGACGGCAAGCGGCCGGGCTCGGGCGACCCGGACAAGCCGGTGGGTGGGGCTGCCCTCGAATACCGCCTGATCCACCTCGACTGGCCTCGGGCCGGCGACCGGGTGGAGCTGCGATCGGGCGCTTCCGGCGGCGACGCGCGCTTCCGGAAGCTGACCCACTGGCTGCTCGACCCAGAGTCGGGCCGCGCCTGGGGGGTCGCCGAGGCCATCGCCGTGTCCTTCGACCTCGAGACCCGCAAGATCATCACGCTCAGCGATGAGGCCCTGGCCGAAGCCAGGTCGCGAGAGATCGAAGGTCTTACGCTTTAGCCCTCAGTTCGGCCGTGGCGGTGAGGGTCGCCCGCACCAGATCGGGGCGTTCCATCGGCAGGAAGTGGCTGGTTCCGGGAACCGTCTCGATGGCGATGCGGTCGGCGTCGAGGCCGGCCTCACGCTCATCAAGGCGGAAGGTCGACGCCACCTCGGCGCGCAGGACGCGGATCGGGCATCGGCTCGTGTGGAAGGCCGCCCACGGATCGTAGTTGTGCGTGCGGAAGTTCGAGGCCTCCCAGGCCGGCGTGCAGGTCAGCGTCACGTCGCCGGCCTCGGTCTCCCGGAACCCGGCCGCCACATAGTCGGCTAGCTGGTCAGGCGCCCAGGTCTTGAAGGCGCCGCGCCCAAGATAGGCCTCATAGGCCGCCGACTTGCTGGGAAACGTCGCGCGCCGCCGCAGCGCCCCGGCCACCAGCGGCGACTCCGGCGCTGACGGACCTTGCGCTTCGGCCGGGAAGATCACCGGATCGAAGAGGGCAAGCGCCCGGACGCGGCCCGGGTCAGCCGCGGCGGCCAGCAGGCTCGTGGTCCCGCCCATGGAGTGGCCGGCCAACACCACCGGTCCGTCGGCGACAGCCTCCAGGAGCGCCAGCAGGTCGTCGCGGAACGCCATCCATCCGGCGCGGCCTTCGATCGCCGCCGGCAGGGTGCTCGCCCCATGTCCGCGAAGGTCGACGGCCAGGATGCGCAGGTCCGCCGCCAGCGGTTGCAGGATCGAGCGGTAGGTCCGGCCGTTGAACCCGTTGGCGTGGGAAAAGACGATATCCACCGGCCGGTCGCCAGGTCCCATCTCCAACGCCGCCATCGCTCCGCCACGCGCAGGCAATGGGATCAGCCGCTCAAGCGGTTGGATGTGGCTCGCCGCGGTCATGAGATCCCCTGAGTGCTCTGCCCCATATAGCCGCACCAGGTCGCGTGAGAAGACGCTCAGACTTCCAGTTCGGCGTCTGTCAGGTCGCAGCCGGCCATGTTGGCGCCGTGCATGTCAGCTTCCAGGAACCGCGCGCGGTGGGCGTGCGCCCCGCGCAGGTCGGCCCCGCGCAGCACCGCGCGGGTGAAGTCTGTGCGGACAAAGCGGCCGTCGCCAATGGTCAACGGGCCGAGCTTGGCCCCGCGCAGGTCGGAGCGGGTGAAAGAGGCGCCAGCGAGCTTGGCGCCGCGCAGATCGGCGTCGCGCAGGTCGCAACCGCGGAAATCGCTGCCGGACAGGTCGGCGCCCTGGAACTGCACGGCCTGCAGGTCGAGTCCGAAGAAGATGCCGCCGCGCGCGATCATCGCGGTGAAGCGCCGCTCCTTCAGCGAGCGCATCGGCCGGAAGTCGACACCGCTGAGGTTGGTGACCGAGCCCCGGTCGCCGCTGGAGTCGCAGTAGGCCTCGTGATCGGTCAGCACCTGGTCGAGGGGTCGGTCGTCGACGAAGGTCACCGCTGGCGGCGCGCGCAGCACGTCGGACATATCGACATTGTCGAGGATAGCGTTGTCGAGGATGGCGCCCGACAAGACGGTGCGCTTCATCGAAGCGCCGGAGAGGTCAGCGCCGGCCAGGTCCGCGCCGGTCAGGTCCGCGCCGTCGAGCACCGCGCGGGTCAGCTTGGCGCCGGCCATCTGCGCGCCGGAAAGATTGGCGTCAGTGAAGTCGCTCGACATGGCGACCGCGCCGGTCATCTGCGCGCCGGACAGGTTGGCCCCGGAGAGGATGGCGTAGTTGAGCTCGCCCGGACGATGCTCGTGGCGAAGGATGCGGAAGCCGTCGAGCTTGTCCTGCAACGCGATCCGACCCTCGCGCAGGTCGCAGCCGGGCAGCTCGGCCCCGGCCAGGTTCGCGCCGCGCAGGCAGGCGCCGCGCAGGTCGGCCTTGGACAGGTTGGCGCGGCGCAGGTCGGCTTCGCGCAGGTCCGCGCCGAACAGGATGCCGCGGCTCAGGTTGGCGCGGGCCAGCGTCGCCCCGTTGAAATTCGCGCCCGCGAAGTCGGCCTCGCGCAGGTCGAGGCCCTCCAGCGTGCAGTTGGAAAGGTCGGCATAGGTCAGACTGAGCCGACGGCCACCCGAGCGGCCGGCCAGATATTTCTGGTGCGCCTCTACGGCCTCTCGCAGCGCCTGGGCGTCGAGAGCCAGATGGTGGGGTTGAGCTTTGGAAGACATGCGGGACCTTTGCGCCCCCCAGGATGGCCCCCGGTCACTTAAAGAACGGTTGCGGGTCGGCGTTCAGCGATCAGGTTATTTCAAAACCAGCCGCGCCGCTTGAACCACAGGATCGGAACGATGGCCGAAATGGCCATCATGCTCAGCGCCATCGGATAGCCAAAGGGGAAGTCCAGCTCCGGCATGTGCTTGAAGTTCATGCCGTAAATCGACGCGACCAGGGTGGGCGGCATCAGGATCACCGCGGCCACCGAGAAGAACTTGATGATGCCGTTCTGCTCGATGTTGATCAGGCCCAGCGCGGCGTCGAGCAGGAAGGCGATGTGGTTGGACTGGGCGCCGGCGTGCTCGGTCAGCGACTGGGCGTCCCGCTGCAAGGTCTTCAGATGCGCCTGGCACTCCCGATCGGCCATGACCTCCTGGGCCAGCGCCGTGAAGCTGAACAGCCGCGCCAGGCTGACCAGGCTGTTGCGGGTCATCGACGTCAGCGACTGCGCGCGCGCCAGCTCGGTGAGCAGCGCCTCGAACTGCGCCCCCTTGGGCCGGGCGAAAATCGCCGCGGACACCGTCTCGACCTCCGCGCCAGTGTGTTCCAGCAGGTCGGCGAGCCGCTCCACCACCGTGTCCAGCAGATTGAACAGGCACGACGAGGACGAGGCGACCTCCAGCGCCTGGGCGCGCTCGGCGAACAGGTCGAAGGCCTTCAGCTCGTCGTAGCGGATGGTGATCAGCAGGCCCTTGGCCAGCACGAAGGTCACCGGCGCGTCGGCGCGGCTCTTGGCGTTGTCGCGGCGGGCCAGCAGGGTCGCGGTCATGAAGGTCGCGCCATGCGTCTGATAAAGCCGGCTCGACGGCTCGATCTCGGACATCTCCTCGCGGGTCGGCAGAGCCAGGCCCAGGGCCTCTTCGACCACCAGCTCCTCCTCGCGGGTGGGCGTCAGGAGGTCGAGCCAGAGCGCATCCTGTGGCGGTATCCAGCCGGAATTCACGGCGACAGCCTCGGGACCCGCCGCGCCACGCTTTAGAATCTTCAGCATGCAGGCCTCCGCAAGCGAGCGCCCCTAGTGGAGCGCCGCGCCGGGGCCGTCAATTCGATTGGACCTAGTCGTTGGGGTTGTTGTCGCCGCCGCGGGTGGCCTTGGCGATCAGGGCCGCGATACGATCGGTGGAGTCCGCCGCCTGGGTCAGCAGCGAAAGCGGTCCGCCGCCGGGACGCACGGCCGAGGCCATGTGGTTGGCCGCGGTCTGGGCCATGGCGATGGCGGTGTTCTCAGCGCCGGACAGGCCCGTCGAGGCCATGATCTTGGCCCGGGTGTCCTGATAGATGAAGCCGTAGGTCTGATAGGTGGACCCGCCAAGGTCGCGGCTGGGGTCGTACCAGACCTTGACCTGACTCCAGTTGCCGTCGGCCGAGACGTCGACCAGCGTCACGTCCTTCTCGACCTTGCCACGACCGCCATCGATCGGCGACCAGTTGGCGTGGGTGATCTGGACGATGCGGTCGGTGAGCACTTCGGAGACCACGGCCACATGGCCCAGGCGCATGCGCTCGGTGGGCTTGAAGCACAACACAGCGCCAGCCTTGGGCTGGAAACCCACGTCGTACTTGCCGATGGCCTGCTGCCACCAGGTGTAGGCGTCGCCGAAAATCTGGATGCCGGAGATCAGGCGCGCGAAGGGAACGCACTGCCAATAGGTATCCGCGAGCGCGCCCCCAAGACTGGGAACGAGGCTCAGAACCGCCGCGACGGCAAGGGACCCCATGAGGGTCCTCGTCCGTTTAAGCATGTTTTTGAAACTCCCCGACACGAACTCAACTGCAGATAAGCCTATCTCGCGTAGAGTGAAAAGAGGGTTTAGATGCGGGCCTCAGAACGCTGCCTCGCGTCTATCGCGGATCGCTGAAGCCCAAGAGGCTGAATAACTTCGAAACTCCCGAGTTGACAAGAAAAACTTGCCGGTGATTTCGCGGGGTCCAAGTTACAAATCCCATGAAATACGTTTTTGCGGCGTCTTGTAAGCTGTGACTCAGCGGTGTTTTACATCATAGTTGCCATATGGTTCTCCTATAACACTTAGGATCACGCACCTGTAACGGAATGAAACAAGAGCTCGCGACGCGGGTGGTGGTCTTCGCGCGTGGGGGGAATTTCTGGCGTTCGGGCTTCACAAGATCGCGACTTGGGCGCCCAGACCGCCGATCGCCGCCGAATCGGGCGTTTTCAGCGATTCTCCGCCCCTCTGGCCGAAACCCGCCGATGCGCTAGAACCCTTGCGAAGCGACGTGGCCGTGGGCGCGCGAGGAGCATCGAATGACCGAACTGGCGACGCTCGCCACCAGTCCCGAGGCGTGGATCGCGCTTCTGACCCTGATCGTCATGGAAGTCGTCCTGGGCGTCGACAACCTGGTCTTCGTCTCGCTGCTCTCCAACAAGCTGCCGGAAGCCAGCCGCGCGCGGGCCCGGCGGATCGGCATTGGCCTGGCGCTCATCCTGCGCCTTGTCCTGCTTTCCGGTATCGCCTTCATCGTCAGCCTGACCAAGCCGGTCCTGAAGCTGCCCTTCGCGGTGCCGTCGCTCGCCGACGGCCATCCGATGGTCGACCTCACATTCTCCTGGCGTGACCTGATCCTCCTGGCCGGCGGCCTGTTCCTGGTTTGGAAAGCCACCAGCGAGATCCACCATACGGTCGATCCCGAGGAGACCCAGGAACTGCTCGACAAGAAAGGGCGCGTCGTCCTGGGCTTCGGCACGGCCATCGTCCAGATCCTGGCGCTCGACGTGGTTTTCTCCATCGACTCGATCCTGACGGCGGTCGGCATGACCGAGCACCTGCCGATCATGATGGTCGCGGTGATTGTCGCCGTGGGGTTGATGCTGGTCGCCGCGGGCCCGCTGGCGCGGTTCATCCATAACAATCCGAGCGTCGTGATGCTGGCGCTGGGCTTCCTGCTGATGATCGGCGCGACCCTGATCGCCGAGGCCTTCGGGGTGCATGTGCCCAAGGGTTACATCTACGCCGCCATGGCCTTCTCCGGCATCGTCGAGGGCCTGAACATGGTCGCCCGCAAGCGCCGCAAGCCCAAGAGCGGCGATGACCGCACGCTTCACTGACGCGGCTACGTCTAGAGAAAACTGTAAGGGTCGATATCAATTGCCACGCGGATGGCGGCCGGCGGCCTCACCCGGGCCCGCCAGGTCGCCATGTAGGCCGACAGGTCCACCGCCCGGTCGGCGCGGACCAGGAAGCGTTTGCGTCTTCGCCCGCGGATCAGGCTGAGCGGCGCGTCGGCCGGGCCGTAGACCTCGACGCCAGCCGCATTGGGCGCGGCATGGGCCATGGTGCGGACGAAATCCTCCAGCTGGACGGGGTCCAGGCCCGAGACCACCACCGCCGCCAGCCGTCCGAACGGCGGCAGGCCGGCCAGCTCCCGCTCGGCGAGCTCGGCCTCCACGAAGGCGTCGCGGTCCTGGGCGGCCAGCGCCTGCATGACCGCGTGCTCCGGCGCCCAGGTCTGCAAGAGCGCGCGGCCCGGCCGGTCCTTGCGGCCGGCGCGCCCTGTCGCCTGGGCCAGTAGCTGATAGGTCCGCTCGGCGGCCCGCAGGTCGCCGCCGCGCAGTCCAAGGTCCGCGTCCACCACGCCGACCAGTGTCAGGTTCGGGAAATTGTGCCCCTTGGCGGCGGCCTGGGTGGCCACCAGGATATCGATATGGCCGTCGGCCATGGCCTCGATCATCCGCCGCGCCTCGCGGGCGTCGAAGATGGTGTCGGAGGAAAACACCGCCACGCGGGCCTGTGGGAACAGCCCCTTGGCTTCCTCCTCGACCCGCTCCACGCCCGGTCCGATGGAGACCAGGCTGTCGTGCGCGCCGCAATGCGGACAGGCTTTTGGCTTGGGCATGGAAAAGCCGGTCAGGTGGCAGACCAGGCGGCCGGAATAGCGGTGCTCCACCAGCCAGCTGTCGGTGTCCGGCGCCGTCATTCGTTCGCCACAGGCCTTGCACAGCACCAGCGGCGCATAGCCCCGGCGGTTGAGGAACAGCAGCGTCTGTTCGCCCCGCGCGAAGGTCTCGCCCATGGCCTTGACCAGCGCCGGCGACAGCCAGCGGCCGGGGTCCGGCGGGCTTTCCCGCAGGTCGATGAGCGCGATGTCGGGCAACCGCGCCTCGCCATGGCGCGACGAGAGCCTAAGCCACCGGTAGCGGCCCTGTTCGGCGTTGCGCAGGCTCTCCAGCGACGGCGTCGCCGAGGCCAGGACCACGCCCGCGTCCTCGATCTTGCCCCGCGCCACGGCGAGATCGCGAGCCTGGTAGATAAAGCCCTCCTCCTGCTTGAAGGAGGCGTCGTGCTCCTCGTCGACGACGATCAGCTTGAGGTTCGGGAACGGCAGGAACAGCGCCGAGCGTGCGCCAACCACGATCCGGCAACGGCCGTTGGCCACGGCCTCCCAGACCCTGCGCCGGGCCGGCGGCGCGACGTCGGAGTGCCATTCGCCTGGCTCGGCCCCGAACCGTTCGGCGACGCGGCCGATCACCGCCTGAGTGAGCGCGATCTCCGGCAGCAGGATCAACACCTGGGCGCCTGGGTCGGCGGCGAGCGCGGCGGCGGCGGCCTCCAGATAGACCTCGGTCTTGCCGGAGCCGGTGACGCCATCCAGCAGGGCCACGTTGAACCCGCCCTGCGCCAGCATGGCCTTCAGCTCGGCGGCGGCGGCGGCCTGGCTGGGGTTCAGCACCGCCCCGGCCAACGACGGGTCGGGCGGATCGAAGCTGGCGACGGCCTCGACGAGCCGCACCGAAAGCACGCCCTCGTCGATCAGGCCCTTCACCACGCCCACGCCGACGCCGGCCGCCCGCGCCAGGTCCGGCGGGCTCATGGGAACGGCGGCAGCCTCCAGCACCTTCGCCCGCGCCGCCGTCGGCCTTGCGGGCGCAACGCCTGTGAGCGCCGTCACCCGAACTGGCCGGGGCTTCGGCGCGCGCGCCCCGCGCAGGGCGATCGCCAGCGGCTGGCCCGGCCAGTCCACTGAATAGCGCGCCGCCCACTGCACGAATTCCACCGTGCCCGGCGGCAGACGGGTCTCTTCGAGGATGCCCTCCAGCGGCTTCAGCGGCCGGTTGCCGCCAACGGCTTCACGCAGGCCCACCACCACGCCGCGCAGCAGGCGCGGACCGAGCGGCGCGGACACCTGGTCGCCCAGCTGCAGGTCCATGCCGTCCGGCTCGGCGTAGTCGAACGCCTCGGGCAGAGGCATCGGCAGCAGCACAGAAGCGATACGGCTCATCGGGAGGGTTTTGCGCGCATCCCGGTTGCGGCTACAAGCTCCCTCCGCATTCTCAAGGTCAAATCCCTATGCAGCTCTTCCTCGACACCACAGATGTGGCCGTCCTCAAGGACCTCGCCCAGACCGGCCTGGTCGACGGCGTCACCACCAACCCGACCCTGATCGCCAAGTCGGGCCGGCCCATGCTGCAGGTCATCGCCGAGATCTGCGCCGCCATCGACGGGCCGGTCAGCGCCGAAGTGGCGGCCATGGACACCGTCGGCATGCTGGACGAGGGCCGCAAGCTCGCCGCCATCGCGCCCAATGTGGTGGTGAAGCTGCCGCTGACCCGCGATGGCCTGATCGCCTGCCGAGAATTCGCCCACGAGGGCATCGCCACCAATGTGACGCTGTGCTTCTCCGCCGCCCAGGCGCTGCTCGCCGCCAAGGCGGGGGCCAGCTACATCTCGCCCTTCATCGGCCGCCTGGACGACGTGGGCGCCGAGGGCATGGACCTGATCGTCGAAATCCGCGCCATCTACGACAACTACGACTTCGACACCGAGATCCTGGCCGCTTCGATCCGCACCCCCGCGCACGTCACCACCGCGGCGCTGGCCGGCTCCGACTGCGCGACCATTCCGCCCGACGTGTTCAACGCGCTCTTCAAGCACCCGTTAACCGAACGGGGGCTTGATCAGTTCATGAGCGACTGGGCCAAGACGGGGCAGTCGATCCTGTAAGTTTCGGGGAATGGCATGGACGGGTCGCAGGGCGGAATTGAAGAAGCCCGTATCGAGCCTGCAGCGGTGCGTCGGTTCCTATCGGACAATCCGGAATTCCTCACCGGCGATGACGGCCTGCTGGGCGAGCTTGGCCTGAAGGTCGCGGCTGGCGGCAACGTGGTGGAGTTCGCGCCCGCCGCCATGGCCCGCATCCACGCGGCCCATCAGCAGGAAGCGACCCAGCGCCAGCATCTGGAAGAGACCGCCCGCGCCAACTTCGCCGCCCAGGCCCAGACCCACGGCGCCGTCGTCGATCTGCTGGACGGGCGCAACCACTCCGACCTCGCCCGCCGCGTGGACGAGCTCGCGCAACAACGCTTCGGCCTCGCCGCCGGCGTCATCGCCCTGGAAACCGAGGGCAACCCGCCGGCCGGCTGGAAGCGGCTGGTCGAGGGCCAGGTGGACATGATCCTGGACGGGCCCCAGCGGCTGGCCCGCATGGGCTTCGCCCCGACCGCGCTCGGCCTGTTCGGCGAGCGGTCCGAGGCCATCCAGTCGATGGCCATGGTCCGCATGGCGATCTGGGAGCCCTCGCGTCAGGGCCTGCTGGCCTTCGGCTCGGGCGATGCCGAAAGCTTTACCGAAGACATGGGCGCCGAGCTGGTGGCCTTCCTTGCCCGGGTTGTCGAACGCACCGCCGAGCGCTGGCCGCTGCTCTGATGCCGGCTCGCCCAAAATGACAGCGAGAGAGGCCCTGGCGCTCTGGCTGGAGCACCTGGCCCACGAACGCCGCTCCTCGCCCCGCACCCTCGAGGCCTACGGCTTCGCCGCGCGCCGCTACATCGCCTTCCTCGAGCAACATCTTGGAGAGGCGATCTCGGTCGCCACGCTGGCGCAGGTCACTGCCGGCGATATCCGCTCCTGGCTCGCCCATCTGCGTCAGGGCGACAGGCCGCTGTCGCCCCGCTCGCTCAGCCAGGCGCTGTCGGCCATCCGCACCTTCCACCGCTTCCTCGACCGCCGCCTCGACGCACCCAACCCGGCCATTGCGTTGGTCCGCGGCCCAAAGGTCCGCCCCGGCGCACCCCGCCCAGTGAGCGAGGACCAGGCGCGCGGCATGATGGCCGAGCCCGGCCTCGACCCCGACTGCGAGGACTGGGAAGCGGCCCGCGACGAGGCCGTGCTGACCCTGCTTTACGGTTGCGGCCTGCGGATCTCCGAGGCCCTGTCGCTGAAGCGGTCCGACGCACCGTTCCCCGACAGCCTGCGTATTCTCGGCAAGGGCTCCAAGACGCGCATCGTGCCGGTTCTGCCCGCCGTTCGCGAGGCCGCCGACGCCTATCTGGCGGAATTGCCCTTCGCGCTGGGCCCCGACGAGCCGCTGTTCCGCGCCAAGCGCGGAGGGCCGCTAAGCCCGCGTCACGTCCAGGCCACGGTCCAGGTTCTCAGGGGCCGTCTGGGCCTGCCCGCCAGCGCCACGCCGCACGCCCTGCGCCATTCCTTCGCCACCCACCTGCTGGGCGCCGGCGCCGACCTTCGCTCGATCCAGGAACTGCTGGGCCACGCATCGCTGTCCACCACCCAGCGTTACACCCAGGTCGATGCAGCGGCCCTGCTGAGCGCCTATTCCAAGGCCCACCCGCACGCTTAGGCGGCAGGCAGCATCTCCCAGGCCTTCCAGTCGACGATGGCCGCCAGCGCGCGCTCGATCCAGGCCCTGAACAGGGCGACGCCGCGTGGGTTGGCGGTGTCTAACGTGCCGATGGCCACCACCGGCCAGGCGAGCCCCAGCATCACCCAGAAGCGATAGTCGTCCAGGCAGTCCTCCAGGCTGTAGCCCTTCACGCCCTCAGCCACGAGGCGGCCGTGGTAGAGCGCCAGGAGTTCGCGCTCACGCGCTCGGCGCATCTCAACGTCCAGGCTGCCGGTCAGCAGATAGGCGAGGTCGAAAATTCCGTTGCCCTTGAAAATGATCTGCCAGTCGGCGACCGCGAAGGGCGCCACCTCACAGCCCGGCCGGAAGAACATATTGTCGGCGCGGTAGTCGCCGTGGGCCATGGTGCGTGGTCGCGCATAGGCCTCGTCGAGCATGGCTGACATCGCCGTCGCCAATCGCTCGCCAGCCGCCTTCGCGGCCGGCGGCATGGCCGCGCCAACGAAGTCGAGCACCGCCGGCCAGCACTGCGGAACGATGCCGCAAAGCCGGTTGAACTCCACGCCGTTCACCGGGATCAGCCAGTCCATCTGGTCGAGCGCCGGATCGCCCCACCAACGGGCGTGGACACACGCCAGGGCGTCCACCGCCATCGCGGCCTGCGCGAAACTGAGGCCCGTAAGTTGATCGCCGATCACCGAGGGCGCCATGTCCTCCAGAAGCAGCACGAAGTCGCGGCTCGCCGCATCGAAGGCGGCGTAGTGGGCGCGCGGCGCGCGGACCGGGGTCGTCGAGGCCAGCTGCTGATAGAAGCCGACCTCTTTCTCATAGAAGTTGAAGGCCTCGTCGATGGTCCGCGCCCCCGGATCGGACGGCGGCAGCTTGGCGATAAGCGTGCCGGGCATGCCCTCGGCGGCGCCCTCGCATTGCAGGGTCAGCCGGCGCAGCGCGCTCATGAAGCCGACGCCGACGCCCAGGGGCTCGGCGCTGAAAGCCACCACCACGCCCTCGCCCAAAACCCCGTCTTCGCGCAGCACTTGCGTCAGCCAGGCCGGCGTCATCGCCTCGACGGTGGTGGGAAATTCGAGTTTGTTCATGGCGGGCCCCAAGGCGAGCATAAACCCTAGGACGTCGCGCCGGCTTGTCGACTGAATTGACGTACCTGCACTATCTGAGGTGTGCGGTCTCGTTCAGGCTGAGCACGTTGCGTTGGCCGGAGCGGGCGCACATGTAGCGGTGCACCGAGGTGTAGCGAGGCTCGAAGAACAGCCGGGGCGCCATGCCCAGCACATGCGCCGTCCAGACATTGACGACCCCGCCGTGGCAGAACACCACCACCCGCTGGCCGGAGTGCGCGGCGATGATCGCCTCCAGGGTCTCGACCACGCTGGCCTGGAAAGCCCTTATGTCGATGTCGTGCTCGCCATCGGCCATCCGTTTCCAGGCGGCATAGTCCTCGCGCTTCAGCACCTCCATCGGCGTATAGGCGCCCGAGCCGCGGTCGAACTCAACGATGCCATCTCGCTGGACGAGCGGATGACCCTGCAGGGCTGTGAAGGGCTCAGCGGTCTGCACGGCGCGCAGCATGGTGCTGGAGTAGACCGCATCGAAGGGCTCGGGTTCGAGCCAGGCGGCCACGCGGCGGGCCTGGTCGTGGCCTTCCTGCGTCAACGGCGGATCGCTAGTGGCGTCAGTCCGCTCCGGCAGCCCGTGTCGGACCAGCACCAACTCCATCGATCATCCCCCCAAATGCGCCGGCTCGGGCCTATTTCGAGCCGCCGCCCGCGACGTGACCGTCACCCTCGGCGTCATAGCGGACGACGCTCGGCACGACGCAACCGCCGACGGTGCGCATCACCGCATATTCCAGATTGGCCTTGGGCAGTTCGGTCAACCGCTTCGCCTGCGAAACCGCGCGATCCTGCGGCCGCAACAGCAGCACAGGATCGGCGAAGGACGTCTGCATCGTCATGGGAGCCTTGCAGGCCGTGGCGGACGAACTGGATGGGAAGGGGTTCGGCAGGAAGGCTGTCCCCGCCGCCAGCAGAAGAGCGATCATCGAAGGCCTCCATTCAAGCCGCCGAGGGTGGCGCCGATGGCCGCGCGCGCCAAGTTAACTCTCAGCCCGGCCGCACCAGCCGCAGCCAGGCGATGTCCGAGCCCGGGTCGCGGCCGTGTTCGGTGCAGAGGAAGCCTTCTCGGCGGTAGAAGGCCTGGGCGCGCACGTTCGGAGCCTGGACCTTCAGCGAGAGCGGCCCTTCGGCGTGGGCGGCGACATGGTCCAGCAGCGCCTTGCCGACGCCGCGCGTGCGGTCGTCGACATAGAGGGAGTGCAGGAAATTCTGCGGCCGGAACAGGGCGGCGATCCCCAGGATCCGGCCGCCCTCGACGGCGACGTAGATCTCTTCTTCCTTGGCGGCGCTCAGGAAGTCGTCGCGCTTGTGCCGCTCCGGCGGCAGCCAGGTGAAGGTCTCGCGGAGCACCCGGACGTAGAGGTCGGCGCAGGCGCCGAGTTCGTCGGACCTCGCACGCCTTACCTCCAAGGCCGGACCTCCACGGCGAGGGTCAGGCCTGCATGGTCCACCCCTCGACGCCCATGGCGGCCTGGCGAAGGGCCTCGGAGCGCGTGGGGTGCGGGTGGCAGGTGCGGGCCACGTCCTCGGACGCGGCTCGGAATTCCATGGCCACGCAATATTCGCCGATCATCTCGGAGACATGCGGTCCGATCAGATGCGCGCCCAGAATCTCATCGGTCGTGGCGTCGGCGAGGATCTTCACGAAGCCCTCGGTCTCGTGGTTGATCCTGGCGCGGCTGTTGGCGGTGAACGGGAATTTGCCGGCCTTGTAGGCGCGGCCCTCGGCCTTCAGCTCCTCCTCGGTCTTGCCGACCCAGGCGACCTCCGGCGTCGTGTAGACGACGCTCGGGATCAGGCCATAGGCCACATGGCCCGCCTTGCCGGCGATGGTCTCGATGCAGGCGACGGCCTCGTCCTCGGCCTTGTGCGCCAGCATCGGGCCGAGCGTCACGTCACCGATCGCCCAGACGCCGGGCGCCGAGGTCTTCCAGTGGTCGGTCGGAATGAACCCACGCTTGTCCGGCGTGATGCCCACGGTCTCCAGGCCCAAACCCTCGGTGTAGGGCTTGCGTCCGATGGCCAGCAGCACGTAGTCGGCCTCCAGTGTCTCGGCCGCGCCGCCGGCCACCGGCTCGACGCTCAGGGACACGCCAGTCTTGGACGCCTTGGCGCCGGTGACCTTCGACGACAGCTTGAACACCATGCCTTGCTTGGTGAGCGAGCGCTGGAAGGTCTTGGCGACCTCGGCGTCCATCCCGGGCGTGATCCGGTCGAGGAACTCCACCACCGTCACCTGGGCGCCGAGCCTGCGCCACACCGAGCCGAGCTCCAGGCCGATGATGCCGGCCCCGATGACCAGCAGGCTCTTCGGGACCTCCGTCAACGACAAGGCGCCCGTCGAATCGACGATCCGCTTCTGATCGACCTCGACGCCCGGCAGGCCGGCGGGCAGCGAGCCCGTCGCGATGACGATGTTCTTCGCCTCAAGCGCGGTGATCGCGCCGTCCGCGCCGGTCACCTCGACCTTGCCGGCGCCGGCGATCCGGCCCGCGCCCTTCACCCAGTCCACCTTGTTCTTCTTGAACAGGAACTCGATACCCTTGGTCAGCTGGCCGACCGACACCTGCTTCTGGGCCATCATCTGGGCGAGGTTGAGTTTCGGCGTCACCTCGATGCCCAGCTCGGCGAAATGGTTGGCCGCGGCGTCGTACATCTCGGACGCGTGCAGCAGGGCCTTCGACGGCATGCAGCCGACGTTCAGGCAGGTGCCGCCCAGCACGCCGCCGCCGTCGATCCCCTTGTCCACACAAGCCACTTTCAGGCCCAGTTGGCCGGCCCGGATGGCGGCGTTGTATCCGCCGGGGCCGCCGCCGATGATGATGACGTCGTATTGGGCCATTCCAGCGACTTCCTTAGATGTCCAGCAACAGGCGCTGGGGCTCTTCGATGGCTTCCTTGACGTGGACCAGGAAGGTCACCGCGCCCTGGCCGTCGACCACGCGGTGATCGTAGCTCAGCGCCAGGTACATCATCGGCCGGATCACCACCTGGCCGCCGACCGCCATCGGCCGTTCCTGGATCTTATGCATGCCCAGGATGCCCGACTGCGGCGCGTTGAGGATCGGCGTCGACATCAGCGAGCCATAGACCCCGCCGTTGGAGATGGTGAACGTGCCGCCCTGCATGTCCTCGATGGCCAGCTGACCGTCACGGGCCTTCTTGCCCAGCGCGCCAATCGCTTTTTCGATCTCGGCCAGGCTCATCGTGTCGGCATCGCGGACCACCGGGACCACGAGGCCCTTCTCGGTGCCGACCGCCACGCCGATGTCGTAGTGGTTCTTGTAGATCAGGTCCGTGCCGTCGATCTCGGCGTTGACGTCCGGCACCATCTTCAGCGCGTGGGTCACGGCGCGGACGAAGAAGCTCATGAAGCCCAGCTTCACGCCGTGGGTCTTCTCGAAGGCGTCCTTGTAGCTGGCGCGCATCGCCATCACCGCGCTCATGTCCACCTCGTTGAAGGTGGTCAGCATGGCGGCGTTGTTCTGGGCTTCCTTCAGTCGGCGCGCGATGGTCTGGCGCAGGCGGGTCATGCGGACCCGCTCCTCGCGCTCATGCACCGCGCGGACCGGCGCTGGGCCGGACGGCGCGGGGGCCGGCGCATTGGCGCGGGCGTCCAGGGCGGCGAGCGCGTCGCCCTTGGTGATCCGGCCATCCTTGCCGGTTCCGGGGATGGCGGCGGCGTCGAGCTTGTTCTCGGCGACCACCCGCTGCGCCGACGGGGCCAGCACCGGTTCGGCGGCGGCCTTCGCGGCC
Organism: Alphaproteobacteria bacterium; assembly: GCA_025359785.1. Classification (GTDB taxonomy): domain Bacteria; phylum Pseudomonadota; class Alphaproteobacteria; order Caulobacterales; family Caulobacteraceae; genus Phenylobacterium. Next base: position 73,534 of record JANYET010000002.1, on the reverse strand, counting down.
GGAGCGGGCGCGGCTTCGGGCTTAGCAGGCGCTGGCGCGGGTTCAGCCGCCTTGGCCGGCGCAGCAGCGGGAGCGGCCTTCGCCGCGGCCGCGCCTTCGGTGATCTTGCCCAGCACCGCGCCGGGCTCGACGGTCGCGCCTTCCTCGGCGTTGATCTCGGACAGGGTGCCATCGGAGGGCGCGGCGACCTCCAGGCTAACCTTGTCGGTTTCCAGTTCCACCAGGATCTCGTCCTTGCGCACCGCGTCGCCGGCCTTCTTGGTCCAGCGCGCCACCGTGGCTTCGGTGACGGACTCGCCCAGCGCTGGCGTCATGATGTCGGCCATGGAGAAAAGCTCCTTAGAGTCTCGGGAACACAAACAGAGTTGGCCAGGAACGGCGGGCGGGGCGGTTTAGGCGAAGGCCTCGGTGAGGAAGGCTTCGAGTTCTTTCAGGTGACGGGTCATCAGGCCGGCAGCGGTGGACGCCGAGGCCGGGCGGCCCACATAGCGGGCGCGCTTGGCCTTGACGTTCAGCCGTTCCAGCGTCAGCTCCAGCCAGGGATCGACGAAGGTCCAGCCGCCCATGTTCTTGGGCTCTTCCTGACACCAGACCAGCTCGGCGTTCCTGAAGCGGCTGAGCGCGCTGGAAATCGACTTCAGCGGCCAGGGATAGAACTGCTCCAGGCGCAGGACGTAGATGTCGTCGCGGCCGGTCTTGGCGCGCTGTTCGATCAGGTCGAAGTAGACCTTGCCGGAGCAGGCGATGACCCGGGTGATCTTGTCGTCGGCCTTCAGCTTGACGCCGCCGACGTCGGCGCCGGCCTCGGCGCCGTCGACCATCACCCGATGAAAGCCGGTGCCTTCCGCCAGATCGGCGAGATTGGAGACCGCGCGCTTGTTCCGCAGCAGGCTCTTGGGCGTCATGACGATCAACGGTTTGCGGAATTCGCGGATCATCTGGCGGCGCAGGACGTGGAAATAGTTGGCCGGGGTCGAGCAGTTGACCACCTGCATATTGTCTTCGGCGCAGCTTTGCAGGAACCGCTCGAGGCGGGCCGAGGAGTGCTCCGGCCCCTGGCCCTCGTAGCCATGCGGCAACAGCATGACGAGGCCGCTCATCCGCAGCCACTTGCGTTCGCCCGAGCAGATGAACTGGTCGATGACCACCTGGGCGCCGTTCACGAAGTCGCCGAACTGGGCTTCCCACATGTCCAGCGTATTGGGATCGGTCAGCGAGAAGCCGTACTCGAAGCCCAGCACCGCCTCTTCCGACAGCGCCGAGTTCAGCACCTCGAAGTGCGCCTGGTTGTCGCCCAGGTTGCGCAACGGGAAATAGGTCTCTTCGGTGGTCTGGTCGACGATGCCGGCGTGGCGCTGGGTGAAGGTGCCGCGGATCGAATCCTGGCCCGACAGGCGCACCGGATAGCCCTGGTCGAGCAGGGTCGCGAAGGCCAGGTGCTCGGCGGTCGACCAGTCCAGGCCCTCGCCCTTGTCGATGGCGTCGCGGCGCGCGGCGATCACGCGCTCGACCGTCTTGTGGACGGCGATGCGGTCCGGAATGCTGGTGATCCTGTGGCCGAGGTCGAGCAGCTTCTGGCGCGGCACGCCGGTGACGCCGCTCTCTTCCGAACCCGGCAGCTTCAGGCCCGACCACTTGCCGTCCAGCCAGTCGGCCTTGTCGGCGTGGTAGGTCTTTCCGCTATCGAACTCGGTGTCGAGGAAGGTGTCGAACTCGGAAATCCAGGAATCCACCTCGGATTGTGTCGCCACACCTTCGCCGACCAGGCGTTGCGCGTAGAGGTCGCGGACGCTGGGGTGCTCCTTGATCTTGGCGTACATCAGGGGCTGGGTCATCGTCGGGTCGTCACCCTCGTTATGACCGAACCGGCGGTAGCAGAACATGTCGACCACCACGTCCTTGCCGAACTGCTGGCGGTATTCGGTGGCGACCTTGGCGGCGAACACCACGGCTTCCGGATCGTCGCCGTTGGCGTGGAAGATCGGGGCCTCGACCATCAGCGCCACGTCCGATGGATAGGGCGAGGAGCGGGAATTCTTCGGGCTGGTGGTGAAGCCGATCTGGTTGTTGACCACGAAGTGCATGGTCCCGCCGACCCCATAGCCGCGCAGGCCGGAGAGCGCGAAGCACTCGGCCACCACGCCCTGGCCGGCGAAGGCCGCATCGCCGTGCATCAGCAGGGGCATGACGTGGCCGCGGCCGGCGTCCGGGGTCTGGCGCAGCAGGAAGGCCTGCTTGGCGCGCGCCTTGCCGATCACCACCGGGTTGACGATCTCCAGGTGCGAGGGGTTGGCGGTCAGCGACAGGTGGACCGAGTTGCCGTCGAACTCGCGGTCCGACGAGGCGCCCAGGTGGTACTTCACGTCGCCGGAGCCTTCCACGTCGCTGGGCAGCGACGAGCCGCCCTGGAACTCGTGGAAGATCACCTGATAGGGCTTGCCCATCACGGCGGCCAGGACGTTCAGGCGGCCGCGGTGCGGCATGCCGAAGATGATGTCCTTCACGCCCAGCGCGCCGCCGCGCTTGATGATCTGCTCCAGCGCCGGCACCAGGCTCTCGCCGCCGTCCAGGCCGAAGCGTTTGGTGCCGGGGAAGCGGCGATGCAGGAATTTCTCGAAGCCCTCGGTCTCGATCAGCTTCTTCAGGATGGCGATCTTGCCTTCCTTGGTGAAGACGATCTCCTTGTCGCGGCCCTCGATGCGGGCCTGCAGCCAGGCCTTCTCCTTGGGGTCGGAGATGTGCATGTACTGCACCCCGACATTGCCGCAGTAGGTGCGCCGCACGATCGCCAGGATCTCGCGGATGGTGGCGGTTTCCAGCCCCAGCACGAAGTCCAGGAAGATCGTCCGGTCGTAGTCCGCCTCGGAGAAACCGTAGGTGGCGGGGTCGAGTTCCGAGGCGTCGCCCGGGGTGGTGGCGATACCCAGCGGATCGAGGTTGGCCTTCAGGTGGCCGCGCATCCGGAAGGCCCGGATCATCATGATGGCGCGGAGCGAATCCAAGGTCGCGGCGCGGACCGCGTCGGTGGAGGCCGCCGCCGCGGGCGCTTCAGCCGCCACGCGCTCGGCGATCTTGGTCCCGAGCTTGGCTTCGACCGCGGGCCACAGGCCGTCGATCGCCGAGAGCCAGTCGGGCCGGGCGCTGGGCGCGGCCTTCTGGATCCAGGCGGGTTGGGCGGCGGCGCGTTGCACGTCGCTGGCGCTGTCGTGCAGCGAGGCGAAGAAGGCGCGCCAGGAGGGCTCCACCGTCGCCGGGGCCGCCGTCCACTTCGCGTAGAGGTCTTCCACGAAGGCGGCATTGCCGCCGTAGAGGAACGAGGTCTCCGCGAGCACCTCGTTGATCAGACCCGCGTCGTCCGCCATCTCGTCCGCTTTCCCAGAGGCGGGACCGCGGAGCTTCTCAACAAAAGGAGCCGAGCGCGGACCGCTCTAACGCTTAAATTGCCCTGCTCAGGCGCCCTTGAGGACCTCAAGGAGGGTTTCACCGAGCTTCGCCGGCGACGGGGAGACGCGGATGCCCGCGGCTTCCATCGCGGCGATCTTGTCCTCGGCTCCGCCTTTACCGCCAGAGATGATCGCGCCCGCGTGACCCATGCGCCGCCCGGGCGGCGCGGTGCGTCCCGCGATGAAGCCCACCATAGGCTTCTTGGTTGCTGAATTTTTAATGAACTCAGCCGCGTCTTCCTCGCCCGACCCGCCGATCTCGCCGATCATGATGATCGACTCGGTCTCGGGGTCCTTCAGGAACAGGTCGAGCATGGCGATGAACTCGGTGCCCTTCACCGGGTCTCCGCCGATGCCCACGGCCGTCGTCTGGCCGAGGCCTACCTGAGTGGTCTGGAACACGGCCTCATAGGTAAGGGTGCCCGAGCGCGAGACAACGCCTACCGAGCCCTTGCGGAAGATGTTTCCCGGCATGATGCCTATTTTGCATTCACCGGGGGTCAGCACGCCGGGGCAATTGGGCCCGATCAGCCTGGATTTCGAGCCGTCCAGGGCGCGTCGCACCTTGACCATGTCGGACACCGGAATGCCCTCGGTGATGCAGATGATCAGCGGAATCTCCGCGTCGATGGCCTCCAGGATCGAGTCCGCGGCGAAGGCCGGCGGGACATAGATCGCCGAGGCGTCGATCCGCTCATGGCGCACGATCTCGGCGACGGTGTTGAACACCGGCAGGCCGATGTGGGTGGTCCCGCCCTTGCCCGGCGTCACCCCGCCGACCATCTTGGTCCCGTAGGCGATGGCCTGTTCGGAATGGAAGGTGCCCTGCGCGCCCGTGAAGCCCTGGCAGATCACCCGGGTGTCTTTGTTGATCAGGATCGACATGAGTTAAGCAGCGCCCCGCACGGCCTTGACGATTTTCTCCGCGCCATCGGAGAGGTCGTTGGCGGCGATGACGTTCAGGCCGCTCTCGTTGATGATCTTCTTGCCGAGCTCGGCGTTGGTGCCTTCCAGGCGGACCACCAGGGGGACGTTCAGGCCCACCTGCTTCACCGCGGCGACCACGCCCTGGGCCAGGATATCGCACCGCGCGATGCCGCCGAAGATATTGACCAATATGCCCTTCACGTTGGGGTCGGAGATGATGATCTTGAAGGCTGCGGTGACCTTCGCCTCGTCGGCGCCGCCGCCCACGTCGAGGAAGTTGGCGGGCTCGGCGCCGTAGAGCTTGATGATGTCCATGGTCGCCATGGCCAGGCCCGCGCCGTTGACCATGCAGCCGATCTCGCCGTCCAGCGCGATGTAGGAGAGGTCGTACTTCGAGGCCTCGATCTCCTTGGGGTCTTCCTCGCTCTCGTCACGCAGGGTCTTGATGTCCGGGTGGCGGAACAGCGCGTTGTCGTCGAACGAGACCTTGGCGTCGAGGACGCGCAACTGGGCGTCTTCCGTGACGATCAGCGGGTTGACCTCCAGCATCGCCATGTCCTTGGCGACGAAGGCTTCGTAGAGCTGGCCGATCAGCTTGCCGGCCTGTTTGGACAGGTCGCCGCTCAGGCCGAGCGCCTCGGCGAGCTTCAGGCCGTGGAAACCGCGCACGCCGGTCACCGGGTCGATGGAGAAGGTGATGATCTTTTCCGGCGTCGAATGCGCGACCGCCTCGATATCCATGCCGCCTTCGGTGGAGGCGACCACCGAGACCCGGCTCGTTTCACGGTCGACCAGCAGGGACAGGTAGAGCTCGCGGGCGATCGCAGCGCCTTCCTCGATGTAGAGCCGGTTGACCTGCTTGCCCTTCGGCCCCGTCTGGTGGGTCACCAGGACGCGGCCCAGCATCTCGGCGGCGTTGGTGCGGACGTCCTCGACCGACTTGACGACCCGGACGCCGCCTTTGGCGTCGGGGCCCAGGCCCTCGAACCGCCCCTTGCCGCGCCCGCCGGCGTGGATCTGCGATTTCACGACGAAGACCGGACCCCCCAGCTTCTGGGCCGCATCGACGGCCTCATCGACGGTGAAGGCCGCAAAGCCCCGGGGGACCGCCACGCCGAATTCGGCGAGGACGGCTTTGGCTTGGTGTTCGTGGATGTTCATGAGGCTCGGGATTTGTCATCTCGCCGGCTCAGCGAGTGCGCGCGCTTATAGGGCGCCGCGCCGGGACCTGACAACAGCTACCCGGCCCCTTCGAAGCCGGCCGACGCCCTGCGTTCCAGCTTGCCCCAACCGACGCGCGCGCCGTGCAGGGCCGCGTCGATCGACTTGACCACCACATAGTACATCAGCTGGCGATAGCCGAAGCGCTGGATCGGCAACCAGACCAGGTCGGCCCAGGGCGCACGCCGCTCCAGGGCCATGCCGAGGGCTCCGGCCGAGAGGTCCAGGAAGATGAACGCCGCCCAGTAGAACAGCGGCCGCGTCAGGTCGTCCGGCGACCACTCCGTCGAGTGATTGGTAAAGCCGTAGATCGCCGAAATCAGGCTCCAGATCACCGCCAGGTCGATCAGCGGCGCCACCGCCGTCAGCAGGATCTGGAACAGCCAGATCTGCGGCAGGGCGATGAAGCCCAGCACCGGCCGCTTGGGACTGAACAGCGCCGCGCGGTGCTTGTAGATGCATTGCAGGGTGCCGAACGACCAGCGGAACCGCTGTTTCAAGAGACCGCTCACGGTCTCCGGCGCCTCGGTGTAGGCGCGCGCCTCGGGGTCGAACTCCACGCGCCAGCCGGCCCGTTGCATGGCGATGGTCAGATCCTGGTCTTCGGCCAGGGTGTCGTCCGGATAGCCGCCCAGCTCCTCCAGCGCGGCCCGGCGCCAGGCCCCCACCGCGCCCGGCACCACCGTGACCGCGCCCAGCGCCGCCAGGGCCCGACGCTCCAGGTTCTGGGCGGTGACATATTCCAGCGCCTGCCAGCGGGTGATCAGGTTGCGGCGGTTGCCGACCAGGGCGTTGCCGGCCACCGCGCCGACGCGGGCGTCGCCGAACCAGCGGGCGAGCTTGGCCAGGGTGTCGGACGGGAACAGGGTGTCGGCGTCGAGCGCCACGATCACATCGCCGCCGGCCTTGGCGAGACCGCGGTTCAGGGCGCGCGCCTTGCCGCCGTTTTCGAAGCTCATCAAGGTCACGCGCGGCTCGCCCGCGAAGGCGTCGCGGACCACCTGGGCGGTGTGGTCGGACGAGCCGTCGTCCAGCACCAGCACCTCGATCCGCGACCAGTTGGACGCCAGGATCCGGCGGATCGAGCTTTCGATCACCTTCTCCTCGTTGAAGCAGGGGATCAGCACGCTGATCAGCGGCCCGGTCACCGGGTCGGGCATCGGCGGCGTGCGGCGGGTGATCGTGAACCGGTGGACCAGCGCCAGAACCCCCAGCACCAGCAGCCGCGCCACACCCAGCACGATGGCCACGATGAACAGAGTCCGCAGCGCGATCTGCATGCCGTGGAAGAAGCCGAAGCCCATCCGGTCGAGCAGCAGCTCCACGGAGTTGCGGCTGGTGGGCGGCATAACCTCCGCATTGGTCATGCCGGCCAGGTCGCCGATGGTCACCAGCTGGTAGCCGTTGGCCCGCAGCGCATCGATCAGTCCGGGCAGAGCCTCCACCGTCCGGCTGCGGTCGCCGCCCGAATCGTGCAGCAGGATCACCTGGCCCGGCCGGTTGGTGTCCTTCAGCCGGGTCAGCGCCACGTCGATGATCCGCTTGGGCGTCGTGGCGTCCGGATGGTCCCAGTCGTCGGGGTCGATCCGCAGGCCCACGGTCAGATAGCCCTGCGCCTGGCCCACCATGACGCGGGAGACCTCGATCGGCGTCGACGGCTCGGCGTCGCCGAAGAACGGCGGCCGGAACAACCGCATCGACCGCCCGGTGATGGTCTCGAACAGCCGCTGGGTGGCCGACAGCTCCACCGCCGTCTGGGCGGCCGGCGCAAAGGCGATGTCCGGATGGGTCCAGGTGTGGTTGCCGACGTCGTGGCCCTCGCGCACCTCGCGGGCCACCAGGCCGGGCTTGGCGGCCATGTTCTTGCCGATCACGAAGAAGGTCGCCTTGGCGTTCTTCTGCTTGAGGATGTCGAGGATCTTCGGCGTCCAGCGACCGTCCGGCCCATCGTCGAAGGTGATCGCCACCTTGCCCGGGTGGAAGCCATAGCGCTGGATGACGTAGGAGGTCGGCATCACCTCATAGTTCTCGCCCGAAATCAGGCCGGTATCCGAATCGATCTCCAGGGACCGGCGGCCGGGCGTCGGCACCGACTCCACATGCAGCACCTCGCCGGCGCCGTCGAAATCGACATCGACGCCGGGCTTCAGCATGTCGAGCCCCTCGGGTTTGCCCTGGCCGTATTCGTGCCGCAGCACCTGGTAGTCCAGCCCGTCTTCGCCGCCCATCCGCCAGAGCGCGTAGCCCAGCGGCCGGAAGCCGTCGGCCACCTTGATCTGGTTGAACAGGGTCGGCGCATCCAGGAACCAGACCACGTGCTTCAGGCCCTGGTCGTCCTGGTAGCCGAAGGTCGGGTTCAGCGAATTCTCATCCATCTCGACCTGGGCGCCGGCGTCATGGGCCCGCTGGGTCGCCTCGTTGAACAGGATGGCGCAGGCCGGCATGCAGGCCGCGCCGGCCGCCGGCTTGATCTTCTGGCCGGGCAGCACCCAGTCGTAGCCGTAGGCGCCCAGGGCCAGCACAGTCTTGGCCGGGTCCAGGGTCGCCATCCGCCTGGCCAGCGTCGTCTCGAACCAGTCCTGCGCCGCCGCCGGGCCCGGCTCGCCGCCGCCCCAATGCTGGTCATAGGCCATCAGCACCACCGCGTCGGCGGCGTCCTGCAGCTTCTTGATCGGGAAGTCGTCATCGGCGAACGGCGTCGTCACCCAGACTTCGCGGCCGAGCGGCTTCAGGGCCGAGCGGGCCTGGGCGATGAAGGCGGGATAGGCCCGGGCCGCCGCCGGCGACAGATCCTCGAAGTCGAAGACATAGCCCGCGTAGCCGCGCTTCTGCGCCTGGCCGACCAGGTTGTTGATCAGCCCCAGCCGCGCCCTGGAATTCAGCAGCAGCGCGCTGGCCATCGGCCCGTTCCAGGCGTGGCCGGCGGTGTCGTAGTTGAAGATACCCGGCAGGATCGATGGCGGCTTCTTGGCCGCCGCGATGATCGCGCGGGCCTGGGGGTCCGAGGTGATCGACAGGTCGCCGGTCGCCGACGCCAGCGAGATCCACTGCGGCGAGACCACGTCCAGCTGGTCGATGTGGTCGGCCAGCGACTGGCGCGAGCTTTCGTCCCACGAGACGTAGAATCCGATCGCCAGCGGCCGCGCCGGCCCACCGGCCGCCGCCGCCGTGCGCGGGCGCGGAATGCGGTTCCACTGGTTACGGCCCTTCAGCTTGCGCGCGGTCTCGACGTGCAGCGCCGACAGCGCCGAGGGGTCCTTCAGCGTCAGGGTCGGCAGGCGCGGCGCAAACGCCAGGGTGGCGAAAAAGGCGGCGACGATCAGGGCGATGAACGACGCCACCAGACCGCCCAGGAAGCGCACGCGCCGGGCCCGGCGTCCGGTCGGGTCGTGGAAAACGAGGTCGGCCATTCGGAAGCGGGCGGCGCCTTGGTGAATCGAGACCCGTTATGCCCCGCCAGAGTGGCTGAAGCTAGGTGGGGGTCCGAAGCCAGATTGGAGGCCGAAGGCAGATTAGCGGTCGTTTGCGAAAACGCCGACATCGGCTATCCCGGCGTCCGAGAGACGCGCCCTGGAGTCCGCCACCGATGGCGTCATCGCCGAAGCGCCTGCGCTGGAGCCCCTACGAGAGCGTGGCGGAGTGGTTGCGTGGGCTCGGCGTGGCCGTCGTGGGCGCAGGCTTCATGGCCTATGCCGGAGCCTTCGGATCGGGCGCTTTGGCGCCACCGACCCGGTTCGCCTACTGGCTGGGCCTGATGGTCCTGGGGTGGCTGTGGGGCGCCTTCGTCTCCGGCTACGTGTTCGGGCCCGACAGCCGCGGCGCCGGACGGCTCTGGTTGCGCATCCCGCTCACCTCGCTGGCGATCGCGATCCCCTATTCTGTGGTGGTCGGCGTCGCCACCGGCTTCGCCCGCGGCTCGCAGTTCACCCGCATCTCCGACATGGCCGACCTCCTGGTCTCGGTCATCCTGGTTTCGGCGGTGATGATCAGCGTCAATGTGCTGGTGAACCGCCAGACGGGCGGCATGACCACAGCCTCGGCCCAGCCGCCCAAGTTCCTGGAACGCCTGCCGCTGAAGCTGCGCGGCGCGGAGATCTGGGCCGTGGAGGCCGAGGATCACTACCTGCGCCTGCATACCTCCAAGGGTCAGGACCTGATCCTGATGCGGCTCGCCGACGCGGTCGCCGAGCTCGACGGCATCGAAGGCGCCCAGGTCCACCGCTCCTGGTGGGTGGCGCGCGATGCCATCACCGAGGCGGTCCGGGGCGACGGACGGGCGACCCTGACCCTGAAAGACGGCGCCGAGGTTCCGGTGAGCCGCACCTACGCCCGGCTGCTGCGCGAGCGGAACTGGATTTAGGCCTTTCGCCTGTCCCGCCACTGTTCGCGGGTCTGGCCCCAGCTTTCCACGACGGTGTCCTCGTAAGGCGCCGGCATCTTGGCGGGCCCCCACAGGGTCGAACCCAGGCGCCTGGCAACCGCCTGCGAGCCCACATTGGCCGGCTCGATGGTGTGGATCGCCTCGGTCCAGCCCAGGATATCGAAGGCGTAGTCCATGCAGGCCACGGCCCCCTCGGTCGCATAGCCCTTGCCCCACGCCTCGCGGGCCAGACCCCAGCCGACCTCCGTGCCCGGCCAGTCTTCCGGCTGCCAGGGACCCAGGCGGCCGACCCAGCGGCCGGTGGCCTTTTCGATCACCGACAGCATCCCGAAGCCGCGAATCGACCAGGACCCGGTGACCGTGCAGATGCCCCGCCAGGCGACGGATCGAGCCTGCACGCCGCCCAGGTAGCGCATGCAGTCCTCATCGGCGGCGAAGGCGGCCCAGGGCTCGAAATCCTCGGCGGCGGGCACGCGCAGGATGAGGCGTTCTGTCTCAAGACTTGGCGCTGGCGCGGACATGGCTTTTGAGGCTCTACTGCTGAGGGGAGAGTTCGGAACGGGGTGTCAGCTTAGCCGTGGGCGCGGCGGGCGGACCAGCGTTTCGTGCGTCGAGGGATCCGCTTAGGGGCAGGATCTCGGATGACACCGGACCAGACACCAGAAGACCGCGGCGCGTCTCCGCAAGGGCGTTCGCCGCCTGGGGGTTCGCTGGACGACTTCAGCGTCTTCATGCCGCCGCGCGCGGCGCGGCCTGGGCTCGCCACCCGTCACATGCTGTTTGTGGGCGTCGCCGCGGCCTGCGTTCTCGGCGTTGGCCTGGGCATCTGGGCGCGGCCCGCCATGAGCGAGCGCCAAGTCTCGGTCGCCGCGCCCGCCGAGGTCAAGCCGGTGGCGCGGGCGCACCAGCTGGCGATCGTGGTCGACGACCGGCCCGCGCCGCTGGGCGCCCCGATCGAGGTGCTGTCCGGCAGGACCGCCCAGCCCCTGCCAGCCACCGCGGCCCTGCTGGCCACCGCTCCTGGCGAACCGCTCACCCAGGCGAGGCCCGCCCCTCAGTCCGCTCTTAAAACCAGCGTCAGACCGGCGCCGACAATCGACCGCTTTCGCGTCGCGGCGGCGAAGGCGGCCGCCCACAAAGCGCAACTCGCCGTGACGGCCAGGATCGCCAAGGCCGAGAAGGCGGAGAAGGTCGAGCACCTGCGCCTCGCCAAGGCGGCCCGCCAACACCAGCTGGAACTGGCCAAGGCCGAGGCCAGGGGCCGTGCCGCGGCGCGCGCTGAGGCTCGCGCTGAGGCCACGACCATCGCCCGTGCCGAGGCCCGCGACGATCAACGCAAACGCCTGCGTCTCGCGAGCCTGGTCCGCGCCGTCCAGAAGGTCCTGCCGCCCGCCGCCCGATCCCGGGCGGGCAAGCCGCACGCCGCGCACGTCGAGCTGGCCAAGACCGAGCGCAAGCCCGGCCACAAGCCCGACCACAGGGCGAGCCGCCACGAGGCCCGCATCGAGCAGGCCTCCCTGAAGACCCACAAGCCGCCGCCGCGCGTCACAGCCCCGCCCTACCGCGCCCACGCAGCCCCCACGACGCCGCCGCAGCGGCCCTCGGGCCTGATGAAGGTCTCGGCCCCGCACTGCGCCAACCGCGATCGCGGCGAGGCCCTGGTCTGCGCCGACCCGAGCCTGGGGGCGGCCGACCGCCAGCTCGCCCGCGCCTACCAGAGCGCGCGCGCCGCCGGCGTCCCCGACGCGCAGCTTCGCCAGCAGCAGCAGCGCTGGCTCTCGGCCCGCTCCTCAGCGGCGCGCGAGGCGCCCTGGGCGGTGCACGATGTCTATCTGGCCCGCATCGCCGAGCTCAACGGCCAGGCGCGCGAGGCGCATGGCGACAACGACTAGGCGAGCATTTCCTTGACGGTGTCGCGTTCGCCGACCAGTTCGTCGTTGGTCAGCGCGATCTTCGACTTGGCGAAGTCGTCCATCTCGTAGCTGTCGATGACGTCGTAGCCGGTGGCGGTGGTCTTCACCGGCATGCCGGCCCAGACCCCGTCGGCGAAGCCATAGCGGCCTTGGCTTTCGACGGCTACGGAGTGGACCTTGCCCGGCGTCACCAGGTCGTGGACGTGGTCAACCAGCGCATTGGCCGCCGAGGCCGCCGAGGAGACGCCGCGCGCCTCGATGATCGCCGCGCCGCGCTTGCCGACCGCGGGCAGGAAGTCGGTCTTCAGCCAGGCTTCGTCGCCGATCACCGACGCGGCGTCCTTGCCGTTGATCTTGGCGTGGGTGAAGTCGGCGAACATCGTCGGAGAGTGGTTGCCGTAGATGAACAGGTCGCTGACCGCGTCGATCGCGACGCCCGCCTTTTGCGCCAGCTGGGCGCGGCCGCGGTTCTCGTCCAGGCGCACCATGGCGGTGAAGCGATCCTTCGGCAGGCGCTTGGCCTGGCTGGCGGCGATCATCACGTTGGTGTTGCAGGGGTTGCCCACCACGGCCACGCGGCAGTCGTCGGCGGCCACGGCGTCGATGGACTTGCCCTGGGCGATGAAGATCTTGCCGTTGTCCTTCAGCAGGTCGGCGCGTTCCATGCCGGGACCGCGCGGCTTGGAGCCGACCAGCAGGGCCCAGTTCACATCCTTGAAGGCGACGTCGGCGTCGCCGGTCAGGACCATGGATTGCAGGAGCGGGAAGGCGCAGTCGTCAAGCTCCATGGCGACGCCCTTCAGCGCCTTCTGCGGGCCTTCGACCGGGATTTCCAGGAGCTGCAGGATCAGTGGCTGGTCGGCGCCGAACATCTGGCCCGACGCGATGCGGAACAGCAGCGCGTAGCCGATGTTGCCGGCCGCGCCGGTAACCGCCACTCGAATCGGGGACTTGGCCATGCTCGCGCTCCTGATATCTGCTGCGGCGGGTCCGTAGCCCACGCGGCGGCGAGCCGCAATGCTGCGTCTTGGAGAGTCGCGTCGGGGGAATGACGCTTGGCGGGCCTGGCGCGGCATGATCAGCTTGGCGGGTGTTCAAGATCGATCCCGCCTTCCTCGCCACCTCCGAAGCGCTGGGCGACCTGGCGCTGAGCCATGTCCGCCTGCAGTCCGACGCGCGGTTTCCGTGGATCGTGCTGCTGCCGCGCCGGGCGGCGGCCTACGAGCTGGAGGACCTGGAGCCCGGCGAGCGCGACGTTCTGATGGACGAGGTGCTGCAGGCCGGCGGCGCGGTGCGCGCCATCGCCGGGGCCCTGAGGCGGCCCGCCGGCAAGCTCAATGTGGCGCAGCTCGGCAACATCACGGCCCAGCTCCACATCCACGTCATCGCGCGGCGTCCGGAAGACGCCGCCTGGCCCGCGCCGGTCTGGGGTTTCGGCGTCGCCGAGCCCTATTCGCCGGCCTCGCTCGCTACCGCCCTGGCCACCGCGCGGGCGGCGCTGGGGCTCTAAGGGTTCGTCCGGCGCAGGGTCACGTCGAAGGTCGCATCTCCCCGCGCCAGCTTGCCGGCCCAACGGCCGTCCGCGCCCTGGCGCAAGGTCAGTGTCAGGTCGGGCGTTTCGGCCTCGGTGAACTTCAGCGTCACCCCGCCGTCGGCGCGCTGAATGCTGTCCACCAGGCCCGAGGCGTTGATCGCGCCGGCCCGGCGCAGGTCCCGCCACACCGCCTCCAGGCGGTCGCGGCGATCGACGATCTGCAGGACGTAGCGGTCGCCATTGCGGTCGGCGAGCGTCCAGCCGCCGTCCAGCGGCCCCTGAAAGCTCTGCGCCGAGGCGAAGGAGGCGCGGATACGGGCGTCGTAGGCGAGGTCGCGGACCTGCGGCGGACTGTCAGGGGTCTTGCCAGCTTCCTCGATGCGCACCGGAGCCTTGAGCTGCGGGCGCGGCGCGTTCGGCAGGGCTTGCGGCGCCGGCGCGCCGGGCAGCAGCGAAGGTTCCGGCTCCGGCGCCGTTCGCGGGGCCGCCTGGGTGTCGGGCTCGTCCTCGTCGCCCGGCGCGCCATGGATCAGAATATTGCTGATCGGGTCGCTGGGCGGCCTGGCGGCCACCTGCGATGGGGCCTGAGCCTGGGCGAGCGCCGGGCCCGCCAGGACCAACAGCAGAGGCAGGAACGCGGTCCGCATCGGGTTCTCCCTCAAGCCGCCTCATGCGCCGCGATGGCCTCGGCCACCGCGATCAGCCGCAGCGCCTGGGCCAGATGCAGCCGCTCCACCATGCGCCCCTCGATCTTGAGGACGCCCTTGCCGGCATTTTCAGGCGAATCGAAGGCCTGCGCCACTGTCCGCGCCCAGGCGACGGCCGCCGGTTCCGGCGCGAAGGCGCGGTTGGCGGCTGCCAGATGCGTCGGATGGATCAGGCTCTTGCCGTCGAAGCCGAGGTCTGAGCCTTGCGCGCACTCACGAGCCAGCCCGTCCAGGTCCGGAATATCGTTATAGACACCGTCGACGATGGTGAGGTCATAGGCCCGCGCGGCCATGACGCTGAGCGCCAGGGCCGGCAACAGCGGCGCGCGGTCCGCAACCGCGCGGCAGCGCATCTCCTTGATCAGGTCGTTGACCCCGATCACCCAGCAGGCGACATCCTGCGCCCGCGACGCCTGGCCCAGCGCGTCCAGCGCCAGGATCGCCTGGCAGGTCTCGATCATCGCCCACAGAGGGGCCCTGGCGCCCAGCGCCGCGCGGTAGGCGGCCAGATCGCTTGGCGCGCTGACCTTCGGGACCAGCACCGCATCGGGCGCGGCCTGCGCGGCGGCGGCCAGGTCGTCGGCGCCCCAGGGCGTGTCCAGCCCGTTGACACGCAGCACCAGCTCGCGCGGCCCGAACCCGCCCAGCCGCACCGCCTCGCAGGCCAGGGCGCGCGCCGCGATCTTGGTGTCGGGGGCGACCGAATCCTCCAGGTCGAGCACCACCACGTCGCAGGCCAGGGTGCGGGCCTTTTCGATGGCGCGCAGGTTCGATCCCGGCAGGTAGAGCACGCTGCGGCGTGGGCGCCCCTGAGGGGAGGAACTGTCGCGTGAAGACATGGCGCGACCTTAGCGGCTAGGGTGGGCTCATGACCACACGCTACGATCCGCAGGCGAAGAACGTCCTGGGCGGGGAATTGAAGCCCTGTTCGGTCGACCCGCTCACCGGCTTCTTCCGCAACGGTTGCTGCGAGACCAGCCACGAGGACCTCGGCCTGCACACCGTCTGCGCGGTGATGACGGCGGAATTCCTGGCCTTCAGCCGCGCCGCCGGTAATGACCTGACGACTCCCGTCCCGGACTCCGGCTTCCCGGGGCTCAAGCCCGGCGACCGCTGGTGCCTCTGCGCGCCGCGCTGGAAGGAAGCGCTGGACGCCGGCGCCGCGCCGCAGCTGGTGCTCGACGCCACCCACGAGGAGACTCTCGCCATCGTGCCGCTCGGCGTGCTGAAGGACTTCGCGGTCTGAAGTTGCTCCCCATCGGGGGAGCTGTCAGCGAAGCGGATTGAGGGGGTCATCCTAGGTTTGAGCGGAAGCCCCCTCCGGCGCTGCGCGCCACCTCCCCCGATGGGGAGGAACTAGAGAAGCGGATACGCCGCCTCCAGCCGATAGTGCGACTGCTCCGAGCCCAGGAAACTTGAATAGACCCCGAAGTGCGTCGCGCGGATCGGCGGCGATTTGAGCAGGTTGTTGGCCTGGATCCAGGCGGCGACCTCGGCCGGATCGGGGTGGCGCAGGTAGGCCAGGGTCACATGCGGGCGATAGAGCCGCGTCTCGGGCTTCAGGCCGACGCGCCGCGCGGCGCTCTCGCAGGCCTTGGCGAGCCGCCGAAGGGGTTCATTCTCGGCGACGCCGGCCCACAGGGCATGCAGGTCCGGGCCCTCGCCGAACGCGCCGACACCGGAGAGCTCCAGGTCGAAGGCCTGGCTGTGCAGGCAGATCAGCTCCGCGTCCAGGTCGCGGGCCAGGTCCTCGCGGATATCACCGAAGAACCGGAGCGTGATGTGCAGCGCGTCCAACGGCCGCCAGCGCGCGCCGTCCACGCCCACTTGCCGGCGGGCAAGCGCCTGGCCGATGTCCTCGGGGATCGCCAGGGCGGCGAAGAGCCGGATCATACGCTTCTCTAGACCAGGCCGGGCGGACCCGCAAAATCCGCGTCGAGCCGCCGCGACGTCTTAACGAGACCTTGTGCAACAAGGCCTTGCTTCCGCCGCACGGGGCTCCGATATTTCATCTGCGTCCAATGGGGACGTTCAAATCAAGGGTTTTGCTCAAATGAGCGACTTCAACCGCGGCTATGCGGGCTCGGTCCAAGCGGGCCAGGCCGACATGTCGGTTGATGTGGGCCTCCGCAGCTTCATGCTCGGGGTCTACAACAAGGTGGCGCTGGGCCTGCTGCTCTCGGCCGGCCTCGCGTGGCTGACCGCCGACTTCGCGCCGGTTCAACAGCTGCTCTACAATGTCACGCCGGACGGCCGACTGGTCGGTTTCACGGCTCTGGGCATGATCGTCCGGTTCCTGCCGCTGGCGGTGCTGATCGGCGCCATGTTCATGCGCAACCCGAGCCCCCGCGCAGCCGGCATCGTCTACTGGTCGGTGGTCTCGGGCATCGGCGCCGGCCTCGGCGTCTGGCTGCTCGCCTACACCGGCACGTCGGTCGCTTCGACGTTCATGATCACGGCCGCGGCCTTCGGCGCGCTTTCGCTGTTCGGCTACACCACCAAGCGGGACCTGACCGGCTTCGGCAGTTTCCTGATGGTCGGCCTGGTCGGCCTGGTGCTGGCCTCGCTGGTCGGCATGTTCTGGCATCCGGCGGGCTTCTCGATGATCATCAGCCTGCTCGGCGTGCTGATCTTCGCCGGCCTGATCGCCTGGGACACCCAGCGCCTGAAGATGACCTACTACCAGCTGGGCGGCGACGGCGCGTCGATGGCGGTGGCCACCAACTACGGGGCCCTGAACCTCTATCTGAACTTCATCAACCTCTTCCAATTCCTGATGAGCCTGACCGGCAGCCGCCGCTAAGCGCTCCGCAAGGATCGAGAGATCAGCCCCGGCGGGAAACCTCCGGGGCTTTTTCTTTCCTTCCCCGTGAAGCGGCGGGAGGTAAGTCAGTCGACGACCTTGAACCGGCCGCGGTCGAAGAACCGCAGCACCTGCTCCAGCTCGTGTCCGCGGCGCAGGATCATATCGCCCTGGCCGATCACCGCCCAGGCGCCCTGTTTGCGGGCCAGCGCCGGGCGCTTCTCGACGCGGTAGAGCGGCGCCTCGGAGCTGCGCTTGTAGACTGAGAACACCGCCGATTCGCTCAGGCCATCGATGGCGTAGTCGCGCCATTCGCCGGCGGAAACCATCCGGCCATAGAGGGAAAGCAGGCGGGTCAGCTCGCGCCGCTCGAAAAAGACGGTCGCCTGACGCGGCGACGCGTGGGACGTGTCGAAAGCCATCGCCCACAGGGTAAACCCAAATCGCCGCGGCTCGCCAGCGCAGAACGGGGTGCGGGCGCCGCCTGAAACGTGATCGCCGCGAAATGACCTTATTGTCGACCCGCGAGCGCCCGATGCGGCCGCGATATTGTGAAGGTCGGTTGGTCAGAGACGGCGGTCCGGATCCTGAACAGCCCCCCAGCCCCCCTGGATCGGCGGACTGACCAGCCGACGTCTTGCTTTCTAACGTCATGAACCCCCGCAGGTGCTCTCCAGCTGCGGGGGTTTTTCTTTTGGGGCCTGAGGCGCGCGCTCAGGACTTGGGTTCGGCCGCGCCGATCACCCGGCCGCCGCGTCCAGCCTGGACCAGAACGACCGCCTTCAGCCCTTCCTCGGACGCCGCCGGCAGACGGAAGACCACCGGCTTGCCGCGCCAGGCGCCCAGGCGGACAAGGTCTCTGACCACGTTCCGCTCCGGCAGGATCTGGCCCTTGTTGTCGCCGGTCTTGACGGCGACCTCCTGGGCGCGCGGATCGTAGCGGATCAGCCAGACCTCGGCGGCGCCCTTGGGCGCTCGGGCCGAGCCCACCTGCACGCGGCCGTGGCGGACGAAGCGGATGTCGGGCGCGCCGCGCGGCGCGGCCTTGCGCGCATCGGCAACCAACTTGTCGACCTTCTCGGCCTTAGCGCCGGAGGCCTGGGCCAGGCCATCCACCACCACCTGCGGCGTGTAGGGCTCGCGGAGCGAAAGCCTGGTCACGTAGGCCTTCTGCCGCTGGGCGAACTCCGGCTTGGCGAAGGTGTCGGCCCAGCCAAGATAGTCCCAGTAGTCGACCGAGAAGGTCAGCGCGAGAATGCCCGGCTTGTCGGCGAGCTTGGCGACGTGGGCGTTGGCCTCGGCGCACGAGGCGCAGCCCTGGGCCGTGTAGAGCTCGACCACCACGTAGGGCTTCGCCGCCGCCGCCCCGGCTGAGACCAGGAACGGCAGGGCGAGCAAGGTCAGGCTGAAAAGCGCTGCTTTCCGCATGGCCTCGGGCTTAAAGGCGCTTTCCGGCCCTGTAAATTGCAACAAGGCGTGAGCGGTGGACGGACGGCCCGCGGACCGCCCGTCCAGAGCTCGGTTCGACGGCGCTACTCGGCCGCCGCGGGGGCCCGCGCGAGGTTGCGCAGCACGTAGTTCAGGACGCCGCCGTTCTTGTAATACTCAAGCTCGGTGGGCGTATCGATGCGGCAGCGCACCGGGAAGCGCGCGATGCGGCCGTCCGACGGACGGTACATCTCGATGGTCAGCTGGCGGCGCGGCGACAGTTCGGTCAGGCCGCGGATGGTGACGATCTCCTCGCCGGTCAGCGCCAGCTTGTGCCAGCCTTCCTGCAGGAACTGCAGCGGCAAGACCCCCATGCCCACCAGGTTCGAGCGGTGGATGCGCTCGAAGCTCTCGGCCACAACGGCGCGGACGCCCAGCAGTTTGGTGCCCTTGGCCGCCCAGTCGCGCGACGATCCGGTGCCGTATTCCTTACCCGCGAACACCACCAGGTGGCGGCCTTCAGACTGGTAGCGCATGGCCGCGTCATAGATCGACATGACGTCGCCCGAGGGGAAGTGCTTGGTCATGCCCCCCTCGATTTCCGGCGTGATGCGGTTGCGGATCCGGATGTTGGCGAAGGTGCCGCGCATCATCACTTCGTGGTTGCCGCGGCGCGCGCCGTAGGAGTTGAAGTCCGTGGTCGGCACCTGGCGGTCGCGCAGATAGACGCCCGCCGGGCTGGTGGCCTTGATCGAACCGGCCGGGGAGATGTGGTCGGTGGTGATCGAGTCGCCGAACACCGCCAGGACGCGGGCCTCCACCAGGTCGGTGACCGGCGTCGGGTCCATGGACATGTCCTGGAAGTAGGGCGGGTTCTGCACGTAGGTCGAGCCCATGTCCCAGCCGTAGGTCTGGCCGCCCTCGACCTTGATCGCCTGCCAGGCCTTGTCGCCCTTGAAGACGTCGGCATAGCGGGTGGCGAACATCTTCTGCGTGACGAACTTGCGCTGCAGCGTGGCCACCTCCTCCGAGGTCGGCCAGATGTCCTTCAGATAGACCGGCTTGCCACCCTTGCCCTCGCCCAGCGGCTCGGTGGTGATGTCGATCGACATGGAGCCGGCCAGCGCATAGGCCACCACCAACGGCGGCGAGGCCAGGTAGTTGGCGCGGACGTCCGGGTTGACGCGGCCTTCGAAGTTGCGGTTGCCCGAGAGCACCGAGACCGCGACCAGATCGCCCTTCTGCACCGCATCGGAGATCGGCTCGGCGAGCGGGCCGGAGTTGCCGATGCAGGTCGTGCAGCCGTAGCCCACCAGGTTGAACCCCAGGGCGTCGAGGCCCTTGGTCAGGCCGGCGGCCTTCAGATAGTCGGTGACCACCTGGCTGCCGGGGGCGAGCGAGGTCTTCACCCAGGGCTTCACCTTCAGGCCCAGCTCGACGGCCTTCTTGGCCACCAGGCCGGCGGCGATCAACACCGAGGGGTTCGAGGTGTTGGTGCAGGAGGTGATGGCGGCAATCACCACGTCGCCATGACCGACGTCGAAGTTGGCGCCTTCCACCTTCACGCGGCTGGCCATGTCCTCGGCCTTGCCGAAGTCGCCGGCCAGGGCCGCCTTGAACTCGACGGCGGCGTTGGTCAGCACCACGCGGTCCTGCGGACGCTTCGGGCCGGCCAGCGACGGCAGCACCGAGCCGAGATCCAGGTCGAGGCTGTCGGTGAACACCGGATCGGGGTCCTCCGGGTAGCGCCACATGCCCTGTTCCTTGGCATAGGCCTCGACCAGCTTCACGCGGTCGGCGGCGCGGCCGGTCGCGGTGAGGTAGTCGATGGTCGCCTGAGTGACCGGGAAGAAGCCGCAGGTCGCGCCATATTCCGGGGCCATGTTGGCGATGGTCGCCTGGTCCTCGAGGGTCAGCTTGGCCAGGCCCGGGCCGTAGAATTCCACGAACTTGCCGACCACGCCCTTCTTGCGGAGCATTTGGGTGACGGTCAGCACCAGGTCGGTGGCGGTCGCGCCCTCCGGCATGGCCCCGTCGAGGCGGAAGCCGATGACTTCGGGGATCAGCATCGGGATCGGCTGGCCCAGCAAGGCCGCCTCCGCCTCGATGCCGCCCACGCCCCAGCCCAGCACGGCCAGGCCGTTGATCATGGTGGTGTGGCTGTCGGTGCCGACCACGGTGTCGGGATAGGCCACCGCATGGCCGGCGTCTTCGTTCACCCAGACGGTCTGGGCGAGATATTCCAGGTTCACCTGGTGGCAGATGCCGGTGCCGGGCGGCACGACGCGGAAGTTGTTGAAGGCCGAGGAGCCCCAGCGCAGGAAGCGGTAGCGCTCCATGTTGCGCTCATACTCGCGCTCGACGTTCTCGCCGAACGCCTTGGCGGTGCCGAAATGGTCGACCATCACCGAGTGGTCGATCACCAGATCGACCGGGTTCAGCGGATTGATCTTCTCGGGATTGGCGCCCAGGTGGGTCATGGCGTCGCGCATGGCGGCCAGGTCCACGACCGCCGGCACGCCGGTGAAGTCCTGCATCAGCACGCGCGCCGGACGGAAGCTGATCTCGTGCTCCACGGAGCCCTTGTTTTCGATCCAGGCGGCGAGCGCCTGGAGGTCATCGCGGCTCACGCTGTCGCCATCTTCGTTGCGCAACAGGTTCTCGAGCAGCACCTTCATCGAGATCGGCAGCCGGGACACGCCGGAAAGTCCGGCTTCCTCGGCGGCCCGAAGGCTGTAGTAAGCGTAGGTCTTGTCGCCCACCACGAGTTCGCGGCGGGTTTTCAAACTGTCGATTGACGCCATTTGGGGAGATCCTCTCTCTGTCCCGGTCGCACCACGCCCTCCTCGGAGATCGCGCGCTTTGATGAACGGACACACAGCGTCCGAGCCTGCGCGGCGAGGGTCCTCCAAGGGGACGGCGACCGCGCGCTTCATAGACCCCAGAGTCTTGCGCGTCCATGTACGCTCCCGAGCCCATCCATGGTCCAGCTTGGGCGGACGATGATCGGCGTCCTCGACCTGCGCGATGTGAGCGTGCGCCGCGGCGGGCGAGAGTTGTTCCGTGACCTGTCGCTGAGCCTGAAGGCCGGCGAGGCTTGCGCGCTCACCGGCGCCAATGGCGCGGGCAAGACCAGCCTGCTGCGCGCGGTGGCCGGCCTCGTGCCGCTGGAGGCGGGCGCGGTGACGTTCGGCGGCGTCGAGGCCGGCGAGGCGCGCGGCGGCGGCCTGCATCTGGTGGGCCATCAGGACGGGCTGAAGCCCTCGCGGACCACCCGCGAGGAACTGGACTTCTGGAGCGTCTGGAGCGGCGGGACAGAGGCGGCGGCGATGGCGGCGGCGCAGGCGCTGGAGTTGACGTCGCTGCTCGACCTGGAGGTCCGGCGGCTGTCGGCCGGACAGCGCCGGCGCCTGGCGCTGTCGCGCCTGCTGGCCGCGCCGCGCCCGCTCTGGCTGCTCGACGAGCCTTTGAGCCCGCTCGACGCGCGCTGGCGCGGCCGCTTCGGCGAAATGATGCAGGCGCATCTGGCGGGTGGCGGCCTCATCCTGGCGGCGGTGCACGATCCCCTGCCGATCGCCGCGAAGGTCCTGGAGATCGGCGCATGAGCCGGCCGCCAAGCCGCCTGGCCACACTGCTTTCCCGCGAGACCGCGCTGGCCTGGGGCCGTGGCGGCGGGCCGCTGGTCAGCGTGGGGTTCTATGCCGGCGTCGCCACCCTGTTGCCGCTGGCCATCGGGCCGGAGCCGCAACGGCTGGCGGCCATCGCGCCCGGCGCGGCCTGGGTGGCGCTGGCGCTGGCGAGCCTGCTGTCCCTGGATCGCCTGTTCGAGCGCGACTACGAGGACGGCGCGCTCGACCACCTGTCGCTGTCGCCGGTCCCGCTGGAGCTGACCTGCGCGGCCAAGTGCTTCGGCCAGTGGCTGGCGACCGGCGCGCCGCTGGCGTTGGCGGCGCCCATCGCGGCGATGAGCCTGGGCGCCCCCGCGGCGATGGCGCCGCTGATCTTTGCCTGCGCCCTGGTGGGCGGCCTGGCCTTTGTCTTCACCGGCGGGATCGGGGCGGCGTTGAGCCTCGGCGCGCGCCGAGGTGGCCTGCTGACCGCGGTGATCGTCCTGCCGTTGTTCGTGCCGCCGGTGATCTTCGGCGGCGGTGCGCTGTCGGCCTTCGCCAGCGGCCTGCCCTGGACGTCCGGGTTCGCCCTGCTGTGCGCCTACGCCGCCGCCGCCGTGGCGCTGGGTCCGCTCGCCATGGCCGCGGCCTGCCGCAACGCGCTGAGCTGACGCCTCGCACCTTTCCCAAGGCCTTGCCGAGATTACCAAAGCTTCACGTCACAGGGCGCCGTTTCGCCAATTTCTGCCCGGAGTGTGAGGCTCGACCATTCAACAGGAGACCCAACGCATGTCGCGGTCATGGACAGCCTATCTCGCCGGGGCGGCCTTCGCCCTCTGCGCCACCGCCAGCGGCATAGCCTATGCCCAGACCTCGGCCGCCGACGCGCAGCGTGACGCTGAGCAGGATGCGCGCGGGACCGTCCATATCGAGCGCCACGTCGAGCGCCACGTCGAGCATGGCGACGCGCTCGGCGATGGCGGCGGCGAACGCCACTTCGAGCGTCGGATGATCATCCGCGACGATCACGAGGGCCACCACATGGCCCCGGCCGAGCATCTGCGGACGATGCTCCAGCTCAAGCCCGGCCAGGAGGCCGCGCTGACCGCCTATCTCGCGGCCGTGAAACCGACGCATCACCCCGAGCACATCGTCGAGATGTCCGATCGCCATGACGCCAAGACGACCCCCAAGCGTCTGGCCGAAATGGAAGCCCACATGGCCGAACAGGCCAGCCAGTCGCACGCCCGGATCGAGGCGACGCGGAAGTTCTACGACCAGCTCGAGCCGTCGCAGAAAAAAGTCTTCGACCAGATGCCGATGATGATGTTCGGCCCGATGGGTCCGATGATGCCGATGATGGGCAACATGAAGGTGATGGTCAGAATGGAGGGCATGCCGCCGATGCCGCCCCTGGTGGCGACCCCGCCGCATCCGCCAATGTCCCGCACGCCACCGATCCCGCCCGCGCCACACTCCTAGGCTTGCCGGGAGTTGGCTTGCCTGGAGTTGGCTTGCCTGGGGGGTTCGCTTGCAGCCGGAAGGCGCGCGGTCTAATCCCGCCCCATGACCTGGGCGCCCGCCTTCCTGACCAACCCCGAGCGGTTCATGGCTTTCTCGCGATGGGCCGCGCCGGTGTTCGGCGTCATCGCGGTGGTCCTGGGGGCGATCGGACTGTGGCTCGGCTGGAGCGTGCCGCCGGACTACCAGCAGGGCGCGACCGTCCGGATCATGTTCATCCACGTGCCGGCGGCGATCATCTGCGAGGTGATCTACGCCTTCCTGGCCGGCGCTAGCCTGCTGGCGCTGGTGTTCCGCCACACGCTGGCCGACTGCGCTGCCCAGGCCGCCGCGACGCTCGGCGCCGGCTTCACCTTCCTGGCGCTGGTCACCGGCGCCTTCTGGGGCAGGCCGATGTGGGGCGCCTGGTGGGTCTGGGACGCGCGGCTGACCTCGGTGCTGGTGCTGTTCCTGCTCTATGTGGCCTACCTCGCCCTGCGCGCCTCGATGGACGATGAGACCAAGGCGGCGCGCAACGCCGCCATCCTGGCGATGGTCGGCATCGTGGTCCTGCCGGTGATCCACTACAGCGTCACCTGGTGGAACAGCCTGCACCAGGGCAGCACCATGCTGACCAAGGGCGCGCTGGCGCCGGTCTACGCCTGGCCGCTCTACACCATGCTGCTGGCCTATCTGGCGGCGTTCGGATCGTTGTGGCTGGTGCGCATCCGCGGCGAGGTCTGGCGCCGCCGCGCCGAGGCCGCCGCGCTGCGGGCGGCGAGGGCGTGATGCCAAATTTCGAGGTCGGGAAATATGCCGCCTATATCTGGCCGGCCTATGCCATCACCGCGGCGGTGTTCGGGTTCCTGATCGTCGGCGCCCTGATGCATGCCCGGCGCTGGCGCAAGCGCGCCGAAGAGCTCAGCCGCAAATGACCCGCTGGCTGATGGCCCTGCCGCTCGTGGTCCTGGCGGGGCTGGCGATCCTGTTTGCCGGCTACGCGCTGCATCACGACCCGCACGTGATCCCCAAGGCCCTGGTGGGCAAGAGCCTGCCGGACCTGACCCTGGCCAACCTCGAGGGGACCGGGGAGGTGCGCCTGCGCGACGAACTTCAGCACGGCCCGCTGATCGTCAACTTCTTCGCCTCCTGGTGCGGCCCCTGCGCCCTGGAGCAGCCCGCCCTGCTGGCGCTCAAGGCCCGCGGCGTGCGGATCGTCGGTATCGACTACGAGGACGCCGCGCCGCGCGGCTCAGCCCAGGCGGCGCGCGCCTTCCTGGCCCGCACCGGCGATCCCTTCATCCAGCGCCTGGTCGATGCGGAAGGCCGCGCCGGTATCGAGTTCGGCCTGACCGGCGTGCCGGAAAGCTACCTGATCGCCCAGGACGGCCGGATCCTCGCCAAATACACCAACCTTGGCGAGGACGACGTGGGCCCGGTCTCGGCCCGGCTGTTAACCGGGCGTTGATCGGCGCGGCCGCAGATTGAGCCGGCGTTAACCATAACAGACCCGAGCCCCCGTGACGCCGATCCGTCCCAGCGCCCTTCCCATCCAGCCTTCCACCAGCGCCATCGGCGGCGCGAGCGGTGACGCCCAGCGCAGCGCCGCTCAGCGAGCCTTTTTCGATGCGGCCATGGGGCGAACCACCGCGCCAGCCGCGCCGGCCGCGCCACCGGCGACGGCAGCCTCCGCGCCGACCCGCGCGGCCTTTTTCGCCCCATCGACGGCGCCCGCGTCCCGCCCCGAAATCCGGCTCGAAATCCGGCCCGATCCGGCAGCGGCGCCGCCAACCCGGCTGCTACGGCCCGGCTCACTTCTGGATATCCGCGTCTAAGCTTGGCCGGAATCCGGTTAAGCTGTTAAAACAATTAACCTTCCGAAATCTGGAACACAGTCCGCCCTACTGTGTTTGCTGTCTCATGGAAAACCGGCAGCAACGTATCCACCAGGAAGCCGCCGCCCTCTGGCGAGAGGTGTTCGGCGAGCCGCCACCCTTGCGCCTGGACGGCGGTCAGATGCTGGAGATCATCACCCGAAGCGCCGGCGAGGCCACCTACGACCGCCTGCGTTCGCCCTTCCTGCGGCCCTCGACCATCGCCGGGCCCGGGCAGCCCCGCGACGCATCGCAGCTGCGTTAGGCGACTTTCTTCTTCGGCTTCTTGCCGGCCTTCTGCGGCTTCGCAGCCTTTTCGGGCTTGGCTTTCGCAACCTTCGTCTTGACGGCCTTGGCCTGCGCCTTGGCGCCCGCCTGCGTCAGGTCGCGCAGCAGGCTGACGAAGGTCTGCCGACGGCCGCCACCGGAAATCAGTTTCAGCAGCCTCGCGTCCGCCGCCGCCATCTTCGGCCGCGCATCCGCCAGCACGGCCCGGCCTTCGTCGGTCAGGCGCACGGCGTTGGCGCGGGCATCGACGTTGGAGCGTTGGCGCTCCAGCAGGCCCTTGCCGATCATCCGCCGCGCCATGTCGGCCAGGGTCGAGCGGTCAATGCCGGTGATCCGCACCAGATCGGCCTGGGTCGCGCCGGCATGCTCGTCGGCGGCGGCCAGGACAGCGAACTGGCGCTGGGTGATCGCGCCCTCGCCAAAGGCCTCGGCGTAGATATCGAGCGCCCGCTGCAGAGCCCGGTGCAAGAGATGACTGGGCGACTGGTCCAAGGCGGCTATGCCGCTTTTTTTTCCCAGTTGGGCAGCGGCGACGCCGCTCTTGGCGCCGGACTTGGTCTTGGCCATCGGTTCGTCCCCCGCGAGGCTCGCGTCTTACCTAAATGGGGATTGCGTCGATTTAATTACAGACGGTCCGTGGGCGTCCCACCACGGCCCTAAGGCTCCGGCTTCGGCTCGTCGTCCGGCATGTGCTTCATCATCAAGGGCGCCTGGCTCATGGCGAACAGGAAGATGAGGATCAGCATCCCTGGGAACTTGAAGAACCCCCAGACCACGGTGGTCTGGGTACGCCAGACCGCCTCATTGAGGACCGCCAGGAAGAAGAAGAACAGCGCATAGCGCAGGGTCAGCGTGCGGACCACCGGATCGGGCAGGTGGAAGGCGTCGCCCATCAGCACTTTCAGCGGGTTCTTGCCGCGCAGGGCTCCGGTGACCAGGAACAGGCCAAACGCCGTATAGAGAATGGTCGGCTTGACCTTGATGAAGCGCTCGTCGTGGAAAAAGATCGTCAGACCGCCGAAGATCACGCCGAGCACGGCGGTGACCAGCGGCATCGGGGCCACCCGCCGCTCGAAGACCAGGCCGACCAGCAGCGCCAGCAATGAGGCGCCGACAATCACCCAGCTCGAGGCCACCGCGTTGTGGGTGATCACCAGGGTGAGCAACCAGGCGCCCAGGCCGCCGTAGTCGATGAGATAGTGGACCCACTTGGGCAGGCGCCGTGCCGCGGGCCGTTCCGGAGGCGTCGTTTCGGTCATCGCACCGGCTCCGCAAGTCCCACCAGCGAGCGCGCGAAGGCGTGCGCATTGAACGGCTGCAGATCGTCGATCCCCTCGCCGACCCCAATCAGCTTGATCGGCGAGTCCGACGCCTGCGCCACCGGCACCAGCACCCCGCCGCGCGCGGTGCCGTCGAGCTTGGTCATGACGATGCCCGATACCCCGATCTGATTGCCAAAGATGTTCTCCTGGGCCAGCGCATTGCGCCCCACCGTGGCGTCGAGCACCAGCAGCGTCTCATGCGGCGCGTCCGGATCGAGCTTCTTCACCACGCGGATGATCTTCAGCAGCTCGTCCATCAGCCCCTGCTTGTTCTGCAGGCGCCCAGCGGTGTCGATCAGCACCACGTCATAGTTCTGCGCTCGCGCTCGCTCGACCGCCTCGAAGGCCAGCCCCGCCGCATCGGAATTCATCGGTCGCGAGATGAAGTCGGCGCCAGCCCGATCGGCCCAGATCTTCAGCTGCTCCACGGCGGCGGCCCGGAAGGTGTCGCCAGCCACCACCAGCACCTTGGCGCCGCGGCTCACCAGATCTGAGGCGATCTTGCCCAGCGTCGTGGTCTTGCCCGAGCCGTTCACCCCGATGAACAGGACGATGTAAGGCCGTGGGCCAGACAGAGCATCGAAGTCGCCCTGGTGGGTGGCCAGTTCGTCGCCGATGGCGGCGGCCAGCGCCGCCTTGATGTCGGCCTCGTCCACGTCCTTGCCGAACTTCTCGTCGGAAAAGCGCTGGGTGATGCGGGCGGCCGAGTGCGGGCCGAGGTCGGCCTCGATCAGCATCTCTTCCAGCTCGTCGAGCTTGGCCTGGTCGAGCGGCTCCTTGGCCACGAAGACCTGGGTGATCTGTTCGCCGATCTGTTTCGACGAGCGCGTCAGGCCTTCGGTGAGCCGCGAGAACCAGCCGCGTTTGGGTTCAGTCATGGGCGCGCTTCTAGCGGGCCACTTGCACGGCGTCACGCACCCTTGCAGGTTCCCCCACCATGGACCGCCTGACCGCCACCCTCACTGTCCTCGACTATGCCGCCGTCGCGGTATTCGGGGCGACCGGCGCGCTCGCCGCCGCGCGGCGCAAGCACGACATTGTCACCTTCGGCTTCTTCGCCGCGGTGACCGGGGTCGGCGGGGGCACCCTGCGCGACCTGCTGATCGGCGCGCCGGTCTTCTGGGTCGGTCGGCCCGAATACATCCTGGTCTGCCTGGGCGCGGCGCTGGCCGTCTGGATCGTCGGCCCACGCCGGTTCCGGAGCCGCATCCTGGTCTGGCTCGACGCGGTCGGGATGGCCGCCTACGCCGTGGTCGGCGCACTGAAGGCCCAGTCCCTGGGCGTGCCGCCGTTCTCCGCCGTGGTGATGGGCGTGCTGACCGCGGCGTTCGGCGGGGTGATCCGCGACGTGCTGGCTCACGAGCCCTCGGTGCTGCTGCAACGCGAGCTCTACGTCACGCCGGCGCTGGCCGGCGCGGCCACCTTCGTGGTCCTGGGGCTGATCGGCGTCCCCGTCATCCCCGCGGGCGTGGCGGGCTTCGTCGTCGCCTTCGCCATCCGCGCCGGGGCAATCCTGCTGAAGTGGTCGCTGCCGGGGTTCGGCGGACCTCCGCCGGAGGACGACTGCTTACCTCCCCCTTCGCCGTAGCGATGGCGGGAGGCGGAAGTCGCGGCTCACTGGGCGGCCTCCAGGACGGGCGACCTCGCGATCACGCGCTTGCCGTCGTGGCCGGTCACTCTCAGAGCGATGATCTCGCCGATCACAGCCTCGCCGGTGAAGGCGATCTCGGTGAAGTCGTCGGCCCGCGCCACGCCGCCTTCGCCAGGCTTGGCCCGTTCGACCAGACCCATGATCGTGCGGCCGACCTGGCGGTCCAGGTGCCGAGCCAGAGCGGCGTCGCCCGCCGCGCGCAGCCGGGCCGCGCGGGCCTTGACCACGTCGCCCTTCACCGCTGGCATCCGGGCGGCGGGCGTACCGGGACGGGCGCTGTAGGGAAAGACGTGCAGGAACGACAGGCCGGCTTGCTCGACCAAAGAAAGCGTGTTCTCGAACATCGCCTCGGTCTCGGTGGGGAAGCCGGCGATGAGGTCGGCGCCGAAGGCCGTGTCAGGCCGAACAGCACGAACGTTTTCAATGAGTTGTAGCGCGTCGGCGCGGCTGTGGCGGCGCTTCATCCGCTTGAGGATCATGTCGTCGCCGGCCTGTAGAGACAGGTGCAGATAGGGCATCAGCCGGGGCTCTTCGGCGAGGCACCGCATCAGGTCCGGATCGATCTCGGCGGCGTCGATGGAGCTGAGGCGCAGGCGCGGCAGTTCGGGGACCAGCTTGAGGATCCGCGCCACCAGTTGGCCCAGCGTCGGCTGGCCCGGCAGGTCGGCGCCCCAGCTGGTGACGTCGACACCGGTCAGCACCACCTCGCGATAGCCCTGGGCGGCCAGGCGGCCCACCTGCGCCACCACTTCGCCAGCCGCCGCCGAGCGGGAATTGCCGCGGCCGAAGGGGATGATGCAGAAGGTGCAGCGGTGGTCGCAGCCGTTCTGGACCTCGACATAGGCCCGCGCGCGGTCTTTCAAACCGTCGATGAGATGCCCGGCGGTCTCCGTCACGCTCATGATGTCGTTGACCCGCACGCGGCCGAGTTCCGGGCGCGGCAGATACGACCCCGGCGCGCTCTTCTCGGCGTTGCCCAGCACCAGGTCGACCTCGTCCATGGCGGCGAAGGCGGCCGGGTCGATCTGGGCCGCGCAGCCGGTGACGATCAGCCTGGCGCCCGGCCGCTCGCGGCGCGCCTTGCGGATCGCCTGACGGGCCTGGCGCACCGCCTCGCCGGTCACCGCGCAGGTGTTGAAGACGATGGCGTCGGTCAGGCCGTCGGCGGCGGCC
Organism: Alphaproteobacteria bacterium; assembly: GCA_025359785.1. Lineage (GTDB taxonomy): Bacteria > Pseudomonadota > Alphaproteobacteria > Caulobacterales > Caulobacteraceae > Phenylobacterium. The sequence goes on along the minus strand of JANYET010000002.1, from coordinate 43,761 downwards.
TGCTTGCGGATGATCTCGCTCTCATAGGCGTTCAGCCGGCAGCCGAACGTGATGACATCGACATCCTGCGTCACGGGAGCTCTCCCGCGAAGTCGACGGCGGCGGGGCCGGTCATGATCACGTGGTCGTCCTCGGCCCGCCACTCGATGAGTAGCTCGCCGCCATCGGTCACGACAACCGCCGAGCGGTCGGTCAGGTCACGGCGCACGGCCGCCACCAGGGCCGCGCAGGCGCCGGTGCCGCAGGCCTGGGTCAGGCCCGCGCCGCGTTCCCAGACCTTCAGCGCAATCCGGCCCCGGTCGATGACCTGGGCGAAGCCGACGTTGACCCCTTCGGGGAAAAGCGGATGGCGCTCGATCACCGGCCCGACGCTCCTCACGAAGGCCTCGTCGAGCTCCGACATGAAGAAGACGATGTGCGGATTGCCCATGGAGACGCAGGTCCCCGGCTCGCTGAGCCCGGGGTGCAGCGGCACGTCCATCAGCAGCGTGTCCTGCGCATCCGACAGGGGAATGGTGCGCCAGTCGAGGCCGGGCTCGCCCATGTCGACGCTGACCAGCCGTTCGCCAGCCCGCCGCGCGTGCAGCAGGCCGGCCTGGGTGAGGATCGCCACTTCGTCCTTGCCGGACGCCTGCATCATCAGCCAGCCGACGCAGCGCGTGCCGTTGCCGCAAGCGCCCACCTCGTCGCCGTCAGCGTTCCAGAACCGCGCGCGCGCATCCGCGCCGCTCGCCTGCTCGATGGAGATCAGCTGGTCGCAGCCGATGCCGCTCGTCCGATCGGCGATGGCGCGCACTTGCGCCGCCGTCGGCTCAAACGGCGCGCTACGGGCCTCGACCACGACGAAGTCGTTGCCGAGCCCGTTCATCTTCAGGAACGGACGGCTCATGGGGCCGGACCTATAGTCGAAGACGGCGTCTGACGCACGCGGGCGCGCGCTCGGAGCCCATTTGGGTGCGCATTTCCGCCCCGAAACCACTCCGCGCGAGACAGCTTCGGCCCGGCGCGGCTAGACATCAGGGCATGAAAGCTCTCTCGCTCGCCGCCGCGCTCGCGGTTCTGGCTCTCGCCGCGCCCGTCGTCCACGCCCAGGGGCCCGTCGCGGTCGGCGCGGTCGATCCCTTCCAGTGGCTGGAGGACATCGACGCGCCCCGGTCCATGGCCTGGGTCGACGGCCAGAACGTCAAGTCCGCCAAGCGGCTGGAAGGCGACCCCCGCTACGAGGTGTTCCGCAAGCAAGCGCTGGCGATCTTCACCGCCAAGGACCGCATCGCCTTGCCGCGCTTCCGCGCCGGCGGCGTGGACAATTTCTGGCAGGACGGGACCCATATCCACGGGATCTGGCGGCACACCAGCATGGCCTCCTACCGCTCGGCCGCGCCGGAGTGGAAGACGCTGCTCGACCTCGATGCCCTGTCCAAGGCCGAGGGCAAGAACTGGATCTGGAAGGGCGCCAACTGCCTGAAGCCGGCCCAGACGCTATGCCTCGTCCACCTGTCCAACGGCGGCTCGGACGCCGTCGAGGACCGCGAGTTCGACACCACCACCGGCCAGTTCGTGGACGGCGGCTTTCGCTTCCCGAACGGCAAACAGAACATCGCCTGGATCAACCACGACACCCTGATCGCCAGCCGTGAATGGACCAAGGGGGAGGTGACCAACTCGGGCTACGCCTATGTGGTCAAGATCGTGAAGCGCGGCGGCGCGGAGCCCCGCGAAGTCTTCCGCGGAACCAAGACCGATGTCTCTTCCGGCGGTTTCCCGCTGGAGGGCGCGAACGGCGCGGCCGACGGGATCATCATCACCCAGGGACTGACCTTCTACGAACGCCAGTTCAGCCTGCTGGGCGACAAGGGCCTGACCGCCATTCCGCTGCCGAAGAAGGTCGAGTTCGACACCTATGTCGACGGCCAGCTGGTGTTCACGATCAAGGAGCCCTGGAAGGGTTTCGGCGCCGGGGCGGTGATCAGCTACAGCCTAGCCGACCTCAAGGCCAACGCGGGCGCGGCCAAGCCTCAACTCGTCTTCATGCCCGGCCCACACGACGCCGTGGCCGAGGTCTCGTCCTCCAAGGACCGGTTGGTGATCGTCCTGCTGCAGGACGTCAAGGGCGCGGTCGACACCTATGACCACAAGGCCGGCGTCTGGCTGCCGCGCCGCCTGAAGCTGCCGGCCAACGCCAACGTCGGCCTGGTGAGCGCCGACGACGATACCAACCAGCTGTTCTTCACCGTCCAGGGCTTCCTCGACCCGACCTCGCTGTGGCTGGCCGAGGCCGACGGCGCGGTCGCCAAGGTCAAGCAGCTGCCCGCCCAGTTCGACGCGTCCAAGGACGTGGTGGACCAGCACTTCGCCACGTCGAACGACGGGACGAAAATTCCCTACTTCGTGGTCCACCGGAAGGAGATGAAGCTCGACGGCTCCACGCCCACCCAGATGTTCGGCTACGGCGGCTTCGAGCTCTCCGAGCCGCCGGTCTACATCCCGCAGATGGGCAAGCTGTGGCTGGAGCGCGGCGGCGCCTATGTGATCGCCAATATCCGCGGCGGCGGCGAGTTCGGGCCGGCCTGGCACGAGGCGGCGCTGCGCGAGCACCGCCAGCGGGCCTTCGACGACTTCGCCGCGGTGGCCAAGGACATGATTGCGCGCAAGATCACCTCGCCGCGGCGCTTAGGCATCTACGCCCGGTCGAACGGCGGCATCCTGACCACCGTCTCGATGACCCAGCATCCTGAGCTGTTCAACGCGATCGTCGTGGAAAGCCCGCTGATCGACATGCTGCGCTACAATCACCTGTCGGCCGGCGCGTCATGGGTGGCCGAGTACGGCGATCCGGACGTCCCCGCCGACCGCGCCTTCATCGCCAAATATTCCGGCTACCAGAACCTCAAGCCGGGCGTGAAATATCCCGAGCCCTACATCACCACCAACACGCGCGACGACCGGGTCCACCCGGGCCATCCGCGCAAGTTCGCCGCGATGATGGAGGCCATGGGCCTGCCCTATCTCTACTACGAGCAGACCTTCGGCGGTCACGCCAACGACGCCGACCCGGAGCTCAACGCCCGTCGCTGGGCCAGGCATTATGTGTACCTGAGCCAGAAGCTGATGGACTGAGGCGGCAGCGGTCGCCTGAGCTGGGCCCGCTATTGGCCAGGATGGCGCCGTCCGGGTTTGGCCGAGTGCGGACGTCGAGGGATCGGGTCCGAGGGCCTGCTTCGCGCCGGGAGCGGACGTTGGCGATCGGCCGGAAAGCGGCGTTTGGCGCTGGCGAGGTAGGCCGACTTAGGAACCGGGGATCGCCGAGGGAATTGGCGCCACAGGAAGATCGCCGGAAAGCCCGTAGTTTAGCCGGACGGGCGCACTCTCACGCAGCGCGTACATGGCGGCCAAGCCGATCAGCGAAACGCCCGTCAGATACCACGCGATGGACATCGGATTCCGGGTCACGTGGAGCAGCCAGGTTATGAAGACCTGGGTCGAGCCGCCGAACACCGCGACGGGCACCGAATAGACCAGGGCGAACACCCGAGCGCGCACCGCCTTGGGAATGCTTTCGCTGATCGCGGCATAGACTGCGCCGTACATATAACCGGAGGTCGCGGACAGTATCAGGTTGGCGCCGAGGAAGCTGGTCGCGTCCCGAGCCGTGGTGAGCCAGAGAAAGCAGGGAACGATCAGCACGCAAAACAGCAGCTGCGGCCCAAGCATCACCGACCGGCGCCCAAGGCGATCGCTCATGGCGCCGCCTGCCATGACCGCCGCGACGCTGATGCCGTTGTTGGCCAGTTCCCCGGCCATCGAGAGGCTGGGCGAGAGCCGAAGCGTGTTCTGACCGAAGGTCGCCATGTACTGGAAGATGTAGTTGCCGATCGTGCCAGCGGCGATGATCAGAAACCCGCAAATCACGGGCCGCATGTACGCCCGGAACGGGCCGTGCGGAACGAGGGCGCTATCTGGCGCGTGGACGGTCTCGGGGAGCGCGCGTCGGACGTACAGGGCGACGGGCACGATCGTGGCCCCCAACGCCAGGGCGATGCGCCAGCCGTACGCCGATAATTCTGCCGGCGTCAGGACCAGCGAAAGGCCAAGGCCCACAAGCGCACCTATGGAGGCGGCGACGCTTTGGCTCGCACCCTGCCAGCTCATCGTCCCGCCGCGGCGCGCGGGCGTGGCGCTCTCCATCATGTAGATGGTCGCCGAGCCGACCTCCCCGCCGAGGGCGAAGCCTTGAATCAGCCGGGCGAGCACGGCGATGACGGGGGCGGCATAGCCGATCGTGCTGAAGCCGGGCGTCAGCGCCAAGATCAGAATGCCGGCGCCCATCAGGCTCATGCTGACCAGCATGGCCGGCTTGCGACCCACCCGGTCGGCATAGCCGCCCAGGATATGAGCGCCGAGCGGACGCGTGAGGAAACCCGCCCCGAAGGTGGCCAGGGATCCCATCAGGCTGAGGAAACTGCTGTGAGAGGGGAAGAAGGTATGGCCGATTTGAATGGCGAAGAAGGCGAATGTTATGAAATCATAGAATTCGAGGCCATTGCCCAGTGTTGCGGCGAAAATTGCGCGGCGTCTTTCGGCCCGGGTCAGAAAATGATCAAAGCTGGCTTTGCCAACCGCCGGGTCGTCCGGTAATTCCATGCGCTTCCTCCCAAAAACCGCGGATGGTCCAGGTACTCGCTGAGATCAGAATTTGCCCGCTACTTGGTCTCAGGATGCGAAGGGGAAGATAGAATTGTCAATCGGAGAGGGAGTGGAGACGCCTTTCTGCGCCATGGATAGCGACCTGCAGCCGCTCCCCCCTGTCGCCCTTGAGCCAGGCGCTGATGGCCTGATCAGTCTGCGGAGACCAGGGTGATCGCCAGCTCCGGGCAGGCCGCGACACAGAGGCCGCAGGCCTGACAGGCGTCGGCATGGGGCGTGTGCGCGGTGATCTTGCCGTGGACCCAGACCTTCAGCCTGGCCCGCAAGGGCAGGTCCCGGAAGACGGCTTCGTCGATCGGGCCGATCTCGAAGACGTCGTGCGGGCAGACCGCGACGCAGTCGGCTTTGCCTTCGCACCTCCCGGGATCGACGCGAGGGCGATAGGCGCCCGGCGGCGCGCCGCAGCGTTCCCCGACCCGCTTTGGGCTGCGGCTGGCCCGGCTCACCTTTTCAGGATCGAGCCGGGATGGCCGCGCGGCCGGCGGTTCGGTGTCGGACATGGCGGGAGCTCCCGGTTTTAGAGCGGCGGCGCCTGGACGGCCGGCGCGCGCCGCCAATCGAAGGTGATCTCCGGCTCGCGGAAGGCGAACCGCTTCAGGTGGCGTTCGACCACCTGTTCGAGGCGCTCCAGGCCGCCGGCCTCGGCGGCCTTGGCCCAGAGCATCAAGGTCAGGGGCGCCGCGCGCAGGCCCACCGTGCCGAGGTCGAACACGATCTCGCCCTCGCGCCCGCCGAAAGTCGCGGGGACCTTGTGGGCGAAGTGCTTGCAGAGCTGGATCATGTAGCGGCGGGCGTTGGGCGTGAGGATCGTGGCGGTCGACTTCATCGCCACGCGCCTCAGGTCTTCTCGATCGCCACGGCCGTGTCGTCGATCATGGCGACGATGCGGTCGATCTCTTCCGGGGTGATCGGGCGGCGCGAGAGACGCTGGGCCAGGGCCATCCCGAGATTCTTCATGGCGCGGCCGATACGGGGCCGGGTGGAATCGGCGCCCTCAGCGGCCTCGGCCATGCGGCCAAAGACGGCGTCGACGCCGGCGCGATTGGCGTCGAGGGCCGCGCGGCCTTCGTCGGTGGCCTCGTAGAGCTTGCGGCCGGCCTCGCCGGTCACGGGGCGGATGAAGCCCTCGTCCTCGAGCAGCGCGAGCGTCGGATAGATCACGCCGGGCGACGGGCGATAGGCCCCGCCGGTGCGGTCTTCCAGTTCCTTGATCAGCTCATAGCCGTGGCGCGGCTGCTCGGAGAGCAGGGCCAGGACGACGAAGCGAAGATCGCCGTGTTCCAGGAAGCGCCCGACCCGGCCGCCGCGGTGGCCGTGGTGATGCCCACGGTGGCCCCCAAGACCGCCCATGCGGCCGCCCCAGGGTCCGCGGCCGCGGTGTTCATCCCGGCCGCCGAAAAAATGATGGTGTCTGTGCATATCGAAAGCCCCCTCCTTATCGGGGCGACTATCGATATATCTAAACCGGATCAGGATCGCAAGTGTATTTCGATATGTCTAAGCTATTTTGTTGATCGCGTGTTTTGGGTCGTCATGGCCGGGCTAGGGGGTTGGAGCCGCGCTATTCCCGTAGCACTTCAGCCAGCAGCCGGCCTTCGGCCGCCCGGTTGGAGCCGGCCCGCCAGGCGACGACGATCTCACGGCTGGCGTGGCCCGGCGCGATGGGTCGGACCGCCACGAAGGCCGGGTCGGTCAGCCCGGCGGCGATGGCCATCGCCGGCAGGAAGGTCACGCCGAGGCCGGAACTGACCATCTGCACCAGGGTCGGCAGGGAGGTGGCGGCGAACGACTCCTCGCCGGCCGGGGTCTTCGGCGGCTTCAGCCCACAGGCCGCCAGGGCATGGTCGCGCAGGCAATGGCCGTCTTCCAGGAGGATCAGGTCCTCCTGCTCCAGGGCCGCGGGATCGGCGGACGCCAGGCTGGCCATCGGATGGTTCGCCGGCATGGCGGCCAGCAGCTCGTCATCGGACACATGCGCCCAGTTCAGGCCGTGCATGTCGAAGGGCAGCGCCACCAGCGCCGCGTCGAGCTGGCCGGCCCGGAGCGCCGCGATCAGCCGCTGGGTCAGGTCCTCGCGCAGATAGAGCCGGAGCTTGGGAAACCGGTCGCGGAGCAGCGGCAGCGCCCGCGGCAACAGGAACGGCGCCACCGTCGGGATCACGCCCAGGCGGAAGCGCCCGGTGAGCGGCTGGCCCGCGTGCTTGGCCGCCTCCACCAGCTCCTCGGTCTCGTTGAGGATGACGATCGCGCGCCGCAACGCCTCCTCGCCCACGGCGGTCAGGATCACGCCGGAGCGCGCGCGGTCGACCACCGGCGCGCCCAGCGTCCGCTCCAGTTCCTGGATGCCGGACGAGAGCGTCGGCTGGGTGACGTGGGCCGCCTCGGCGGCGCGGCCAAAGCCGCCGTGCTCGGCGAGGAGCTTCAGGTACTGCAGTTGGCGAAGGGTCGGGAGCATGGACCTAACATGGACCGGCTCTATGGAAATGCCAGGGGCGATTGAGCGCCCTACTGCGGCTTGCCAGTCTCCGCCGCCATCTTCAGCCGCGCCAGCTGTTCACCGAGCACATGGTCGACCGGGGCGGCGAAGGTCTCGGCCAGGCCGCCCCTGGCGTAGCCGCCGACATCGTAGGTCATGGTCACCTCGGTCGCGGCGCCCGCCGGTTTCAGCACTACCCCCAGGTGGCCATCGGCGCCGGTGAACTGCAGCGGACCCAGCGCGCCGGCCAGGCGAAGCTGGGTCGCTCCATCGGCGTAGATCACCATCATGTGCCGCACGGCGCCCCGCTTCAGGGTCTCGCAGAAACAGCCCGAGGGGTCGAAGGCGAGGTTCTTGGCATCGCCCGACCAGGTGTGTTTCGGGGACCACCAGCGCGCGGGATGCATCAGCATGTCCCACACCTTGGCCGGAGACGCCGCGACGGTCGCCGTCTCGACGACCTCGAACCCGGCGGCGGACTTGTCCGTCACCTCGGCGCGCGCGGCGCCAGCGAGCGTCAGGACTGCAACGGCGGCGAGCGTCAGCGTCTTCATCGGATATCCCCTTAAGCCGGCTCGAAGCTTAGCGGGCCGCCCCAGAAAGCTTCAACCAGACTCGACTGGGCGCCAGGCTTGCCAGTGGTCAGGAACCGGCGGCCGCCGCCGGTCCCGATCTCGAATTCCGGATGCCGCTCGAAGTAGCGGGCGAGCGCGTCGGCGGTGGCCTGCGGCTGATGGATCAGCGGCGTGCCGGGCGGCAGGGCCGCGCGGAACAGGTCAGCCACGATCTCATAGTGCGTGCAGCCGAGGATCGCCCGGTCGGGGCTGCGGCCGATCCGGCTGGTGATCGCCTTCACATGGGCGGCGACGTCGGCCGCCAGCGCCTCGCGGGACGCGCCTTGCTCGATCAGTCCGGCCAGGTTCGGGCAGGCCTGCGAGAACACCGCCACGTCCTGGCGCCGCTTGTCGATCTCGATCTCATAGACGCGGGAACTGGCCGTCGCCGGCGTCGAGAACACCGCCAGGATATCCAGCTTCTCGACCTTGTCGCCCCGCCGCTCGGCCTCGTGCTCCCAGGGCAGCCCGGTGGCGGCCTCGATGGTCGGCACGATGATCCCCAGCACATTGGCCGGCCGGCCGAGCTGGCGGCGATAGCCCGGCAGCCAGGTCTGCTGCAGGCGCCGCAGCGCGATCCCGGACGCGGTGTTGCAGGCCAGCACCACCAGGCCGCAGCCCTCGGCGAACAGCCGCTCGCAGCCGGCGCGGGTGAGGTCGACGATCGCCTCGCCCGGGCGGCCGCCATAGGGGGTGTTGGCCTGGTCGGCCAGGTAGACGAAGTCGGCGGCGGGGAAGCGCGCCACCAGGGTGCGGTGGACGCTCAGGCCGCCCACTCCGGAATCGAACACGCCGATGGCCATGCGCCGGTGTTAGCGGCGCTCGCCGACCTCGTCCACGGCCAGCGCCGCCCGGCGAGGCCGTTTTCAAATTGACATCGTCGTCAGTTTGACCCATTAGCGGCCCCAAGCTGTTCTCCACCCCCTCGCGCACCGGCGTCCAGGCGCTCCTGAAGGAGCCCGGACGTGGGTTGTCTGCGTTTCCGAATTGGACTGTCGTCATGTCAAACCACCCGGCGCTCGCGCGCGATATAACCCCCAGTGTCGCCCTGGAGATCGATGTCCAGACCGCGCTGGCGCTGTCCCGCGCCACCACCCGCGCGGTGACCCAGATCTCGCCCACCGCCCACCGGGCGATGATGGATGCGCTGGGCCTGGAGGCCGCGACCCAGCAGGCCCAGGGCGGCCCGGTGGCCGATCTGGTCGCCGCCCTGCTCAAGGGCCACCTCGACCAGCTGCGCTGATCGATACGAGACGTTGACGGCGCCTGCTCTTGACTGAACGGCGACCCATGCGGGTGAACCTCGAGGCGCGCGCCGCCTCGGCGGAGCAGCGCCGCCTGCGGACCCGCGAGCGCCTGTTGGACGCCGCCGAACGCATCGTCGCCGACAAGGGCGTCGAGCAGGCCTCCATCGAGGAGTTCGTGGTCGCCGCCGGCGTGTCGCGCGGCACCTTCTACAACTACTTCCCCACCGCCACCGACCTCCTGAACGCGCTCAATCTGCGGGTCGCGGCCCATCTGGACGACGCCCTGGACCGGCTGAGCCCGGCGGGGCGCAGCCCGGCCGCGCTGCTGGCGCTGAGCCTGCACATGGTGCTCGCCGCCTATCTGGACGACCCGGTGCGCGGCTGGGTCGCCCTGCAGCTCGCCCACTCCCGGGCGCCGCGCGTGCGCTCCTTTGAGGCCCGGTTCGCGGCGCTCTATGTCGAGGGCGTCCGCCAGGGCCAGTTCCGCGAGATCGCGGTTTCAGCGGCCTGGACCGTAGCCTTCGGGTCCATGCGGATGGTCCAGCGCGACGTGGTCGCCGGCGCCGCGACCCCCGTCGAGGCGGCCCAGGTGATCGCGCTGGTCCTGGCCGCCTTCGGCCTGCCCTACGACGAAGCCGAGCGCGTCAGCCGTGACGAGGCCGTCGCCGCGCGTCGCATCTGAAATCGCCGATGGCGGCCGCGCCCTAGGCGTCCGCCGCGCAACTGCTATCGTCGCGCGGCGATCCGTGGAGGCTGCATGGGGCCGTTCGAATACCTGCTGATGTTCGTGGGCGTGATCCTGGGGCTCGCGGTCAGCGACCTGGCGATCAGCCTGCATCGGCTCCTGGGCGCGGGGCCGCGGGTGCGGTGGGACGCGCTCGCGCCGTTGGCCGCCCTCGTCGCCCTCCTGAAGATCCTGACCCAGTGGTGGAACTGGTTCTCCACCGCCCAGATCGCCCGTGGGCTGACCTTCGGCATGTTCCTGGGCGTCGTCGCCGGGACGGTGATGCTGTTCCTGCTGGCCGCCACGGCCCTGCCCGACGAGATCGGCGAGGGTCCGGTCGATCTCGCGGCGCACTACCAGGCGGTGTCGCGGCGCTTCTGGCTGCTTTTCGCCGCCGAGTTCACCCTGATGACCGGCATCGAGATCTGGGCCCAGATGGCGGTGTTCCACGCGAGGTTCGATCCGCACACCTTGCTGTCGCCGGTCTTTGGCATCATCGCGGCCTCGGTGGCGCTGGCCTTCCTCCGCAACCGCCCGATCCACGCGATCGCCTTGGTGGGCCTGATCGCGCTCTACTTGGCCCAGTCCTTCGGCCGGTCGCTGACCGGCTGACCGCTCAATCGAACAGCGAGGGTTGCGGGGCCGCCGGCGCCTTGGCCTTGGCTCTCGGGCTTTGGGGTGGTGGCGCGTCCAGCACCTTGGCGCCTTCGATGGCCAGCAGCCTGACCTTGGTGTTGACCCCGCCGCGCGCCGAGAACCCGCCGAGCTTGCCGCCGGCCGCCGTCACCCGATGGCAAGGCACCACGATCGGCCAGGGGTTCTGGCCCAGCGCCGCGCCGACGTCGCGAGCCAACAGCTTGTCGCCCAGCTCGGCGGCGATCTCGCCATAGGTGCGGGTCTCGCCGGGCGGGATGGTCCGCGCGATGGCATAGACCCGGGCGTTGAACGCCGGGACGCGGGCGAGGTCGATGGGCACGTCGGTGAGGTCGGCGGGCTGACCGGCCAGCAGCGCGCGGATGCCCGCCATGGCCTGCGCGGCGGCCGAGGTCGGCTCGGCCTCCACCGCGTCGGGGAACCGGCGCAGGAAGCTCCGGCGCGCGCGCTCCCGCTCAGCCTCCGGCAGATAGGCGCCCACGAGCCCCTTATCGGCCCAGGCGATGCCCGCCCAGCCGATGGCGGTTTCGAAGATGGCGTAGTGGGTCATGGGGGTGGTTATAGCGGGGAATCGGACCTCAGTGCTGGCGGTTTTCGGACATCGATCCCCTAGTTCCTCCCCCGCAGGGGGAGGTGGCTCGCGGCGCAGCTGCGAGCCGGAGGGGGTTTCACCCGCCGAGTCCGCGACAGCCGACATCCCGAGCGCCGGAGAGGAAACCCCCTCAGTCAGTGTTCGCTGACAGCTCCCCCTAAGGGGAGCAACTATGAGGGCCGGGCCTTGACACGCCTGGACCGGCAGGCTCGCATCTGACCATGAGGTTTGAGGGCGGGAGGCATCTGACGATGTGTCCTCTGGAGAGGCCGTGACACATCTTTTGCGCGTTGCGGTCGTTGTGGTGTTCATATTTTGCATCCTCGCGGGAGTCGTCCTCCAGCTCATGATGGCGGCTCAAACCACAAACCCCCGCGCGGGGAACCGCGTCCTTATGGGCCTCTCGGTCGACAGCAGTGAATTCACCGAAAAGGGTCCGTTTATCGGAGCGTGTCTGGTTGAACCCCTTCAACCCTGCCCAGGCGGCATGAGGATTCCCAAAACTATCTCTTGAAACAGTTGTCCGAAAAGGTGACATTCGCATTGAGTTTTCGGAGATCGCAATGCGAGACGTGGCCCTGTGCCGGATCGACCCGGACAAGAACATGGCGCGCTTCTACGCCATAGTGATCGAACGGAGGCTCTTCGGGGATTGGGCGGTCGTGCGGCGTTGGGGACGGATCGGAACCGGCGGTCGGTCAATGGAAACGTGGTTTTCGGAGCCAGCCCCTGCCCTCGCCTGTGCCGATCAGCATGAGGCTGGAAAACGCCGCCGCGGTTATCGCGAGGCCGAATGCTGATCGGCTATGCCAGGGTCTCCACTCAGGACCAGACCCCTGCCCTACAGCTCGACGCGTTGAAGGCGGCCGGCTGCGAACGGATCTTCGCGGAAAAAGCCTCGGGCGCACAACGTGATCGACCAGAGCTCAAGGCGGCTTTGGACTATGTGCGGGAAAACGCCGGCGACGTGCTCGTGGTCTGGAAGCTGGACCGTCTCGCCCGTTCGCTCAGCCAGCTCATCGACACGGCCGACCAACTAGAAAGGCGCGGAATCGGATTGAGATCGCTCACCGAGGCGATCGACACGACGTCGGCCGGCGGCCGGCTCGTATTCCATGTCTTCGGCGCCATGGCGGAATTCGAGCGCTCGATCATCCGCGAGCGCACCAGGGCCGGCCTAGATGCAGCCCGCGCTCGTGGCCGGACCGGCGGCCGCCCCCCTTCCCTATCGGCCAAGGATGTCGCTGCGGCCAAGGCCATGCTGACCGACCCGGACATCACCGTGAACGAGGTGGCTAGGCGATTGAAGGTGGCGCCATCGACGCTCTATCGGCACCTGCCGGGCGGCCGAGGCGCGTGAGCTAAGCCAGCCGCGCCAGGTGATGTCCCGAGAAGGCGGGCTTGCTGCCGGAGAGCGGACGTTCCCAAGGACGCAGATGGATGGCGAGCGGACGTTAGCGCCAGTCGCGGGTGACAAATGCATCGTCGAGCGCCGCCTGCAAGGCGGTGGCCCCTTTGCTCCAACACCCGAGGTCGTCGGGGGTCCAGGCGACGCCGCTTCCCGTCGCCAAGACAATGAGAGGAACGCCACCATTGTTGATAACAATGCCTGGCGGTTCGCGGCCATTGCGACAGTCCGTGTTCCGCATACCCTCAATCACGACCCTCTGAGACGCTGCGCGCAATCGGGCTAGGCTCTCGCCCGAAAAAGTCCCGGTTCTAACCGACCTTTCGAGATCGACCTTGTTGCAGGTGGGGCGCGGGGCGCGAACCGTCAGCGCATAGCTCCCGGTCTGCAGATCGAGCCTTAAGTTCCCTGGCGGACACCATTCCGAATGGCCAATCGTTGAGAAAATCCATCTCGCATGGCCAAGCACTTCGGGCTGGATTAGTTGCGCCGGTTGGCTCGCGGCGAGGAGCGCGACAAGAAGCAGGACCATTTCAGATGTACGCAGAGGCGGCGAATGTCCGCAATGGGTGGTGGGTTCAACCGATCGCGGCAACACACTCCGCGAAGGTCTCTGCAGGGGTCTTGTAGAGCAAGGTCTTTCCTGGCCGCTCGTTGAGTTGCCGGGCGATAGCGCTGAGCTTGGCCTGGCTGTGCAGCGAGAGGTCGGTCGCGTGCGGCAGGTATCCCACCTGCCACATGCCACGAAGCCTTTGGGCGACGTCAACGCGGGGCGGCTGCGCCGGGCCAGCGGCCACGGCGGCCGGCGCCGCCATCGGCCAGGTGGTCTTCTCGAACAAGCCCAGCAGGCCCTTCGGGATGAACCGGGTCCGCGAGGCGTAGACATGCCGGTCGCCGAACGCTTGCTGGCCGTGGGTGAAGAACCGCTGCGGCAGCATGATGTGCAGGTCGTCCTTGGCCCGGGTCATGGCGACATAGAGCAGCCGCCGCTCCTCCTCGATCTCGGCCGTCTGCCCCGTCCCAAGGTCGGAGGGCAGACAGCCATCGACGGCGTTGAGCACGAACACCGAGGTCCATTCCTGGCCCTTCGCCGAATGGATGGTCGAGAGGATCAGATAGTCCTCGTCGAGCAGGGGAACGCCGGCCTGGTCCGAGGTGGCGTCCGGCGGATCGAGCGTCAGCTCCGTCAGGAACCGCTCGCGCGACGCATAGCCCGCCGCGATCTGCTCCAGCTGCAGCAGGTCGCCCAGGCGGATCTCGCCATCTTCGTGGATGCGGTCCAGATGCGGCTCGTACCACTGCCGGGCCCGCTCCAGCTCGGCCGGCCAGCCGAGGTCGCCACCGGCGAGGTCGGTCACCAGCTCGAGGAAGCCCGCCCAGTCTTGTCCGATGCGCACCGGCGCCGGCGCCGAGGCCAGAGCCGCGAGGGGATCGGGAGCGGCGGTGATGTGGTCGAGCACGCGCTGCGCCGACACCGGCCCAACGCCCGGCATCAACTGCACCACCCGAAAACCTACTACCCGGTCGCGGGGATTCTCGATGAAGCGCAGCACCGACATCACGTCCTTGACGTGGGCGGCGTCGAGGAACTTCAGGCCCCCGAACTTCACATAGGGGATGTTGCGCCGGGTCAGCTCCACTTCCAGCGCGCCCGAATGGCTGGAGGTCCGGAACAGCACCGCCTGCTGCTTGAGCGCCGTACCTGTTTCGCGGCGCTCCAGCACCTGCTCGACGATGTAGCGCGCCTGGTCGGTCTCACTGCGCACGGTCACCAGCCGCGGCGCTCCCTCCGACTGCCGCTCGGTCCACAGGTTCTTGGTGAAGCGCTCGGCCGCCAGCCCGATCACCGCATTGGCGGCGGTCAGGATCGGCTGGGTGGAGCGGTAGTTGCGCTCCAGGGTCATCACCGTGGCCGCTGGCGCGAAGTGGCCTGGGAAATCCAGGATGTTGCGCACCGTCGCCGCCCGGAAGGCATAGATCGACTGCGCGTCGTCGCCGACCACGGTCAGTCCAACGCCGTCCGGCTTGAGCGCCAGGAGGATCGAGGCCTGCAGCCGGTTGGTGTCCTGGTATTCGTCGACCAGCACACGGTCGAACCGCGCGCCGATCTCCGCCGCCAGCTAGGGGTCGGTGACGGCCTGGGCCCAGTAGAGCAGCAGGTCGTCGTAATCGAGCACGTTCTGCTTCTGCTTGGCGTCGACATAGCCCGCGAACAGCGCGCGCAACTCGACCGACCATGCGGCGCACCACGGAAAGGCGGTACGAAGGATCTCTTCTAGCGGCGCCTGGGCGTTGACGCACCGCGAGTAGATCGCGAGGCAGGTTGCCTTCGCCGGAAACCGGCTGTCGAGCTTGGAGTAGCCCAGCTCGTGACGTACCAGGTTCATCAGGTCGGCCGCGTCCTCGCGGTCATGGATCGTGAAGGCCGGGTCCAGGCTGATCTGTTCGGCGATGTCGCGCAGCAGCCTGGAGCCGGCGATGATCAGCAGCGGCGCGGCCGGCTCGGCCCGCCCAGCCTCGACGCCATGCTCGACCGCCTGCCGCTGCTCCGGATTTAGCATCAAGATAGGCGGCGACCATCAGCGAATGACTCAAGGTCAAGTAGACCGGTCACCGTCGCAGTTTCTCGTTTTGTTCGCAATCGCCTGAACGCCGGGCGAGGCGAAAGTGATGTCATGGCGATGGCCTCTATTCGTTGACGGGGCGTTGCGGGGTGCCCCGCTCGAAGGGGTCGGGCGAGACCACGACTCGCCAGCAGGGGAAAGCCTTCCCCACCCCTCAAGCCGTGAAACGGCCCACCCTCCCCGGCGTTGCCTCCCTCGAGGAGACCCACATGCTTGAGAAGCTACCCCGCGGCGTTGGCCACGCCCTGCGCGGCGTCCGCGCCGGCTACGAGAAGATCATCGCCGAGGACGACGCCTTCGCGCAGATCCCCGACACCATCAGCCTAGAAAGCCCGGCCTTCGCCGATGGCGGCGACATCCCGGATCGGTTCACCGCCGATGGCGAGCAAATCTGACCGCCCCTTCTGTGGCGGGACGCTCCCGCCCAGGCCGCCAGCCTCGTGCTGATCATCGAGGATCCCGACGCGCCCAGCGCCGAGCCCCTGGTTCACCTGCTGGCCTGGGACCTGCCGCCGGACCTCACCTCGGTCGATGAGGGCCTGTTCAAAAGCCCGCACCATGAGGGGCTCGATGAAAACCTCGGCCGTAACTCGTTCCTACAAACAGCCTACCTGCCGCCCGATCCGCCCACTGGCCATGGTCCACACCTCTACGCCTTCCAGATCTTCGCCCTCGACCGAAGGCTGGACTTCGACCATCCGCCCGGCCGCTCCGTCGTGGTCGCGGCGATGACCGGACATGTCCTGGCCAAGGGCGTCCTGGTCGGCTCCTACAAGCGCGTTTGACGGTTTGTCCCCGGAGCTGGTCCAGCCGCCAGGGGGCGTGGTGTGGAGCGCCATAAGCTCAGCTTGGATCGCGGCCCCGCCACCTATCTAAATCCGCTGCAACTCTTACCACGGAGAGGACATGGCCACCGGCTGGGCGCACGAAGGCGCCGTTCTGGACCAGATCGAGGACACCATCACCGATGGAGTCCTCACCGCCCGCGCCCGCCTGCCGGTCGGCGAGGGCGCCGAACACTGTGTCGAATGCGGCGACGATATCCCGGAAGCGCGCCGCAAGGCGCTGCCCGGCGCTCGTACCTGCGTCAGCTGCCAGTCCGGACGGGACAGCCGCATCGTCCTCGTGGGCATCAACCGCCGCGGCAGCAAGGACAGCCAACTGCGCTAAACCGCCCTCGCGGAAACCTGCCTCGCCGCGCCGAACCGACGGTGGCCTTGGGTGTTAAAGCCCGGCGAGCCCGCCATGCGGTCGAGACACTATGGAGAGACCGGCATGGAGCCGATGAAACCCATGACGCCGATGGCGCCCATGAAGCCGATGGAGCCGCTGAAGTTCGACCCGCCGTGGTGGCCCGAAGAGCTGGGCGAAGCCGCCTCCAGCGGCGGCCAGAACGGCATGCGCTATGCGTTCTTTCCGCAGAAGCGGCGGCTGCTGGTCGAGCGCGACGGCGCCAAGACCGTCTACGACAGCGGCGACCACCAGATTTCCGGCGTGTCGCAGCAGTCCGGGTCGTCGTCGTCGCTGGTGTTCACCAGCCAGTCCGGCCCAGTCGCGCTCGATACCCTGCGACGCGCCGAAGGCCGCTGAGCCGCCGACCGGTCTGCGGTCAGGCGCAGGCCGCCATCCATTTGGCCGCCGTCGCCAGCGCGCTCGCCAGGACATCAGGATCCTTGCGCCCGGTTCTCGCCGGCACGTGGAAAGCGTGGTCCGCGTCCGCGATCAGATCCAGAGTGGCGCGATCGCCCAGCCCGGCGACCGTCTCCTGCAGCAGACCGAGTTCTGCCAGCGCGTCGTTCGACCCCTGCAGGAACAGCATGGGGATGACGATGCTCGAAAGGTGCTCCGCGCGGGTCACCGCGGGCTTCCCGGCCGGATGCAGCGGAAAGGCGAAGAACACCAGCCCCCTGACGCCTGGCAATGGGTCGACAGACTGAGCCTGCGACGTCATCCGGCCGCCGAAAGACCGCCCGCCCGCGAACAGCGGCAGGCCCTTGGCCAGCTCTTGCGCGACGGCGACGGCGGCGCGAACGGTTGCCTGCGCGACCGCTGGGCTATCAGGCCGTTTGCCGCCCTTCTCCATGTACGGGAATTGGTATCGCAGGGTCGCAACCCCGAGCGCGTCGAGGCCGTCCGCGATGGCAACCATCGACCGATGGGTCATGCCGGCCCCGGCCCCATGGGCCAGGACCAGCCACGCCGAAGGCTGCGCCGGCGACTGCCAGAGCGCGGACACTTCGCCGATATCGGATACCTGGATCTTCAAGGATGTTGCCAGCATCGCGCTGTTAAATCACGCCCCGCAAGCGGACGGACGGCCAAAATCTCACTGCCATAAGAAACGCGGGCGCGGGTAGCGCTCGCCCGAAGGCGCAAGTAAAGGCTCACCCAATGATGCGCACGGTGACCCTCCCTGACCAGACGGCCGTCCCCGCCCTCGGGCAGGGCACTTGGCGGATGGGCGAGGACGCCCGCCAGCGCAAACAGGAGATCGCCGCCCTGCGCGCGGGCCTCGACCTTGGCATGACCCTGATCGACACCGCTGAGATGTATGGGGACGGCTCCACCGAGACCCTACTCGGCGAAGCCTTCGCGGGTGTGCGCGATCGGATCTTCCTGGTCAGCAAGGTCTATCCTCAGAACGCTGGCCGTGGGCGGATCGAACGCGCCTGCGAGGCCAGCCTGCAGCGGCTGAATACCGACCACCTCGATCTCTACCTGCTGCACTGGCGCGGGCCGGTGCCGCTGGCCGAGACGGTCGAGGGCATGGAAGCCTTGATCCAGGCCGGAAAGATCCGCCGCTGGGGCGTCAGCAACTTCGATCACGGCGACATGGAACAGCTGTTCCGCGCCGGCGGCGAGGCCTGCGCCACCAATCAGATCCTCTACAATGTGACCGAGCGGGGCGCCGAGTTCGACCTGCTACCTGAGCTAAGCAAACGTCACATCCCGACGATGGCCTATAGTCCGATCGGCCAAGGCCGGTTGCCCGCCTCCCCGGCCCTGTCGGCCATCGCGGCGCGCCACGACGCGACGACCTTTCAGGTTGCGCTGGCCTGGGCGCTTCGCGACCCAACAGTCATCGCCATCCCGAAGGCGGCGACCGAGGCGCATGTGAACGACAATCGCCGCGCGCTCGACCTGGTCCTCACGGCGGAAGACTTGGCCGCCATCAACGCCGATTTCCCGGCCCCGACGCGCAAGACCCGGCTGGCGATGCTGTGACGGCGAGCGTCTAAGCCGGCGCGTCCGCCAGCGCCGCATACCAGTCGGCGTAGGCTGTGTTTCGCGCCATATGCCGGTTCAAGTCGGGCGCCCCGTCGGTCCACCAAACCGGGCCTCGCTCGCCCAGGGCGCGCTTCACAGCGTCAACAGCCGCATGGGCGGCGGCTTCTGCAGAGCCGTCCGCCTGCTTCCGCGCGGCGGCCACCGCGCGCCGCGCGCTCATCAACTGATCGACGAGAGCCTGTCGATGCTCGGTCGTAAGCGTGGGGTCGGCCATGCGCCACAGCCGCCCGCGGACGACAAAATACCGCCCATCAGGCGTAGCGGCAGGGTTTGCGCTCAAGCCGCCAGGGGGTCCGGAAGACCATCAAGGCTTCCGGGAACCTTGATCGTGATCACCAGCCCGTTGCCCGTCCACTCCTGGTCGATCTGACCACGCAGCTGCTTTTCGATCATGCCGCGCAGCATAATGGTGCCGAAGCCGTTGCGACGCGCGTCGGGCGGCGCCGGCCCGTCGGCTTCCTCCCAGCGCAGTTCGAACCCGCCGGGCTGAGGCGCCTCGTCCCATCGAACGGTCAGTGTCCCGCGCGGCCCGGAAAGCGCGCCATGGATCGTCGCGTTGAACAGCAGTTCGTGGACGACGAGCGCGAGCGGTTGCACCACGAACGCCGACACCATGACGTCCGGGCCCTCGGCGCGGACCCGGTCGGATCCGAGCGCGTCCAGCTGCTGGCGGATGATTTCGTGCAGGGCCACCTCGTGCCAGCCCTTTTCGGCCAGCAGCGAATGGGCGGCGGCCAGGGCCTGCACCCGTTGCTGGATCGCTTCGGCATAGAGCTTTGGGTCGTCGGCCCGGCTCAGGCGGACAATGCCGTTGACGACCGCCAGCACGTTGCGCGCCCGATGATCGACTTCCTTGAGCAGCCGGCGCTCGGTCGCTTCCAGCACCTGGACCTTGCGGAACTCCGTCACGTCGTCCTGCGAGGCGAAGTGATAGAGCAGCCGGCCATCGTCGTCGTGGATCGGGCTGACGTGCAGCTGGTTCCAGAACGCCGTCCCATCCTTGCGATAGTTCAGGACCTCGAGCGTGAATTCACGCTCTTCATCGATCGCCGCCTTGATCTCGGCGATCACATTTGGGTCCGTGTTGGCGCCCTGCAGGAACCGGCAATTGCGGCCGATGACCTCGTCGGCCGCGTAGCCCGTCAAATCCAGAAAGGCCTGGTTGGCGAGGACGATCGGATTGTCGGCCTGGCGCGGGTCCGTGACCACCATGGGCATCCGCGTCCGGTTGACCGCGATCGCCGCGAGCTGGAGCCGATCGGCCAGCCCCTGCGGCGAGGACGCGGCAGGTCCGTCGCTGTGCAGGGCGGGCGATGGATCGAGAACATCTGACAAGGGCTGGCACGCCAAGAAGAAGGTCAGACCTCAACGCCGCTTTAGGGGGAGGGTTCGCCGAAAATTCGATTTTTACCAGCTTAACCAGAGCTTTATTCCACCTAGACGAGGTCGCGCCTCAAAGGCTCGGGTAAAAATCTCGGCAAAGGCGTTCATGGCCGGCGGCCCGTCCCCCGCCGCCTGGCGCGAGCCGCGGAGCTTGGGCGTGGGGCTGCAGCAGAGCGGGGCGCAACGGAGTGTCGGATGTCGATCCAGACCGGTGCATGATCGCTGGCTCCGTCCTGGCTCCGAGCGACCGTGCCGACATTGAACCTCGTCAGCTTCGGCGCCACCACAGGGCTAAGGAGGAAATGATCGAGGCGCATGCCTTTGTCGTTCGGCCAGCGATGACGGAGGTAGCCCCAGAAGGTCCATAAGGGCCCCTCCGGTTGAAGGGTCCGCAAGGCGTCGGTCCAGCCCTGGTCAAGTAGACTTTGATAGGCGGCGCGGGTCTCAGGCTGAAGCAGGGCATTTGCCTGCTCATGATGGCCTGGCCAGATATCGGCCTCGGTGGGCACGACGTTGTAGTCGCCGGCGAGCACGACAGGCACGCCGGCCGCCAAGAGCTCGGCGGCATGGGCCTTCAGCCGCTCAAACCAGGCCAGCTTGTAGTCGAACTTCGGCCCCGGCTGGGGATTGCCGTTGGGCAGGTAGATCGAGGCGATCAGCACGCCGTTCACGGCGGCCTCGATATAGCGGGCCTGGTCGTCGGCCGGGTCACCCGGCAGGGCGCGGCGGGTGATCACCGGCGTCGCGCCCCGGGCCAGGATCGCCACCCCGTTCCAGGTGCGCTGGCCCCGCCAGACCGCGCCGTATCCGGCCGCCTCGATTTCCGCGAGGGGAAAGGCGCGGTCCTCGGCCTTCAGCTCCTGCAGGCAGACGACGTCCGGCTTCGCCGCGGCGAGCCAGGCCAGCAGGTTCGGGAGCCGCTTGTTGACGTTGTTGATGTTGAAGGTAGCGATCCGCACGGCTAGGCGCGCTCAAGCAGCAGAAGGGTCTCGTCTATGAGCGGCGCCTGCGACGGCAGGATCCGCGTCAGGGCGTCGGCGCTATCGAAGTAGGCGATGCGGTCCATCTCCGGAAAGGTCGCGCGCATTCCGGACCGCGGCGGCCATTCCATCTCGAAGCCTCCAGGCCTGAAGGCCGCGAGATCAAGATCGCCCTCGGCCGCCCAGCACAGCACCGTCTTGCCGCCCGCTTGCCGCAAGGGCGTGAGCGCGCAGACGATGGGCGGGGCTTTGAGCCCGGTCTCCTCTTCGAATTCGCGCAAGGCCGCGTCCATCGGTGCTTCGCTAGCCTCGATCAGACCCCCGGGGACCATCCAGGCGCCAAGGTCCTTTCGGGCCCACAACGGACCGCCTGGATGCCCGAGCAGAAAGGCGGTTTGCGAGCCGCTCCGGCGATAGACGAGGATGCCCGCGCTGGTCACGCCCATGGTCGAGGGTCAAACCTTGCCAAGGCGCTTGATGGCGCCGGCCAGCGGTCGCTCGCCGTCACAATAATCCTCCCAGGCGGTGAGTTTCTT
This sequence comes from Alphaproteobacteria bacterium, assembly GCA_025359785.1. GTDB lineage: Bacteria > Pseudomonadota > Alphaproteobacteria > Caulobacterales > Caulobacteraceae > Phenylobacterium. The sequence continues at coordinate 22,531 of JANYET010000002.1, read as the reverse complement.
CACCAGCGCCGGCACGGTCCGGACCGTATACTTGGCCGGATCGAGGCCCTTCTTCACCTGGCTCCAGGTCAAGGGCATTGAGACCGGCGCCCCGGGACGGCCGCGCGGCGACAAGGGCGCGACCGCGGTCGCCATCCGGTCGTTGCGCAGGTAGTCCAAGAAGATGCGGCCCGTGCGCTCCTTCTTGGTCATGTTGATCAGGTAGCGGTCCGGCGCCTCGGCGGCCATCACCTTGCAAACGTCGCGGGCGAAGGCCTTGGCGATGGACCAGTCGATGCCCTTGGCCTTCAGCGGCGTGACCACATGCAGGCCCTTGCCGCCCGTGGTTTTGCAGAAGCTCACCAGCCCCAGCTCCTCCAGCCGGTCGCGGATTTCGCGGGCGCTCTCGATCACCACGTCGAACGCCACGTCCGGCGCCGGGTCCAGGTCGAACACCAGCCGGCCGGGTTGGTCCGGGAGGAACGGCTCGCTGTTCCACGGGTGGAGCTCGAGCGCGCCCGTCTGGGCCGCGGCCACCAAGGCTTCGACCCGATCGAACTGGATGTAGGGCTTCCGATCACCCCAAACCTCGACCTCGGTGATCAGCGACGACTGGCCCTTGGCGCTGTGACGCTGGAAGAAGTTCTGCGCGCCGTTGATGCCGTCCGGCATGCGGATCATCGAGCACGGCCTGCCCTTCACATGGGGCAGCATCCACTCGCCGACCGCCTCGTAGAATTGCGCGAGTTCCAGCTTGGTCACCGGCTGCCCGTCCCCGGCGTCAGGCCAGAGCGCCTTGTCCGCATGGCTGATGGTGATGCCCATCACCGGCACGGACCCGCGCGCCATCACGGTCTTGGTCTTGATGGTGGTAGCCGAAGGCTCGCTCAGCTCGGTCGTCGCGGCGGGCGCCGGGGTTTCCGCTTCGACATCCTGGGCGGGCTTGTCCTCGCGCAGCCCCTTGAACGACGCCTGACGGATAGAGCCATCGCCGGTGAAACCGGCGTACTGGATTTCGGCGACCAGCTCGGGCTTGACCCAGTGGACGCCGGCCGCCTTCTTCGGCGCGCCCTTGCCTTTGAAGGGACTCTCGTCGGTCTCCAGCGCCTTCAGGCGCGGCATGATCCGGGCGACCGTGTCGCGCCCGAACCCGGTGCCGATGCGGCCGACGTGGACCAACTCGCCGTCGCGGTTGACGCCAGCGATCAGCGACCGGAAATTCTCCCCCGTCGTGGTCCAGCCGCCAATGACCACCTCGTGGCCCTGACGGCACTTGGACTTGCCCCAGCTTTCGCTGCGGCCAGACTGGTAGGGCGCATCGAGCCGCTTGGAGACGATGCCCTCCAGATCCATCCTGCAGGCCGACAGCAGCACCGCGTCGCCGGCGGTGATGAAGTGGTCGACGTAGCGGATGTTCGCGGGAGCCTCATCGACATAGGCCTGCAGGTGAGCCTTGCGGTCGGCGAGCGGCAGCGACCTCAAGTCCTGCTTGCCGTCGAACAACTGGTCGAAGACGAAGAACACCAGGTCCTTGGTCTTGGCTTCGGAAATGGCGGCCTGCAGCGCCGCGAAGTCCGGGGCGCCGGTATGGTTCAAGGCCACCACCTCGCCGTCGATGATCCCATCGCCCAGGGCAGCGCCGGCCGCGACGATCTCCTTGAACTTCGACGACCAGTCCAGGCCCTTGCGGCTGAGCAACGTCGCCTTGCCGCCGACCGTCCGCAGCTGCATGCGGTAGCCGTCGAACTTGATCTCGTGGGCCCAGCCCGTGCCGGCGGGCGGCTTCTCCAGCAACTTGGCGAGCTGTGGTTCGACGAATGTCGGTAGGTTGGACACGGTCTTAGGCTTGGCCGCCGACGCCTTACCCTTCGCGGGCTCGTGCAGGCCTGGCGCGGCGCTGTCGTCGCGATTGCTCTGCCAGACCGCACCGGCGTCGGTCCCCTTGGCGGTCATGAACGGCTTGGCCGCCCTGCCCTTGCCATTGGTGATCTCGGTCATGGTCCGGCCAGACGCGATCGACTTATCATCGTCCGTCGGGCCGGTCGTGTTGCCTTCAACCGCCCCCTCATCGCGGTGCTTGATCAGCAGCCAGGCGTTCTTGGGCTTGCCGGGCTTGTCGCCTTTCAAGCGCACGATCACCCAGGAGCCGTGCATCCGCTCGCCTTCCATGACGAACTTCAGCTCACCCTTGGCCAGCGCCTGGCCGATGTTCTCGAAGCCCTTCTCCGGCGCCCAGTAGCCGCGGTCCCAAAGCATCACCGTGCCGCCGCCGTATTGGCCCTTGGGGATCGTGCCTTCGAAATCGCCATAGTCGAGCGGGTGGTCCTCGACCTCCATCGCCATCCGCCGGTCCTTCGGATCGAGCGACGGCGCCTTGGGCACCGCCCAGGATCGAAAGGTCCCCTCGTATTCGAGCCGCAGATCGAAGTGCAGGTGGCTGGCCGCATGCTTCTGGATGACGAAGCGCAGCGCCTTGGACGGGACGACCTTGGCGTCCTTCCCCGACGGCTCGCCCGTCTGGGAGAAATCGCGCATCTCCTGGTATCTGGCGAGCTTGGTGGCGGCCATCGATTTGCTCCGACTCAGGTCAAGATCATCAACGATCACCTCGGCCACACGATCCGAGCGTCGCTTTAAGCTCTGATGAATCCTTTCGCAGCCGGGCGCGTTGAGTGAGCAGGAGAGCAGGACCATGACCCAAGTTGCCGGCGAAACCCGCCAGTTCAGCGTTCACGCCCGCCACGTGGACGGCCACTACGCGCGGATCTTGGAGGAGGCGTCGTTCGAAGCGGCCGCCGTGGCCTACCTGGAGGATTTCCATCCGCCGATGACCGAGGATCAAGAGATCAGCGTCATCGTCCGCGAGGTCGGCACCGGCCACGAACATTGCTTCCGGGTCGACCTGGAGTCCGGCGAAACCGCGCCCTGCGGGTAGGCGCGAACGAATCACTCCGAGACTCGTTGAGTCGCTGAACGCGCTGAAAGGCGCAGCTTTGAGGACTCAACATGGCCTACCGCCCAACCTGGCAAGGACACCTGAAGCTGTCGCTCGTGACCTGCCCGGTCGCGCTCTACACGGCGACCAATTCGGCTGGCGATGTCCATTTCAACCTGATCAATCCGAAGACCAACAACCGGATCAAGATGATCACGACCGACCCGGACACCGGGCCGATCGAGCGCTCGGAACTGGTCAAGGGCTACGAGGTCTCCAAGGGCGAATACATCCTGCTGACCAACGACGAAATCAACTCGGTCAAGCTGGAGAGCACCAAGACCATCGAGATCGAGCGCTTCGTCCCCGGCGACGAGATCGACCGGCTGTATTGGGACAACCCCTACTTCCTGGCGCCCGACGGCAAGCTGGCGCAGGAGGCGTTCGGGGTCATTCGCACCGCGATGGAGAAATCAGGCCAGATCGCGCTTGGCCGGGTGGTCATCGGCACCCGCGAGCGCATCCTGGCGCTCGAGCCCCGTGACAAGGGCATCCTCGCCTACACCATTCGAACCGACGCCGAGGTTCGCAAACCCGACGAGATCTTCGGCGGGATCAGCGACAAGGCCGCCGACCCGGCCATGATCGCCATCGCCGAGAAGATCATCGAGCAGCAGGAAGGCCCGTTTGACCCGAGCCAGTTTGTCGATCGCTATGAGGAAGCCCTGAAGGCGCTGATCGAGGACAAGAAGAAGGGCCACAAGCCTGCGAAGGTCGCCGAACCGGACGACACCAACGTGGTCGACTTGATGTCGGCGCTGCGGGCGAGCCTGGGCGCCAAGGACAAGGCCGCCGTGAAACCCGCCGTGAAGGAGAAGGCGGCCAAGGCGCCGTCTAAGGCCAAGACGCGCAAGGCCGGCTAGCTCAGTCGGCGCCGCCGGCTTTCCGATAGGCGGTGCGGGCGTCCACGACCTTGGTGGTCGCGGCTTTGCGCGCCTCGACGTAGGCGCTCTGAGCGACCATGCGCCGGGTCTCTAGAACCTCGGCCGCTCGCCGGAAGTCGGCTTCCTCCCGCTTTCGATCCTCATCCAAGGCACCGAGCGCCTTTTCCGCGGCGTCGAGCTTGGATCGATCCGCAGGCGGCTTTGCGGGCTTAACAGGCTTGAGTTTGGCAAGGGCTTTGTCGGGGGCCTTTTTCGGAGCGTCCGGGACGTCAGGGAGGCTGGTCGGCTCCAGCGCGAAAGGGTCCTTCGATCCGACCGCCCGGCGCAAGGGCGTTTCGGGATGGGCAGTTGCCGCGGCGACGGCCGCCTCGTCCGTGGTGACCGTGGCTTCGCCGCTCGCAAAGAGGTTCTGATTGACGCCCCAAGCACGAAGGGCGGCGGCTTGGCTCGGCGCCGCCACGACCGTGTCGTAGAAGCCGAACTGAGCCTGGAAGACTTTGAGCTTGCGGCCAGCCACTATCGGCCTCCGGCCTGGCTGAGCAACTCGACCGTCTGATGATCTGGCTCGCCGCCGCACCAGCGATCAAGGGCTGCCTGGTAAGGGCCGTCCGGCTGGGCAATGGCGAACAGAGTCATGGACGAGCAGAATTTCATGTCGTCGGGCGACCCGAACAGCGGGTTCAGCGACAAGGCAGGAGTGGTCAGCACCGCAGATGCGGCGATCTCCAGTCTGGATCCAAGCACGGGGTGCTGGACATAGGCAGTGGCCTCGTCCAGCGCGGTGATCCCGTAGAGCTGGGCGGTCGACGATCGGCCAAGGCCCCTCAGCTGCGGGAAAACGAACCACATCCAGTGGGTTCGCTTGCGTCCCGCCCTGAGCTCTCCGACAGCCGTCTCGAACACACCCGCCTGGGCGCTCACGAAGCGAGCGAGATCGAACGGATCACCCCTCATCGCGCCGGACCCCGCTATTTGGCGTGATGGTCGCCGCGGTCGCCCTGGCCAGGACCGGCATCATGCTTGGCCTTCTGGCGGGCGTCGGCAGACAGCGACGCGCCTTCCTCGACAGAGCTTTTGATCTGGCCTTTGTCGTCGCGGCGGATGTAGCGCTTGTCCCCCTTGGGGGCGATCTCTTCGCGTTTAGACATGATCGATCTCCTGGTGAGTTGCGAGGAGAATCCGGTGCCGCGGCCAATGGTTCCGGCGAGACGCTAGTGGAATGACGAAGGAGCAGGTGCAGCGGAACCGGAGCTGGCTCCAAGCGCTACCTTAGGCCGAACGCTGCGCCTGCGGCGCATCTCTCTCGCCCCTTGTCTCGAGGCCTTGCCATGACATCGTCTGCGGACCTCCTGCGAGGGCCGATCGTTGCGATCCTCAACACGGGCAGCGGCAGTTGCGACGCCAGCTCCGCCGGCCAAGCCGAGGCCTTGTTTGCGGCCGAGGGCTTAGCGGATGTCGATGTGGTCGCCGTGACTCCGGACAGACTCTCCGACGCCCTGGACGCCGCAGTCGCCAAAGCCAAGGTGTTGATTGTGCTCGGAGGCGACGGCACAATCGGAACCGCCGCGACCCGCTGCGGCGAGACCGGGCCGCTGCTGATCCCGTTGCCCGGGGGCACCATGAACATGCTTCCGAAGGCGCTGTATGGAACGAGCGACTGGCGAGAAGCCCTGACGGCGACCCTTGCTGCGCCACGGCTGCAAACAGTGAGCGGCGGGGAGCTGGCGGGCCACCGCTTCTATTGCGCAGCTATCCTCGGGGCGCCGTCTCTCTGGGCGGACGCCCGGGAGGCCGTGCGCGAAGGCCATCTCCTCGACGCGGCCCAGAAGGCGGTGACCGCGACCCGGCGCAGCCTCTCCGACGCCGTGGACTTCGACTTTGGCGAGACCTCCGGGTCAGGCGATGCGGTGGCGGTGATCTGTCCTCTCGTCTCGGATGCGCTGACGGGCCACGAGCGCGCCCTGGAGGCGGTCGCCCTGGACCTGAAGACAGCGACGGCCCTGTTCGGCCTGGCGTTCCACGCCGCCTATGACGGTTGGCGTAACGACCCCTCGGTGATCCGGGTCACGACGCGCAACGTCACGGTAACCGGCCATGGCGCTCTGCCAACCATCCTCGACGGCGAAAAGGTCCGGATCGGCCGCAAGGCCGAGATCCGCTTCCTACCCGTGGCTTTCCGCGCGCTCGTCCCAACGCAGGCACCCCTCGGCTGACGCTCACGCCGACACATCACTCGCGCGGTCGGCGGGGACGACGTAGGCGACTGCAGAGGGCCAAAGCCACAGAAAGACGATCGCCGAAGGCCAGGAGACCGCCCAGGCCGCGGGCGTCACCTATTGATCCACCGAGGCGCCGAGCATGACCTGCCGCCGCGCCGCCTAGGCTTTCGCCTCGCCGCTCTTAGCTGACCGCTCGTCGATCGCGGCCAGCACGGTTTCGGCGTCGGTGGGCTTTGCCATCTCCCGCGACTCCGCGTCGTCCCGGTCCGCGAGGTCTGGATGGTCGCGCCGAAACTCTTCCATCAGGGCGATGAGCTTGGCGGTCTTGCGGTCGGCGACGATCGCCAGTTCGAGGGTCAATTGCGCGCGACGTTCGGAAAGCTGATCCTGCCGGCGCTGCGTTACCAGGATGAGAAGGGCGACGAGCAGCGCGAAGACAGTGGCCGCCAGTTCCAGCCAGGTGAACAACGGTTGGTCCACATCCTCACCGAGGGCCAGAGTGCCGCTGATCCAGGCCGCGATCGCGAGGATCACGCCGGCCACCAGAATCGGGCGGCCGAGCCGGTCGGTCATGGCGTCCATTGCCTTTTGCAGCGGCGATGCGCCGTCGGCGTGAGCCTTGTGGAAGGCGGCGATCACGTCGACCGTTTCTGTCACGTGGTCTGCCATCGGCGCCTTGAGTTCGGTCGGAGCGGTGGCGGCGGGCATGCAGGCGGCCTCTAGGTCGGCGGTGCTTCGGCGGGATTGTCTGGGGGCACGGTGGGGTCGGCCTGCTCGGTCGCCGGCGCCTTCTTCGGATAGCCCGCGGTCAGCACCACCCGCAGGCCCACGACCAGAACGTTAGGCAAACCGGCGCGGCCAGAGGGGTGGACAAGATACTGCACGTCCGGCTGGACCGCGATCCAGTCTGCGACCTTCACCTGGTAGGTGGCCTCCCAGGTGGTCTCGGCGGCCCGAAGGCCCTGTAGACGCTGAGCCGCGGGCGCGATGGCGGCGCGGCTGACCGCGAACCCAAGGCGGTCATCGGACCGTCCGGCGACCAGGCCTTTGCGCACCACCCCGCCACCGACGTATCCGGACACCACCTGCACGTCGCGGTTCCCCCACCCCGCGCGCACCCAGCCGCTCCAGCCTTCGAGACGTGGGACGGGCCCCTCCACATAGCCGAAGACCCCGCTATCGTGGCTGCGGATGGCGCCATCCAGAGTGGCAGAGGCGGTCGTGTAGCGCCAAGCCCCCAGGCTCACCTGGGCGTCCTTTCCCAGCTTATGATCCACCTCGGCGATGCCGAGAGCGCCGTCCTCGGAGCTCAGGCGGACCGCGGCGAAGGCCTTGGGATGCTGCGGATCGCCCGGAACGCCATCGAACACACCGCCGCGCACGGTCCAGTCCTCCGTGGGCGTCCAAGTCAGCCGCACCGCAGCCGAGCTGACCGGGAAAATCGACGGCCCGTTGCGGCCGCTCTTCGATAGATCGGGCGCGATACCGTGGGAGGAATCGATGAACAGGGCGGCGGGTTCAATCGAGTCGAAGTCGCTGTTGAGGTCGATGAGCCCGACCCGGACCGCGACACCGCCCTGGGTGGGTTTGCCGAAGCTCTGTTCGGCCCAAGCCTCGAATAGGCGGTCCGTACTCAACGCCTCGATATTGCTGACCGTTTGCAGATCGCCCACCCGCGATGTGAGCCGCTCCCCGTTGGTGCGGAAGACCTGGGCGTGGAGCCGAAATCCAGGATTGCTCCAGGCATTGGCGGTCCAAGTCCCAGAAATTTGCAGCTTATTGAGAGTGGTGTCGCCGACCCTCATGCCGCCGGAGACGTTGCGCCAGCTTTCGAAGGTTTCGCGGGCCGCGAAGGTCAAATCCGGATCCGTGGGTGGGGCGGTGGCGGCTCCCGCTGCAGGCGCCACGCCGAGCGCGGCGAGCAGTAGAAGGCGCCGGACCGCCGTTGGGACCGGTGGCCTCACGCGCCACGCCGCCGCGGCGCGACCGGCTTCGCCTTGACCTTCCCGGTGGCGGCGGAGCGCGACCTCTTCTCGGCGTCGGCCTTTTCGAGCAGCCGGTGGGAATTGGTCGCCATTTTCTGGCACTTGGAATGCAGAGCATCTAGCTCGCGATCAGTCAGCTTTTCGATACCCATGAACTCGTCCTCGGCGTCGGATGCCCGGATCAGTTCATCGAGTTTGGTCTGGATGGCGAAGCCGTCGCGGTTCTGCGTGTTCTGGATCAGGAACACCATCAGGAAGGTGACGATGGTGGTGCCGGTGTTGATCACCAACTGCCAAGTCTCAGAAAAGTGGAATATCGGGCCCGTGGCGGCCCAGATGAGCACCGAGGCAACGCAAAACAGAAAGGCTTGCGGACTGCCGGTCATGCGCGCCGTGGCGGTGGCGAACTTGGCGAACATCTTTTCCATGTCGGTCCCTCCTGGGAAGACGCGCCAGCGAGCGCGCCGAGTTCAGATGTGTTTCTCGATCAGTCCGAGATCTAGGCCTCCACAGCCTTCAAATACGAACTGCCGCGCGCGCCTCAGCCGCCCCCTGCCCTGTGGCTAAGCTTAAGACGCGAGACGGCGGAGAGTTCCCGCTCAGACGCGTGATCGAGATCGATCAGGTAGTTGGTCAAGTAGGCGAAGAACGCCGGTCCCGCCTTGGCGGCGGTCCAGCGCGGGGCGGGGTCGGAAGGGGGCGCCCGATCAGGTGTTCGACCTCGAAACGACGCCTTGGCCCTGGGCCATAGCTGCGCCGACGAGGTGCGGTTCATCAATTCCCTCGAACACATGGGAGGTGAGCCCAGAGCTTTCCTCGCGATGAGCGAGCTTTACCGACTCCGCTGACCAGCACCGACTTGTCAGGATCCTTCGGTGTCGCTTGAACGTTCGGCGCGGCGATGGAAACGGCCGACGTAGCGTGTGCTTTGCCAAACATCGCACCCCTGCGGGAACTGAGCGCCGAGCGCAGTACGGCCTGCCGCCGCATCGCTGAACAGGACGACCTTGATCCGGATCTCGTCGCGGCTGGGCAGAGGGTAGAACTGATAGACCGGCATGAACTCCCTTTCCCGGCTGAACCTTTTGCGCCTCGGGGCCACCAACTAAATAGGTCCACCGCCAGAGTTGTCTTGTTGAGGATGCTCTAATGGTCGGCGTAGGCTTCGAGAGGTTGGCCCTCGCGGTCCACAAGTGCACCCGCTCAGATCAGCCGGAGTTGGGCCGCCTTTGAGGGCTGGGTTTCGCCCTCTTCGCCGCGCCGGCGCAACTCGCTCTCGGCGCTGAAGCGTACATCAAGGCTCGCTCCACCAGGAGCGTTCGCAGGACGTCCGTGGTCAAGTCCTTCCAAGGCTTACCACGATGCGCGCCCGCCGGGACCCGGGGGAGTAGACCCGGCTCCCGAGTCCAGGCCAGCAGCTGGTCGAGGGACGTCTCGTTCAACATATCCCGCAGGTGATGTGCGGTGACGTAGGCGTCCGGCAGCGCCCGGTGGGCCGGCAGGCCAAGCTCGTGCGCAAGGCCCTCAGGATTGCGCTGATAGCGCAGCATCTGGTTCGAGAACCTCGGAAGGTGCGGCCAAAGGCGAAGCGCGCACTTCCACGTGCATACCCACTTCGCGCCGCCCGTGAACCTCGGCGTGCAGAACCGTTGCTCGAAGCTCGCTCTGTGCGCGGCGAGCGCTAAGACGCCGCCCGCCGGACGCAGGACGTCCGAAGCAACAAGCTTCCAAAAGGGCGCATTGGCGACGTCGGCGTCCCGGATGTGATGGATAGCCATCGTGTCGAACGAGATCGGGCGACCTGGATTGACGAAGAGGGCGCCACGCCCATCGCTGATACCCCATGCGCCCCTCGCGTCATGTTCCAGGTCTTGCCAACCGATCTCGCAGACATCGTTCGGGCCGCCGCCGGCGGTCTCCAAGTCGATGACGCGAATTCTAGCGGCCGGCGAGGTCATGGCGCGGTACGCCGAGCGGAGATATCGCGTCCTTCATCTCGCAGATATAGGCGCTGCAGTGGCGGATCTAAATGACGCGAAAGGCATGCAAGCCCCATACTAGAACCAACGCCAAGACGGCGCCTGCGATCATGCGGCGCACGAAGGCCCCATGCCGGCGCCACCATTGCTGGCGGGTGCGCAGGGCCTAAGCGCGGTCAGGACGGCGGCCAGACATGCCGCGCGATGTGCCGAACCCAGCGGGCAATTTAGCAACGCCAAACCCTGACGCTGTTCAGGCCTGCGCCACGCCGCCGGCCGGGCCCTGCCGAACGGGAGCCCTGGTCACGGGTTGAACCGTCTGTGTCGTCAGCCCGAGCTGGGCGTCGATAGCCCGGACGATCATGGCGGCCGCCCACTTGTGCGCCGTGAAGAAGTCCGCGAAGGCCGACCCGGCGATCGGCACGGCGCCGACGATGGTGCGGCAGCCGATCAGCATCGCGGCGCCACCAAGCACTGCTCCAGGCACCCCTCCGCGTACGCCCTGGACAACGATGAAGCCGCCCGCGAGCGTGCTGTAGACGTCGCCGAGACCCGGTATCCAGGCCAAGACTCCATCGAGGCCAAGGTTGAATGGGCCGAAGCGGACGAGGCCGTCTGACAGACGGCCAACCAGGGCCACGCTGTCGCGGATCGATTGAAGTTCAGCGGCGGATTTCGTCATGGCGGATTTCCAGTTTAGGCCGGCCCACGCCGGCGAGGCATCGGAGAGATCGGGGCGGCTAGCCGGCGGCTTCGGCATCGCGCGGCGGTGCGTCCGCGGCGGGTTTCGTCGCCTCGCGGCGGCGAGTCATGGCCGCGGACACGCTGTCGGCCGCCCGGCGGACGCCGTCGTAGACGCGGTCATCCAGGTCGGCCATCCGTTTCTCGAAAGTTGAGTTGGGCCCGATGGCGTCGTTGATCTTGCGCGCGAGCGCCGTGAAGTCGTCCTGCAGCTTGCGGCCCGCACCCTCGAAATCGTTGCGCAGCTGTTCGCCCAGGCTCATGCGCACAGACTGCGCGATGAACCCTGACCGGGTCATGCCTCGCGCCTCGGCCGCCGCGTCAAGCCGCTGCACCAGGCGCTCGCCCAACGAGATGTTGATCCGAATAAAGGGGTCGTCGATCGCGACGTCGACGAGGATGGCGATCACCCCCGGCTCCACCGCCAGCTGCTCAAGCGGGGTGGCTGTCGGCCACGCTTCGCCGGCGTCGGCGAGCGCTTGCAGATGCGCCAGGGCCGCGTCGCGCGCGGATTTCACCAGCGCCGCCACATCAGGACCGTCTACAGTGCAGTCAGGCAAATCCGGGAAGGTCGCCGTGTAGTCGGCCGCCTGAGAGCCGCGAACCAGGGCGACGAAATGGAGCGTGTTCATGGGGTCCTCGATACGACGAGGGCCCTATATTGTGTATTTTTGCGCAACAACAAGCGGCGCCGCGGGACGCTTTGTCAGGACGCGCTTTTCATCGTCGCCGCGCAGGGCGGCTGGAGAGTTCCCTATGTCAATTCTCGCACGGCTCGTCGTGGGCCTGATCGCTGGTTTCCTTGCCAGCAAAGTCGTCAACAAGACCGGCGAAGGACTGGTCCTGGACAATGTGCTGGGCGTCGTCGGCGCGATCGTCGGCGGTTTCCTGTTCAACCAGTTCGGCCATGCCGGCGCGACCGGCATCAACCTCTACAGCATTTTCGTGGCCTTCATTGGCTCGGTCGTGGTCCTATTGATCTACCACCTGGTCTTCCGCCGCCGGGCGATCTGACCCTCTAGCAACCCAAATTTCAAAGGAGACTGATCGGCCAGGCTTCCGGAGAGGTGCGACGGTTCGCGGGCGAATTGCGTGCGCTGGACGCGCAGCGAAGGGCGTTGCTCTATGCGGTCGCTGGCGGCCTCATCGCCGGCGTTGTCTTGTACGCGGGCCTGGCGGGACCGATTGCGCGGGCGCTGCCGGCGAGCTGGCGGGTCCCCGAGCGGATGGCCGCCGCCACCTTAGGCCAGGATCGCTGGGACGCCGGAGCGCGGCTCATGCAAGACGCCAGCCCGCAGGGATGGCCGCTTCGCAAAGATCAGATGAAGGGGCCTCGGCCCCTCGGCCACTGAAAAAGTACGGGCGCCACTGCCCTTGAGACTAATCTGGCCGACGTCGCCTGACTGCCCTGATCGGATATTCCGGAGTTCTGCTTGCTGGCTTCACGGTCGAGCCCGGTGTCGGGCGCGACGCGCAAGGGCCATTCTTGAAGAAAGTAAACTCGATGCAATCGGGCGAGGACATGCGGGCTCACGGTAGAGCGGGGCGTTCGCGGTTCACAGGGAGACCCGCGGAGCCTCAGCCTGCGGCGGTCTCCTGCAACGCCCTGCGGCGGCGAAGCGCGAAGCCGAGGCCGCCAAAGCCAACCAGCATCATGGCCCAACTGGCTGGCTCAGAAACGCCGCCCGCGCCGCCGCCCCCTTTTAAAGTAAATCCGCCACCGCAATTCTGTGCGACCGAGGTACAGATAACCTTCCCCTTGGGACGGTGAAATCGCGCCTGCGACTGGCGCTACGACGGCTCCGGGTGACGCTAGATTGCGGGGAAAGCATTGACGCCAAAGGCGGCCCGATGTCGCGCGCGTTGTCCTCGAACGCTGCCGTCGGATCGTGGCGCCGCCCACTGGGCGCTATAACTGGAAACGGCGCGCCACCGAAGTGACGCGCCGTCGAAGTTTTATTCCATCCCGCAGGCCGCTACTTCCAGGGACGGGAGAACGCGACGACTTGGTATTGCAAACCTGCGGGCACGGGGCTGAACCGCAGATGAACCGCGCCAGCCTCGCCTATTGCTTCGGAGCGGCGGCAGCCTGCTTCTTCGCCTTGGTCTTCGCCATGTGATGACCCACGGCGCCGCCGATGACGGCCCCGGCAACACGATGGTGCTTCGGAGCCACCACTGCGCCGACCGCGCCGCCTGCAATATGACCCTGCGCGAGCGCTGCCTGCGCGACAACCGAAAACGTGGTCGCAATGATGATGCCGATGATCTTCTTGGACATGGAAATCTCCTTGGCGAGCCGCTCATGGGACCGCTTCGACTAGCTAATGCGCCAAGCGTCACTTTGGCGCCGCCGTCCGAGATCTGAAGTGAACACCCGCCTGGCCGAACTCGACATCAATGCGCGGATCGATCACCGGACCCTGGAGGCGCAGGGGATCGACCTGGAGCCGCAGCACAAGATCGGCCCGGCCGGCGCGCGGCGCCTGGACCGTGGCGAGGACGTCGAGCGGGCGGTCGATCACCGGGACATCGCCAGGCGCAACGGCGAGAAGATCATCGCCGAGCCGAACGTCGCGCTGGATGCCATCACTCGGCAGCAGAGCACGTCCACGGACCACGACTTGGCGCGGTTCGTTCACCGGCACACCGACGACGCCGATCAGTTCGTCCAGGCCCTGAGCGCGGTGAAAACCTCGCCCCAGCTGGTCGCGCTCGGCAAGGACGGCGCCGGCCGCGAGCGGTTCACAACCCGCGAGATTCTGGGGGTCGAACAGCGGCTGGAGCGGTAGGCCGAGCGTCTGGCGGGCCGAGCAGAGCACAAGGCCTCGCCGGCGACCGTGTTGGAGACGCCCGCCGGCGAGGGTCGCGCCCTAACTCTAGGGGGGTCACAGCGCGACGCGTTGGAGCATATCACCGGGTCCGGCGTTCTTGCACTGGTTGTCGGCTACGCCGGCACCGGCAAGAACACGATTTTGGGCGTCGCCCGCGAGGCGTAGCCACCCGCTACGATAAGCGGGCCGACAATTAGCTCGCCGGCGTCAAGCTCGCCTCAGCCAGAATTTGGATGCGGTTTAATGAGTCGGTCGCCTAGTCTGCGGTCAGATTGCGAACTAGCTGGACTGCAACGTGGTGGCGCCCGCCGAACTGGACCGTTCCGGCGAGCGCCCTACGACGCCCTTGACGCCCGGCGGGCTAGCCTCAAGCGGCGGCGAGCCGCCGGCGCGCGCGGGCCAGACCGCCAACGGCGCCAAAGCCCACGATCATCATCGCCCAGCCGGAGGGCTCCGGCACGGACGCGGTGTTCACGCTGAGCGAGAAGTTGTCCGCGCGCAGATCGTTCGTCTGATCAAGTGTCGAGGCCGTGCCCCCGCCGCGCATGGCGAAGCCAAAGGTGATCGCGTCACCGCTGAAGTTCAGACCACCCACCACGCCGGACCCCGTGAAGTTGGTGGCGTCGAGCGTGCTGAAGTCGCTGGCGGCGATGCCGTTCTGCGTCAGCAGGTGCCAGGTGCCACCCGGAGCGCCGAGGGGCCCGAACACGAACGTCGCCTGGTAAAGTTGCGAGTCCTGCCTCGCCAAAAGACGGAGACTGTAGCTGCCGACCGGGACGAACAATCCGCCGTTCGTCGGGTTTGCGAAACGATCGAGCGAGAAATCGAGCGAGGTGATCGCCCCGCTGACCGTAGAATCATAGACGAAGCCGTTGTTCAAGGCGGTGAACAGCACGCCCTGAGCATTGAGACCGACGCTCGAAACCGTGCCTTGCAAGGCCGCGCCCGGATCGCCGCCCGTCGCGGTTTGTCCGTAGCTGTCCACCGTGACGGAGGCGTCCTTGAACGAGCCCAGCGTGTAGTTGGCCGTGTTGAAAGTAGTGTCGGCAAACGTTGTCGTACCCGCGAAAGCTGAGGTCGCCGCGAGGGCTCCCGCAAGCCCCGCCGTGGCCAGGAGCACCGTCCGAAATCGCGCCATGATCTACCTCTTACAATCGGTTACAGGCGCGCGTCGCGTGGTCCTCGCGGGCCTTACTTGATGACAATGGCGCTGGACGAAAGTTTTCCGACACTCCCATCCAGGAGGGGGCGGGCAGGTTCAACTCACAGGGGAATTCTCAGGCGAGTCGAAGCAGTAGGGTGACAAGCTCGCTCTGCCGCGAGGTCTCGGTTTTCTGGAAGACGATCTTCAGGCGCTGGCGGGCGTGCGGCTGGCTGATGTGGCACAGGTCGGCCGCCTCGCTCAGTGACCGCCCGGAGCCCAGGAGCACCGCCAGTTCGGTCTCCTTGGGCGTCAGGCCGAACAGCTCCCGCAGCAGCGAGGGCGTTGGGATGGGCAGGACAGCAGTATCGACGATGCTCACCACGGCGCGCGCCGAGGCCACGGGATTAGGTGTGATATCGAACAGGCGCGCGATCCGCAGGATCAGCGGCCGTCGTCCGGAGGGCCGATGCAGGATCGCCGGCGAAGGTACTGGAAGTTCGCTCGGCGGGGAGAGGTTCACCGCGATCGCCACCGCCCGATCAAGCGCGCCTTGCTCCGAGGAATAGGCCGCTCGCAGCCGGCCTTCCACGATGGTCAGCCCATCTCCGAGTTCGATCGCGGTGTTGCGGGCAAGGACGACGCCGTCGCTGTTGAGCAACAGGCCGCCCTGGCCCATGGCCAACAGCGCTTCCAGATGATCCTGCGACCGAAAACTCAACGCCAGCTGCGCGGCGTGGGCAGCGGCCTGAAGATAGGGCAGCACGCTGGAAATCTGCGCCAATTCGCTGCGCTGGAAAGGACCCATGCTCCATCGCCGCTTGAGGCTGAGGACGAGGGGGCTGCTCCCGCCGGTCAGCGCAGCGGCGGCGTGCCACCCGAAGCCCCGCGGTCGCAGGAACTCCACATAGAAGGGATCGCGATCGATTTCCTCAGGCGTGTAGGTGTCGAAATCGCCCATGAATCCATCATCGGGCTTGGGGTTGACGCGGTCCTCACGGCTGTCGAAATTCGCGGCGAGGGTGAAATATTCCTCCACGATCGAGGTGATTGAGATCGAGGTGGAGACACGCGACGGTACCGCGGTGCCGTTGGTCAGGGTCGCACCGTCGGCTCCCAGGTCGCGCGCAATTGTCTCCAGCGCGGTCGGCCAGAGACTGGGCGCCATGGCGCCCACGAAGAAAGTATCGATCGCCTGATTGCCGGGCATCGTCGGGTCCATCCCAAGCCACGCAGGATCGTTGGCTACTCATAACTAACGGAACATGGTTTTATGACGCACGAATTTCTCGGCCGAAGAGGTATTTTGGCCCCCTGGGGCCGAGGTTTCAGCAGATTTTGAGAACTGGCAACATATCCGAAGGTTCCAGGATATCATGGCGTTCGGACGCGCTGCTGTTGTTCCTAGTCTATGTGCTCAGCTAAATGGACCGGCAATTCGCGGTCTTGATGGCTCATCCCATCGGCGCTCAACTCGGGGCCAGCGGCGCGCAGATCGCCGGTGTCTACGGAACCGCCTTCGGCGTCATGTTCGCGGTGTCTGGCCTTGTGGCCGCGCCGATAGCCGCCCGGTTTCAGCCGTGGCGCTGGATTGCCGGAGCCCTCCTGCTCTGGTCTGTGAGCACCATGGCGACGGCCTTCGTTCAGGGCCTTGGCGGGTTCTGGATGGCGCGCGTGGCGCTCGCGGTCGGCGAGGCCGCGGCCATGCCGTCGATCATTGCATTGATCGGCGCCCTGATTCCGGGCCGTCACTGGGCTTTCGCCAGCGCCGCGATCATTGGCGGGTCGTTTGTCGGCGGGGGGCTCGCCTTCGCAGTCAGTGGGGAAGTCACGCGCTTGGTCGGTCCGGACGGCTGGCGCGTCGCATTCTTCGCCGTGGGGGCGTGCGGCGCGCCGCTGGCGCTGGCGCTGTGGCTTCGCGGGCGGCGCGAAGGGCGCGGCCCGGCGGACGAGGTCTCGCCGTTGCGCCTGACCCCCAGCGTCGCCGCCTTTCCGCTGCTCCTGTTCGTAGCTTTGCTGCCCGCCACCTGGATGGCGCCCGCGGCGCTCGCGCTGGGTGCGATGATCGCCCTCCTGTGGTTGCGCGACCTTCGGCGTAGCGACCCGGCCGCCGCCAGGGAGACCATGGGCGCCCCGGCGTTTCGCGCCTTCCTGGCAGCGTTCGGTGCGATCCTGTTCGTCGATTCAGCACTCTTCTATTGGCTTCGCCATGCTTCCCATCGCCTCTATTTTCTGCGCTGCCGTCGCGAGCCCCGGTCTACTGTTCCTGGCACTCGGATTGATGCTTGGAGGTCGGGCGCAGCGAAAAGGCTGACGACCGCAATCCACCCAAGTGGGACGTTAGGAGGGCTCCCGGCTTTCGAGGGTATCGACAGTCTTATTCCGCCGAACGCGCCACGGCGAAATCGGCGCGCGAGAGCAGCGACATCGATCTGCCTGTCAGTGAATAGCGGGTTCGAAGGGTCAGCTAAGATCGCTACCGGCAAAGCTTTCCGAAATGGTCGGTGAAATGGCTCTGGCTGCGGCAATATCGGCCTGTCCGCCGGCGACGTCGCCGAGCTTCTTCTTGGCCAAGCCACGGCCATATAGAGAGCCCGCGAACTTCGGGTCCTGTCCTAAGATCGCGTCGTAGCGTTTGACGGCGTCACCAAAGCGCCCCTGGCGGTAGCTAACGAAGGCGCGGCTGTCCTTGAAGGCCAGTTCGGCAGGTTTAGCCTGAATGGCCGCGTCGCATAAGGCCGCGGCCCTCTCGAGTTCAAGGCCCGCGACGGCGCGGTTCCAGCAGCCGGCGTTCAGCATCTCGGGTGTCTGCGGACCCTTCGTTTGCATCTCACCCAAAAGCGCGAGCGTGGCCGCGTTGTGGCCCAGGCGAAACTCGGCCTGGAAGAGACCAGAGATCGCGCGACTGTTCGTCGGGTCTAGCCGTCGGGACTCCAGGAATTCCCGGCGGGCTTCTTCTAAGCGGCCGAGCTTGATTAGGGCCGCGCCCAGGTTGTTGTGGTTCTCGGGGGATTCCGGCGCGAGCCGTGCCGCTTCGGCGAGATTCTCCGCGGCTTCCTGAAAACGATTCATCTTCGCCAGAATGCGGCCTCGCGCCTGGTGAGAGTCCGACGAGAGGGGGGCGAGGCGCACGGCAGCGTCCGCGTCGGCGAGCGACTTGGCGTCGTCGTTTAATTCGGCGAAGGCTTCCGAGCGACGCGTCCTTAGTTCGGGATCGCCCATATCCTGGGTGATCAGCGTGTTCAGCAACGTCACCGCCTCGGCGGGCCTGTTGCCCAAGACGAGCACGTCGACCTGTCCGCGTTGCAGACCTTTCAGCAAGGACCCCGGCGGGGTCGCCTTGGCGGCCTCGCCGAAGGCCGTCGCGGCCTCCGCATAGCGGTGGAGGCCAGAAAGCGCGTAGGCCCTTAGAGCGAAGGCCAAGCCGGGGTCGGCGTGCTCGGCTAGGGCCTGGTCGGCGTCGGCCAGGCCGCCGGCATAGTCACCTTGCTGGATGTGGGCGCCGCCTCGAGTGAGGCTGGAGACGCCTTTTCCGGCTCCAGCGTTCGCCGCCGCGCTGGCCGGAGTTACGGCGGGGACGGCGGTGATGTAGACGGGATCCGTATTGAGGGTCTTTCCCGCCGTTGCCGCCGCCGAAGCCTCGCTGGCGGTGATCTCCGTGGTCTGCGCCCGGACCGTCCGGGTCATGGTGACGTTGGAGCCCTGGATTTGGGTTTCACGGGTATGGACGTAGCCTCCAAAGGCCGATCGAACATCCGGCCCTTTAATGACATAGGTCGTCGTCCCGGGCGGCAGCGTCATCCGGGTCACGTGCACGCCGAAATATGGGTAGTCGACCAGGTAGGGCGCCGCCGCATCCTGCCCGGCCGGGCGCTCATACTTGTCCGGGGCGCTAAAACTGGCATTGTCGATCTCAAAGAAGCGAAGGTTCGGTCGGCTTCCCGCCTTGACCGCGTCCCAGTCGGGCTTGCCATGACCGACAGCGCTTAGAGTAACAGCGCCGGTGAGGTCATCGACCTTCCAGGTCACATCGGTAAATGTGACCCAAGGATAGCTTTCCTTGTCCACGTTTATGAGTTGAGTCTTGGCCTCGGCCGGCGAGGCTGCCGCGAGGTTGCGCCGCAGTTGAATGGCGCTATCGCCACGATAGATTTCCTCAAGCTGGATGGGGGCGATTGTGTCCAAGCCCTTCGAGGCGTCGATGGTCAGAATGGTTTCCAGGAGCGGTTTGCGCGGTTCCGCCTGGGTCACATGAAGCAGCTCAGCCCGGCCATCGGCCGCGACTGGCAACACCCAACCGTAAGTAAGACCAGTCAGTGTCTCCGCACTCCGGTCGCCGATCCGGGCGCCGTCCAGCCAGTAGGTTTGGCCCGCGATAACGCTACGCACGAGCACGTGGTCGAATGCACCAAGACGTGGAAGACGGCCACTCAAGGTGTCGCCATAGGGCGTGGAAACAAGCACCGGCTCAGCGGGGATATCCAGCGCCTCCAGTAATGCAATCAAAAGGGCGGTCTTGGCCTTGCAGTCTCCGAAGCGGCGGGTCCAGGTTTCGTCTGCTGTCGCGGGAACATAGGCGCTGTTGAGCCCGACATAGACGTAGCGGACTTGGTCCTGGAC
This sequence comes from Alphaproteobacteria bacterium, assembly GCA_025359785.1. GTDB lineage: Bacteria > Pseudomonadota > Alphaproteobacteria > Caulobacterales > Caulobacteraceae > Phenylobacterium. The sequence continues at coordinate 3,154 of JANYET010000002.1, read as the reverse complement.
AAGGCGCAGCGCCAGGAGGGCACGGTCGACAGGGTCCCTGGCCTGGGCTCGGATTTTTTCGGCTTCTGCTCGCACCGCCGATTGCGGCCCAAGGATTTCGGCGCGAGCAAAAAGCGGCGCCATTACTGCCGAGACCTCTCCCCAATTCTGGAAGCTGCTGTACTCGATGAGTCGCCGAAGGTTGTATCGGATGGGCGCGCCGGCCGTCGGCACCGAGGGCTCCAGGCCGTCGGCCTGGTAGATGAGCTCCGTCGTCCCGCCGTGCTGTGCGGGATGGAGGGACGGCATGTCGCCGGTCGCGCGCCAAGCCAACCTCTGGTCGGTCGGCCAAGTTGTGCGAAGGCGTACCTGCCCGGCGACCGAGATCACGGGAAGCCCTTGGGACTCTTGAATGCGTCCCTGCAGCAAGCCGGCGCGGTGGACCTTCGAAAAAGCGAAATCGATCTCGTCGCCGACCTGGACCCCCTTAATCTGCAGGACGGCTGTCAACTGACCGTCGAGGGTGGCTTGCTCAAGGTTGTTTTCCCGGCGGAGGACTTCGAACTGTTCCGACTTCAAGATGTCGGTCACCTGGCCGGCGCGTGTCAGGGTCACTCGGTTGATGGTCAGCGATTCCGACTGAGGGTCCCACGCGACTGAGAGATTTCCGGCGCCCAAGCCGTCCGGCGTAAGCGGCTTGACCTTGATCTCGCTAAAGACTTCGGAGCCTTCTCGGGTGAGGCTGATCTGGTTGTCCAGCAGAAGGAACTGCACAGGAGCCTCGGTCGGTGCGATCTTCCGAGTGGCTGCGGGCGCGGGCGCCACCCAAGCCGGAGCTGGGCCGTAGTGCGGGGCGTCATCCGCCGCCTGGGCCGGTGAGATGAAAGCCCCAAGGATGCCAAAGGTCAGGACAGCGGCGGCGCCGGGATGAGGAAATCTAGCGCGCATGCAATCCATCCGGCGACACGAACGACCTACCCCAGCACTCGGAGCAGTTCCGCACTTATAACCAGAAGTTGTCGTTCGCGAAGCCGGCGCGGTGACTAGGAGTAGGCTGGAGTCGCGGATTTCAATTCAGATCAGTGCCGCTAGAGGGCGAGCTTCATAAAACTCAAACATCGTGTTCGGGTTCATCTCGCGGCCAGATTAAACCCGTATGGCGTGGCGACTTCGAGGTGAATGATGCTCCTTCAAGGTGTTGCGGCTGGCGCCGGTCAGGGTGACCGCATCGCCTAGCCCGTCAGGACCTCGAGGTGGTAGGTGTCGCCGTTGCGGCCGATCATGCGGCTCACCTCCCTGACCCGCCGCCCTGTCGCCGTCCGCTCGATGTAGATGATGACGTTGATCGCCTGGGTGATCGCCCGATAGGGAATCCGCTGGGTCACCTCCCCGATCAGGTCCTCCAGTCGCGTCAATCCCTCCAATGCGCTGTTGGCGTGGATCGTCGCCAATCCGCCAGGGTGGCCCGTATTCCACGCCTTCAGAAGATCCAACGCCGACCCGTCCCTCACCTCCCCGATGACGATGCGGTCAGGCCGCAGGCGCAAGGTGTCGCGCACCAGATCGGTCATGGTCACCGACGGATCAGTCCGCTTGGTGAGCATCTGGATCTTATCCTCGGCTGAGCACTGGAGCTCGGCGGTGTCCTCGATCAACACCACGCGGTCCTGGGCAAAGGCCGGCTCCGCCAGAATGGCGTTGGCAAGCGTCGTCTTGCCCGAGCCCGTACCGCCCACGATCAGGATGTTCTGACGCGCCGTCGCCGCCTCGCGGATCACGTCCGCCTGGTGCTCGGTCATGATCCCCTGGTCGACATATTCGGGCAGGGTGAACACTACCTCCGGCCGCTTGCGGATCGCAAAGGCGGGACTGGATACGATCGGCATGAAGGCGCCCTGGAACCGCTCTCCGGTCTCCGGAAGCGTGGCGCTGACCCGAGGCCGGTCCCGGGTGACCACCTCGCCCACATGGTCGGCCAGCAGCCGTAGAATCCGGTCGGCGTCGGCGCTGGCCAGGCTCTGGCCGGTGAACGACCGCCCCTCCCCGATCCGGTCCACCCAGATCTTGCCGTCCGGGTTGACCATGACCTCCACGACCATGCGGTCGGCGAGCGCGCTGGCGATCACCGGGCCCATGGCCTGCTTCAGCGCGGCGACCTTGCGGTCGGTGACGACGGGGTGGTGCTGCGGCATTGGAAATCCAATTCAACTGGAGTCGGCGGGGCGTGGGCGTCTCTGCAGGTCCGTCAGCCCAGGCTGCCGTCGTCATCGTCGTCGCCAGTCCATCGCAGGCTCGAGACCGGCGCGTGGAGGCCATGCCCCTTGTCGCTGGCGGGCTGAGGTCCATCATCCGCCGCCGCGGGGGCCGGCGGGGGCACGACGCCTTTCAGGCCGGCCGGGGCCGGCTCTGCGGCAAGAACCCCAAGCCAGTCGATCTGAGCGGGCCCGGGCAGATCGGCCGCCCCCGGCCGCTGCTCGTATTTGGCGGGCACGCCATGGAAATAGTCCCCCGCCCGCGCCTTGAAGAACGGCTCGTCGTAGTAGCGGATCTTCTCCGCCCGGATCGGCTTGGTGTTGTTGACGAACAGGAACTGCTGGTTGTCATCCAGCTCGCGGACCCGGTCCTCGGTCAGGATGTAGCGCTCGTGCTCGCTCTGGGAGGTCGAGCGGTGCGAGCTGCCGAAGATACTGCGTGGATCGCTGAAGCTCTCCCGCATCTCCAGCGCCTTGCCGGCGCGCCGGATCACCTTGTCGATGCTCGTAGGCTCCGAGGTCGCGAAGGTGGCGGTGATGTGCATGTTGTCGAAGATCGGCGTCTTGTCCCCGTACTTGGAGAACACGTCGTTGAAGCTCTGGCAGATCAGGTGGGCGGTGATGCCGTAGCCGGCCATTTCGCCCATCGCGTTCTCCAGGAAGGGCAGGCTGCCGAGTTTGGGAAACTCGTCGAGCAGCAGCAGCAGGCGATGCGCCTTGCGCCGCCCCCGGCTGTCGAAATGCTCGCGCTCCATCAGGCTGTTGATCGTCTGGCGCGTGAACACCCGCACCAGGAAGGCCAGCCGGTCGGCATGGGCCTGGGGGGTGATGATGTAGAAGGTGACCGGGCTCTCCGAGCATACCAGGTCGCCGATCGAGAAGTCCGACCAGCTGGTGGCGTATTCCACATAGGGGTCGGCCCA